>DATGZX010000001.1:0-12534 GCA_035296965.1 Gemmataceae bacterium
AGGCTTCATGCACCAGGGCGGTGGCCTGGAGCGTCTGACCAGGCTTCTCGTTTACCAGACGCTGTGCCGCCAACTTGCGCAGTTCGTCGTAGACCAATGGCAAGAGCTGATCGGCCGCGTGGGGATCGCCCTGTTCGATGGCGGACAAGATGCGCGTGACTTCACTCATGCAGCCCAGAATAACCGGCACGCAGTATCGCTGCCAGCCCGCGAGTAAAACAGACCCATTTCTTCTAAACTGGAGCCATGTTATCGGGGCCGATTTACTCGTCTGTCGTGGGATCACATCGTCGCCATAAGAATGGACAGCACCAACGCGTCGGGGTAGGCTGGGACAAGGGCTCCGCAGCGTCTTCATTCCATCGGGCACGGTTGTTGCACTAGTTACGATTGAAGCGGCCACCGCGGCCGGTATCGTGGCCCTTAATGTCTACTCAGGGTCACGGCCGGGCGCGGGCTTTTGATCGCGATGGCGTTTATCCTGCGGCCAGTGCCAAGGCTCACCTCTGGAACAGAGGCTACAGGCTGAGGTCGGGCCGCCTGTGCCATACTTGTTAAGTTCCCTTCCCCCGCATGCCAGCCGCGAGGCGAATTTCGTGGTTTGGCCGCGGGGTTTTTATTTCCGCACGGCACGGATGTTGCCCCCTAGACGACTGGTGACGCCGCGCGGTCGGGACCGTCGCCCTTGGCGCCGACTTGGAGCGACGGCCGACCGTGGGCTTGTGGTGTGCTGTCTATAAACCGGTCGACCGCAATCACGTCTCAAAGATCAACCACAACCCCGCGGTTGGTTCGGAGGTTCGCTTCTGGACAGGTTGTGAGCCGATGGCTGGCCGCGGGCTTTCGACCTGTGACTCGGAGGGATGTCTCCTTGCAAGGCGCCCGCCAATGGCCAAGGTGTTTATCTGCCCAGCTTGCAAGCGTCGGCTTCAGGTTTCCGGCAGGATGCTCGGTCAACGGATTTCATGTCCAGGGTGTAGCTGGGAGTTTATGGCGATGGCCGATGCACCGGAGCAGGAGTCCACCGATGAGATGATAACGGAGGACTCCGGCGATCATACCAGCGACACCAATTAGAGATTCCGCACGTCGATTGGTTTGGAGTCGTAATTCGATCTTTAGCCACGACGCACCCCGCCGTCGGTGGTGATGCTCGCTGCCGGCAAACTCGCGGGCTGAGGGCCGGCCGCGGGCCCGAGGATGGCCACCAAGGACGCGGGAAAGGCTAGAGGCTGGGCCTTCGGCTAGCCCATGTTTAACAAGTGTCGCCATAAGTCCTTGCAGCATAAGGGTTGGATTTTGGATTAGTCACTACATCGTGGTTTCCTCGCCCGGCGGAGGCGTTGGTGGACGATGGTCGGTGAGTTTGAGAACCTTGAGAACTTGACGTGCCCGTTGCGAGCCTGGTGTGACACCGCTGCGCAGTTCCCCGTCCACGCGGAATTGCACAAGGCGAATCGTTTTCAATGCTTCCCAGGCCGACCGCGCTGATAGATTTACCCCCGCGTCTTTCAAGGCACGCTCCAGCATGCGCTCGATCAGGAACGCCAGCGCCGCCACCAGGATATGAGCCTTGACGCGGCGCTCTGCGTGATGCCAGATCGGCCGCATACCCAGCGGATCCTTCAGGGAACGAAAGCCCCGTTCTACCTCGCTCAAGTCCTTATAATACTGCACCGCCTCTTGCGGCGTCATGGCCTCTTGGTCGGTTTGAATCAGATACTTGCCTTCGTACTTCTTTTCCCGCGGCAGATTCACCGGGTGCTCGGCGATTTCCAGGCACCCCTCTTTGAACTCCCAGGTGTAGTAGCGGTAGCCGTGGTGCTTTTGCAGTGTCCGCTCCACCGCCGCCCCGATCTTTTCCGGCTTCTTGAGTCGGCCCTTGGCCACGCGTGCCTGCACCTTGGCCAACGCCGCACGCACACGCTGCATCGCCTTGGTGCGTTGCCGCTCTTCGTAGGCCCGCCGCTCGTCGCTCTCGACGACGAACACATGCACGCCGTCGCGGTCACAGGGTACTTCTTGCACGCGCGTACGTGGCGGATCTTGTTTCTCTCGTGCAACGATCCCCATTGGGCAGTCGAGCCACCTGGCCTCGTCCACGCGATCGATCAGCGTCTCCGCCTCGGGATTCTGGCGACGCGTCATCCCCACCAGGAAGCCGTACTGCTCTTGCTCCGAGAGCCAGGCCAGGTTCTTTTCGGTCACCATGCCGCGATCGCCGACAAAGACGATGCGGCGAATATGAAAACGCTGCGTCAGATCCCGGATCACTTCCTGAACCGTTGTGCTGTCGCGGCGGTTGCCGGCCCAGACGTGATGCGCGATGGGCCAACCCGCCATCATAACCACGCCCACCACGACCTGCACATTGCGTGGCTTGCCGTCGCGACTGTAACCGTGCTTGGCGAACTCCGGCGGCCCATGGCCTTCGAAGTACGTGCTGGTTATGTCGTAGAACACCAACTCCGCTTCGAAGTCGAACAAGGTCCGCAGCCGCTTGTACAGAGCGACTTCCAACTGCTCCTTGTTCACAAACAGATGATCCAGCGTACGGTACCAGCACTGCAATTGGGCCAGGTCGACCTGCACCCGGCCATGTTGCCGCCAGCGTGGCAAGTAGCGGCGGCCGGCACGGTCGCAGAGGTAATCGGTCTCAAGCCACGCGGCCAGGGCGTGTTCGCTCGAAGGACGCACGAGGCGGTTGGCGATTAGCACCAGGACACGACTGACCCAATCGTCGTTGGCGTCTTCCTCCGGCAGCAGCTTCGGCCAGCGGCGACCGGCATCGAGTACTTGCCAGATACCCAGTTGCGCAAAGAAGTGACGGGCGACTAGCAGCGGTCCCCAGGTGCTGGCCTCGAGCACTTCGATGGGCCCTTGCTCTCCGAGTTGCTGGCGTAGCTGTTGGGCATTGTCTTCGCCGGTGAGAAAGCGATTCAGCAGGGGCAAGATGGCTTCAAGGGTATCGCGGCGTCCGAGATTGGCGATGACCTTTTGCTTGATTTTGCCGTTCTCGCGTACGGAACTGACGACGCGGACGTACTCGTGGACGGTACCATTGGAGGACGGGACTTTGATGGAGCGGATGAACATAATGTTAGCATTATGGTCGTCCTGTCCGTTGACCAGTCCGTTTTATGGAATAAATGTCAGAATCTAGCCATTTCTAGGCGATAGATTATCACTACGGGGTATCAGGAAACCGGGTGTGTGGACGTTGAAAAATAAGGACTTACGTCAAAACCGAAAGAATTAGGTGTTAAACATGGGCTAGAAGAACCGGACCAGTCCGGCCAACAACAAAGTGGTGGTCAATGTGCCATATGCCGAGAGCCGGCCGTGGGCTCGCGGTTGCCGTAGAAGCTGTAAAGCACCGGCATCAGGTAGCGAGTTAAAAGCAACGTCGTGATCATGCCGCCCACGACCACGATTGCCAGCGGCCGCTGCGTTTGCGAACCGATGCGCGTCGAAATAGCGGCCGGCAACAGGCCGAGCAAGGCGGTGAGATCGGTCATCATCATTGGCCGGACGCGTTTGGCGGCCCCTTCCAGGATCGCCTCGTGCAGCGTCATGCCGTGGGCCCGGTAGGTGTTGAAATAAGAGATCATGAGCAACCCATCCATCACCGCCACGCCGAAGAGCGAGATGAAACCTACCGCGGCCGAGATGCTGAAGTTCGTGCCAGTAAAATAAAGGGCCCAGAATCCGCCGATAGCCAGCGCGAAAACGTTGCTGAGCACCACCACGGCATCCAAAAGCGAGCGGAAAGCGCTGTACAGGAGCACGAAGATCAAACCGAGCGCCAGCGGTACGATCAGCATCAGCCGGCCTTCCGCATCTTCCATTTCCTCGAATTCGCCGCTCCAGACCGCCCGGTAGGGGGTCTGGAAGATCTCCTTGGTGCTCTTGCGGGCCTCGTCTACGGCGCTGCCCAGATCGCGGTTGTGCACGCTGAACTTGACGGCGATCATCCGCCTGCCGTTCTCGCGATAGATATCCGAGGCGCCCTGTCGTTCGAACTGGCCATACGGGTCCGGCTCACCGTCGTCGGCCACAGGCGAGACCAGGTCGCGCAGCCGCAGGCGTGGCTTGTTGCTGATCGGATTGGACGTGTCGACGGGTGTTCCTTTGTCGGGGGGCGTTGGCAGGCCGCTTCCGGTGGCAGAAGGCACCGGTCCGGGGCCGGGGCTGAGCAGTACCTGATTGTTGACGATGTCCACGGGGATGTCGAGAATCGACGACTCGCTGCCGCGCAGCCGCTTGGGCCAGCGGATGGCAATGTCGAACAGTTTCTCACCTTCAACCATCGTTGAAAAGGGGCGGGCGCCCAGGGCGCTGCTGATGAGGTTGTTGACGTCGGCCGTCATGACGCCCCATTTCGCGCACTTTTCCGGATCGACGCGGAACTCCATGTGCGATTGTCCACGGATGTGGAAGATGCCGACGTTTTCGATGCCCTGAACGCCTTGCAGGGCAATCTTGGCCTTGCGCGCGAGGATTTCCAGCTGGTCGATGTCGGGCCCAAAGATCTTGAGAGAGTTATCCCCCTTGACCCCCGACAGCGACTCCATGACATTGTCGCGGATGTTCTGCGAGAAATTCCAGACGATGCCGGGCATCATGCTTTCGAGTTCGTTGTTCATCTCATCGACGATCTCCTGCTTGCTGCGCGTCCGCTTGGCGCCGAAGAGCCAGCGCGTCCAACCGCTCCGCTCGACGAGTTTCGGCCAATCCTTCTCCGGCCGCAAGGGCACGAAATACTCGGCATTGAAGAAGCCGCCCGAATCGGTGCCGTCGTCGGGCCGGCCGAGCTGGCCGACGATCGACTCCACCTCGGGATAGTTCGCCATGATGCGCCGCGCTTGCTTGGATAGCTCGACCTGTCGTTCCAGAGTGACATTGAGAGGGGCGGTGCCCCGGATCCAGAGGTTGCCCTCTTCCAGCTCGGGCATGAACTCGTGGCCCACGAAAATCGCCAGGGCGAGCGTGCCCAGGATCAGCGTGCCCATGACGGCGACGGTCGCCCAGCGAAACCTGAGACAAAATTCCACCTGGCGAAGATAACTGCTCCACAAGAAACGCACGAAGAAGTTGTCCGGCGTCGGTCTCAGTTTTTTGAGGAAGATCAGGCACAGCACCGGCGTTAGGGTTGTGGCCAGGAGCAACGCTCCACCCAGGGAAAACGCGTAGGTTTGCGCCATCGGGCCAAAGAGCTGTCCTTCCGGTCCGCTCATCGCGAACAGCGGAATGAAAGCGCACACCATGATCATGGTCGAGAACAGGAGCGCGCGATCGATTTCCTGGGTCGAGCGGAGAATGCGGTCTTTGAGCGGGAGTTCCAGCCGCTCGCCGCTGGTAACGAATCGATATATGTTCTCCGCGATGATCACGGTCGAATCGACGATGATGCCGAAATCGACGGCACCAATCGACAGAAGGTTGGCAGATTTACCCCGGATAAAGAGCATGCCAAACGCAAACATCAACGCAAGGGGAATATTGATGGCCACGATCAGGGCGGTGCGCACGTTGCTCAGGAACATCAGCAGGATGACCGTGACCAGGACGATGCCGACCAGCAAGTTCTCACGCACGGTCTCGGTCGTGACGTGCAGCAGCTCCGACCGATCGTAATAGGGCTCGATCTCCACACCGGGCAGCATCCGGCCCGATGCAGGATCGTTCAGCTCCCGGACCTTGGCTTCAACATCTTTGAGGGCGGGCAAGGTGTCTTCGTTCTTGCGCAACAGAACGATGCACTGCACCTTGTCATCCTGGTCGTAACCAACCGCATCGAGACTGAGTGGCGAGCCGGGCGGCCGGGCCACCAGGGCCCTGCAGTAGCCGATCCGCCCCAGGCGGGTTTGATGGCTGGCGACGACGCCCTTGTCACTGATCTGTCCGGAGGGCAGCCTGCCCCCTTCGACCACATCCTCGACGCGCACGGGCTGGTTGTTCACTGATGCGATCGCCAGGCTGCGGATACCGCGAATGCGGCGCTGCTCCTCCGCGCGCAGGATGGCGGCGGCGCGCTTGGCTGCCCGCACGTCGATCTCGTTGATCTGGGCGAGTTCCTCCTTGGTAAAAGGCGGCTCTACCTTGCGCCGTGCGATGCCTTCGCTCAGGCGCCGGCTCTCCTCCGAGGTACACTTATTCCCGGCGAGGTAAGCCTGCAGTTCCTTGTCCTCGAACCCCAATACCTTGTTCACAGGATCGAGGCCGCCGCCGAACAGCCCGACACTGCGCACAGTCATGGCCACCTGCCCCTGGCTCACGTAGTCGCCGCCCACGGTGCTATTGCTGTTTGCCAGCGCCGTCTGCAACTGCGCCAGGGTGATGCCATAGCGGCGCAGACGGTCCGGGTCGGGCTGCACTTCGTAGCGACGGACCGTGCCACCGAAGCTGGTGACATCGACGATGCGCGGAACCGTGCGGAACTCGCGCTCAAGTACCCAGTCTTGCAGCGCCTTCAAGTCGTTGAGTGTGTAAATCTCCCGGCCGGCCGCATCCTTGGGCGACTTCAAAATGTAGCGATAGATTTCTCCCGTGGGCGATTCCGGCGAAATCATCGGCGTCACGCCGCTGGGCAGCGGTTGGCTGATGGTGGCCATGCGGTTGATCACTTCTTGGCGGGCTGCTTCATAAGTGAAATCGCTGCCGTAATTCCAGCTCATCTTCAGGTCGCTCAGGCCGAACAGCGATTGGCTGCGGATGGCCTTCAACCCGCGCATGCCGGCAAACGTGACCTCTAGGGGAATGGTGACCTGCCGTTCGACTTCCTCGGCCGAGGCGCCCGGGAATTGCGCGACCACCTCGACAATGGCCGGCGCCGGATCAGGATAGGCTTCTACGTTGACATTGAGAAACGCATAGACGCCGAACCCTGCCTGCGCGACTGCCAGGAGGAGCACGATCAGGGGATTATTCAGCGCCCATTCGATAACCTTGCCGACCATCAGGGCATTCTCACTTTGTCAGGGTTTGTCGATTCATGAGCGGAAAGCCGATGCGCGATAGTTCCCTGCCTGCTGCGAACGAATGATCTGCCCAAGCCCAGTGGTATCTCTCGGCGAATTGCAGCGCATCGTGAGTGAGGTGGCGTCGCCGCAGTATTAACAGGAAACACGGTGCTCTCTCGTACTCTACGCATGCGCCGGTTGCAAAGGCAACCCATCTTAAGCCACGGTAGGAGACGTTGGGCGCAGTGAACGGGGCTAGCGGCCGGTCGGGTAAGATGGATTGCCAATCCGGCCCACGAAGCCGAGGAGGCTTGGGGCAGAACCTTGCACGGTCATCGAAAGGTGCTCGCCGCGTGCATTGCTAGACGGACAGCCCGAAGCCGATCGAAACATGCCTTTCGGCATCCTGGCCCTGCAGCTTGACTTCATCAGCCGTGACGGGCCCAGGTGAAGAGGTCGGGGTCGTGGGGCTAGGCATGGGCGCCCCGGATTGTTGGGGGAGTCTTGAATATTCGATCCCGGACAAGGCGAAGGCAATTGGCTACATTCACTCCACCGCGGCAGGATCGAAATACTTCTGGCCGAACGTCTTGCCCGCCGGCCAAGTATCTTTCTGCGGATCCTGGGTGATCCTCTTGTGAGATTCTTCGATTGCGTGCGCGGTCGCTGCGTCATCGATTATATTGGCTGCTTCGAGCGGGTGAAGATAAGCTTGAACCGCGCTCTCTACGTCGGCTTCAGTGAAAGCAGCCTTTGCAGCTCCAAACGCGCTCTTCGACGCATGCTGCAAAGCCTGGTCAAGGGGTGTGCTTCCGCTTGCCCTCTTGATTAGGTAATTGATTTCGGCCCGGCCCAGCGCCCGTTCAAGTTCTGCACCGCGAGTGGCCAGCCGTTCCTTCGGCGGCGGTTTGGGGCCCGGCTGAGACTCGCCGCTCACCTCAGCAATCACACCGCGCATCCGGTCCCCCCCGGACAACCAGACCCTAAATGACAGCCCAGAACGTAATTTTCCTCCATTTCTCACGCTTTTCTAATTTTGCCTATCTTATCATTAAGTACCTCTTTGGCCGTGCTGCTGGCAGACCCGGGGCAAGGAGTCTGTGCCGGTAGTGTAGCCGTAGTCCTCCGCGATGCAGGCGACCGCTGCCTGCGAGTGGAAGACTGGGCCGGCATGAATCCATGGCGTCGATACCGTCCTGACGCATATGTTGCTTCCGGCACGAACCGTTGAGCATCCTCGGAGCAACACTGGGTAGACTCCGTCTCTGCCCTGCGTCCATGCAGAGCGACCAGGAGCGCCCGCGCCGGGTTCCGTGCGGCTGGGTGTTCGAGTCGAGTCCTTCGGTAACAGAATTAAAGGAGCCTTTGATGTCTCTTCTCCGTTGGCTGCCCAAATGCTTCTCACAGGAAACCGCGGAGCGACCGTCTAAACGCCATCGCAAGGCCAGCACATTGCGTCGTCTGTCCCAATTGACGGTCACGATCCTGGAGGACAGGTTGGCACCGGCCGTCCTCACCGTGAATAGCCTTGCTGACGCCCCCATTTCGGGCAGCAGCTCGACCCTTACTTTGCGCGAAGCGATCGCGCTCGTCGACACCGGTGGCACCGCTACCGACGCCTCGGGAGCCAGCTTAAGCGCCGCCAAGTCCATCCAGATCGAAACGACCCAGCCGTTCGGCACCCTGGACACCATTCGCTTCGACTCCCATTTGCTCGGGCCGACCCAACAAGTAATCACCCTGACGGTCGGCGAACTGGAGATGAGCCGGAGTGTGACCATCGTCGGCCCAGGGGCGAGCGAGCTGGCCCTGAGCGGCAATAACGCCAACCGTGTGCTCGATGTCGACGGCCAAGCCAGCGTCAGCATCATTGGCCTGACCGTGGAAGCCGGGGCACTGGCGCAGCCGGACAACTCTACAACCACCAACCAGGCCGACGACGGCGGCGGCATCAACAACGCTGGCGTGTTGAGGCTCACCGAGAGTGTCGTCTCCGGAAACTCGGCCGCCAACAGCGGCGGCATTCGCAACACGGGCACGCTCACGCTCACCGACAGCATCGTTTCTGGAAACTCGGCCCAGTGCGATAACGGTGGGATCGTCAACTACGGCGGCTCCCTGACACTCACCGACAGCATCGTCACCGGAAACTCGGCAGGCATCGGCAATGGCGGCATCGCGAACTATAGCGGCTCGGTCAAACTCACAAATAGCACCGTCTCCGGAAACTCGGCGGCGGGCGGGGGTGGCATCGGCAATTACGCTGGCACCCTCACGATCACCGACGGCACCATCATCGGCAACTCAGCCATTGGCGACGGTGGCATCGTCAATACCGGCACGCTGACCCTCACCGACAGCACGGTCTCCGGCAACATGGCCAATAGCGGTGGCGGGATTGGCAATTACGGCGGCACGTTGACACTCGACGACAGCACCGTGTCCGCAAACTCGGCCAGCGGCGGTGGGGGCGGCATCGTCAATACCGGCACGCTGCTTCTGAATGACAGCACGGTCGCTGGAAACTCGGCCAGTGGTGGCGGCGGCATTATCAACACCGGCGCGCTCACGATCACGGGCAGCACCATCTCCGGAAACTCCGTCCAGTTCGACAACCCGGGCATCGCCAACACCGCCTCGCTCACGCTCATCGGCAATCTCGTCTCGGCCGACTCCGCCAGCGGGGCAGGACTGGTCAATGGCGGCACCGTCACGATCACGGACAGCATGATCTCCGAAAACTCGGCCCAGCTCGACAACGGAGGCATCGTTAACTACGGCGGCTCCATGACCCTTGTAGACAGCACCGTCTCCGGAAATTCCGCCCTCCTAGGTAACGGCGGCATCGCCAACTACGGCGGCGCGCTGACCCTCGTTGACAGCACCGTCTCCGGAAATTCCGCTCTCGGCGCCGGTGGGATCGGCAATTATGGCGGGAACATGACACTCCAGGGCAGCACCGTCTTCGGAAACTCGGCTGTCGTCGACGCTGGTATTCTGAACACAGCCACTATGACGCTCGTCAACAGCACGGTTTCCGGCAATTCGGCCAGCACCACGGGCGGCATTGCAAACGGCGGCACGTTGTCGCTCGACAACAGCACTGTGGTCGGCAACTCGGCCATTGGCGGCGCGGGCGGCATCCTCAACGCCGGCTTCCTCACACTTGCAGATAGCTTCGTCGCGGGCAACTCGGCCGGTAGCGGCGGGGGCATCCTCAACGCCGGCTCGGCGCTGATCATCGACAGCAGCGTCTCCGGAAACTTCGCTGGCGGGAGCGATAACCCCGATATGGGTTCACTGTCGCTGTTCGCCAACACGGTCTCTCCGAACCGCGACAGCGGCGTCGGCATTGTCAACACCGGCACGCTGACGATCACGGACAGCACCATTTCAGGAAACTTCGCTGAACTCAATGACGGCGGCATCGCCAACTACGGCGGCACGCTCTCGCTCACGGGCAGCACGATTTCCGGAAACTCCGCGGTCGGGGCCAATTGGGTCCTCGCGAATTCGGACCGCGCATTCTCTTCGGGCATCATGAGCTCAGCCAATACGGGCGCCAATCTCGTTGGGGCAGAGACGACCAGCGACCTGGGAGGCAATGTCATCGGTTTACCCAATGGTTCACCCACTCTCTTCTTGGCGGTCCCGCAGTCCTTAGCCAGCCTTACGGATAACTCGGAGTTCGTCAGCGCCGCCTTCGACAACCCGCTCCCGGCCAGCTCCACGTTGGGAGGCTTTATCGTTTCCTCGACCCCAAGCGTCCAGAATGTGGGCCATCCTTTCGCGGTGTTCATGGCAGCCCCGGACGCGCAGGCGGCGAACGCGCCTGCCATACTCGCGGTGGAGGCCAGCCCGGAAGACAACGGAAGCGTCCAGGCGAAGTCGGCTCAAGTCTTACTGTGGGGCGAGGCGGCACACGATGCCAGCGCCTTGGTCGAGCTGTCCTTCTCCGACCAGAGCTGGCACGAAAATCTGAAATCGTTGACCGGCGCGGACGAAGCGGGCAGGCTGACGGCGGCCATCGGTATGGACGCGTCGCAAGGGCACTTCAACACGCCGGACCAAGGAGCGCGGGAGCATGGGATTGCTCACTTTGCCAGCGAGGGCAATGCCTCGTCCAACTTCCTGGCAGCCAGTCTGGCGCTCGTCTTCATCGCGCAAAAGAGCGGCCATGAAAGGCGCCGCCCTCATCAACATGCCGAGACCCCGGTCGCGGTAATGAGGCCGGGAGACGGCGAGGTCCTTGACTAACTTGGTGCTCTGTCACGTCTGAATGGATGAACAAAGCCCAGGGTAAGCTTGCCCCGGGCTTTGCTCCGCCATACCCAGAACGCACCGTGCACGCTGGGATGATTTGGCCCAGTTGCTTCCATCGTGTTCCCAGGCGCCTTCAAGGCGCTCACACCGCTATGCAACTGAGCCAGCAGGTTTTGCTGGCGCGTGCCTTGCGACGCGCCGAGCGATTGAGAGCGAAAGATCCCGTGGCCGTCGGCCGGCACTTCGCTACAAGTGGGCTTCGGCACCGGCCGCGGCTGGGCCCGATTTACACTAAATCGGGTCCATGATCGTGTAAGTTTTCCAATCATCCGCTGTAAACTCATCGAACGTGCTCGTCCCCCACCCGTGGCCGCTTGGCCATGTCTGGTAGGGCGGGCATTCCACGGAAAGGAGGCAAGCGCTTCATCCAGCTTGGTGGACGCACGAGCCAAAAGGTAGTGCTTTGGTACTGAAATTGCTTCGAAAGACACGGATAGCAATCGTCCATACTTTCCTATCACGGAGATATATCAAAGACATGGCAGACCAGCTCGGCTCAGACACGCATTTGGAGGCACCACCAATTGTGCACACGCGGCCCGAGCTGCGCCTTGCGGTCGTCAGCACGCCTCGCTCTGGAAATACCTGGTTGCGGCGCTTGTTGGTTGAGCTCTACGGCCTCGCCGAGCGGGCTGCGCACGACCCGGTTGAAGTCGACTGGCAAGGACTGCCGCCTAGGTGTGTGCTGCAAATCCACTGGCACCGCACGGTCTCGTTTGTCGAATTACTGGACCGGCACCGGTTCCAAGTTGTCGTCCTGGCCCGACACCCGCTGGACGTCCTCCTCTCCATCCTTCACTTCGCTCCGCGCGATCCCTCGACTAGCCACTGGCTGAACGGAGAGAATGGCAACGAGTTCCCGATCTATGGGTCGATGCCCTGCAGCTCGGCCTTCATGGAATATGCAACAGGCAGACGAGCTGCTGCTTTGCTTTCTGTGAGTAGAGAGTGGTGGGCGCCCCGAGGAGTTATCCAGGTCCGATACGAAAGCCTAGTGTCGACTCCCCACCAGGAAGTGGGACGCCTCATCCACGAATTAGGAGTGCGAACCAACAGGTCCATCGCGGAGGCTTTGGCGGCAACCACCATGGCAAATCTGCGGCAGATCACTCAATCTGGCCACCACTTCTGGCAAGGGCGGCCTGGATTGTGGCGGAGCTTGCTGCCGGCACGCGAGGCCCGACAAATCGCGGCTGCACACCCGACAGTTTTTTCGGAGTTGAATTATTCCTGCACTGCGGATGCCGAC
>DATGZX010000002.1:0-27485 GCA_035296965.1 Gemmataceae bacterium
AGCAACTCCACCACAGACGGCGAACATGCCGTCCCCAGGTCAGGTTCCATCAGCAGGTCTTCCATGACCGCTGTGTTTTACCCGAACAGCTCGATAAAGTGGAAGATCAGCTGCAATTTGACGGCTTGGACAAAGGTTTACTCTCCGCAAATCCCAAGTCTTTGATGTGCCAAGGGTTGCCTGCCGCCCTTCTGAAGCGGATTCGGCGTGCCCTTTCTCTCTTTTCCCGTCCGGTTACAATCCAAATTCCTGCTCACTCGTCTGATAGGTGACTGTATGAGCAAACCGGTGGCGAGTATACCTGGAGGGCCGGTTCCGGATACGCCGGGGACGTTGTCTCCCGGCGAGGTGCTGGTGCGCACTTTTAGCGAGATCCGTGATGAGCTGGTCAGCACGCTATGGTTCGTACTCGGCAATCCGGACGATGCCCAGGACATGGCTCAAGAAGTGTTCCTCCGCTGCTGGCGGACGCAGGAAGGCTTGCCGGAAATCCGGGACCTGCGCGCCTGGATCTTCCGCGTGGGCTTGAATGCCGCCAAGGATCTGCAGCGCAGCGCGTGGCGACGGCGGGTCAAACCGCTTTTGGGGGAAGACATCATGCAACTTGCCGACGGTAAAGTCCCGGACCAGCTCGTGGAGGACGAAGAATCCCTTCGGCGCATCCGCCAAGCTCTTCTGGACCTGCGGCCTGAGGAAAAGGAAGTCTTTCTCCTGCGACAAAACGGTGAGCTGACTTACCAGGAAATTGCCCAGATGCGCAATTGTCCTATTGGCACAGTCAAAACCCAGATGCGGACCGCACTGGAGAAACTGCGCCGAGTTTTGGCTTGATCTATTCAACCTGCTGGGCCTTCTCTCAAGGTGCCATCTGCGGAAGCGGATGTTGGAGGAGGCTTGCGGGGAACTCGATTTGCGATTTCAGCCGGGGGAGAGAATCATGACCTCCTGTGAACAATACCAGGCCCAGTTGTTGGCCTCCATGTACGATCTGCTCGAGGAAGCCGAGCGCGACAGCCTGCAAGCACATCTAGTACAGTGTGCCGGCTGCCAGGCTGCACTGACACAGGCCCAGGCGCACAAGAGATTGCTTGGGCTTGCAGCCAAAACCCAGTTTCCCGCCGTCCGCTTCGAGCCGCCAGCAGGCGAGCCGCCGGCTCAAGAACCGGCAACTGTTCCCGTGCCTCGACGGGCGCGCACATTCGCACTGCGCTGGGCACTGGCCGCCAGCATCCTTCTGGCGGTTGGTCTCAGTTTTCCGTGCGGCTGGTGGACCGTTATCTATTTCCAGGATCAGCGGCTAGCAGCGTTGGAGACACAGCGCCTGGAAGCTACGAAGGCGCAGGAATCTGCCGTCAACGCTCAATACGGCGAGAAACTCGCCGTGTTGCAGCGTTCGGTAGAGAAAATAGAGAAAGACATGGGCGACCTGGTTCGCCGAGACGAGCAGATGCACTTGGATCTGGAGAACAAGGTCCGGCAGCAGCAAATGGATCTTCTCGTCTCGGGTCCTCAACATCTCCAACCCGGAGCCCCAAACACTTTCAGGGTCCAGACTCAGAACCTCGATAATCAGGCCGTGCCAGCCAACCTGAAGGCACGGGTCGTCAATTCCAGGAATCAGGTCCTCTATGAGACCAAGGAGGTCGCGAGCGCGGGGGATTTCCAGCTCGTGCTGCCCCCAAGCTTACCGCTACCGCCAAAAGATGTCCTGACGTTGGAAATTGATGCAAGCCGAGGCGGGCAACCGACCGGTCAGGTCCGGGAGGTGCTGCCGCTCGCCACTCCCGTCTTCGTCACGGACCTGCGGACCGACAAACCGATGTATCGGCCAGGCGAAACGGTCCGCTTTCGCTCGCTGACCCTGGAGCGCTTCAGCTTGAAGCCAGCCAAGGAGCCACTCCACCTCTTCTATTCGATCACCAGCCCCAACGGTGAGGAGGTCTTTCAGTCAGAAGGTTCTGCACTCCTGCAGGACCCGAAGACCAACAGGCCAATCCAGGGACCGGACAAGAAACCGATCCAGGGCGTGGGCACTGGTGAATTCGTGATTGAACCGACACTTCCAGGAGGGGAGTATACGCTGACAGTTCGAGAGCAAAACCGGCGTTGCCCTGAACAGCAGCGCAAATTCATCGTCAATCGCTATGAGAATCCGCGTCTCAATAAGGAACTCGATTTCACGCGCAAATCTTACGGCGCGGGCCAGGAAGTGGTGGCCGCATGCAAGGTCGCGCGTGCGGAGGGAGGCACGCCGGTTGCTAACCGGCGCGTTGAGGCATCCATTTATATCGATGGCAAACCCTATGGTGCCGACGGCAAGGAGGGTGCCAGGCCGATCGTGATGCAAACCGATCAGGCAGGCGCAGTGAACGTCCGCTTCAAACTGCCCACAGTCATCGACCGCGGGCTTGGCACATTTTCGGTTCAATTTAGCGACGGCGCCAGTGTGGAAACGCTGGTTCGGCCAATCCCCATCGTCGTGAAGAAGCTGCAAGTGGAATTCTTCCCCGAAGGCGGCGATCTCGTTGCCGCCCTGCCGAATCGAGTCTACTTTCAGGCGCGTACGATGTTGGACAAGCCGGCCGAGATCAGGGGACGGATTGTCGATCAAACCGGCGCCGTGGTGGTGCCGAACGTGCAAACGCTCAACGACGACCGCGCTCCCGGCGTCAACCAGGGCATGGGCCTCTACACGTTCACGCCGCTGGCAGGCCGCAAGTACGAACTCAAGATTGACGAGCCTGCAGGCATCGAAGGCACGTATGAACTCCCCTCGGCCAAGGATGACGGCATCGCGCTCACGATTAGGACGGGTGTGACAAAGGAGAAAGAGCCAATCCGTCTCATGCTTGCCAGCGCCCAGAAGGATCGCTCCCTGCTGGTCGGCGCGTACTGCCGCGGCCGGCTCATGGATAATCGCCTGGTTGTCGTCAAGAAAATGCAGCCGATTGAAGTCGTGCTTCGGCCGGTGCAAGAAGCCGGCGGCGTGTATCGAGTAACTGTCTTTGAGATGCAGCCGGGCAACGCAAATCATCCGCAATTGACCCCCTTGGCCGAGCGCCTCGTCTATCGAGTGCCCGCCAAGCAGCTTGTTCTCAGCGCCGGGCCTGACAAGGAGCGTTACGTGCCCGGCGAGAAAGTGAAATTGTCGATTGCAGGTTTAAACGAAAAGGAGCAACCGGCGCCGGCGATCGCGATGGTGGCGGTCGTAGACAAGAGTGTCATCACCATGGCGGACGAGAAGACCGCGCACACACTGCCGACGCATTTTTACCTGTCCACGGAAATACGCCGGCCGGAAGATCTGGAATATGCGGACTTCCTGCTGTCGCCTCATCCCAAGGCGCCCGCCGCTCTCGATCTGCTTCTCGGGACACAAGGTTGGCGGCGCTTCGCCGAGCAGAACCCGGGGAATTTCCAGCAGCAGTTCGGCCAGGACGCGGACCGGTTGCTCCTGGCGAACGGGCAAACGTTGCAGCAGATGACTCCGATGATGGAGCGCGAGGCCGACAAAATAGAGAGCGAGCACCGGGAACAACTGGCCAAACTCAAAGAAGAAGAGAACGCAGCGCGCCGGTCCTTGGTCCAAATCCAGGCTGAGCGGCAGCAAGAGATGCAACGGATGAGTTTACAGACCGTCGCTGCCCGGTCCAGCTACCAGGAAGCGGTCGATCGCTTGGCTGCCCACAAGGCATTGCCGCGAGAGCTGATCCACAAAGCGATCGGCCCGGTCATAGTGGCAGTCGCAGGAGCCTTGTTGTTCTTCTTGATCGTGGCTGTTCGCAGAAGCATGACTGGAGCCATCCCGCACTTGGTAGCTGCAGGTGTCTGTGGCGTGCTGTTGGTTGGGTTGACGGTTGTTTGGTCCAGGAAGCCCGCGGCGGACAATGCGACTTTTGCCGTGGCCGGGGCCACGAGAGATTCATCGTTACCGGAAGCGTCGGCAAAGTCGAAAATGGTTCCGGCTGAAAAACGCGAGGAACTGATGCCGGTGCCACAAGCCTTTCCAGCCCCGGCACCGGCACAGCCAGAAGGCCTGGGCGTCCCGAGGCGGGGACCCGGTGGTTTTAAATTTGGAATGCCGCCAAATCCCGTAGCCGGCGAGAATCAAGTCGGGAAAACCGCCGCGGCCGCCATGCGGGAACGAGGAATGGCCGAGAATCAAGCGCGCCTCTTCGATAAACAAGACAATGCCAAGCAAAATGACCGAGCGGCCGGCATGATGAAGGGACAGACCGCCGCCCTCGATGCGCGAAAGGGTCTTGCCCTTCGTCGGCCCGCGGACTTGGGGATGTACCAGCTCGCGCCAGCCGGCAACGTTGGCGATCTCAAGAAAAATCTGGAGCTTAAAGCACCGGCTCTCCCTCAGAATGCCCCAGTGATGGCTGGCGCTGCAATGCGGCCACAAATGCAAGGTCAGCGGCAAGAGCAAATGGGCCGCGAAGGAGGCCAGGGGCGATCGCTTCGTTCCCGCCTCGGTGCCAAGCGCGTTTATCAGCCGCCTCCTCCGCCATTCGTTGTTCGCGAGTATGCCCACCGGCGGCCGCTGGGCAGCGATTCCGAGCAGCGGTCTGATTTTGTCGATACCCTCTATTGGCAGCCCGCGCTCGTGCTGGCGAACGGCAAAACGGAGATCTCGTTCGATCTCTGCGATTCGGTCACGACGTGCCAGGTGGTGATCTTTGGGCACACACTTGACGGCCAACTTGGCGCCGTAATGAAGGACATCGAAGCCCGGCTGCCGTTCACGCTGGAGCCGAAGCTGCCCATCGAAGTGACTGCCAGCGACAAGATCGATGTCCCGGTCAGCATCGCCAACAACACCGACCAGCGCCGACAGGTCCATCTCCACTTGGCCGCTACCGGCGCAATCCCAGTGGGAGACGACGATGCCACGCTTACTGTAGATGCCGATGGCCGGGCGCGCCGGCTGTTCCGGCTCCAGCCTTCGCTCATCGAAGGCCAGGCAGCCGTCCAAATCGAAGGCAAGAGCGAGCCGTTCGCAGATCGAGTGACGCGCACGTTCCAGGTGGTCCCCGATGGTTTCCCGATCGTTGGCTCGCACAGCGAGGTGCTAGAACGCATCGCCAGCCACGACATCGTCCTGCCGGAATCCTGGGTCAAGGGCTCGCTCAGGTGCAAGGTGCAAGCCTATCCTTCCACGCTTGCCGATTTGCAGAAGGGCATCGAGTCGCTATTGCGCGAACCCTGTGGCTGCTTCGAGCAAACGTCGAGCAGCAACTACCCCAACGTGCTCGCCCTCGATTACCTTAAACAGAGCGACCAGTCCAAACCCGAACTCGAACGTCGAGCCCGCGATCTACTGGCTAGCGGTTATGTCAAATTGACGTCGTTCGAGTGCCAATCGACTTCAAGCAACAAGCGCCAGGGCTACGAATGGTTCGGCGGCACGGCCCCGCCGCACGAAGCGCTGACTGCCTATGGCTTGCTCGAATTCCGCGACATGGCCCGCGTTTACGACGTTGACCCCAGGATGATCGAGCGCACGCGCGTTTACTTGATGTCGCGCAAGGACGGTAAAGGCGGCTTCCAGCGGAACACACGCGCCCTCGACAGTTTCGGCAGGGCGCCGGACGATATCACCAACGCCTACATCGTCTGGGCCTTGACGGAGAGTGGCAAGGATGACGACGTGAGACTGGAATTGGCGACCCTAGCAGGTCAGGCCAAGACTTCCAAGGACCCCTATTTCCTCGCGCTCGTTGCAACCAGTCTTATCAACCGCGGCCAGACCGAGGAAGGCACGACTTTGCTCAAGCGCGTCGCTGTCGCTCAGCAGGCCGACGGACATCTCGATGCGGCACACACCAGCATCACCGGTTCCGGCGGCCGTGATCTGCAGATCGAAACGACCGCTCTCGCCGTGCTCGGCTGGCTCAAGGCCAACCGGCCTGGAGAATTCAACGCGCCGCTTCAGAAGGCAATCCGCTGGATAGGCCAGCAGCGCGGCGGCTACGGCGGGTTCGGCTCCACGCAGTCGACAATACTCGCTCTGAAGGCACTCATCGCCTTCGCGAACGCCAACAAGAAAACCGTCGAAAGCGGTGCACTTCGTCTCTCGGTCGGCAACCAAATCGTGGCGAACCTTGACTTCGCTGCGGGTGCCCAGGAGGCTCTCCTTCTCACCATGCCCGATGCGGAGAAACAACTGAAGGCTGGCAAGAACACGGTGGGCATCGAGATCACGGGCAAGAATATCTTCCCATACACGCTGAGCTGGTCGTATCAAACGCTAAAGCCTGCGAATCCCAGCGACTATCCGGTGCGCTTGCAGACCCGCCTGGATCGAGCCCAGGCGAGCGAAGGAGAACCCGTTCATCTCACCGTCATCGTGGAGAACACGCAGGACAAAGGGCAGGGGATGGCCGTGGCAATCATCGGCTTGCCCGCGGGCCTCACGCTGCCCGAGGACATGAAGCAGCTCAAGGACCACGCGCGCCTGAGGAACGACGGCACGGAGAAGGGCCTGATTAGCGCCTGGGAAACGCGTGGCCGCGAGGTAATTCTCTACTGGCGCGATCTCGCTCCCAGGCAGAAGATCGAGGTGCCGTTGGACATCATTTGCCGCGTGCCCGGTGAATACAGCGGCCCCGCCAGCCGGGCTTATCTCTATTACAATGCCGACCTGAAGCACTGGGTCGAGCCGCTGCACATGACCATCCAGGCGAAAATGGAACGCTGAGTTGCAACCGGCATTTTGAGACTATTAAACGGAAACAATCGGCCCGCGCGCAAATAAATGCTGTGCAAAAACCGAGAAAAACACGGCGTTTTTGCATTTTGATCATGTTGGGACTCATAAAAAAAGGCGCTGGTTGAAGCCGCCCGATGAGTGAACGGATCTACATTTTTTCACGTTTTCGCCGCAGCGCTTGACCCATCCCGGCAGCCCGTCCAGCTTCCTCGGTCGCCAGCCCGACGGGCAAAGCGTGGGCCGGCAATTCTCCCTCAAGCACCGTGAAGATCATTTCGAAACCACTAAACCAAGAATTCCGGGATAGGTTTGGCTCCCATCGAGCACTATATAAGTGACGAGTCCGCGCCTGAGTCGCCCATGTGCTGCGGCCGATAAGGGAACTCATGAGTAATCCTGGAGCAGCCATGATCGATGCCGTGTGGTCGCCGTACACCGCCGATGAGCGCGCGCCCTGGAACCTGCGGCGCGTGGTACATTTGCATCGCCGGGCCGGTTTTGCCGGCACCTGGAGCGAAATGCAACGCGACTTGAAGGAAGGGCCCGTGGCCAGCGTTGATCGGCTGCTGGCCGGCCAGGCAAGTCTCGTCTCCCCGCCCGACTTCGCCTCCATCGCCGACCTCCTGGCCGATTCGGCTGTGGCTGCGGGAGAAATCAACCGCCTCAAAGCGTGGTGGTTTTACCGCATGATGTTCGGGACCGATGCGCTAGGGGAAAAGCTCACGCTGCTTTGGCATGACCACTTCGCCACCGCTAATAGCAAGGTGGCAAACCCCGCCCTCATGCGCCGGCAGAATGACACGCTGCGCAAATTCGCCCGCGGCAAGTTTGGGCATCTCTTGAGGGCTGGCATCCGCGAACCGGCCTTGCTCCTCTATCTCGATGCCCAGGCCAACCGCAGAAGCCATCCCAACGAAAACCTGGCACGGGAAGCGATGGAGCTGTTCACGCTCGGCGTGGGCCATTACTCGGAAGCTGACGTGAAGGAGGCTGCGCGCGCGCTCACAGGCTGGTCGGTGGAGGAGGGGCAGTTCGCGAATGTGGCTGCCCGGCGCGATATCGGGAATAAGTGCATTTTGGGACAACGTGGAGAGTTGGATGGGACCGCGCTTGTGATAATTCTGCTGGAGCAGCCGGCGACCAGCGAACGGCTCGCGCTGAAGTTGTGCCGGCTGTTCTTCGGCGAATCCATCGTTCCACCGGCTGCAATGCATGCGCTCGCCGCCGGACTTCGCGAGCACGACCTGGACATTGCGTGGGCAACTGAGCTAGTCCTGAAGTCGCAGTTATTTTTCTCCAATGCGAACCTAGGCAGCCGGGTGATCGGGCCGGTCGAATTCGTGGTCGGCGCCGTCCGGGCGCTCGAAATGTTCGACCCGTCTCCAAGCACGCTCGCGCTGGCCGACTGGTCAGCACGCATCGGCCAGGACCTGTTCAACCCGCCCAACGTCGGTGGCTGGCCGTTCGGCCGAGCGTGGGTGCACACGCGCAGCATGATCACCCGCGCGAATTTCATCACAGCGTTGATCTCGGGGCCCGATGTTGGCCGGGCCTCGCCCTACGATGCCGCTTTCTTGCCACACAAGTACGGCTTCGGAACCAACTCTGACGCGCTACTCACGTTCCATCACCGCTTGCTATTCGGCACCGATCCAAGCGCCGACATCCGCCGCCGGACGTCCGGGATGGATGAGCGAAGAACGATAGGCACGCTATTATCGTCGCCCCAGGCACAACTCGGTTGATCGAAAAGTAACCTCGGCCCCCACGGAGACCATCATGCTGACTCGTCGCAGGTTCTTGCAGGCCTCCTCTTTATTTGCCCTGGCGCCTACGGTGCCTCTCTTTGTGGCCCGCACGGCCCAGGCGGCAGCCGCCGACAAGGACCGGCGCATTTTGGTTGTTGTGGAGCTGAACGGTGGCAATGACGCCCTCAACACCGTCATCCCGTACGCCGACCCCACTTACGAAAAGCTCCGGCCGAAGCTCAAGATCGCCAAGAAGGAACTTCTTTCCCTGTCGGCATCGGTCGGTTTGCACCCGTCGCTCAAGCCACTCGACAAGCTATGGCAAGCCGGCCATCTGGCAGTGTTGCCGGGCGTCGGCTACCCGAACCCAAACCGGTCGCATTTCGAAAGCATGGCCATCTGGCAGACGGCCCGTTTGGATCCCGAAGAGCAGAATGGCTATGGCTGGCTCGGGCGCGCGCTCGATCCGCAAGCTGGATCAGCATATCTCCTCGGCAGCGCGGTCCCCACGGCCCTCCGCGGCCGGCGCAGCACGACGGTGTCCCTGAACCGGGTGGAGGAAGTGCTTCTGGCCGACCCCGCCTCCGCGAAGCAAGCGATTGGCGGCGAATCCGCGGATGACCTGCTGGCGTTCGTCCGCCGGCAGTCCGTCGACGCGAACGCCGCGGCCGACAAGCTGGCCCACCTGGCCGGCGGCAATGACGGCAGCCGCTACCCCGCAACCGCCCTGGCCGAACGCCTGAAGCTGGCAGCCCGCCTGATTCGGTCCAATCTCGGGGCGCGCGTGTTTTATACCGTGCAATCCGGCTACGATACCCACGCGGTCCAGGCCTTCGCACACGGCAACCTCCTGGAGGAATTGGCCGGCGCCATCGCCGCGTTCTTCAACGATTTGACCCAAGCCAAGTTGGCCGACCGCGTGATCCTGCTCACCTTCAGCGAATTCGGCCGCACGATCAAGGAGAACGGTTCCGCGGGAACAGACCACGGCACCGCCGGCGCCGTGTTTCTAGCGGGACCAGGCGTCCGCGGTGGCGTCGCCACGACCATGCCTAGCCTGACTGAATTGGCTGCGGGGGAGCCGAAGATGACGGCCGATTTCCGTGGAGTCTACACTGCTGTCCTGGAGGATTGGCTAGGATTGCCCGCGAAGGAAGTGCTGGCCGGCACGTTTGATCATCCGCCGCTATTTCGCGCCTAGGCGCTAGCTCGCGGGCTGACTCTCAGGGAGATCCCGAGCCTTCCCCTGGCGGCCTTAAACCGCCGGCACGAGTGAAGACCCTGCCATTGGATCATCACTTGAATTCCTGCCTCTAGTAGTCCCAAGCTTCTTTCGTTTTCCTTGGACTTGGCAAATGGTCACTTCCGGCTACCGCGGGGGGAAATCTGATTCAGAGGGATTCCCACAGCTTCCGCAATTCGGCTGCGGAATTCCTCCCAATCCTTACCCTCGCGTGCAAGTACTTGCGCAACGTCGAACCAGGAGCGCGTGGTTGGCGATTCGCTGGTGAGCCTCGCCATGTTTAGTCCGTGCTTGGCAATCAGAGTCCAGAAATCGCGGTAACCTTGGTCTCTCGCCTTTTGATGAGATTTCTCTGCTTCGCCGGCTCGGTTGTGGGCATTGCTCTGGTCCGTGCCTCCTTTGATCTCGAGGGCTACTTTCCGGCGTATCTTTCCCGACACGTCTTCTTCAATACTCACGTCTGGATCCGACCCCAGAGACAAGGTGACGATGCGACCGGCAGCGTTCCTGACAGTAATCTTCCTGTCGGTATGCTCCGAGACATGAGATTGAACCAACTCGAACAGCAGCAGGAAAACGCCAAGCGTGGCCTGTTTCCCAATCTTGACGTTATTCGCACCCTGGAAAAATGAACCAAGAGTCAGTAGCGGCAATTCCGAAATATCCCTGGCGGTGACTCTGGGTAAAATCTGTCGTACCAGATCCGCCAGGGCCGCGTTCATCGCCTTGCAAAAGGCAGGCAACAGAGCCCGAGTCTGTTCACGTAGCGTGCCTTTCATTTCCATGTTCTTGAACGGCCCCATTCCTGTGCCGCCGCCGTAGAAAATTTTTTGGGGCAAGCCAAGCAGCAATCGATAGTAGCCGACGAGGGCCGGTGCAGCTTCGAGCAGGACAGGAGTAGGAAAAACGTGCTCGTCGCGAATGCCGGCCGCGGCCAAGATCTTTTGAGCGTCCGCAGGCACAAACTTCAGGAGCTGAGATTTGAGTTGCCGTTGGTCCACCCGAGTTAAAGCCTTGCTCAACGCGTCAATGAGCCAGGTCTTCCGGGCCGAAACAAGGAGTTGGTGGAATTGCACCTGTCGAGACGCCTTGGGCACGGGGATGGAAGCTTCACTCATGAATGATTGCCCCGTTCAATCTCTTCTCTGCAATCTGGATATACGCGGGGTTCAACTCGACGCCCACAAAACGCCGGTTCATGTTGAGGGCAACGAGGCCGGTAGTGCCTGAGCCTATGAAGGGATCCAGGACAAGGTCGCCTTCGCGGCTTCCCAGCGTCAAGCAAGGCTCGACGACGGCCGGGGGGAAGGTAGCGAAATGGGCGCCCTTGTACGCCTGGGTGTTGATGTCCCAGACCGTTCGCAGGTTTCTCTCGTTCGGCCCCCGCAGAGCCTTGGAGTCGTACAGATACCGTTCGTTCTTGCTGAAAAGGAAGAGGTACTCATGGCATCTGGTAGGACGGTCTTTCACGCTTTCGGGCTGGCAGTTCGGTTTGTTCCAGATGATGTCCGCCCGCAAATACCAGCCCGCTTCTTGCAAGGCAAATGCCAGTCGCCAGGGGACGCCAATCAGATCCTTGGGCTTTAGGCCCTCGGGCGTTGGCGGCCTGATATCCATCGCCCGAACGGGGTTCTTTTTGTCCGGCGCGCGCCAGGTTCTGCCCCCAGAGGTGTAGGAGTCGCCGATGTTGAGCCAGAGCGTGCCGTCTTCGCGAAGCACCCTTCGCACGTGCTCGAAAACCATTACCAGGTTCTGGATGTACTCTTTGACGGACAGCTCAAGCCCGATTTGGCCGGCGATGTGGTAGTTGCGTAGCGACCAGTACGGTGGCGAGGTGACGCAACATTGGAACGCCGCTACCGGAAATTGACTCAGTACCGACTTGCTGTCACCAACCACAAGGCAGGAGAGAGACGCGCCGTTCGCAAAGAGCGACGCGGCTCGATCGGTAAGCTGATTTTCTCGAGCAACGAACACACGCTCGGGCATCCAGAGGGGCACATGGTCGACCGCCTTTGGCTTGCCATTCCTGCGGTGACGGTTGGCTAGAGTCATTTGATTTATCTCTACCGCATACTCTCAAGCGACGAACGGGGTTGCCGCCTCAGCTCCAAGGAAATGCCTGTGAGGGCATACCCTGTGAAATAGTGTACAACCTCACACTTCCACTGGCCTCCCGACTAGAGATGCGAGGCGATGCCAAAGGGCCGGACTGCGAGAGCACCTGGAAGAATTCGTTGACGTTTCCAAGAGTAGCTCGGCTATTGTCGACAAAGAGGTGCGCCGATCATAAGCTGGCGATTGACCGGTTTGCTTCTAGCAGATAGCAGCTGCGATGTTGATTTCTTGGAGTTTGCTGTCTCACAGCACGGCGACCGGTTTTCGAACCTGCGGTACCCGCCGATCCGCATACGCGCGCATCCTGGTGAAAATCAACCGAAGGAAATGAAATGGACAGAAGAGAATTCCTCAAAGGCGCGGCAACAATACCGCTTCTTTCGACGGGCGATACTCAGGCAGGATGTTCTGGACAACCGACACCTGCTGTCGAGGGTCCAGCGCAAACCATTTCACGAGTCCGTCCGGGCGATCTATCGTGGCCTTCGCAGGCGAGCTGGGAGAAGTTGCGACAGGATGTCGGCGGGCGTTTGATCGAGGTGAAGTCGCCGCTGGCCGAGTGCCGGGCCGCGCCGCAGAGTGCGGCCTGCAGGGAGCTGTTCAAGGAACTGAAGAATCCCTACTACATCGGCGACCAGCCGGCGCTGACGCAAACGTCCGGCTGGCTCGATGCCTGGACGTCGGCGCCCAGCGTCTATGCGGTCGCGGCCGCGGAGACGGCGGACATCGTTGCGGCGGTGAATTTCGCCCGCGCGCACCGTCTGCGATTGGTAGTGAAAGGGGGAGGGCACAGCTACCAGGGGACCTCGAACGCGGCTGATTCCCTGCTGATCTGGACGCGAGCGATGCACGAGATCGTCAGCCACGATGCGTTTGTGCCTCAAGACTGCGCGGGGAAGGTGGCGCCGCAGCCGGCCGTGACCGTTGGCGCGGGCGCGATCTGGATGCATGTTTACGACGCCGTCACGACGCGAGGGGGCCGATACGTGCAAGGAGGCGGTTGCGGGACGGTCGGCGTCGCGGGACTCATTCAGAGCGGCGGTTTCAGCAGCTTCTCCAAAAAGTACGGCCTGGCTGCTGCGGGCCTGCTGGAAGCCGAAGTCGTCACCGCCGACGGCGCGGTGCAGGTCGCCAACGCCTGCACCAATCCGGAGCTGTTCTGGGCGCTCAAAGGTGGCGGCGGAGGCAGTTTCGGCGTTGTTGCTAAACTCACATTGCGGACCCGGGAGCTCCCCGAGTACTTTGGCGGAGTGTCCGGGACGATCAAGGCGCGTTCGGACGCTGCATTTCGCAAGCTGATCGCACGCATCGTCGGCTTCTACAGCGATCGACTCTTCAATCCTCATTGGGGAGAACAAATCCAGTTTTTGCCGGGGAATACGGTCCAGTTGCACATGGTGTGTCAGGGCCTCGACGGCAAGGAGGCGAAAGACGTCTGGCGACCATTTCTCGACTGGGTGGCCGGGGCACCGCAGGACTTTATCTTAAAGGAGCCAGTGAACATCGGGGTCCTGCCGGCACGACATCTCTGGGATGCCAAGTTTCTTCAGCAATACCTCCCCCAGCTAATCGTCCGCGACGACCGCCCGAATGCGCCGGCAGGCAACGTCCTCTGGGCCGGCAATCGTGAGGAAGCAGGCCAGTTCCTTCACGGTTACCGCTCGGCCTGGCTGCCGACGACGCTGTTGGAGAAGGATCGGCAGGCTGCCCTGGCGGACGCGCTGTTTGCCAGCAGCCGACACTGGGAAGTATCCCTGCACTTCAACAAGGGACTTGGTGGGGCGCCGGCGGACGAACGGGCGGCCGCCAAAGACACCGCGATGAATCCCGTCGTCCTGGATGCGTTCGCGCTGGCGATCATCGCGGGCAATAGTCGGCCGGCGTTCCCTGACATTCCCGGCCATGAACCTGATGTGGCGACTGCCCGCCGCCACGCTGCCGCCATCAACAAAGCGATGGATGAATTGTTGAAGTTGGTCAACCAGCCCGGATCGTACGTCTCGGAAAGCGACTTCTTCGAGCGCGCTTGGCAGCAATCGTTCTGGGGCTCGAATTATCCGCGCTTGGCCGCAGTGAAAAAGAAGTACGATCCCAGCGGTCTCTTTTTCGTCCATCACGGCGTTGGCAGTGATGAATGGAGTGCCGATGGGTTCAAGAGGTTGACGGGACGTTAGGAAGAAATGCATCGGGCAGTCCGCACGCATCCGCTCGCACCATAACGACTGGCCTCCATGCAGCGTCATCCTTTTAGGATGCGGGATTCAGGCGATAGCAACGTGTGCGCGCTTCAGATTCATGGCTGATAGCGGTCGAGCATCTCCCGCGCCGCCTCCGCCAGCATGTCCATTTCCTCGTCTGTCCAGGAACTGTCATCGTAGGCCATGCGGTCGTAGACATCGGCACGGAGGAGGACGTACTCTGGGCCGTCCTCTCGAACGCGGACAGCATGGCCATTGGCGACGACTTGTCGCTCTTCAGTAGTAAATTCGAGCATTGCAATCTTCTTTCCGGCATCGTAGCAAAGGACGCTTCCCAAGGCGGCTCCCTTTTGCAACCGTTCGTATTACTTAGAATCTGCACGATCCGGCTCCACTCGCGTTTCGGATCTTGCCTGAGCGCGCGCTAGCCGTTGCATGAGCGCGCTGCGCATCTGCACCGCCCCGAGCAGGAGCAACAAACCGCCAAGAATAGCCGCTGCCCCGTTGAACAGAAACCCACCAACAGCCCGTGGTGAGTTAATTATAAACGGTCCCGATAGCACTGCCAGAAGTGGACCAGTAGCGACCACTACGACAATCCCAGTCGTCATGATGGCCAGCGGTCTCCAGATCGGGATCGGCTCGAGGAAGGAGGTCCAAAGAAGGAGCAATAAAAGCGCCACGAAAGCGCCTGCTGCTATTATTTCCAACAAGTTGGGATCAATAGGAGGTCTGACCTGCGGCGGAAGCTGCGGCCAAGCAATCAGGCAAGCGATGACACCGAACACGCAGACCAAGGCAGCGCAGCGGCTGGTATTGAGAAACCATTTCCCACCCGCCCGGATCATCGTCTCGGCAGTTCGGAAGTGACGGCGAACAGCGCTCTTTCCTCCCGGTCTGAAGAGCATTACCAACCCATAGATCACTGCGCAAATGAGCAGCAGAAGTCCGACGGGCCAGACGATAAGTGACAGTGTGAGGAGAACAAGGATTCCAATCGGCGTCTGTGAAGCGGGACGGGGTTCGGTTTGCAGCTTATCTTCGGATCCGGCTCGCCGAGCCGGCGCCGGTTGGGCGATCTCTTCCAGAGCCGCTTTAAGTTCGTTGGCCGATTGGAAGCGCCGCTCCGGTTGCTTCTCCAAGGCGCGCACGATGATCCCATCCCATCGTGAATCGACGTTGGCCGCTTCCGAGGGCAGCGCGAACCGGCCTATAGGCAATGTCCCTGTCAGCAGCTCATACGAAACCACGCCCAGGGAATAAACATCGGCGCGGTGGTCCACGGACAGGGGGTTGTCCAGTTGCTCGGGAGCCATGTAATGGAGGGTGCCTACGACCTGCCACGGTCCTGTGAGCGTGTAGCCTCCCGTCTTTCGAGCTAGCAATTTGGCAATCCCGAAATCCGCAATCCTGACGCGGCCGCGCTTATCGAGCAGGATGTTTTCGGGTTTGATGTCCCGGTGGATGATCCCTTCTTCATGGGCATACTGAAGTGCGTCGCAAAGCTGCATCACGATGGCTCGGACTTCGTCTGAGTTGATTTGCTCCGCGCGCAGCCGTTTCCGTAGGTTGGCGCCGTCGATGTATTCCATGACGAAATAGGATTGCCCGTCCGCTTGGCCGAAGTCGTGTACCGTGACAATGTTTGGATGGCTCAGCTTGGCCAGGGCCCGCGCCTCGCGGTTGAATCGTTCCAGAAAAGTTGGATCGGCGCTCGTTTCGGATGGCAAGACTTTCAGTGCCACCTGTCGATCCAATTTCACCTGCCGTGCCAAATATACGACGCCCATCCCACCACGTCCCAGTTCCTTAATGATTTCATAACCCGGAACAGATGGTGGTGCCGTGACAGGAGCGTGGATCGAGGATTCCGTCCCACCATCCCCTACGGCGTCTACGTGCATGCCGGATCCGGGCGCTAACGTTTCAGCTTCGGACAAGGACAGTTCTTTGGGGGCGATCGAGGATGCCCCAGCATAGATTTGGTCAGATCCTCCAGCCGCCACCGATGAAACGGAGTCGCCTGCCAAACCACAAACGGGGCAAAGGAGGACAACGCCCGATCTCATTGGGCTTTGGTCGTCAATATCCCATTGGTGGCCCTGGGGGCAGACCAGCGATCTTGCCATGGAAGAGCCTCTACGCCAGGAGACACGAATCCCAATAACTCGCGTCACCGGTGCGCGTGCTCCGAGAAACGCAAGATTAGGCTAATGTGTGCGACCGGCCTTGGGAGCGCGCCATGGGACACTGCGTGGTTTTGATACCAATCCGCCCTGTCGGCGTGGACATCTCGATTTACCTCGCGCGGTGTCTTACTGCTTACTCCTCAGCAGCAAGCGCATCCCTTGGAAATCGAACGTGAGCGCATACGGCTTGAAAAAACTACATGAAATGGTCCCCCGCCATCCAGAATGGAACCACGCTGGTCTTGCCGGGCCCTGCTTGCTCCACTTCCTTGAGGTTCTCTCCGGTCTTGCGGCGCAGGATCAGCTCTCCCCTGGGGTAATCTAGGGTGCTGATGAAATGATAGAAAAGCACGGTGCCGAGGATGCCGTCGATCTGTTTGCCGCCAAATACCGGCTTGGAGAATTGGCGCGTGTTCAGCACGCCTGCAGGAAGATTCTTGATGACCCAGTCGCCGAGAGTAAGAGAATCGATGCGCCCGTGCCCGACAGCT
The DNA here is from genome assembly GCA_035296965.1 of Gemmataceae bacterium. Classification (GTDB taxonomy): domain Bacteria; phylum Planctomycetota; class Planctomycetia; order Gemmatales; family Gemmataceae; genus DATGZX01. Next base: position 16,703 of record DATGZX010000002.1, read on the forward strand.
GCCTTCTTGCCGCCGGCAAAGTTGCCGGTCTGTGAGCCAAATTGCGGGATGCCAATCTCGCGGGCGAATTCCGTATCCAGAGTCACTTCCGCCCCGCCCGTGGCGATGAAGAAGTTGACCTCCTTGCCCCCGTTCACGCGCACCTGCACAACGGGCAAAGGATTGGTCATCACAAACTTCACCGACGTGCTCTGGGACGATCCCTGAACCTCGTAGGGCTTGAGGCCCTTGAAGCTGGCCAACATTTTCGCCCGCGGTTCCGCGCCGACGGCACCCAACAAACGCCCGGCCTTTCCGAACTCGTCACGGCGATAAAACACTTCTGCCAGGAGGGCCTTGACGGAAGACTGATCGGGTAGGATGGCCGAAGCTTTCTCCAACCACTCCTTTGCCTCATCAAGCCGGTTGGAGAGCAGGGCGATGTACCCAAGGCGAGCCGCGGCCCGGAGATTCTTGCGGTCCTGGGTCGCCACCTGGCGGTAGATTTCCCCCGCGTCGCCAAACTTCCCCTCCTCGAAGAGGGCATCGGCCGATTCGACCGTTGCTTGCACCGGTTGGTCCGCGCCTCGGGCATCAATGCCGACTGCGAATAGTAGCAAGCCAACTGCAACGAGGAGGAGCTGCTTCCAAGTTTGTTTTGTGGAAACCATGGTGATCCTGCTATCTCTCCGTTGAAAGCCGAAAGGCGGTTTGACCGACTGCTCTAGCTGCCGCTGCCAGGCGGGCCCAGGCCGGGTTGATCATAACACTTGCAGCGCGCGGTCACCACCGCGCACAAGCGCTCTACTCGCGCCGACAAGACCGTGCGGAAACGGCACATGCCTGCTGCGGTTGAGCCCGGACAGCACAGCGCGGCCCGCACGCACGCGGCGTACAATCGGAACTTTCCCGCCCGAGGTGATCTATCCCGTGGAGATAACACGCACCGACGCTGTGTCTTGTGTCCGGCGCTCATGCTTGAGTCCGATTCGCGCTGCAGCAGGCACGGACATTGCACTGGAGATCTGGCGTGTCTGATGGCCAGAATGAGTCAAGTATTCGCATCGATCGATGCAATGCCGATTGGAGGTGCGTCATGAACAGTGCTTTGGAGACCAGCTATAACCTGAGTTTGACCAGAGAGGAGCGCACGGAATTACTGCGGCTTCTCGAGAAAACTTTCGTGGAAACGCACGCGGAAAAGCGGCGGACGGAGGCACCAAAGTATCAGCAAGAAGTCGCCCACGAGGAAAGCCTGCTGCGGACCCTCGTAGAAAAAGTGCGGAAATGCGGCTGCTAGGCATGCCAAGACAGGAGCAAACGACTTTGGCCGTCGCTCTCACTTGCGTGAACAGCTAGAATTCTTGTTGGAGAAACGCTCATGGAACCTACGCGCGCAGAACTTGAGGAGAGTGTCCGGAAGCAGGTCGAAGAGATTGTCGCCAGCAGCCGTGACATTCAGGCACGGATTTCCCGCCTGGTCGGCGACATGGCCAAGGAATTCCACTTCAATGGCGCAGGGTTGGTTGCACTCACTCGATCCGTGATGGACGGGGCGGCGGCGGCCATCGAGAAAGCGGTGCCCAAGCAGCCCGACAGTGTCCTGGGACAGGTCGTCGAGGGGCTTGGGGACGGTCTGTCGTCAGCAAGCCTTGCAGCCCGGCTCGCCCTGGAAGAGTCCGAAGCTGCCAGCCGGTCATTTGCGACGGAGGATTTGACCAAGCTCAAGAAAGATCTGGCCGCACTAAAGAGCATGTTCATCGATACCGTCGCTGAGACCGTGGGCAAGCTACGCTCCTGAGTTTCCGCGCAGGTCGGCAGCTTGCGTGGGCATGCGGAGCGGACCTACAACCGAGTCCGGCCCGCGCTGGATGCCGCGGTCAGGGCTGCGGCGCACCATCCTGCGAGCCTGGCCAAGGAGTCCGTTGGAGCCGGCATTTCTCTTTCCGGGCAGGCAGCGGGTGCACTCTTCACGGCCATCGGCAAATGCATGCAGGAGACCGGAAAGCGCCTGGAGGGCGCGAAGAAGTAGTCTCAGACGCCTCCGGACATGTCGCCTGATGTTCGTGGTGCGGGCTCGTGGCGGTCTCCGAAACAGCGCATGAGGACACACCGCCATGAGGCTCGCCGCCTTGACGAGATTGGACCGCAATGCGGGCCGGCTGAAAGCCATCGTCTCCATTCTGGCAAAGTACGGCCTCGCCGACTGGCTGAGCGGGCTGGATTACGATTGGCTGCAACAGTGGCTGGTCAGCTCGGACGGCAAGAAGCTGGGGCATCTGAGCCGCGAAGCGCGCATCCGCATCGCCCTGACCGAGCTGGGCACCACCTTCGTCAAACTTGGCCAGATGCTGAGCACGCGGAGCGATCTGATCGGGCCGGCTCTGGCAGCCGAGCTGGCACAGCTTCAGGCGAATACGCCGCCCGACCCGCCCGAGGTCGTTCGCGCCGTCGTCGCCGCGGAACTCGGCAAGCCTCCCGAAGAACTATTCCTGGAGTTCGAAGATCGAGCGCTGGCCTCCGCCTCCATCGGGCAGGTCCACCGAGCGCGGCTGCAGAACGGACAGGCCGTGGTCGTGAAGCTGCAGCATCCCGGTATCGAGGAGAAGGTGACTACGGATCTGGACTTGCTGGAAGGACTGGCTGCGCTAGCCCAGGAGCATGCAGCGCAACTTCGCCCTTACCAGCCGGTCGCCCTCGTGCGCGAGTTTCGCCGGACGATCCTACGTGAACTGGACTTCGTCGCCGAGCGACGCAGCATGCAGCGCTTTGCAGCCAGTTTCACCGAGGATGAAACCATTCGCGTTCCCGCTGTCTATCCCGCCTTGTGCACTCGACGAGTCTTGACCATGGACTTGCTGGAGGGCGTCAAGGGTTCCGACGTCAACGCGCTCAAGAATTCGGGCGCCGACCTCAGCGCGTTTGCCCGGCGCGCGGCCACCATGTACCTCCAGATGATCTTTCGGGACGGCTTCTACCACGCTGACCCGCACCCTGGAAACTACATGCTTCTGCCGGGAGGCGTGGTTGGCGTTTTGGACTGCGGCATGGTCGGCAGGATCGATGACGATCTCCGCGAAGAAATCGAGAGCCTCCTTCTAGCGGTCATCTCCCGAGATGCCCAGGAGCTTACCGACGTCATCACGCGCATCTGCCAGGCTCCCTCCGGCCTGGACCGGGATATGTTGCGAATGGAGATAGGCGACTTCTGCTCCGAATACGTCAGCCAATCGCTGCAAGAATTTGATTTTACAGGGGCCATCAATCAGTTGACGGAGATTATCCGGCGCCATCGACTTGTCCTGCCGTCGAGCTGCGCTCTCCTGCTCAAGACGCTCGTGATGCTGGAGGGTATTTCCCGGCAATTGAGCCCCGATTTCAACCTCGCAGAACTGCTGCAGCCCTACCGAGCGAAAATCGTGCAACGGCGTCTGTCGCCGTCCGCATTGGTGCGTAAGCTGCAACGGGCCTTCCGAGACTGGGATCGTCTGCTGGCCGAATTGCCTCGCGACATGTCCGATATCATCCGGCGGGTCCGCAGCGGCACGTTCGAGGTGAAGCATGAGCACCACCGGCTCGAGAAAGCGGTGAACCGGCTCGCCCTGGGAGTGGTCACAGCCGCGTTGCTGCTGGCTGCGGCCCAGCTCTTGAGCAGCAGCGGAGCTGAATCATTTCGTTGGGCGTTCTTCCTCCTGGGCAGCCTGGCTCTCTCGGTAGCCGCGATCCTGGGGTACAGGTTAATCCGGGCGATCAGCAAGGATGACTGATGGCCGTCCCGCCTGCGTGCCTGCAAGTTTTCATGAAACCAACACTGCGGCCAGCCTTACCGACTAGTGTCGGACTATCAGACTGCCCCGATGCCCATCAACAGATCGGCCGTTTTGTGGAAAACAACGATCTCCGACGTCGTGATATTCTCTCGCTCCGCACTCTGATCGCTGTGGCGGTCAACCTGCGGTGGATTACGGCCAGATGCCGCGCTCCAAGGCGACATTGGCCACCCGTTCAATCGCAACTACGAAGGCCGCGGTGCGCAGATCAATCGCCGGCGAATTAGCGGCAGTGCCGATTTGCCTCTGTTTTTGGATGACGGCATCGGTCGACCGCTCCATCTTGGCGCGGAGTTTGTTGTTCACTTCCTCCAGGTCCCACTGTTCATTCTCGTTGTTCTGCACCCACTCGAAATAGCTGACACAGACGCCTCCCGAATTGGCCAGGATATCCGGGAGCACGGGAATGCCGCGTTCAAAGAGTATGCGGTCGGCCGCGGGCGTGGTCGGTCCGTTGGCGGCCTCACACACGAAGCGGGCTCGCACGCGCGCGGCATTGTCCTCGCGGAGCTGGTTTTCCAGAGCGGCCGGGATGAGGATATCGCAGTCGAGAGCCAGGAGTTCTTCGTTGGTAAGCGGGCGCGTGCCTGTCGCACCGGCGACTGTTTTGCCGGCAGCTTTGTAGGCGATCACTGCTGCTACATCAAGTCCTTCTTCCCGGTAGACGCCGCCTCGGGAATCACTGACCGCGATCACACGCGCCCCAGCCTCGCGAAATAGCTCGGCGGCGATGCTGCCGGCGTTACCGAAGCCCTGGACCGCCACACGCGCCCCGTTCACACCGGTCAGTCCGGGCACGAGGCCCTGGCTCAGGGCCCGCTGGCAGGCAAACAAGCAGCCGCGGGCGGTGGCCTCGTGCCTCCCGTGCGAACCTCCCATGTCCAGTGGTTTGCCGGTAACCACGGGCAGGTTGTTCCGACCGGGATGCATGATGGCGTAAGTGTCGTAGATCCAGGCCATCGTTTGGGCATCGGTGTAAACGTCCGGGGCCGGGATGTCGGTGTGCGGTCCGATCAAGTCGCCAAGGTCGGAAATGTACCGGCGGGTGATCTTGCGAAGTTCGCCCTCACTCAGCTCCTTCGGGTTGCAACACACGCCGCCTTTGGCGCCGCCGAAGGGCACGTCGATAACCGCACATTTCCAGGTCATCCATGCGGCCAGGGCACGCACTTCATCAAGCGTGACAGCAGGGTGGTAGCGGATGCCGCCCTTGCCGGGGCCACGCACGTGGCTAAAGAGCACGCGGTAGCCCGTGAACATGTGCACGGAGCCATCGTCGAGTTGCACCGGAAACTCGACGATTACGGTGCGCGCCGGTCGCTTGAGGAAATCGATCAGGCCGCGCTGAAGTTGGGGCAGGCGAGCGGCGGCCCGGTCGAATTGCTGAACTGCTATGTGAAACGGATTCAGATCCTCAGCCAGAACAGGTCGAGAAGAAGGTGTTTTGGGGTCCATGGCAATAAGCGCTCCTCAGCACAGCGAAGGCCAGATCCAGAGCTTATCTTGGACCATTCGCCTCCGTGGGGCAATCAAAATCGGCAGCAGGGCTCCCTTTGCCTGCAATGTCGCCGCGGAGCCTTGGGATCGCATATGTTTAGCTCGGCAGTATACGGCCCGGCTGCATACTGCTGGCTCGCTCCTCGGGGAGAGAATACCGGCCCCATGAGCCGGTCCGCAGGCTCTGTTGTTGCTGGAGGCGTTGAAGGCGGTCAAGAAATGAGGACATCAGCAAATCTCAACTTCTGCCGCGCTTTGCTTGGCCAGGGCCGCACGCATTGCTACAGCACGCCGTGTAGGACGGTTGGCAGATCCCCTTTCGAAACATAAAGCATATCTCAAGCCTCAAGTACAGCGGGTCTACATAAGTGAACGGGGGGCCAGCGCTCATGATAATCGGCGTTCCGAAGGAGATGCTTCCCGGCGAGCGGCGAGTTGCGCTGGTGCCCGATCTCGTACCGAACCTGACGAAGGCGGGTCTAAAGGTCCTGCTGGCGCCGGATGCGGGCACGGCGGCCGGGTTTCTCGACTCTACCTATGAAGAGAAAGGCGCTTGCATCGGTCCTGGCATCTTTGCCGAAGCCGATCTGGTCCTTAAAGTCCAGCCGCCGACCCTCGAGGAAATCAGCCAGATGAAAGAAGGGACCATTCTGATTGGTCTTCTTCAGCCGCACACAAACGCCGTTGGCATCAAGGCTCTCGCTGCGCGGCGGATAGCCGCCTTCGCGCTGGAGCTGATGCCGCGGATCAGCCGCGCTCAATCGATGGATGTCCTCAGCGCCATCAGCACCATCGCGGGCTACAAAGCCGTCCTGCTGGCTGCGAACCGCCTGCCAAAGATGTTTCCGCTGCTCATGACTGCGGCCGGCACGGTCTCTCCCGCGCGGGTGGCGGTCCTCGGCGCGGGCGTGGCCGGCCTGCAGGCAATCGCCACGGCGAAACGGCTTGGCGCCGTCGTGGAGGCTTACGACCCGCGCCCCGCCGCCAAAGAACAGATACGGAGCCTGGGCGCGAGATGCATGGAGATCGGCCTGGAGGCACAGGAAGCCGAGGCGGAAACCGGCTACGCCAGGGTTCAGTCGGGCGAGTTCTACCAGCGGCAACGGGAGTTGATGGCAGACTGGCTGGCGTCGGTGGACGCGGTCGTCACGACGGCGCTCGTCCAGGGCCGGCGCGCCCCGATCCTGATCACCGAAGAGATGATCCAGCGCATGCGCCCCGGTTCAGTCGTTGTCGATCTCGCGGCCGAGCAGGGCGGCAACTGCACGCTCACCGAGCCCACTGGCGAGGTTGTCCGGCACGGGGTTGTTATCCTCGGCCCAGTCAACCTCGCCAGCACTGTCCCCTTCCACGCCAGTCAGATGTACGCGCGCATCGTCACCCATTACCTTGAGCACTTGCTCCACGAAGGCACCGTGCGCATCGATCTAAGCGACGAGCTGACACGCGACCCGCTGGTGACGTATCAAGGCGAGATCCGATTGCGCGAGGAAAGGCTTGTGTCATGAGGACAGACCTGGAAGTCGGGCTCTACATCTTTATCTTGGCGGGTTTCCTCGGTTACCACCTCATCATGCGCGTGCCTCCCCTGTTGCACACTCCCCTCATGTCAGCCACCAACGCCCTATCTGGAATTTCGCTGGTGGGCTCTTTGGTGGTCGCGGGGTCGAACTACAGTCCCCTGAGCACGGCCCTCGGAGTGGTTGCGGTGGTCTGTTCCTCCACGAACGTCGTCGGCGGTTTCCTCATAACGGACCGCATGCTCCGGATGTTCACGACCAGCAAGGAGCGTGCGGACGGGCGCACGTCGTTCCGGCTTGGCCGCAAAGCGTTGCTGCTGTCGCTTCTGATCGCCGCCTGCCTTTTGGGCTCTCTGTATTGGCTGGAGCACGTGCGCGGCATTCGCGCCCAGGACGTGCTTCGCTACCTCTATCTCCTGTCTGCCGTCCTCTTCATCCTCGGCCTCAAGGGGCTGAGTTCGCCGCGTTATGCCCGGCGCGGCATGTTCCTGGCCGAGTTCGGCATGTTCGCAGCCATCGTCGGCACCCTGTTCCACGATGACATCGAGGCACATGGGTACCTATGGATCATGCTCGGGCTCGGCGCAGGCTCCGTGATTGGCGGCATGATCGGGCTGCGGATTCCGATGAGCGCTGTGCCGCAGCGTACAGCCCTCTCACACGCGCTCGGCGCCCTGGCTGCCACCCTCATCGGGATTTCCGAATACGTCCGCCACCGCGAATATCTCGGCGGCGTGGAGATGACGCCGCTTGGTTTCGAGGTCCTTATCGGCGGCCTGACGGTCTCGGGCAGCCTCATGGCGGCAGCGAAGCTTCAGGGGCTTCTCCCGGAAGCCCCCATTACCTACCGGTGGCAGAACGCGTCAAACATTGCATTGTTAGTGATCGTCGCCATTCTGTTCGGCGGCCTCATCTTTGTTCCCTCTGCCGGCCTGCTCTTCAGCCTGATGGTCGTACTGGCCCTGCTATTCGGCTGCCTGTTGGTCATCCCTATCGGAGCGGCGGACATGCCGACGGTCATCGCCCTGTTGAACTCCTACGGCGGACTGGCGGACGCCGCCATGGGCTTTGTGTTGATGAACAAGATCCAGATCATTACCGGCTCGCTCGACGGGACGTCAGGCTTCCTGCTGGCGCTTCTCATGTGCCGGGCCATGAACCGCTCGCCATGGAACGTCTTGTTTGGGGCCTTCGGCAAGGCCCACGAAGAGGCCGGGAAATCTGTGGGAGTCAAAGGAACCGTCCGCAGCATCACGCCCGATGAGCTGGCGACTCTCTTTGAAGGCGCCCGCTCGGTCATCATTGCCCCCGGCTATGGGATGGCAGCGGCCCAGGCCCAATACGCCCTCAGTGATCTGGCGAAGCAGCTCATGAAGCGTGGCATCGACGTCAAGTATGCCATTCACCCGGTTGCCGGCCGCATGCCCGGCCACATGAACGTGTTGCTCGCCGAGGCCGATATCCCCTATGAGCAGTTGTACGAAATGGAGCGGATCAACTCCTACTTCCCCGAAGCCGACGTGGCCCTGGTGGTCGGCGCCAACGACGTTATCAATCCGGCCGCCAAACACGACAAAACCAGTCCCCTATACGGCATGCCAATCCTCGAGGTCGATCGCGCCAGGTCGATCATCGTCTTGAAGCGTAGCCTCCGCCCTGGATTCGCCGGCGTAGACAATGAGCTGTATTACAACCCGAAGTGCATGATGCTCTTCGGCGATGCGAAAGAGAGCCTCAACATGCTGCTGGCTGCGCTGAAGACTTAGCTCGACTACTGCGTAAGTTTGGCTGACGTGAACGTCGTGATCGTCGTGGACGCGTTGACGCTCGGAGTTAAAGGCGAACTTTGCGTTCCCGCGGGCATGGCTGTTTGTAAGACGGCTGTCGGATCGATGATGGCTGTGGGCTGAACCGAGATATTCATGTTCGAGCCATTGCCGGAAGCATCGGAGATTACTACTCCCACGAACCCGACGATGGCATAGGTAGCATTTTGCCCGCTGCCCGACGCGGCAAGATAGGTATACCCGTTGGCAACGGTAGGGTACTGAGCTGCCTGAAACAAGGGAATCATGTTTGGTACGTTCAATGCATCCTGGAAGTTGGTAAGCAGGGTGCTTTTGAGACCCGGGCCGGCTTTCCAGTTTTGCGGGCTCGCCATGGATACGGGAAGGAGATTGTTATTAATCAAATAGCTGATGTCGTTTGGAGTCTCGCCGTCATCGATCCAAGACCTGAATGCCGGGACATTGTTCTGGGGCGGCCCTACGTCGATTAGACCGAAGTTGCCCGGGGCGTTATCGGGACTTGGGTAGATTTTGAGCTCTGGATACCCATTCGTAGCGTTTACATGGATTGTTCCATCGGGGGACATTCCAGTGTTATAAAACTGGTCCCACACCGTGTAGTCGAGCGCGACCGGGAGGATATGAGCTTGCACTCCCGGAATGGGTTGCAGCGTACTGACCGTGCCGGAATATATGGTAGCGCGCGCGGTAGCTGTCATGGCAACGGACGGTGTCCCTAGAACCCTACCGAAAAATAAACCCACGGGCCCGTTTGCGGTTGAGTCCCTGCGGACCGTCACTTGGACAGTGTTCGGAAATCCGGAGTAAGAAGTAGTAAAGTTTCCAGAAGCATCAGTGAACCCGTAGGTGATGTCCTGGTCTTGTAGGGAAATGTTGACGTTTCCTGCTTTATTGTAGTGGGCAAATTGCTCGGCGGTTGCCATCGAACTTCCAGGACTATTGGTTGTCCCCGTGACGGCAATGCTTTGCTGGTAGAATTGCCCGGGCATGTAGTATTGCACATAACCAGATTGGAGCTTCTCCGCGCCTGCCAGCGCCGCAGCATCGGCTGCATTCTGCAGGTCCGTTCTGACAAGAACCATCCAGCCAGCGTCGATCGCGAATGCGAGCATCGCCAATAGTGGAATCAGCAAAAGGCATGCGAGTAACGCAACCGCTCCCTTGCGAATGCGATTCTTACGTTGTGAGTGCATTGCTCAAGTATCCTTCGTGCTTGGGTCCGAGACAACTTATTGTAATCGACCGCTACTTTGTATTTATCCGGGCCGCCAAATACCATGGGAAAGTGTTATCAATCATTGCTTCATCATGATAACGGTCTCCGATTCCAGGGTTGCAGCGCTCCCCAGATAGAAAGGAGTGACCCATGTCGTCGATGCGACCGGTATGCTCACCTGCGCGCTGACAACGGAACCGGAGGGCGCATCGAGGGAGTCGCTAAGAGTTGTGCCGTCCGGAGCGGTCACGGTAATGGTAATTGCGCCAATCGAGGGCGGGTTGAATTTGGTAGTGTCGTACCCATTGTCTTGCATAAGGTTCATGACAGCAGCCGTAATGCTGTCGTTGCCGTTCTGGCGCAAGATGCCAGCTCGGCATCCTTTGGATGCGGCATCGCTCAAGGAGGTCTTGACCATCATGGCTCGGCCAAGTTCGAACATGCCCAACGAAATCAGAACGAAGAAGGGTGCGATCAGGGCGAACTCGACGGCCGCGGATCCACGGCGCCGATCGGAGCCCAGCCTCCCGAAGTGGTTGCTATTGGTAAGGATCATGGTGATGAAGCTCCTCGTCGCAAGGCAGAACGGCAGAAGAAGCAGTCGTCGATGGCATTTGGCGGACTTGCATCGACTGAGCATTCACGATCGGGGCTGAAATTATACGCTGCGACGGGAACAGGGGGTTTCAAAAGGAGGCCCTGCAGGCGGAAATGCAACCTTGCTACGGACCTCCCGGCAATATTAGCTTGCAGAATGGAACCGGTCAAACGACGGCGCGTGACCGGCTTGGGAGCAGGGCGAACGCATCAAACTTTCTCTAGGTTTCGTGCCCCAGCCAAGGTTTCCTCGAGAAAACCCGTGTCCAAGGCAGCCGCCTTGCGTTTCCGTGCGATGCTCGTTTTGGCCGGATTCCGCTTGAGCAGGCTTAACGC
>DATGZX010000003.1:0-2896 GCA_035296965.1 Gemmataceae bacterium
CGTGATACTTCGAAACGAGTTTCGTGATGGCCTCGGTGAGTTCGTTGCTGAAAGCCGCCCGGTCCGTCGCCGACCGGAAGCGAACCTCGGTATCCACCGCCAGGGTCGCCAGGCGTTTGCCCGCCTCTTTCGCACGACGAAGGAGGTCACCCACCTCGCGGACGACCCGTGCGCCCAGGGCGATGAGATAGCTGGCGGACAGCCGATCGACTTCCCGATTCGGATCAACGGCGACCGGGCCCAAGGCGCTCGGCGAAACGACGTACGAAGCAGCCGTCGCCACGAGCAGCCGTTCCGTCAGCCCGCCCCACTTGCGTTCCTGGGCCAGCCGCACCAGCCCGTGCGCCTCCAACGCGCGCAAATGGTAGTTGACCTTCTGCCGGGCCAGGCCGACCCGTGTGGCCAGCGTCGCCGCCGAAGCCGGCACGGCCATCTCGGAGAGGAGACGACTCCGCGTGGGCTCCAAGGCCACCGTCGCCGTCGCCGGATCATCGATGACTTGGATGTCGAGCATGAGGAGATGGTAGCGTTGACAACTATTGTTGTCAAGGATGGATCAAGGCTTTTTCTGCCGAATTCGCGGAGTCGATGGCGTGCCGCAGACGGATAGGCGGGACAAGCCGCGGTTTCCTCGTAAGTCCAGTTCACCCGGCTCCCTGCGGGGCCGGGAAGAGGCGCTATGTCAAGTCGCTGGGACCTCTTCCCGAACCCCTGGCCCGGTGAAGATACGCCAAGATCCAACCAGCGAATACACGTATCCGAGCCGGGCGAGACATTCAACGTGAAGCCTCCGGTGCCGGGATCAACCGGCACACCCTCCAACGCGCCAAATAGAATCTGCGCATCGTTTCCATTCGGGAAGGAGCCCGCCAAGTCGGTGCTTGCTGGGTCTGGCGCCTTCCCTCACACTCGCCCACCCCCGTTTCTGAGCCAAAAACCGAAGGTAAGCAAACAGTGCGCGCGCAGCGATGATTTGCTCACCTTCAGCGAGGAAGCCCAGCGCCGCTCCGATGCCGCATAACCGACACCCCCGAATCGGACCCCGGCCTTCACCGCTCCGCCTCTCCTTGGTAAACTGCGCCTTCATCAAAAGAAGAAAGGGAACACCGCATGGAACTCTTGATCCCCCTCTGGCTCCCCATCCTCCTCTCCGCGGCCGCCATCTGGGTCATTTCCCTCATTGTCTGGATGGCCCTGCCCCATCACAAGCAGGACTTCATCGGCCTCCCCGACGAGGACGGTTTCATGGACTACATCCGCAGGAGCGGCATCAAGCCCGGCAACTACGTCTTCCCCGATTTCCGCGACCGCGAGGCGATGAAATCGGAGAAGATGCAGAAGGCCTTGAAGGAAGGCCCGGTCGGCCACCTCAGCGTCTGGCAGACGCCGGTGACAATGGGCGGCAAAATGGTCGCCACCTTCATCGTCTACCTCGTCGTCAGCACCCTCATTGCCTACCTCACGCGCGTCGCGCTTCCCGGCCCCGCGGAATTCGCCAAAGTCTTCCAGATCGCGGCCACTGCCGGAATCCTCGCCTACTCGTTCTCATTCATCCCAAACGCCCTCTGGTTCGGCGCGTACAAGCGCACCATCATCGGCAGTTTCATCGACGGCATCGTCTACGGCCTCATCACCGGAGCCATCTTCGCCTGGCGCTGGCCACACTGACCCACAGGTCAGCAACCCGCCCCGCACCGCCCCAGGAAGTACAGCAGGTCGTCAAGCGTGACCCCGCCATCCCGCAGCCCGGTTCCAGACCCATTATCCACATCCGCGCCCAGCGCTCCCGCCTGACGGATAGGCGGGACAAGCCGCGGTTTCCTCGTAAGTCCAGTTCACCCGGCTCCCTGCGGGTCCGGGAAGAGGCGCTATGTCAAGTCGCTGGGGAGAAAAAGGGGTCGGGAGTCTTAAATCTTGCGAACCCAGCCTCCTTCGGCTAAACTGCTCTGCAAGCCAAGACGTCTACGCTGTGCCAGTGGCGGCTTCGCCTATCATGTTCTCAACCGCGCAGTCGGTCGGGGCACCCTCTTTGACAAAAGTGCTGATTATGCGGCCTTCGAAAAAGTGTTGCGGCAGGCCCAAGACTGGCAGCCGATGCGCCTGCTGGCGTACTGCGCCATGCCCAATCACTGGCATCTGCTACTCTGGCCGCACGCCGACGGCGATCTTTCGGAGTTTATGCGCTGGCTCACCGTGACGCACACGCAGCGCTGGCATGCCCATCATCATACCTCCGGCACCGGACCGCTCTACCAGGGGCGTTTCAAGTCCTTTCCGATCGAGGCGGACGAACACCTGCTCACGGTGTGCCGCTACGTGGAACGCAATCCGTTGCGTGCCGGACTTGTGCGCCAGGCCCAGGCGTGGCGCTGGGGAAGTCTCTGGCACCGCGAACACGATAGCGGGGAAGGATTGCTCAGCGCTGGCCCGGTGCCTCTGCCCGAACACTGGGTCAAGCACGTCAACCGCGTGCAAAGTCAAGCAGAACTGGAAGCGACGCGGCGGTCGCTGCAACGCGGCTGCCCGTTTGGAGCACCCGCCTGGCAAGAACGCACGGCGAAGCAATTGGGGTTAGAATCGACCCTGAGACCGCGCGGTCGTCCCGCGAAGGGGAAACGAAAGCCGAGCCACAATTAAGACTCCCGACCCCTTTTGCCTTCTCTATTGTGCCGCGCAAGAATTGGTGGGTCGATTCGCGCGACCGAATTCGCCCCCATGTTACTGGGCGATAAGAGACTGCTGAAAAAGGGGTCTGACCCCAGGGCGAACGCATCAAACTTTCTCTAGGTTTCGTGCCCCAGCCAAGGTTTCCTCGAGAAAACCCGTGTCCAAGGCAGCCGCCTTGCGTTTCCGTGCGATGCTCGTTTTGGCCGGATTCCGCTTGAGCAGGCTTAAC
>DATGZX010000004.1:0-6617 GCA_035296965.1 Gemmataceae bacterium
TCATTAGTCACAGCCTGGCACAACGCCTGTTCCCTTCGGGAGATGCGATAGGGAACCACCTCCTGGTCGGGGCGCCCACCCAGCCGCAGGACAGTGAAATCGTGGGGATCGTCAACGACGCACGAATCCGGGATTTTCTGGAGCCTTGGCCCTACATCGTTTATACACCATATTTCCAGAGGCCGTTATATACCAGGAGTTGGACGAATGTGGAAATGCTCGTGACGGATGCCTCGCCAGGCCTGATGGAGGCGGCGAGGGAGCGGATCGATTCGCTCGGCCGTGAATATGTGTTGATGTCTGGCCCCCTGGAGGAGGTCATTGACACGGGGCTCGCCGGGCAACGCTCGATGGCGTATGTTGCGGCCTTTTTCGCTGGCCTCGCGTTGCTTCTGGCTGCCATCGGGTTGTACGGCCTGATGTCCTACACAGTATCACGACGCACTCAGGAGATCGGCATCCGCATGGCTCTCGGTGGCCAACGAATGGCTATCCTTCGGATGGTCCTGTCGGAAACCTTCTTGGTGATTCTCAGCGGGCTGGCCGTGGGGTTGCCGTGTGCCTTGTCAGCAACACGCCTTGTCGCGCACATGCTTTTTGGCCTTTCTCCGGGTGACCCCCCTACGCTCGCGATGGCAGCCGCTGCATTGGCGGCTGTCGGCGTTCTTGCTGGTTACCTCCCGGCTCGGCGCGCGACGAGGGTCGGTCCCATGGTGGCGCTGCGGTACGAGTAATAGCCCTTAGACCTGGGCGTTCAACGGTAGCCATGGGAGCCCGAACTGTGCAGGTCAGAAAGCTGAATCAAATCGAATTCGTTCGTAAATAATCCACGTTGTTCCGACTCCCGGATTATTCCGAGCGGCGGTGGCGAACGGGCTTGAAACCTGATCCTCATGTGAGTCACATGCGGAATGATCAGAGATTGGACAGGAACCTCAGAAGTTCGTCTTTGGGTTGGAAGCGGCTGATTTGACCTTGCGCGGGTGCGAGTTTTTCCAGAGCTTTCTGTTTGGAAGTAAGGTCCGCTTCGACGTATCCATGGGTCGTTTCGATGCTCTCCTGTCCAAGCCACAAGGCGATGGTAGCGATATCGACTCCGGACTGGAGCAGGTGCATGGCCGTCGCGTGCCGAAGGTTATGTTCTAAGTTGAAATAACCTGTTGCGAATCAATAAGGTGCGGGGATAGATGCTGTTTTCGCGTAAGCCCTCCGGTTTCAGTAACTAAGGCCTTTGGGCACCAAAAACTCAGAACATTATTTTTGGCTGGGAGAAAGAGTCCGGCGGGAATTGTTTTGTTCCCGAGTTTATAAGGACTGCAGATAGCTCAGCAGATCCTGATGAACACTCCAGTCAATCCCCGGAGCAGTCGGCGGTTGGGAGGACTGAGTGAAGAGATAGAACTTTTCCAGTGCTTGGCGCTTGGCGTCGACAGGAATCACCTTGTACCGACAGGTCGTATCGACGGAAGCGTGGCCCAGCCACTCTTGAATCACGGTGATATCGACTCCCGCCAGCAGCAGATGGCTGGCGGTGGTGTAACGCCAAAGATGGACGGGGTGAAGGCGTTTATGTTCGAGCGTCGGGGCTTGGGCGCGTGCCTGGGCCAGATAGTGTTTGCAAAGCGCGTAGAGTCCGGAGCGGGTGAGGCGCGTGCCGCGCTGGTTGATGAAAAGAAAATCGCGGTGCGAGAACTTGGGAAGCCGCCGCTCCGATTTCAAATAAGTGCGCAGAAAGGCCAGGGTGGAATCCCACAAGGGGACCGTCCGCGCCTTGTTCCCTTTGCCTTGGAGAAGAACGCGCTTTTGATGAAAATCCAGATCGGCCAGGCGCAGGGCGCAAAGCTCCGAAGCCCGCGCTCCGGTGTTGTAGAGGGTGCGGAGAATACAAAGGTCACGGTAGCCATCCCGCGTCTGGGTCTTCAGGCTGGCGAACAGCACATCGACTTCGTGTTGCTCCAGGCAGTCGAAAGGCCAGCGAAGCGAGCGTTTGAGGGGAATCAGGAGAATCTGCCGGCAGGACTTCTCGTAACGAGGCTGAAGCAGCGCCAGCATTTTGAAAAAAGACTTCAGCGCCGCCAGACGTGTATTGCGCGTCGCCGCGGTGTTGCCGAGATCCTTCTCCAGATGAGTCAGGAAGTCGAGCAACAAGGGCACCGAAAATTGATCCAGGCGAGGATGGGGCGAAGCCGGGAAGCGGCTCTTCCAATAGCGGAGGAGTTGCAGGAAGGCGTGTTTGTAGCTGAGCCGGGTGTGGAGCGAAACCCCACGTTGTTGGGGCAGGTAGGTGGTGAAGAAGTAATGCAGGTAAGGCGCGAGTTGATCAGAGTTGGGGATCATGGCTCACCCAGTCCAGGCGGTCAAAGCGGCGGGCGAAGCGCTGGCCTGCTTCGCGCAGCAACTCTTGCGTCAAGGTCAGATAAGTTTTGGTATGGCCGAAGTAGCCGTGTCCCATGTACGTAGCCAGCAGAGGCAGCTTGGCGTCCACATTGGCGGCCTCGCGATACCAACGCACGAGGCGATGGACAGCGAAGGCCCGGCGCAGGTCGTGCAAGTGGGGCGTGCCGTAGTAGTAGCCCTGCTGACAAGTCTCCGGGCGGTAGATGCTCAGATGCTGCAGCACCTCGCGAAAATACTGGCTGATCCAATCGCGGTGATAAGCTTCCCCTTGCGGCAGCTTGAGGAAAAGCGCACTGCTGGTCGCCGGTCTCCCCAGGGCGGAGCGTAAGCTCAACAGGCGTTCCAGATTGGCAGCGACCTTGGAGCCGATCGGAATCAAGCGCTCCTTGCGAAACTTCGACGGCCGGATATAGAGTGTGCGCTGCTGGGCGGAATAATCTCCCACGGCCAAGTGCACGGCTTCGGAGACGCGTAGCCCGCAGGCGTAGAGGAGATGGTAAAGGGCGTAATGACAGTGCGCACGGTAAAGGGCTCGCGCCTGGGCCGCTCGGCGGATACGTTGTTGGAGGTAGTCGAAGAAGCGCCGCAGTTCCCCCGGCGAAAAGACGTAAGGGCGATACGGTTGCGGTCGCAGAAGGGGAAAGTCAGCGAGGGGATTTTCCTTCATCCACCCGCGTCGCACCAGGTAACGGCAAAGCCCCTGAAAAGCCTGTCGCCACGCTTGCAAAGTCTGGCCTTTGAATCGGCCCTGGTATTGATCCACTAACCGGGTCATCACCCAGCGAGGATCATGTTGATCGAAGCTCTCGAGCTGATGCTCCACCAGGAAGCGGTCGATGCGCCCGAGGGCGTAGGCCGGAGTTACCACGCGGAAGCCGAGGTGATCGAGATAATCCAGATAATCCCGGATGGCCGCCGCCAAGAAGCTACAGTATTCGAGTTCGGGTCGATTCTCCATCTCAGTAGTCCTCGCCATCGTTGTCCGCGACTTCCCGCAATTGTGTAAGGTCGATCTTGGTGTAGACCTGGGTTGAGCTGATGTGGGTGTGACCGAGCAACTCCTGGAGCGTGGAGTAGGGCGTGCCCAGGCGTAGCAGCTCACTGGCGAAGGCATGCCGCAACTGATGGCCGCTGGCCCGCACGCCGGCCTGCCGCATTCTTCTGGCCATGACCTCCGCCACCGAACTGGGAGTGAGCGGCCGCTGGGGAGCGGTCCGCCCCAAGAAGACATGGCGGTAAGGGCTGGGACGAGGCCGCTCATCTTGCAAGTAATCGGCCAAGGCTTTCACCAGAGGCCAGGAGAGGGGCAAGTGGAGAGCGCGACGGTTCTTGAGCTGCGCGAAGCGCACCACGCCTTGTTTCCAATCCAAGTCTTCGAGGCGCAGGGTGGCAATCTCGCTGGCCCGCACCCCTAGGCAGGAGGCCAGCAGCAGGATGGCAAAGTCGCGCTTCCCGCCAGGGGCCTGACGGTCGATGCTGGCCAGGATGCGCAGCACCTGGGCAGGTGCGAGAGCCCGCGGTGTGCGAGCGAGGCGGTAGTGGGGAGGCGAGCGGAGGGCCGCTGCCCAATCGCGCTCGAGATAGCCCAGGCTGAAGAGATAACGCAACAGACCTCGCAATATTTTGTGAATGCGCTGAATGCGACCGCTGTTGTGGGCGGCCTCTTGGCGGACGAAGCGATCCAGATGCTGTACCTGGAGCTCATGCCAATCGCTTACTTGATGCGCGCGGAGGAACCGATCCAAGCGGCGCACAAACAACTCGATCTGCACGAGGGAGTTTTCAGCCAGCCCCTTGTGCTCTTTCACGAAGTGCAAGTACTCGGCCACGTGCGGGAGGCGATAAGGGCCGCGCACGGGCGCTCGCAAGGGGAAAGGGTTGTGGTGCAGTCGGCCGCTGGCGTGAGCCCAACGGAGGAAGCAACGTAGGCTGTACTGCACCGCGATGTGGTGGTGAGGGGTAAAGCGGGAGGGGCGCTTGAGGCCCGGACTGGTTTTGGCCCAGGGCTGGTAGTCGACCCAGTAGCGCAGAAATGGAGCGACGTGTTGCTGCCCGAATTGCTCTAGCGAGTTCAGGGCGCGCTGAGCAAGGAAACGTTGCAAGGCGCGGAGGTGCTTTAAGCGGAAAGACAGGGTGCGGGCGGCGTAACCGTGCGCCTTCAAATACTGCAGGTAGTCCACGATCCAAGCCTCGAAATCCATACGGATCTCCCGCACTCAACCTTTCGGCCCGCGGCTCCAGCGTTCCAGCAACTGCCGCACACTCTGAAAATCTGAAGTGGCCTCCTGCGGCGAGGTTCTGCGAATTGGTTGTGAAGAAGAACTTGAACTCCAAGGGCGCTGAGATGGCGAGGGAGACGAGACACGCCCTTGCCGGGGAGAGCGAGCCGACAGGTCTAGCACTTGATAAATTCCGCCTTCATAGGCAATTAGGTCTCGCGCCACCAGCTCCTTGCGTGCCCCCTCTAGTTCGTGGGGAAAACGGATCTCCAACAACTCCGCCAAACGAGCGTCAGAGTAGAAGCTGACGCCATCTTGATTGGAGACCGCCACCAGCACGAAATAGAACAGCTTCTCCAAGCGAGTTAAGCCCTCATCGAATCCTTCCCGCAGAAAGCGGTGATCAATCCAACTGAAGGAGCCGCGAATGGAGCGCCGGCGATCGGGTCGGGGCGGTTGGGGTCGGGACTTCAATTTTTCTCCCTCACGAGTGCAACGTAGCGGAAGAAGCGGCGGGAAGGCTATCGAATCTTGTGGGACTTACCGCGTTACTTTCCGGCAACCCTAGGCAGGAGAAAGGCTTACAAAGATATCGCGGCTTGTGTGACTTACCTGGCGAATGTGGATGGAAGTCTTTGTGGAGCCGAGGGTTAGACGCAGATCACAGCTTGTGGGACTTACAGGTGCCGATCTCAGCCGTTGGCGCCAATTGCGGACGAAGGCCGCGTTGCGCCGTACGTAGTCGGGGTGCTGCTGGCGGTAACGGCGCTTGTAGTCGGCACGCGTTCCGTAGATTTCCTTTTGGATCGCATAAGCACCCCGAAAGTAATCCGGATGCTGAGTCCGCCAACGCTGATTCGACTTCCGCCTCTGCGCGCGCTGACAGGCTGCTTGGCCGCAGGTCCTCTGCCGTTGCTTGAGCCGGGGATGAGGATGAAACCAACGATGACAGAACGGACACCTCCGCCTTTCGGGCATACGTTTCTCCTTCAGGGAACATCTTGAGGAGAAACGAGCCGAGGAGACGCGGAAGCAAAAGCGGAGAAGTAAAAGGGAAAGGCTATACAAGCTGATCGGAACAAGAACAGAAGTAAATCAAAACCCTGAAGAACAAGACAAGACTCAGAACATAATTAAAACTCAGAACATAACGCAGCGTGTGCGGGTGCACGCGTTTATGGAGACCCGCACGCAAGGCAGCTTGGTGGCAGGCATGCCAGATCACCTTGGAAGTAATGGGACAAGGGGCCGTGTGCGCACGACTACCGGGGAAGAGCCAGGTCTTAGGCTTCAATCGGCGCCAGTACTCGCGCAAGGCTTCCAGCAGGACGGGACTGAGCATGACGTCCCGATCCTTGCGGCCCTTGCCGCCCTGGATGTGGACGACCATCCTTTGGCTATCGATATCGCTCACCTTTAAGCGAGCCACTTCGGCGCGGCGTGCCCCGGTGGCGTAGAGGGTCATCAACAAAATGCGGTAGAAAGGATTGGGAGCTGCGTTGATGAGCTGGGAGACTTCTTCCTGGCTCAGTACCGAGGGCAGGCGCTGCACTTTCTTGGGATAGGGCGTTTCCGCCACGCTCCAGGATCTCTTCAAAGTCTTAGTGAAGAAGAAACGCAGAGCGGCTAGCCGTTGGGTAACGCTGCTGGGAGCCAGCTTTCGCTGGCGGAACAAATAGGCTTGGTGCTCGCGGATGTGCTGGGGACCTAAGCGGTCGGGAGAACGATGAAAGTAGCAGGCAAAATCTTCCACCGCATGAATGTAACCTGCGATCGTTGTTTGAGCGTAGTTTCGACGCTCGAGTTCTTCGAGCATCATTTTGCGTAAACGGGTCATAGGAACCTCCTTATGACCCGACAATAGCTTGATTAGAGCAGTCCTGTGGGCAACACGCACGCGCAGCGTCCGCCGCACGGGCGGCTTCGTTGTGTGCTGGGCATGCTCAGCAGCTTGGAGGTGAGAGTCCTCTGGCCAACCTGATGGAGGTGAAGGCCTAGTGA
>DATGZX010000005.1:0-61971 GCA_035296965.1 Gemmataceae bacterium
GGACACGTGCCATATATAAGAACACCCTGGATACACCAACGGTGGGACCTACAAGACACTACGTTCGTTCCCCAGCAGGGGCGCGACCTGGGCAATACTCTGCGCTGACTGCGCAGTCGAATACCACTGTGAACGCTTACCAATTGCTGAAGCGCCAGCTTACCACCTCTCCCTTTACGACCTGGACTCGTTAGTCCGCACTTTTTTCGATTTGTGTTCTCTGAATCCAGCGTATTTCGTTTCTGGACTGCGTGAACATGCCTTGACGTACTTCTACATGAACAATGCTTCTTTCAAGCCATAAGCCGGCGGCGGGGTGGAGGCTACGACCGCAATGTCTGCGACCCAGCCACGCTCCGCACGACGATCGAATCCATCCGTAACAATCCCGTGCGGCGAGGCCTGGTTGGCCAGGTTACCAATTGGCCCTGGTCGAGTGCTCGGTTTTATGCTGGAATGGGCAAGCCAGTTTTAACCATGGATCCCCTGGCAGAATTCGTGCGCTCAACCGGGGACGGCATGCTCTTGCAGCCCTTCCATGCTATGTTCTGACCACGAGAGCGCACTGAAGGGCCGCGAAAACATGGCACCCGGCGCGCTCGATGTGCATTGCTTTGAAACTGACTGGTACTAATCGACACGAGCGCTAGGCTAGAGAGGATAGTGATCGTGGACGCACACATCGTACTAGCTGGCGGCGGTGTCAAGGGCGCTGTCCTGGCTGGCTGCCTTAGGGCAGTTGAAGACAAAGGAGTCACTCCGCTTGGGTTTGGGGGCACCTCCGCAGGAAGCATTGTAGCGCTTCTCGCATCCATTGGCTATTCAGGGGCGGAATTAGAGGACATTCTGGTCAACAAAGTATTCACTGAATTCCTTGACGACGGCGGCACTCGGTTGAGCGCGCTTAAGAAAGAATGGGAAGGCTTCTTGAAGCGAATTGCGGACAAAAGCTGGCGGACCTGTTTGGCGATGAGCGCTTTGGCAAGGCGCTTCGGAACGGAGGTGGGCCTTTACCAAGGTAACAAGTTGAGGACATTCTTGGCTGAGTCGATCAAGGCGAGAGTGAAAAACCTACCTGTCGCACCAGAGAAGGCGACTTTCGACCACCTGGCAAGTTGTGGATGTAAGCCGTTGAGAGTCGTCGCCACGGACTTGGGGAGCAAACGAGCGGCAATCTTCGGAACCGGCCGTAAAGGGGCTGACCAAGCCGTAGTCGACGCAGTGAGAGCGTCTGCTAGTTTTCCATTTGTATTTCGGCCAGTGGTACTTAACGGGATGCACCTGACAGATGGTGGCCTGAGCAGCAATCTGCCGGCGTTTCTTTTCGAAGAAGAATATCGCCGATCTAGAACGCCGACTTTAGCATTCGATCTCGTCCCGGGGCGTCAGTCACAAGTACCTTACACTCCGACGGGCGATCTTGGGGCATTCGCACAAGCTCTCCTCGGCAGTGGACTTGAGGCAAGCGATGTGCTACTCCGACAAGCAACACCTGGCGTAACTTATTTTCCAATTCGAGTGCCGGAAGGCATCGGTACGTTTGATTTTGCATTGACCAATGCGCAACGCGAAGCGTGCTTTGCGATGGGGTATTCTGAGGCTAGCAATCAACTTGAAAGATTTGAGCCGCTTGCAAGGACGAAGCAATTTGGCGGAGAACTCAAGACAAATCTTATTGTGCGATCTGGTCCGCCACGGCTTTATGAACCGGTGTTGCGCGCTGTGATGGAGCAACTTGAATCAGTGAGCGCAGATGGAATT
The DNA here is from genome assembly GCA_035296965.1 of Gemmataceae bacterium. Lineage (GTDB taxonomy): Bacteria > Planctomycetota > Planctomycetia > Gemmatales > Gemmataceae > DATGZX01. Next base: position 1,762 of record DATGZX010000005.1, read on the forward strand.
GGCGTAATGCGAGCCCATATCATGCTACTGACGGGCCGCGCATCCAAGAATGCGGCGAGCACTCGAATTGTCACTTATTCGATAGGAATGGATCTTGATCCGGATAGTGATCTGGAACTTGATCAAGACGCCGGATGTACGGGCCAAGCCTGGGAATCGGGCCAAGTCGCGGTCGCGGATCTCGACCTTGCGCGAAAGGATCCAGGGCGGTGGAGAATGTCCATCGAGCAGCACAACAAGGTGCCGAATCGGATCAAATCCATGATTAGTGTGCCTATCCCAGGGAATGTTCAGGCGGAGGCGGCACCGATTCGGCCGATCGGGACACTGGCAGTTGACTGCGAGACCAAATTGGCCGATACTGGCTGGTGCGAAACGTGTCTCCAATCGCAACAGCTAGGAAATTCGTCCGAGGTGAAGCTCAGCTCAGATGTTGTGGATATAATGAAAGCATGGGCGACGGTGCTCGGAGCGATGCTCCCATAAGGGCATTCCAAAATAAGTGGTTTGAAAACATGAACTTACGCGCACTTTACGTAACTCACGACAAGCCCCTGCAGCTTCAGAAGGTTGCGGATGGGCTCTGGATTACAGTCGGGGAAACCTCGGCATACTCGGCCGAACAGGCGAAGGCTGAGTTTTTTCGCTCCGCTGAAGTGTTCAAGCGGCCGATGCGTAAAGCAAGACTAAAAAAGACGTTGGGGCAAGTGTCCGAATAGAAGGAAACGCACGCTGCGAACGGAGGGTCGAGGAAACTACTTCCTTTCCCAGTGGGGCCGTCAACTGGCGTTATGGGGGGGTAAGGTGCTTCTTTCGCGCCTCCCGGCTGAATCTGTAATGGTAGTCGTGCTCGCTGTAAGACCCTGGTCTTAAGGACTCCGAGAAATACTTTGGGCGCCTCGGTCCGACCGCCCGCCGACTCAAGCCGGCGCACTCAAGAACCTGCCACATGTAGGGCGGTTTTCCAGACGGAAGCAAACCCAATTTCGAGTAAAGGCCAGCTCGAAAAGAAATCCCAGCTCCTATTCTGCCAGCAGTGCGCCAAGCCGCAATCTGCATGGGAAGATTCAGTTCCTGTGCTGTTTCAGCAACCTCAGTTCGGCCTCGGCCAGGTACCACTCCGCGGCGGGGGCTTCGAGGCCTGCAAAAGACCGCTATTGCTGTCGCCGACAAACGTCTTGACAGATTACGAATCACCGCATAAACGCCTTGATCTCCGGGTCCTGGCTTTCGAGACTCTTTCGAAGCGATTCCGCCAGTTGCTCTACATCCTGCGTCGATTCCAGCTTGGAGGGAATCGCAGGCAATTCGGCTTTCTTCTGCTGATAGACCGGCGCTTCCGCTGTCATGTCGATCAAGAACACTTGGCCCGACGTCATATCTACGCCTTTCCCGCCGATGGTCAGACTCTCGTTCGCAACAGCCGTTCCTTTCTCGTTGAGCTGAATGCGGTAGGCTGCCTCGATGCGCTTGCCAGCCAGTTCGACCGTGTCGTTCGCTTCCGCCTTTTTCCCGTCCGACGTGCAGTGGAACTGGAGGCCCCGACTCGAGTCGTCCGACTTCGGACGGCCATACCTGAACAGAATGAGATACGTGAACTGCTCCCGGCTGCCAGGTTTTCTCACCGTACCGAAGAGGAGACCCGGCTTTGGTGCGACGACTACAAGGTTGCCGCCGGAAACACCGAGGTTTTCGCTGGAGCTGCTCGAGCCGCGCAGAACCATCTTGAACGGCAGCAACTCAAATCGAGCGTACCACCACCAACCGGCCGCGGCCACGAGGACCAGACCGATGGTCAGGACGAGTAAAAGCTTGCGTCGGTGTGTCATTGTCTGGTGCCCTCAGCGTCCGGAGCATGACAACGCATTATCCAAGCCCCGGCCACCAGTTCCAGCGCATTTCCACAAACCGGCGCCTTCACGCCTGGCCGCGCTCCGGCAGTTCGTAGGGTGCGGTCAAGCGTACTCGCGCCGACGCACCATTCCCAGGGCGGTGCTAGCGCGTCGGTTTCCGTCCCTGGTGAGAACAAGACGAATGGCTTCGAGTTGGCAAGGTGCGTCGGCGCGAGTACGCTTGACGCACCCTACTGCCGGAGCATGCAGCCCGCCCGCCGACCGCGTGCAGACCAGGTCTGGTCGGGATCATAGCTTATAGGCTATACTTGTTGCATGTGGAACGTCTCAACCACGCGGGAATTCGATGCTTGGTTCTCGCAATTGGGAGAAGAGGAGCAGACTGAAATTATCGCCAAGGTCAACTTGCTAAAGCTCCTGGGGCCGCAACTCGCGCGGCCGCATGCGGACACGCTGAATGGGTCAAAACACGCGAACATGAAGGAGCTGCGCGCTGATACGAAGGCGTGTGTTCTGCGGATAGCCTTCGCCTTCGACCCGCAACGATCAGCGGTGTTGCTGGTCGGCGGCGATAAATCAGGCGTGGGCCAGAAGCGCTTCTACCGCCAGCTTATTGCTAGAGCGGACGCGCTCTACGACGCCCACTTGATGAAACTGCGAACGAAGAAGAAAGGCAAAGGTAATTGAAATGGCCAGATCATTTGATGAACTCGTAAAGCGAACGACAACCAAGAGAACACGCGACCGCGCCACGCGCCGGACCAAGCAATTATTGGGGGAATTGCTGCTCAGCGAAATCCGCAAAATCGCCGGAAAAAGCCAGAGTGAGCTTGCCGACGAGCTTGGCATCAAGCAACCCAGCCTCTCAAAGCTGGAAAAGCAATCGGACATGCAGGTTTCCACTTTGCGGCGGATTATCGAAGCGCTCGGCGGTGAACTCGAAGTCATCGCCCGCTTTCCCAAAGGCAACGTGAGGCTTGAACAGTTTCGAAAAAAGGTGTCAGGACCCTTTTCTGAAAAAGGGTCCTGACACCTTTTTCCACCTTGACAAAGCCCTCCTAAAACAGCAAGATAACGTCGCGGCAAAATCTAGGTTTGTCGTCGTAAGCGTTTACGTTAGTCAACGCACCTTGTTTTGAAGCTTGGTAGCGCCATGCGCTTGCCAGCTGAAAGGTGCGTCATGACTACAAACACTTCCCGCGCTCTTCCCATTCTTGACCAGCCCCAAGTTCACGAAGCCTTGTCTCGGCTCTACGCAGAAGCTGAAGTGAACGATTCCAAAGTTTCGGCCGAAGAGCAAGCCAGCGCGTCGGCTGCCGGAGGCCTTATCGATGAGCAAACGCTTGCGTCAATCCGCGATCGATCTTTTATGGCAGTCGCTCGGGAGGTTGGTAGGCTTGTTCATTTGCTGGTACGCAGCCGCCGGCCCGCACTTGTCGTGGAATTTGGCACGTCATTCGGATTGTCCACGATCCATATAGCGGCGGCCCTGCGCGACAACGGCTTCGGTCACTTAGTCACGACAGAGCAGAGCGCAAGTAAGGCGTCTCGTGCCGCGCAACATCTCACGCAGGCCGGGTTGTCGGATTTGGTGGAGATCCGGCAGGGCGACGCTTTCCAGACGCTCTCTGCTATCAGCGGAGTCGACCTCTTGCTGCTCGACGGCTGGAAGCAACTGTATCTCCCCTTGCTGAGGCAACTTGAGCCGGCATTATCTCCGGGCTGTCTGGTCATTGCCGACGACGTAATCAGCATGTCGGAAAAGCTCATGCCCTATCTCGCGTATGTGCGCGATGCGGCAAATGGTTACATATCGTGCGAAATTCCGTTGGACGACGGTCTCGAGCTGTCAATCCGCTAAGTTCATAGGTGCGTCAAGCGTACTCGCGCCGACGCACCGTTCCCAGGGCGGTGCTAGCGCGTCGGTTTCAATCCCTGGTGAGAGCAAGACGAGTGCCTTCAAGTTGGTCGAAGGTGCATCGTGAAAAGGCACGAGAGAGAGGTGCAGTCCTCGTTGGTTGGCAAGGTGCGTCGGCGCGAGTACGCTTGACACATCACTGCTGCCACGAAGGTCAGGCCGAACGAGCACGTCTCCGTCGTTTCCAGTGGGCCTTCCCATCGTCGGCGTTTATCCTGCCGATGGGGCGAATGTGAGGGCACAAATCTCCTGGGATGCGGTTTCACATGCGCCTTGCTGGATCTACAATTAGGTCTTGAAGACTCGCGCGGTTGTAACACAAGCTGACAGCTTGTGCTACAACTCCGGCAGGCAAGCGCTCCCACGCGGAAGGCAAGGGGCGCAGCTCTTTTATTTGACACCGTTTCCCTGAACCATTAGGACGCAAATAGGACGCAAATAGGACGCATTTTCAGAGACAATTCAATGGCTGTGGAATAGCAAAGCCAGTTTTTCACTTGGCTTTGCGGCCCAGTTTCGGGATAGTAACACGGTTAACCAGGCGTCCGAGATGGAAATCGACCAATCTTCGCTGGAGGAGACTCCGATGCGGTGTCACATGATGATAAGAGCGGCGTCAGTGCTGTTGCTTGCTGGGTTCGGCATTGGCCAAACATGTTTCGCGGAGGCAGGCGGCGCACGCGCAGACAAGGACGTTCCTACGAACCGCCTGGCCAAGGAAAGCAGCCCTTATCTCCTCCAGCACGCACACAATCCAGTCGATTGGTACCCTTGGGGGCCTGACGCTTTTGCCAAGGCCAAGAAGGAAGGCAAACTCATCTTCTTGTCGATAGGGTATAGCTCGTGTCATTGGTGCCACGTGATGGAGCGAGAATCGTTCGAAAACGCTGAAGTTGCGAAGCTCCTGAACGATTGGTTCGTCTGCATCAAGGTCGATCGCGAGGAAAGGCCGGAGATCGATGCGATTTACATGATGGCGCTCAACGTTCAGCGTCAGCGCGGCGGCTGGCCTCTGTCCATGTTTCTGACCGCGGACGGAAAACCGATCGTTGGCGGCACCTACTGGCCACCGGACGACCGCCAGGTGGAGGGCGAGGTTGTCCGCGGTTTCAAGAGCATTCTCAAGATCATCCACGAGTTCCAGGTCAACAAGCCTCAGGATCTCGAGACGCAGGCTCATAAACTTGCTGCCGCCACGAAAGCGGCCCTCGCAGAGTCGATCCCAGGCGTCGCTCTGGTTGATCTGAATCGGAAGCTGGTCACGGCGGCCGTGGAATCGATCAAGGAAGAATTTGACAGCGAGTTCGGCGGCTTCGGCTCTCCCTCCAGCCATTTCAAGGGGCCCAAGTTCCCCGTGCCTTCTTACCTGGAGTTGTTGCTTCAAGAGGCTAGCCGCACCAAGTCCGCGGATCTGGTTGCCATCCTCACCACTTCGCTCGATCGCATGGCCCAGGGCGGGATCTACGATCAGCTCGGTGGCGGTTTTCACCGGTATAGCACCGAGCGCACCTGGACCGTGCCCCACTTCGAAAAAATGCTCTACGACAACGCCCAGCTGGCCGAGGTCTATGCCAAGGCGTATCGCTTGACGGGAGATCCGCTCTACAGGCGCGTTGTGGAAGAGACGCTGGCATTTATCGACCGGGAGATGACTTCTCCGGAGGGCGGCTTTTACTCTGCGCTGGACGCGGATAGCAGCGGCGTCGAAGGTCAATTCTATGTTTGGACCGACGGCGAACTGGATGCTGTTTTGACCAATAAGGCTGACGCAGAACTCGTCAAGCGCGTGTTTGGTGCGAACAACGCTCCCAATTTCGAGGCTCGGTATCACATCCTGCTCCTTCCGAAACCTCTTGCTGCCGTGGCTGTGGACCTGCATATGTCCCGGGCGCAACTCCAGACTCGCCTGGCGCCGCTCTTGCAAAAGCTCCTCCAGGTGCGCTCGCGGAGGCCGAGGCCTTTCCTGGATACCAAGATCCTCACGGGTTGGAATGGCGAGATGATCGCCGGTTATGCACTCGCGGGGCAGGCCCTCGCAGAGCCCAGGTATGTCGCCAGCGCCGCTCGCGCCGCGGATTTCATCCTCAAGAATTTGCGGTCCAAGGAAGGCAGACTATTGCGCGCTTACGGGTCTCAGCCGGGGGGATCAGCAGAAGGACGTCTGAACGGCTACCTGGACGACTACACCTACCTCTCTCACGGTTTGTTGTGCCTTCATGATGCAACGGGCGATCGCAAGTGGCTCGATGCAGCCAGGGAGACGACCGACACGATGGTGCGCTGGTACGCCGATAGTGATGCCGGCGGTTTCTTCTACACTTCCAGCGACCATGAGAAATTGTTCGCGCGCACCAAGGATCAATACGACAGCGTCCAGCCTTCGGGCAACAGTGCCGCCGCGCGAAACCTGGTGAGACTTTGGACGAAAACTGGGGACACGCGTTATCGAGACCTTGCTGAAAAGACCCTCAAGTCGTTCGCTGCCTCTCTCAAATCGAACCCCACGGGGATGACGGCGCTGGCCGCTGCTCTCGCCTTGTACCTCGATGCTCGCGCTGGCAAGAGTGAGCTGGTCGCAGCCAAGAACGAATTACCCCTTCAGGGTGGAGGAGCGAAGAAATCCGATTCGGTCGTCAAGGTGAGCGCCAAGGCAGCGCCCGAAAAGCCCGGTGCGGATGGCAAACAGGAAGTGACGGTAACGCTTAAAATCGACGAGGGTTGGCACGCCTATGCCAATCCTCCTGGGTTGGAGGATCTGGAGCCCGTGCAAACGACCGTGACCCTCAAGCCAACCGTTAAACCGGAGGAAGTGAAGGTCGATTATCCAAAAGGCAAAGTGATCAACGACCCCGCTTTGGGAAAGTACAACGTGTACGAGGGGACCGTCACGATCAAGGCGACCGTGCGCCGCGCCGCGGGCGACACGAGCCCGCTCGAAGTGACGGTCAAATTTCAAACCTGCAACGATAAGCAGTGCCTTCTGCCGGCGACCAAGACGATCAAGTTACCCTGACGATGGCCCCTTGCGGATCTGCTGTGTTGTCGATCTGCGGAATCAATCGGAGTGGCCGCCGCGTGCGAATATTCCCAGGCCGTTAAGCCGCAGAAACTGCTCCGCCCAACGGTAGTGGTCGAGTAGTCCTTCCGTCGGCCTGCCAAGAAGGTGGTAGGCCAGGAACAACGCTTCCACGGAGGCCAGCCCGATATCAGGATCCGTCCCGAGCTTCGACTTGCGCGGGTAGGCGGTCTGGACAGACGGCAGTGATCGTGCAGGCACTTCGACAAAATCACGATCCATGACCCCGGCCCAGCGCCAGCTGCCATCCAGCAGCAGCAAGCCCGAAGATGCATCCTTGATTGAAAGTTCTTCCCCATCGATCGCCAGTCGCACATAGCCCGTCAATGCAATAGGCCGTGTGACGGGATAGGCTACGAAGATGAGATCCTCGCGCCCTTTCAGCGGCAGCACGGAGCACTTTTTCGGATTTTCCCGTGGGTTGCGGACGATAACAGTTGGAGGATAGCCGAGGACCATCTTGGAAGCGCCCGCTTTACTCGTCAGTTAAAATGAACTTAGGCAGGGTCACCGTTTCAGTGTGTATCGTATCAGTTCCGTTTCCCGATGCTGGGTGCCCAAGTGTTTTAGAAGGAGAAGGCATGAAGGTGGAACTAAAGTACTGCTCGATGTGAGGGTACGAGCCGCAAGCCGTCAGTGTGACGAGCAAGCTTCTCACCGCGTACAAGCAGCAAATCCAGGAAATGAAACTCATCCCGTCCGGAGGCGGAGCGTTCGAGTTAAAAGTCAACGGAGATTTGATCTATTCGAAACTAAAAACCGGCAAGTTTCCGGATGAGAAGTGGGTATTGGAAACCGTGGGCTCGCGTTTGAAGAAATCGTGAATTGCAGGGCGATGGTCTCAATCGGCTTTTTATAGGACCCATAGGACATATACGTCCGTATATAAAGCAGAATTGAATAGGGAAGTAGCCCAATGCGTCAAGAAAGGGTGTCCCTCTCGCGGTAACCCCGCGACGGGCCCCAAGCCACAAGGCGAGGGCTCCGGTAAGCCCGGAGTAGTCAGGCAGCCCACGGACTCATGCAGTCCGTGGGCTGTCCCCATTGTAAAGACAATGATCAGCACTAGTTAGGCATCTGCACGGCCTGAAACAGGTCCGCAATCTTGACACCCAAACCCAGAGAGATCCGGTAAAGAGTCTCAATCGAGGCCGAATTCTTCCCTAATTCGATCTGCGAGAGGTAGCCAAGCGACACACTGGTTCGCTGAGCCATTTGGGCAAGGGTCAAACCCAAGGCTTTGCGGCGTTCCCGAATCGCATTTCCCAGCGATTCGCGCAGCGCCTCTTCCGACATGCGCAACAATCCTTTGTTCTCCAGGCAGCGCGTAACAACACGCTGCAGCTGTCCAACCTGGAACGGCTTGGTGATGTAGTCGAAGGTGCCGGCGCGCAGGCAACTGAGCGCGCTGTCAATCGAGGGAAATCCTGTGACGACGATGATGCTGGCCTCAGGTTGGTGCGTCCGCACCCAACCCAGGACGCGCTCGGACTCCAAACCAGGAATGACGTAATCCAGGATGACGATGTGGTATGATTTTTCCTGGAGCTTGGACTCCATGAGAGCGGGGTCGGAAACCGACTCGACGCAGAAATCTTTCCGAGCCAAGGCGGATTGAATCACCCGGCCCACCGCTGGGTCATCGTCAAGTATGAGGATGCGGACCTCGCCGGCGCAGTAGAGGTGGTCGGCCTCCTCATCTTGGTGCCTGGGGTGAAGCACGTTATCCCCGTTGAAGGGGGGGACAGAGGCTGGGTTATTCAGACGTTCGTCTACTCGAAGGCTCACCACATGTTTCTCCTTGTTAGCGCAAAATGGTCACAGGATAGACTCAGGGCCTCTTTCCCACACCTTGATCCGAAGACGCCGAAGCATCGCGACGTGGACCGCGACTCAGAGCTGTTTGCACTGCCCGAAGCAATCCTTCCGTCCGGAAAGGTTTCGGCAGCAGGGCGAAATCTCGTCCTGCCAGGCTTTCCGGCATGAATCCCTCAGGAATCTGTCCGCTGGTGAACAGGACCTTGACGCAGGGATCGCGATCGAGCAAGCGTTGCGCCAGGTCGAATCCGGTCATCTGAGGCATCACGACATCCGAGAGCACGAGACAAAACGGCTCGGTAGCCTCCGCAAAAGAATCGAGGGCCTGCGCACCGTCAGTCGCCCGATGGACTCGATAGCCGGCACGCTCCAAGATGCTGCACATGAAATGAAGCGTGAGCGGATCGTCGTCCACCACCAGAACCTTCTCCCCGGTCGCTTTTCCCTTACCGGGATGCCCTTCCGAAGGCGCTTCATCTGGCGCTTTCGCCACGGGAATATAAATCCTTACAACGGTTCCCTTCTCTCCGCCAGGGTCCAATCTCATGCCGCCACGGTAGGCGTGCAGCGTGCCGTAGATCGAGGCGAGACCCATACCTCGGTGGCGTGGTTTCGAACTGAAGAACGGCTCCAGGAAAAGGCGTTGCTGTGCTTCAGGACTCAGACCAATTCCGTCATCAGCCACTCTTATCTCGACAAACCGTCCGGGGGAAGGATTGCCCAACAGCTCCAGGCAATCCCAGCCGGTCAGCTCCGCAACCTGGGCGGATAACGAGATAGTTCCCTTGCCGGCGGTTGCTTCACGCGCGTTGGTCAGCAGGTGCTCCAGGATCAAGCGCAACGAGTCCTGTCCGATTGCCAGCAAGGGCAATTGCGTGGGCGCATCGAGTTCGACCCGAAGCGAATGACCCAGGTTTTCGCGAACTCTCTGCTGAAGCTCGGTCGCCGCCCAGGCAAACCGCGTTGCCTGGCCACACGGGCTGCTGCGCTTGCTGAAGTGGCTCAACTGCTGGATGAACTTGGTACCATGCTCGGCCGCCTGATACGCTTCCGTCAGGAACTGGTGCGCTGGTGCGCCTTCCGGTATCTGTGCGAGGCCGAGTTCGGTGAATCCCATAATACCTGTCAGCACATTGTTGAAATCATGCGCCAGCCTGCCGACAAGCGTTGCCGCGTTTTCCAGCCGCAATTGCCGCTCGGCCCGGTTCTTCCAATTCTGCCTGCGTTTCTGTTCGGCCGCAGTCGCCACCAAACCGACGAGCGCCAGGGCCGACAAGCGCAGAGCGCCATGCTCTGCATGGGACCACGCTCGTTGCCCGTCATCTGTCAGCCAGACAGCCCAGAGAATTCCTTCCTGCTCGCACGAGGCGGCCAGGATCGATCCTTTGCCGTCAGCCAGGCACAACGCCACCACGCCCGCGTTCGAGCACCGTACCTGGCGGAGGAAGTTGTGCATCTCGTTCCAAGGAAACTCTAACGAGGTTAAGGACTCGCCTGCCGCAGTCGCACCGTGTCTCAGCAGCGAGGTCCCATCGATGGAACCGGCAAGTCCCGCGCTCTGTGCACCAAAGACTTTTGCAAGCTTGGCCAGGTATTTTTCCACCGGCCAAGATTCCGCGTCCCACGCTAAGAGCAGTTCGTGGACGAACTCCAAAGCGGACTTCATACTGGGCTCTGACTCGAACCGCTCCTTTTGAGCCATTGGCGATGATTTCCCGTTTGGAGCAGAGGTTTTCAGCCGACGAAAATTGGCCAAATCCCCAATTCTGCTTCTAGCTGAAACTCTAGGTTAAATTCTGCCAGGGAGTCAAATCCGCACACACAAAATAGTTAATCTTTTTCAGCTAACGGCAAGGTTACGACCGGGCCCCTCAAGCTCTGCAGCAGGAAGAGATTGGGCCGGGCGAACCCGCGCCTTTGGTGTTAAATCGGTCCCTGAACTTTCTTGACCGCTTCGGCGGCCGCATCGCGAACGACGTTTCGGCTGTCGTTCTTCACTGCTTCTTTCAGTGCCTGCAGGGCCGCAGTGGCTACCGGACCGAGGTGCCCCAACTCCTCGGCCGCCGCTAGACGGACCTCTACTGCTTGATCAGACAGGCACTGTGCCATTGCCGGGACGGCGGGCTGGGCGTCTTTGCCCAGGTTGCCAAGAGCACGCAATGCCTGGGTGCGCACGAATTTATCTTGATCCTTGAGAGCCTCCCCAAATCGAGGCAGGAGACTTTTGGCCTTCGTTCCGAGATTGGTCAGCGCAATGATCACAACCCGGCGAACGTCCGCATCTTTGTCTTTGAGCGCCCCGCCTAGCGCAGAAAGGGCTGACTCGGTCTCTGCTCCCAGATGCCCCAAGGCCTCCGCTGCAGAGCGGCGGACTTCGGGTTGCGAGTCTTTGATCAGGATCGCCGCTAGGTCTGGCGCCGCTGCGCCGGCAGCCGGTCCAAGCCTTCCCAGTGCGGAGGCGGCATGGCTTCTGACCAGCCTGTCAGGATCTCTCAGGAGCCCCACCAGGCCAGACTGAGCAGCAAGAGCATCTGGTCCAAGCCGGCCAATTGCTTCCGCGGAGGCACTTCGAACTCCTGCTTCCTTGTCTTTGAAACTCGCGGTAAGCTCCGGGACCGCCGCCTTGGCCGAAGCGCCGATGCGGCCCAGCGCGGCCGCCGCCGTCTCGCGCACGCGCGGCGCTTTGTCTGCTTGCAGTATCTGGGCCAACGAGTTCACAGCGTCGTTTGCCTCCGATCCCATCTCTCCAAGCGTCTGTGCCGCAGTGGCACGCACGTTTGCGTCGGGGTCTTTGAGCGCGCTCATTATCCCCAGCACAACGCCCTGAGCCTTGGGACCGATAATGCCCAGGGCAATGACCGCCGCACGACGGTGCTCGGCTGCTGGATCCTTTTGCATCATGGCAAGCCATTCCCGCGCGTTCTTGCCGCGCACGGTCCGCTCCTCATCCGCTGAGGGTCGCGCGCACAGGGCTGAAACAGGCACTGCCAGAAAGAGGATCGCGATCGGAACGATACGGTGAGACATGGCACGAACTCCACCTACCAGCGAGATGTTTTAAGAGCAATCTGCATGATAGGACGCCTCCGCAGCCTCGGTCAATCAATCGCAAAGGAAAGACTGAATGTGTTGATGCATTCATGTCTCAACAGGGGACGCCACGCCATCACGCCGCCAGGGTGGTCGCCAAGCGCGTGCAATCCTCTGATTTCCAGGAATTCAGCTGCTTTTGAAGTCAGCTCTTACGGTTCCAGTTGTGCATGAACTCCCTCAAAGACGACGCGTTGTACGCCGGGGAGGCGGGAGATCTGCTTGGCGAGCTCGAAGAGATGCTCCCATCGATCGACGGTCCCTCGCAAGGTGACGATGCCGCCGGTCGCCTGCGCTTGGACACGCTCAAAACGCCCGTCCCTCAAGCGCAAGGATTCAATGGCCTGGGCTAGCCCATTCGTTTGGCCAGCAGATGCAGCCTGGCCAGGCAAAGCGATCGACGGCATGATTGTCAGCGGAGTGTCACTTTGAGCTGCCGGGCGCGCGCCAGGGTATTCTTGGCGCGCCTTTGTCCCGGTCGCCAGAGACGTCGTGGGAGAAGTCGATGATGCTGATGTTGGCACCGCTGCATCTCCCCTGCCCGCGGCGCGCCAAACAGGCTCCTGTCCAGGCAAAAGCGCTTGATCCGCGGGGCGCCGAGCCGTCGATTCCTGGGTGCGAGGCTTGTCCTGAGATAGTGGCTCGGCAAGCGGCGTCGGGGGCGTGGGCTTCGTCATGGCTAGCAAGGGAACATTTGCATCAACGCCCTCAACGCGCAATTCGTTGCGAATTCCCTTGAGACCGATCACACTCTGCAAGGACTTCTCCGCGTGCTGCCCCAGTTCCTTTCGCGACACGATGCCCCAAAGAGTGGCGACGCCACTTCGGACGGATACACCCACGTTCTGTGTAGCCAGCGCGTCTTCTTTCAGGAGGGCCTTGCGCGCTCGAAGGGTGAGTTCGAGATCACGAATGGTGTCGTCCGTTTGTCGCGAGTGACTTGGCACCCAGGCGGGAGGGTCGGAAGCCTTGCTGGATGATGCGGGCAAGAAGGCCAAGAGCCAGCCGCACGTCCACAAGCCGAGAACTGCCCCGAAGCAGGTGCGCAGCGCGGACCACCAACGAAAACGGGAAGCCTGTGAGCCTGAGCGCGCGGAGCGCATGATGTTTTCCACTTCCGGCACAGAAACGCTGGTGCAGCGCCGGCAGGACATACCTGATTGGAACTTTAATTATTCTGGGGCTTGGTTTCACGGAAGAGAACCCCACCTTCGCCAAGGAAGCGAGGGAAAGCGAACTTCGGGGTTGTCGTGTGAGGCGCTTGCCGTGTTTGAGGTTCGTGCGCTTTCGCCTAGAGGTGGATGGCCCGCTGATCCCCAGCCAGCGCCGCCTCATGGATTGCCTCGGATAGAGTCGGGTGCGCGTGGCAGGTCCGGGCAAGATCTTCCGCACTTGCCGAGAATTCCATGGCAAGCACTGCTTCGGCAATCAGTTCCGAAGCCCTGGGGCCCAGGATATGCACGCCGAGCAAGCGATCGGACTTGGCGTCGGCTAGGATCTTCACCAGCCCCTCCGTCTCTCCCAGGCAGCGCGCCCGGCCGTTGGCAAGGAAGGGGAACTTTCCCACGCGATAGGCTCGCCCCAACTCGCGGACTTGCTCCTCCGTCGCGCCGACGCTCGCCAGCTCCGGCCACGTATAAACCACGCTGGGGATAGCGGCATAATTCACTTGGGTCTTCATGCCGGCCAACTGCTCCGCCACGGCCGATCCTTCCTCCTGAGCTTTGTGCGCCAGCATGGGGCCAGAAATGAGATCGCCAATTGCGTAAATTCCAGGCACCGATGTTTGATAGTTCGCATCCACCACAACACGGCCGGTCTTTTTGTCGACCGCGACACCAGCCTCGTCCAGGCCCAGCCCAGATGTCACGGGGCGCCGTCCAATGGCAACCAGGACCTTATCACCCTGGAAGAGCACTCCTTCTCCTTTCGCCTGGGCATTAACGATCACTTGACCGCCCTGCTGCGATCCGCCCGTCACCTTGGTTTCCAGATGGAATTTCAGGCCCTGCTTGGCAAGCGACTTGTGCAGGATCGTTGCGAGCTCGGCGTCGGCGAACGGCAGGATGCGCGGCAGGAACTCAACGACCGTCACCTTGGCTCCCAGCCGGGCCCAAACAGATCCCAGTTCGAGCCCAATATAGCCGCCGCCAACGACAATCAGGTGTGTGGGAACGCGCTCGAACGACAACGCCTCCGTTGAGCTGACAATAGAACTCCCGTCGAAAGGCAGGGCAGGCAAGTCGGCGGCTTCACTCCCCGTCGCGAGTAAGATCGACTGTGCTTCGACCACCTCGGAAGAACCCTGAGCCTTCTTGACGGAAAGATTGCCGGGCCCGACAAGTTTTGCAGTGCCCTGCAGCGAAGTGATGCCGTTCTTCTTGAAGAGATAGGCGATTCCGTCCGTCAGGCCTTTGACGACATGGTCCTTGCGACCCAGCATCGTCTTCAAGTCGAGGGTAATGCCATCAATCTTGACGCCGTATTCCCCGATCCGAGAGCCGGCAAAGGCGTACAACTCGCTCGAATCTAGGAGTGCCTTGCTCGGGATGCAGCCGACATTCAGGCAGGTGCCGCCCAGGGCGCTACGCCGGTCGACGCAAACGACCTTCATCCCCAGTTGGGCGGCTCGAATGGCCGCGACGTAGCCTCCCGGGCCAGCCCCAATCACCGCCAGGTCGAAGCGATCCGCCATGAATGATCTCCGAAATCAGGCCGCGACATTGCGCGATAGAAGCGGGGGCGTGCATTGAGAGGCACGCGTCAGATCTCCAGCAACAACCTCTCCGGCTTCTCAACGCATTCCTTGATCCGGACGAGGAACTGGACTGCTTCCCGCCCGTCGACGAGCCTGTGGTCATAGGAAACCGCCAGGTACATCATCGGGCGAATAACGACCTGGTCGTTCAGGGCGACAGGCCGCTTTTGAATGGCATGCATGCCGAGTATGGCGCTTTGCGGCGGGTTCACAATCGGAGTTGAAAGGAGCGAGCCGAAGATGCCGCCGTTCGTGATGGTGAACGTCCCTCCTTGCAAGTCATCGACGGTGATCTTCCCGTCACGGGCTTTGCGCGCGAGCTCTGCGATCCGTGCCTCGATATCTGCAAAGCTCAGCTTGTCCGCGTCGCGAAGCACAGGAACCATCAAGCCCTTCTCCGTGCTGACCGCGACGCCGATGTTGTAATAGTCGTGATAGACGATGTCGCTGCCGTCGATCCACGCGTTGACTGTCGGAAAAGCGCGCAGTGCCTCGATAGTGGCCTTCACGAAAAACGACATGAAGCCGAGCCCCACGCCATGCTTTTCCTTGAAGGCATCCTTGAACCGTTCTCGGAGGGCAATCACCGCGGACAGGTCGGCTTCGTTAAAAGTCGTCAGGATAGCTGCAGTTCGCTGGGCCGACACCAGGCGATCGGCGATGCGCTGGCGGATGGCACTCATTCGTTGTCTGGTTTCACGTGCGGCAGTTTTTTCGCTTGAACGGGGAACAGGTATGGTAGCTGGCACGGCGGCCCCGTCTGGTTTGGACGGCGCGGCTGGAACACCGACCGAAGCTGCAGCAGGCGCACTCCCGCGCTCCAGGTGATCAAGCACGTCTTCTTTGGTGACTCGTCCGCCGGGGCCGGTTCCCTTCAGACTTGCAATGTCGAGACCGCGTTCCGACGCTAGCCGTCGAGCGGCAGGAGACAGGATCTTGGCCGGTTCGGATAGCGGAGTGGAACTCGGCGCGGTTCTGTCCTGCCTTTCTGCTGGGGTCGGTCCCGGCGCAGCCGAAGACCGAGCCGCAGAAACCTCTTCGATGCTTCCCACCACGGCCCCGATCGGGACTGTCTTGCCTTCGGGCACGGCAATGCGCAACGCGCCAGACGCAGGAGCAGCGATCTCAGCGGTCGCCTTCTCGGTTTCCAGTTCGAGAACCGGCTCCTCGGCCCTCACAACGTCACCGTCCTTTTTCAGCCAACGGGCAATGGTACCTTCGCTGATCGATTCACCCAGGGTCGGCACTTTGATGTCGGTGGCCATATGGTATCCGTCGTCGCATCGATTCGTGAAGCATCGCTTTAGCGGAGTTGCGTTTCCACTTTTTCTCGTTCGTGCTCTGCATCCGCTTGCCACGGCATGGCTGCCTCGTCCGTTGCAGGCGTCTCGACAGCCCTTACCAGGCGCGGGATGGAGCCCGAAATGGCAGCCTCCACCAGATACTCTTGCTCTCGGAGATGAACTTTTCGGGATCCCGTCGCCGGGCTTGCGCTCTTGTCGCGTCCCACATATTTGACCGGCCAACCCATCTCGCGCAGCCGGGGCTCCATGAAAGTCCAGCCGCCCATGTTCATCGATTCCTCCTGCACCCATCCCCATTCCCGAGCATTGGCGTAGCGCGCCAGGGCCTGGCGCAGCAAGTCGTAGGGGAACGGATAAAACTGCTCGACGCGCACGATTGCGACATCCTCCCGTCCCTCCTTCGCTCGTCGCTCGAACAGGTCATAATAGACCTTGCCGCTGCAGAAGAGCGCGCGCCGGATTTTTTCCGGATCGGCAGCGGAGTCGTCGATGATGTCCTCGAAGTGCCCTGCGATGAGCTGATCGATCGGCGATACCGCGGCTTTATGACGCAGGAGGCTCTTGGGCGTCATGAGGATCAAAGGCTTGCGGAAGTTCCTCTTCATCTGCCTGCGTAAGACGTGGAAATACTGGGCCGGCGTCGTTGGATAACACACCTGGATGTTGTCCTCGGCAGAAAGCTGCAGGTAGCGCTCGAGGCGCGCATTGGAGTGTTCCGGCCCCTGTCCTTCATAACCATGCGGCAGGAGCATCACGAGGCCGCTATCGCGCTGCCATTTCGATTCGCTGCAGACGATAAACTGATCGATGATCACCTGGGCGCCGTTGGCGAAGTCGCCAAATTGAGCTTCCCAAAGCACCAAGGCGTCGGGGGCGTCCAGAGAGTAGCCAAATTCAAAGCCCAGGACGCCTGCTTCCGAAAGCAAACTGTCGTAGGCGGTGAAAGGAGCTTGTTCAGGGCTTATGGCATTAAGCGGATAGTATGGCTCGCCGGTGCGCGCGTCGTAGAGCACGGCGTGCCGCTGGCTGAATGTGCCACGCCGGCTATCCTGGCCGCTCAGGCGGACGGGAACACCTTCCAACAGCAGCGTGCCGAATGCCAGGGCCTCGGCGAAAGCCCAGTCGAGCGGCTTGCGTTGTTCGAACTCTTCCCGCCGTGCCTCGAGCTGGCGCGCGATTTTCGGGTGCATCGCGAACTGCTCGGGGACGTGAGTCAATGCTTGTGTGACCACACCAAGGGCATCATAGGGCGCCCCGGTCTCTGCGATGGCGTGCGAGTAGCGAGACGTCAGGCCTTTCCAGCGACCGCTGAACCCATGCATGCCGACATGCGCCGGCGGCCCTGCCTTGACCTCTTCCAGCACCGACTGAAGCTTGGCGTGAAACTTGTTGACAAGGGCCTCCGTCTCGTCGACGGTCAGGTCCCCCTGCATGATCAGCTGTTCCGTATACACCTCGGTCACCGTTGGCCGGCTTTTGATCTTGTTGTACATGAGCGGCTGCGTGAAGGCCGGCTCATCTCCTTCATTGTGCCCCAGCCGGCGGTAGCCGTAGAGGTCGATCACCACGTCCTTTTTGAATGTCTGACGAAACTCGAGCGCCAACTCCGCCACGTAGACCGCCGCCTCCGGGTCCTCGCCGTTCACGTGAAAGATCGGCACCTGGATCATTTTGGCCACGTCGGTGCAATACGTCGTAGACCGCGCATCAGCCGGGGCCGTCGTGAAGCCAATCTGATTATTGACGATGACGTGGATGGTGCCGCCCGTCGTGTATCCGGCAAGTTGCGACAAGTTGAGAGTCTCGGCAACCAGCCCCTGTCCCGCGAACGCCGCGTCGCCGTGGATCAAAAGCGGGATGCCCAGCGTTCGTTCGGTGTCGCCAAACAAGAACTGCTTGGCACGCGTGCGCCCCTCGACAACAGGGTCCACTGCTTCCAAATGACTGGGATTGGGCGTCAGCGAAAGATGGATCGGTTTTCCGCTGATCGTGACGCGCTGGCTCGAAAAGCCCAGGTGGTACTTGACGTCGCCATCGCCATCCTTGGAATCCGGCAAGTAATTCTCCTCGAACTCCGCAAAGATCTCTTCGTAAGGCTTGCGCAGGATATTGGCAAGAACGTTCAGCCGTCCGCGATGGGCCATCCCCAGGATGATTTCGCGAACGCCACCCTCCGCGGCCTTTTCCACGATCCCTTCCACGAGCGGGATGAGCGTCTCGGAGCCCTCCAGGGAGAACCGCTTTTGACCGACAAACCGAGCGTGCAGGAAGCGCTCGAAGAGTTCGGTGTAGTGGAGTTGTCGAAGGATACGCAGCTTTTTGCCGCGCTCAAAGTTGGGTTGGTTACGGCGCGGTTCCATTCGTTCTTGCAGCCATTGGCGAATGCGCGTGTCCTGGATGTGCATGTACTCCACGCCAATCGTCCGCGAATAAGTCTCGCGCAGCGCAGCCAGCAACTGCTCCAGCGTCGCCTGCGGCAGCCCGACGAAAGGGCTGGTATCAAACGTGCGCCCAAGGTCTTCTTCATCCAGACCGAATTGGGAAAGCTCGAGCAAGGGATGGGTTGTCCGAACTTCGCTGAGCGGGTCCAAGCGTGCGATGAAATGTCCAAGGTCCCGGTAGGCCTCGATCAGACGGATGACACCGGTTTCGCAGCGCGGGGCACCCGTCATTGGAGCGAGATGATGATCCAGACCTAACTCAAAGCCTTCGAAAAAGAAGCGCCAGCTCTCGTCCACCGAGGCGGGGTCTTCATGCCATCTGCGATAAGCCGACTCGATGGCATCCAGGTTCCAACGAGTCGCCGGAGTCGCACGGATCATGGAAAACACTTCCCTCTCTACCTGAAGACGGTTAGATTCTGACCGACGACCTCTCCCCTCTCCCATGTAATCATGGGAGAGGGGCCGGGGGTGAGGGTTTTCGGCTACTGAAGGTTCCCTGAGCCCCCTCTCCCCCGAGTACGGTGGAGAGGGGCTACTCGGACGGACAGTGCGATGGTATCGGGCCCACGCCTCTTTTTCATTAAAAGAGAAGTCATCGACTAAATCAACGTGCGTGATCCGGCAGCTTCGTAGGACAGATTTCCAATCTGTCCGGTCAGGTTGGAAACCTGACCTACAGCCGAATCTCAAACCTTTAATTTGGACAAGCTCCGCTGAAAGAAGGGTACGGTCATTTGTCCAGGGTTTCCGCCGGGCGCCGTGAACCGGCGCCGTTCACTCCTCATCGGGTGGCCTCAGAGTGGGGAGTTCATTTCCGGTGCCCCCGGCTTCGGGACTGAGCGGACTCTTGAGAGGCAGTCGCAATATGAATTTACTGCCTTTGCCGAGCTGACTTTGGAGGAGAATGTCGCCGCCATGCTCGCGGAGGATCTTCCGGCTGACGGCCAATCCCAACCCGGTCCCCTTGGACCCTTTGCTGCTGACAAACGGCTTGAAGATGTCGGGCTGTTTATTCGGAGGAATACCTACGCCATTATCCAAAACAACGATCCTGACCCATTCACCGTCGTCTTCCAATGCCGTGCCCACCGCGATATAAGGGCTTTTGCGCTCTTCGACGGCATCGAGGGCATTGCTGACGATGTTGAGCAAGGCGCGATGCAAACCTTCGGGATCGGCAGGCACCAGCGGGAGATCTTCGTTCAATCGGGTTTCCAACTTGGCGCCCATTTCCTTGATCCGGCCGCTCAAGAGCTCGAGGACGTCGTCGACCACTCGATTGACGTTCGTATCCTCGATCGCCGGTTCGCGCTCCTTGGAATAGCTCAACATGTCCATGACCAGGTCGTAAATTTTGCCCTGGTTCTTTTCAACGATCTTCCACCCTTGCTGGAGCAACGTGTCGTTCTTGTCCGTAAGTCCCATCTTGAGAATTTCGCTACCGCTGCGCAGCCCCTGGAGGATGTTCTTGATGTGGTGCGAAAGTGCGGCGATGGCTTGCCCGATCGCAGCCAAGCGCTCGGCGTGCAGCATGGCCTGGTGATAGCGCGTGTCCTCGACGGCAAGGGCGGCCTGGTGGGCGATGGCGATCGCCAGCTTGAGGTGATCCTCCGTGAATTTCCCGGTGGGGTTATTGTGCATCACCAGCTCGCGCGGCGAGGTGTGCGTGTCCAGGTAGAGCACGCCCAGGGTCTCGTGCCGGCCCTTCATCGGGACACATATCGCTTCGCGAATGCCGAACCGCACGATGCTCTGCCCGGTGTTGAAACGCTCGTCGGTGGCGGCGTCGGAGACCAGGACTCCCTGCTTATCGCGGAGCACGTAATCCATGATGGTCCGGCTGAGCGCCATCTTCTCTTCCGCATTGATGCCCTCCCGCCAGCGAACGGCCTTGGGCTCGAACTGCCCGGTGTCGGGGTCGCGCAACATGATGCAGCCGCGGTCAGCCTCGATCGAGCGAAAGATCAGGTCCATGATCTTCTCGAGCAGCTGATCGAGATCGAGGATATGGCTGACCGTGTGGATCGCCTCGTACATGATCCCAAGGTTGGCGAGGGCCGTCTGGAGCCAGGGCGTGCCGGCCTGCTCGGGCTTGGAGAGAATTCGGCTTCCTTCGGTCTCCCCAATCGTCTTGATGATCGCCGAGGAAAGCTCCACGTCCTGGCGAGCGATCATGCTAATGCGGTCGGCAAGATCGCTGGCCCCCTGGCCGTTGCTTCGCCCGGCGCTGTAGACCAAAATCGTCTGGCCGATCTGGACTCGGTCGCCCGCTTGCAGAGGAACATCTTTGACAGGTTGCTCGTTGACAAACGTGCCATTGGCGCTGCCGACGTCGACAAGGGAATAACCGCCTTCTACCTCGCGAAATTCCGCATGGCGACGCGATACTTCCGTATCATGCAGACGGATTTGATTCGTGGCGTCCCGGCCTACACCCAGGACTGAACCCGTCAGGTCGAATTGCTTGCCCTCGTCAGCGCCTTTTATCACGATCAAACGGGGCACAGTACACCCTGCCTGCTGCAGCGAAGCCTTGAAGCCCTGGAAGGGTAAAGATGCGGGCGACAACCGACTTTAAGAGTACGGTACAAGGATTGCAGCCGGGGTGTCAAGCAAAACAGTTTGCGGCCAGGAAAAGGTGTCAGGACCCTTTTCATTGCCGGAAGAACGCTCAGCGGTGGAAGACGGTTGAAAAGGGTCCTGACCCCTTTTTCTTGGCGAGCAAGGGAACGAGTTCGTCGAACGACTTCAAAATCCGGTCCGGCTGGGCGGCAAGGAGCGTGGCCAGATCGTCCGAGCCGGTAGGGATAACCCACACGGTTACACCCGCTGCGCGGGCAGTTTGAACGTCAACGACCATGTCGCCGACATAGAGAGCATTCGCCGGCGCGATCCGCAAACGCGCCAGTGCTGCTTTCAACATGTCAGGAGCCGGCTTGATTCGTGGAGCGTCCTCAGGGCCTATCACTGCCGCAAATAGACTCGACAGTTCCAAGTAATCGAGTAATTCTCGCGTATACGGGCCTGGTTTGTTGCTGCAGATACCGAGCAGAAAGCCGCCTTGTTTCAAGGCCTTGAGCGTGCTGGCGACGCCCGCCAACAGGTGCGTGCCCGAGCGCAGGACAGAGGGGTGATGGGCGCGGTACTTGGCCAGGTCCTTGACGATGTCTCCTCCGGTCACGGTCTTTTCCAGAAGATAAGTGGGGCCGCGGCCGACGTGTCGGCGCACTTCGGACTCCGGCAGAGGAGGCAAGCCGTAGGCTGATCGAACGTGGTTGACGCTGGCGGTGATAGCCTCGTAGCTGTCAACGAGTGTGCCGTCGAGATCGAAAATGATTGCTTCGGGCAATTTCACGAGAAGTTCATCTGATTGCGGCACACCGGTCTCCAGGGATTCAAGAGGAACTTGTTTGTCTGAACGCAAGTGACATCAGACGGAGGCAGCAAAACCCCTAGCTCTAGTGCTCTGTCAATTCTCGACTGACGGGTTAACCACCGACCCACGCATAAGAGAAAGAATTAAGATGAAGAGTAAGATTTGGAAGAAGATTAAGAGCAGGAGCACGAGAAAGAGCAGGATTCAATAGGCGGCGCAGGCATGACATCCTACTCTTAATCTGGATCGTGCTCTTCATCCTCTTCATAATCGTAATCTTCCTCCTAAATCTTACTCTTCCTTCAAAGTTTGTCCCGTCAGCCGCAGATTGGAGCAACACTAGGGGAAGTCGTTCAAAATCCTGGCCAGTTCGCGCAGGTCGAGGTTGCCGCCGGAAAGCACACCCACAACCGTTTTGCCGGCAAGACTTTCGCGAAGCTGCATGGCCGCCGCGGTCGTCGCCGCGCCCGCGCCCTCCGCAAGATTATGAGTCATGCGCAGCAGCAGCCGAATCGCTTCGCGAAGAATGTCATCGCTGACCAAAACCATATCGCGAACGTAACGACGCATGATTGCCAGCGTCATTTCTGCCGGCACGCGCGTTGCCATCCCCTCCGCGAAAGTGCGTGGCGTATCGCCTTGGACCGGTTTGCCCGCGCGCCATGACAAGGTCATGGCGGGTGCGAGTTCCGACTGCACGCCGATCACCTGGGTACTCGGCGAGCGCTCGGCCGCGACCAGGCAAGTGCCGGAGATGCCGCTGCCCAGGCCGACAGGGACCAAGATGACATCGGGTTTGGGGAGGTCGTCGAAGATTTCCAGGGCATAAGTGCCGACGCCGGCGATCAGATCCGGCTCGTTGGCAGAATGGACATAGCGAAGCCCCTCGCGGTGGCGCAAGGCTTCGCAGTGTTCCCGCGCCTCGTCGTAATCGCGCCCGGATTCCACAAGTTCGGCGCCAAGTGCGCGAATGGCGGCATTCTTGTCCGGATTGTTATTGCAGGGCACAACGATTACGCAGCGCACCTTGAAGAGGCGGCTGGCATACGCCAACGACTGGCCGTGATTGCCCGTCGTGCATCCGATGATGCCGCAACGCCTTTGATCTTCAGGCAGCCGCGCCAGCAAATGGATGCCGCCGCGCACCTTGAAAGCGGTGGTCGGAGTATGATTCTCGAGTTTGAGGTAGTAGCGACAGCCCAGCAGCTTCGAAAGGGCCGGCCATTCGTAGAGCGGTGTCGGCTTGACATGGGCATGCACGATAGGAAGCGCCGCGACGATGTCCGCATAAGTTGGCCGATCCATGATTATCCTTTTCGAAATCAGCCGGTTTCGGCGAATCCCGAGAGTCGAACGCCGGTCGGCCTTGCAGGCAGACTGCTGTCAGCGGTCCTTGCGAAACGCATAAGCTTGCCTGAGGGCCTTGCAAAATAAAGGAAACAAAAGCGCCGGAAAACGCCGCACTCCAAAAGTGACTTCTTTGGACTGCGGCGTTTTCCGCCGCTTTTGTTTTCCCTTCCTCAACAATTCACTCCGCCACCCCTTCAAAATCTGCGAAACTCGAACTGAGCCCCTGCTGCCTTTTCTACTGGGTTGCACGCCTGTATGGTAACAAAGGTGGATCAAACCGCGACAACGGAGATGAGCATGGAGGAATTGAGTTCGGTCCAGCACGCGCTAAAGCCGACCGTGGAGCAGGTATTTCGCGAATACGCTCCGCGCATCTACAGCCTCGCTCTGCGACTGCTGGGCAACGAAGCAGATGCCGAGGATGTCACTCAAGAAGTGCTGCTCCAGCTCATTCGCAAGCTTGACACTTTTCGGGGCGAGTCGGCCCTGCCGACGTGGCTGCACCGCCTAACGGTCAACGCAGCTCTCATGCATCGCCGGAACCGGGCGACCCGCAGCAGCCCGGCAATCAGAGAGCCACTGGACAACTTTCTGGAGAACGGCGCTCACGCCCGCCCCGTGCACCGCTGGTCTCTGCCGCCCGATCAGAAGGCCCTGGACCGGGAGACTCGGACGCTGATCGACAAAGCCATAGCGGAGTTGCCGGAAGCTTACCGCGATGTGTTTGTTTTAGCGGACGTCGAGGGACTGGGAAACGCGGAGATTGCCGAGATGCTCGCTCTCAGCGTGGCGGCCGTCAAGAGCCGGCTGCACCGAGCCCGCCTGCTCATGCGCAATGCGTTGGCCCCCCATTTCGAGGAGGTGGCGGTATGATGACGTGCCGTGAGTTTGCTGAGATTCTGATCGATTTTGTGAGCGGCGACATTGCCCAGGATCAACGCAGCCTCGTCGAAGAGCACCTGGGGGGGTGCCGGCATTGCGTCGCATACGCGGAGACTTACCAGCTGACTATCGTGGTCGTTCGCAATCTCCCGAAAGATGCTCTGCCGGCACACTGCGAACAGCGCTTGCGTGCCCGGATCGAGAAGGAGTTGGGAAGGGCGCTGGACCCGCCCGATGCTTAGCAAGGGCAGCGTCTGGCAAATGACCGTCCCGGCACGGGTCAGGAGCTAGGACGGAGCGGCGCGGGAATCAGATCGCTCCAGTCCATTCCCAGGTTGAATGCCGACGAGAATTTACGCCAGACCCACCACGCGGCGGTATGGTATCCGCAGTGGATCTTGGTTCGCGCCATCGTTCCGGGACAAATAGCGCTATCCGGATTCAGCAGATCGATTCCTACCAGGTACTGTTCATCCTGTGGAACGAAGGTGTTGGGCTTGGCTGCCGAAGGAGGCTTCGTGGCGACCGTACCACCCGCCTTGGAGGTCAATTGCACCGGTATTTCCTTGGCCTCGGATTCGGGCAGCTGCGAGATTCTCCCTTGCCACCTGTCCTCGGCCCTGCCTTGAACCCGGATCGTCACGGGCAGGCTTTCCCCATTCTTGCGTCTTTTCCGCAGGTCCCGCTCGAGCAGGCGGTAGTCCTGCGGCTCCACGGGAATCGTGACTCGCAAGAACTTGGGATCACCAATGCTGCAAAAAGGCGTGCCTTTCTCGTAGAACCTGCCGATGCCATCCACGGGCGGCGGACTCATCACGATGCCCTGGCAAGGCGCCTTCAGCTCTAGGACCTTGTTCTGTTCTTTCAGGGCAGTTACGAGCTGCGCGTAGCGATTGCGCTCGCCTCCCGCCTTGGCGACCTCAACCTCCAGGCCGGCCCGATCATGCGGATTGCCGGTTTGCTGAGACGCCAGAGTGCTCATGACGCCGAACTGGTTGTCGTAAATGTCGCGCTGCGTACGCGCTTCCAGGATTTGGTTCTCCATATCCAAGCTGCGGAATTGCGCCAGGACCTGACCCTTCTGCACTTCCTGGCCATCCCGCACGCGGACGTCCTCGAGAATACCAGGAAGCTCGAGAACGGCCCTCTGGATGTATTCCGGCCGCACGTGGACATAGCCCTGCTGGCGGACGGGGCAGATCGGCAAGGGGACGAAGAAGACGACGATTAGAAACGCGCCAAGCACGATGCTGCTGAGCGCCACGCGCACTGGTTTCATATCCGGCATTCTCCCGCGCTTGTGCAAGTTCTTACCCAGGCGAAACAACGGCCAGCCGACCATGGAGCCGGCAGCGGCAACGGCCAACATGCCGCTGACAACTCCCAGTTTGTACGGTTTGAGAAACTGGGACATGAAGTAAAGAATGCTGAAGGTAATTACCCAACGGTAAATGTAGCTAATGACCGCATAAGCCACGAACATGATACGCCGCCACAGGGCCATGTACTGTTCCGGCTGAACCTCGATCCCCAGGCAGTAGTCCATGACCAGGCGCTGCAAGAAGCGGTTCGATCGGTCGCGTAAATTGGGAATCTCGAGCCCGTCAGCCAGGATGTAGTAACCGTCGTAACGCATGAGCGGGTTGGCGTTGAAAATGAACGTGCTCACGCTGCAAACGACCATCAGGCTCAGCGCCAGGTAGTTGACGACCGGCGACGCCGGCGTGTACCACCAAACGAAAGTGGAAATGGCGGCGATGATCAACTCGACGTAAATGCCCGCAAAGCTGATGATGATCCTCTTCCACTTGTCGGGTAGGGTCCAGGCATCGGAGACGTTGCAATAGAGACACGGCGAGAACACCAGGAACAGCAGCCCCATTTCATGAACTTCGCCGCCGAATGCTTTACAGCTCAAGCCGTGGCCGAACTCGTGGATAACCTTGACGAGGGCCAGTGCCACCCACAGATACCCAATTGTCCCAAACCTGAAGAACTCGTTCTTGGAGGGGAGTTTCTCCCAGAAGGTATCGAAGTGAGTCGCGACGTGGACGATCGCGGCCAGCATCACCCCAATGCTAACCAGCATGAACAGGCTCGTGAAGATCCAGCGCAAGTACGGCAGCATCCGCGTAAGCACCTTGTCCGGATCAAAGACAGGGATCTTGATATAGAGGATGTTCGTGAGGGTTTGCATCCACTCGCTGCGGCGTCGCTTTTTGCGCCTATCGAAAAGCTGCTTGCCGGCCTGCGGTGATTCGTTTTGGGCGAGGCCCGCCGTCAGGAGTTGTTGGCCGAAGCCCTCGAGATCCTCCAGTGTGAGCCGTTCGGGGCGGAAGCGCTTTTCATATTCCTTCTGTGCTTCGTCCAGCGTGTGCGTGCCGTCCATGAGATGGATGAGGAAGTGCTCCTGTTCCTTGAACCGATAATAGCGAAGGCTCACAGGGTCCTTGACGACGTAGTAAACCCGGCCCTCGTACCTCTGCGGCCCGATCTCCAGGTCGCGGCGGATGCGAAGACGAACCTTTTTCCGGCGTTCTACGTCACTGGCGGCTGGGGGCTGCATAGCTCTGACCCACTCCTACACGGACGATGGTCGGGGCACAGTTCGATCCGAATCCATTCGAGCTGCGCCCCGTGTTCCACTCGGCGTCTACCTTTCTGGGATCGCAACCAGCGTCACCAGATCTCCGGAAACCAACGGTCGGTCCGCGGGATTCGCAAGCTCCGCCACGATCCGTACCTTATTGTCCACGCCTTCGAGAAGAGGCTCGACGTTGATCACCTTGGCGAGGATTTGCCTGTCGATCTCTTCCTTCGTCGGCGTCGGCCATACATAGACCTTTCGGTCCTTGATGCCGCCGACCACAAAGGAGCCGTCAGGTGAAAACGCCGCGCAGGTCGCCTCGGAGCGCATCCCTGGAACAAGCAGGCGCAGCTCGTTGCTACGCCTTTTGTCGAGCCGCCACAGTTGCAAAACCCCGTCCGTCCCGCTCGAAGTGAGGAGCAGCCTGCCGTCCGGCGAGAACAAAGCTACGGTCTTGAAACCGCTCGATTGGGATGTGTTCTCCAGGATTTCTTCCGTGCGCAGCCCAGGCCAGGAGAGCACGCGCATCTCCTTGGCACCTTGCTCGTCAATGACATGTTTGCCATCCAGGCTCACACCAAGCTGGGGCACATCGATTGAGCGGCGCTGAAGCGTTTCGATCTCTTCCGCATTCACCGAACTCAGCTTCCAGAAGCGGACGGTTTTGTCTGTGCTGGCCGAGATCAGCTCTCCCTGAGGCGTGAAGTGCAGGGAGGTGACAGAACTTCGATGTCCAGGCGCGCCGCTTTCCCCCGGGATTCGGTAGAGCAAGCTCCCTGTTGCGGTGTCCCACAGTTTGATGTAAGAATCCTCGCCGCCGGTCGCGCAGAGTTTTCCGTCCAGACTGAAGGCGACACAGCGGATTGGGCCTTTATGAGCGTCCTTCAATTCGCGGATTGGCTTCTCCTCGCTGCTGTCAAGATCCCAAATGCGGGCGTTGCCATCGAGATCGCCCGACAGGCAAAGATTGGCGTCTGAGCCCGGCGGCGTGCACGCCACGGCTTTCACCGGCGACCGGTTATTCAGCACTCGGATGGGCAGACCGGACGAACGTTGCCAAACCATGATTGTGCCATCGTCGCTGCTGGAAACAATCAAGGGTTTGCGGGGATCTTTGCTGACTGCCACCCCGGTAATCTCCAGGCGATGGCCGCTGAAGGTCTGCCTGGCCCCTTCGCGGACCGTCGGTTCGACGATCACAGTATCGCCCTTCTTCACCGCCGATAGGTACTGAACATCCATCATCCCTTCGGCGTGCAGGACATCGAAGTTTTGAATTTGCAGCACTGGGTCTTGCGGGCCGGCATTACGGACTGCTTCCCCGCAATGTTTATAAATGATTTTCACAATTCCTGAGATCTTACTCTTGATCTGGTGCATCTCGACGATCTTGAGCGCCTGGTGCAGCTCTTGTTGGGATACCTTGATGGCTTCTTGCTTGCTGATGGCTTCTGACTTGTATTTGTCCCAGGTGAGCTTCGCCCCGCGCAGATCTTCCAGGGAGGTGCTCCCCCGAACGTTGTTGTTGTACAGCTTCTGCTGAGTGTAGTAACGCTGTTCGGCCTCGTCGCGAGTCTTGTCCGAGGCATCCTTGTCAGCTCTGGCCGCTTCCAGCTTGGCCTGTTTGATGGCAGCGTCAGCACGTGCCAGCGTGTCGTCCACTTGCGCGAGCAGCTGCCCAGCCTCCACCCTGTCACCTTCCTTCAGCAGGCGGTAGTGCTTGGTGGTATTGTCAACCTTGACTTCGTAGACTTCCTCGCCCGGCCGAGGTTGCTCCCCCTCCTTCAGCTCGACGCCAATGAAGTCGAGAACACCGTCACGTTGACTCGGCACATCCTCCTTGGTAGTCGTTGTCAGCCGGCAATTTGGAATGACGATGAAATTGGTGGCGGCGCCCCATAGCCCCTCTCCTTGAGATCGCGGAGCGGATTGCTGGGGAGCCGACGAAGCCTGGGCCAAAATCGGCCTCAGGACCGTGACGCTGCGATCTGCCCCCCCGGCGTCGCGAACAAAGCCAGGCGCACGCGGCATTGGAACCTGTGCCGTGACAGGATAAAGGCCACCAGCCCAGGCAGCGAAAGCAACTCCGCCTGCCAAGATTCCGAAGGAGAGCAAACTGGCTCGCATGGGTGATACTCCGTATTCTTTGCGCACTCAGTGCGGCACGGCGCCAAGGTCCAGCTCGCAAGCGAGACTGGCTACTCTTCCACCTTGTCGGCGCGCTTGGTTTACCTTGTTACGTCCACATTGGCTCGGACTGTGCACAGGTCCGATCACTCGGCCTATATCAGCGTTCTTGATTCGGCAGCGGCGTAGGACGGATTTCCCAATCTGTCCGGTCAGGTTGGAAACCTGACCTACTGCCCAATCCCGCACGGTCACTTAGAAGAAGAAAACCACTTTTTCGTAGAAGAACTCCCACACGCCATAGAACAGCGAATAACCCATGGCGTGTTGGCCGCAGCGCACTTTCGCGACAACCTCCGTGCCCGTCACAAGGAAATTATCATCATGGGGAATGCGCTGGGCTGGATCGATATCGTCGCCATCGATGCGCACGTAGGCCAAAACGACGGGCTCGGCTTCGTTGTTGTCATCCCGATTGGGCGTCGCTTCGCCGCCAATATCGCGTCGGGCAAGTTTTCCCCTGTAGGTCTTCGTTGGCGAACTGCGCAAAACCAGATCCACGTCGAGCTCCTTGGTATTCAATGCTCCGTATGCATGAAGGACCTGGCCAATATGCTTCTGCAGAATTTTTAGCTCAATCTCCCAGGTGCCGGATTTGTTGCCGACTCGCAGGATAGGCTCGTTCGGCTTCATATCCTTGTTCGTCAATTCCTCTTCGAACGTGCCGTTCAGCACAGTGCCCGCAATCGGCGCTTGCAGCAGGAAGTAGCCGAACCTTGCAGGATCTGCATTCACGCGCTGACGAATTGCGTCTAGCTCTTGCTGCTTCAGTAGGGCCGTGCTTTCTTTGGAGACCTTGTCGGCACTCGTCTTGTACTTTTCTTCGGGCTTCGCGCTGTTGAGTAGAAGTCTTTGTGCTTCCGCCTCGGCCTTGGCGGCGTTAATCTCCCCTTGAAGGCCGATCATCTTGGTTTCGAGTTGGGTATCGTACATGAGCACCAGGGGATCGTTTTGATACACATCCTGCCCAGGCTTCACCCTGAACTCGACGATTCGCCCCTCAACGGGTGAGAAGATGTAACGGCGTTCCTTGGGCAGGAGCTGACCCTTTGCATCCATCTTCAAGGGGTAAGGCACCAGGATCATCGCAGCCACGAGCGCTACGACCGCGGCGCTAACGCCCAGGACAATGGCACGCGTCTTGCCGCCCAGGCCTTCTTGAACCTTTGCAATCGGCCTCCAGATAAAGCCCATCGGGATGCGGCGATGCTCGGCAGCATTGTAAAGAGCGCTGGTTGCGTGCCGGCCGACAACTTCCAGTCTGGCCACGAGTTGCTCCGGCGCGACTGCCGGATCAAAGCACTCCATCATGATCGCCGAACGCGGCGGCTTTTTGCCCTCGCTTTCCCGGTCGTCCTTGAGCGGCAGGATGACCAGGAGCTTGCTGTTGCTTTCCGCCAGGTAAGCGTCGAGAGCTTGCAGCACGCCCGGAGGCAAGCTATCGTCCTTGGTGCCCTGGTAGATGAGCTTTTCACCCCAGATCAACACCTTGTTGAAAAGCGTGGCCATGAGCCGAACCAGGTTGGAGCGCTTTTCAACGACGTCGGCCCCACTGATCGCTTCCACGGCGGTTTTCTTGCCGCGGCGCTGGGCAACGCTGACGCGGTCGCAATCGACCAGCCGTCGGCCTTCGTTGGCAACCAGGTAACCGACCTCGGTCGGATTGAGGCTGCTGTGGATCTGCCGGGCAAACGCCTCGAGTTGCGTCCATAGGGTTTGCTGCCCAACCATCTGCCGCAATTGATGGTTACGCGTATAGGCAGAGGCCAGCTCGGCCATACGGGTGATGAATTGCAGGAAGCCCTGCTGGGCATTTGGATTGCGATCCGCATCTTGCCAGATTTCGACCAGGCCGGCCACCTGTTTGTCAATTAGGATCGGAGCCATCAGGATGACGTAGTCGGTCGGGTTTCCCGGTGCGGGCTTGCCATCCTCTGACTGGCCAGTGCCGCTACGAGGCGGAAACATCTGGGGCCGGGCCATCTGCGAACTGAGGCGGAGAAGTTCGTCGTGAGTCTGCCGATCGGCTTCGCTCCGGTCGAGGCCGACCTGGCGAAGGTTCACCTGGTATTGCAGCTGCAAGTGCCCCTGCGGTGTGCGCACCCAGACGGCGCCTGCAGGAGCGGCCACGGCAGAGAGGACGCGCTGGAGAAATTCGCCGTAATACTCGGTGGGCGCCAGATCCATCTCGGTCAAGCGCGCGATTTCTTCCACCAGGCGGTTGATCTGCTTCCGAGTCTGCTCCAGAAGGTTGACATCAACTTGCGGGTTGGGTCCAGGACTCACCGGTAAATCTCGCTTTGAAAGGAGTTACAGCCGCTGAAGGAGCGGCGCAAAATTGAGAAGATGCCATCGTAGCGGACTAGCTTCGCAAAAACAAGGGAACGCCCAAGATGCGGCCAGACATGGCCCTTCAATCCTACCACGGTAGAACCAGGAATTGCCCGACAGCACAGCCCATCTCCAACAAGAAGCAATTCGAGCCGACCCGTGCGCGTCGTCCAATCGGTATGCCTTAACATGCCGTTGCGCGCGCCGCAGTGATCTCGACCTGAGAAGCTTCGCCTTTATTAAGGACGGTTGAGGAAGCGTCACGGTTTTAATTGGTTGAAGAAAGGACCGTACCGTCAAGCTTGGGGATGTCGCGTGAACGAACTTCAGGGACCAAGATAAGTTGGGTTTCGGCAGAGAAGAGCGGCGCGAAAAGTGCGGCCTACATCGAACTATGTCCGGCGCGGGCCTCTAGCAGTGTGCGAGCTTCGCTTCCCAAGTGAGGATCGTCTGCATGATCTCGCATGGATCTGCTTCCGGCTGGGGAAGGGGCCAGGTGAAGCCCTCCGCGACCGCAAGCTGCCCCGCAGCTCCACGGGCGCCGGAATGGCACCACAGCTCGACGAACCTGCCGATGGCTCTCCCGCGGCGGCACAGCCTTGTCACTTCGACCCCAATGGCTGATTCCGAAGCCTTTCCTAGGGCAGAGTATTCAGCCTGATCAACAAGCCATTCGACGAGAATGCGAGCTTCCGCGTCACCGAGCCCGCGGGTAAGCGCATCGTTGTTCAAAATGTGACGCAACAGCGGTTTTGTGAGCATCAACACCTCCCCCCGGACCGCATTAAGATCGCAAAACCGGCGCCGGCGCATCGCATGAGGCCAAAATCACGATATTTGATCGGGAAGGCGGGTCTTATAGCCGCCCCGTGCGCGGCTGACAATCTCAATCTTCATAATCTCGCCTGATCCGCAATCCAACTGGCCGTGACGGCTGCAAACGCGCCTTGTAGGAACGGCTACGCGGGCCAGACTATATGACGGTGCGTAATTCGGCAGCATTTGTGGGGCACGTTTTCAACGTGCCGGCCGGCGTCTGGGCACGTTACAAACGTGCCCCCACAAAACCCAGCAGCCGATTCACGCACGGTCATATAGATGACTATTCGATCAAGTTTCTGCGCAAATCTATGGGGAGAGACGGTATAATTCTGGTGTACATTAGTGTGCATCCGTCCCAGGGTGGGAAACGGGCACGGTGCCATACATCGAGCAATTCCTTATCTCCCTTGGACATCCGGCTCAAACGCTGAGCACCGTGGCCCTTGACGCGCTTCTCAAGTCGGGGTAATTTGCCGGCTGCCGGCTGAAGCTTTCGCGCCTACCGAGTTGTGCCAAGCATCGCTGCTTCCGCTCCTGACGGACCGGCTTTGGGTGTTTGCTGAGATTCTTGTCAATCTGAGCAGGTCGGTGGGAATGGGAATCGCAATTGTCGTCCTGGCTATTTCCGCAGTCGCCCTCATCACGTGGTTGCTCTTGCGGCATCCCGACTGGTTCGTTCGTCTCGTCTTCTGGGTGCCTGCACACCTGCTCTACCGGATTCAGATCGTCGGGCGAGAGAACATCCCCGCGACCGGACCGGTACTGTTTGTCTGTAACCACGTCAGCTTCATCGATGCCTTTCTCGTTTTTCTGTCGCAAAAGCGTTTGGTGCGTTTTCTCGTGTGGGCTCCCTACACGCGCGTGCCAGGCCTGCATCTGCTCATGAAGCTTGCCCGCGCGATCCCCATCGATGGCACAGCCGGTCCGCGTGCCGTGATCCAGTCCCTCCGAGCTGCCAGCGAGGCATTGCGCAATGGCGAGGTCGTCTGCATTTTCGCGGAGGGAGCCATCACACGCACCGGGTTCCTCCTCCCATTCAACCGAGGGTTCGAGCAGATTCTTAAACGGAGCCCGGCTCCGATTATCCCGGTTTGCCTTGATCACGTCTGGGGAAGCATCTTCAGCTACCAAAGCGGGAAATTCCTCTGGAAGTGGCCGCAGAAGCTCCCTTACCCGGTCAGTATCGCATTTGGGCCGCCGATGCCGGCGAGCGCGACTGCTCTTGAAGTGCGCCAGGCGATCCAAAAGCTTTCGGCCGACTGTGCCATCCTGCGGTCGAACACGCGGCTTCCGGTTCACCGGCAGTTTGTCCGCATGGCTGCGCGCCACCCTTTCCGGCGCTGCATGATCGACCCCTATAACAACGGTCGCGTGTACAAGTATGCGGAAGCCCTGGCAGGCGCCCGGATTATCAGCCAGATGCTCCGGCCGCACGTCGCTAACGATGAGATGGTTGGAATTTGGCTGCCGCCCAGTCCCGGGGGAGCTTTAGCCAACATCGCCTTGTCCCTCATGGGCAAACCGGCCGTCAATTTGAATTACACGTCCTCTACGGAGCTCGTGCAATCCGGGATCCGCCAGTGCGGGTTGCGCCATATCGTTACCTCGCGCGTATTCGTCCACAAGGTCAAGCTGGATGCCGGTCCGGATGTCGAGCCCATTTACCTGGAGGATTTTCGCAAGGAGCTTCCTGCCTGGCGACGCTATTGGGAATTCTTGCTTGTGGTAGCGCTGCCTGCGCTTGTCTTGGACCGGTGGATTTATCGCCTGAGCAATCAAAAGCCCGATGACTTGGCTACCGTGATCTTTTCCAGCGGCAGCACCGGCGACCCAAAGGGCGTGATGCTGACGCACCGTAACCTGTCTGCCAATTCCGAGTCGATGATTCAGGCCATCGATCCGCGGCCGAGCGACTTGCTTTTAGGAATTCTGCCCCTTTTCCACGGTTTCGGCTACAACGTTACGCTCTGGGTCCCGCTGCAAGTCGGCGCATCGCTCATTTATTACCCTGATCCACGGCAGGTTAAGGAGATTGGCGAACTGTGCCGCCAATATCGCTGCACGCTTTATGTCACGACGCCGACGTTGTTGCGCTTTTGCCTGAAGCGTTGCGATCCCAACGACTTTCGATCACTGCGCATCCTCATCGTCGGTGCCGAGAAACTACCTCCGTCGCTGGCGCGAGAATTCCAGGAGAAGTTCGGCGTGCTCCCCCTGGAGGGCTACGGCTGCACGGAACTGTCTCCGGCGGCCGCCTTCAATGTTTACGATTGGGAACAGGGGGGCGTGCGCCAGATCGGCAACAAGCCGGGCACGATCGGGCAGCCCATTCCGGGCGTCGCGGCTCGAGTGGTCGATCCGGAAACGTTCACTCCTCGCCCGCCGAACCAGGATGGGATGCTGCTGATCTACGGCGCCAATGTCATGAAAGGCTATCTCGGCCGACCCGATGCCACGCGCGAAGTGATTCTTGACGGTTGGTATGTCACAGGCGACATCGCACACTTTGATGAAGACGGGTTCATTACGATTACCGACCGCCTGGCGCGGTTCAGCAAGATCGCCGGCGAGATGGTGCCGCACCAAAAGATCGAGGATGAGATCCACAAAATTCTGGAGACGGCGGACCGCATCTGCGTGGTCACGGCCGTGCCGGATGAGCGTCGCGGAGAGCGGTTGCTCGTGTTGCATACTCCGTTCAACGGCGTCAACAAGCATCATCTTTGGGAGCAGTTGGGCAAACGAGGCTTGCCTAACTTATGGATCCCGTCCGAGCGAGACTTCCTGGAGATTCCAGAGATTCCTGTTTTGGGCACGGGCAAGGTGGACTTGAAGCGCGTCAAAGAGATAGCCAAGGAGAAGGTCGCGGGTGACAGGTGACAGCTCCTTGAAGCGGGCGAACAATACTTCTTCGATTGCACCAGCCTTTCCTCCGGAAACATGTCGTTAAAAGACTGCCGAGTCGTTCTGGTCCGGCCGAGTTTTCCCGGCAACGTGGGAGCGACCGCGCGGGTAATGCGCAATTTTGGCTATGGGCAGCTCACTCTGGTCGCCCCAAAGGCGGATCTCAACGACCGCGAAGCGCGCCGGCTTTCCACCCACGGAGAGGAGATCCTGGATCAGGCCCGCGTTGTCGATTCCCTTGCGGAAGCAATTGCCGATTGCGTAGTGGTCGCTGGAACTTCTGCAAGAACGGGAAAGCTGATCCGAGGGCAGTTCGGGCCCCCCGAAGCAATCATGCCGCATCTGGCGACGGCACTCAGCCGCGTTCCAGTTGCGCTCGTATTCGGACCGGAGACGAACGGCCTCACGAATGAAGAGGTGACGTGCTGCCATCATCTCATCACGATCCCCGCCGACCCGGCTTACCCGGCCTTGAATCTTGCACAGGCCGTGACCATCTGCCTCTACCTCCTGCGCCGCGAGTGTGAGCAAACGCAGGACAAGGTGGCTATTGCTAGGCCCGCCTCCTTTGCCGATCAGGAGCGGATGTTCGAGCATTTACGCGGCGCCCTCGAGGAGATCCACTTCCTCTACGGCCCCAAAGCGGATGCACTGATGCACTCGCTTCGGCACGTGATCGGCCGAGCCAGACCGACAGACATGGAAGTGGGCGTGCTGTTTGGACTGGCGCGACAGATTCACTGGTACGCTGCGCATCACCGCGAAACGGCGGGCCCGTTGGCTCCAGAGGAATTCTAGCCAACCAAACTCCCTTTCGATTCATCAGGATTGGTGGGACTACCAACATGCCCGCGGGCGACCAACAATTTGCCGACCAGGACACGCCTTGGAAGGAAGCATTGGACCGCTTCCTCGGTCCATTTCTCGCGTTCTTTTTTCCGAACATCCATGCAGCGATCGATTGGGAGCATGGCTACGAGTCCCTGGACAAGGAATTGCATCAGATCATTCGGGACGCCAAATTGGGCAAGCGCCTGGCGGACAAGCTCTTCAAAGTCTGGCGCCAGGATGGTGTGGAGACCTGGTTGCTGATCCATGCCGAGGTCCAGGGCCGCCCCGAAAAGAAGTTTTCAGAGCGAATGTTCGTCTACAATTACCGCGGCTTCGAGTTGTATAATCGACCGGTGGTGAGCCTGGCGCTGCTCTGCGACGACCGGCCCGGCTGGCGGCCAAACCAGTTCACCATGAGCAACTGGGGCTGCAAGATCGGGATTGAGTTTCCGGTGGTCAAGCTACTGGACTATGCAGACTCCGAAGCGGAGTTAGCAAACAGCAACAACCTGTTTGCACCAGTTGTGCGCGCCCACTTGAAGGGCCAGGCGACCCGGCGTGATCCAGCTACGCGAAAGTACTGGAAGGTGACGCTGGTCAAGAGTCTCTATGAACACGGATGGAACGCAGAGGAAGTTCGGCAACTCTTTCGGATCATCGACTGGCTCATGGATCTCCCGAAAGAACTGCAACTGAGTTTCCGCGACGAAATGTTTCGCTACGAGAAGGAGAAAAAGATGCCATACGTCACGAGTATTGAACGGCTAGCCTTGGAAGAAGGAAGACAGAAAGGACTCGAAGAAGGACTGGAAAAAGGTCTGGAGAAAGGACGTGAAGAAGGACGTGAAGAAGGACGTGAAGAGATGATGAAAAAAGCCATTGCCTTGGCTCTGGAAGCCAAGTTCGGTCCGGCAGCGACCAAGCTCGTGCAGAAAGTTTATGACACTCACGAACTCCCGAAAGTGCGGCGTCTTTTTGCCGCTGTGAATAGCATCACATCTGCCGCCGAAGTGCGCCGCCTACTCCGCTGATGCGGAGTGCCTCGCAGAAAAATCCGGCCCGCAACTTGTTCGAGTGGGAGGAGAAGCGATGCCCTATATTACAAGCATAGAGCGGATGGCCTACGAGGAAGGACGACGCATTGGACTTGAAGAGGCCCGAAATGAAGGACGCGTAGAAGGATGGAAATATGTCATTGCTCTATTTTTGGAAGCCAAGTTTGGCCCGCCGTCGATAAAGCTTCTACGGAAAGTGAACGACATGCACGATAGCCAGAAGCTGGAAAGTCTCTATGCCGCTTTGCTCTCCACGACAACGCTTTCCGAAGTGCGCCGCCTTCTTCGTTGACACAACCGTCAGTTCGCCGGGATTTGGTTTGAGCCGTCCGGGATGAAATGCCAAGGCCTTCTTGCAAAGACGCCGCGAGCTATCGTCACTTCCGAAAATTCTCTTTGTCAGCCTGAGACTTCCCGCTCGACTCCTTATCCACGCGCAACCGAAAGGCCTTTCGGCGGGCTTGCAGTCGATAGGCTTCCGCAAGGAGTCGCCGGCGATTCTCTTCTGCTTGTGATGTCCCAAAGAGCCCGTCGCCAAAACACTTGGCGACCTTTGTCTCTGCAAGCAATCGTGCTTCAAAATCAGTCGTGGTCTCGAACGTGCCGTCCGCACGAAGATGAACGGGCGTAACGCCACGTTCGATAAGAGCAGGTGAAACCATCAAGCCCCGATGGCAGACGATTGGATCTTCTTCGGAGCAAAGGATTGCTACCTTATACTGAGCAACTGCCAGGCAAAGCCGATCAATGCCGTGGTTAAAAGTCTCGGTAGCACGCATACGCTCATAGTTGACCCTGCCGTCCGCGTCGTACAGCTCGAGGGAATCGGGCCTACCGCCGAGCTGATCGCCAAGAAAGGCGTACACGATCTGGCATGACTGTAGTCCCGCCTGCAGCGATTTCTGGTTGAACTGAGGATGCCAACGGCTGAAAGGATGGGAGCGCACGTCGGCAATCGCGGTGACTCCGGCACTCTGAAGCAGTTTCACGAAGATCGCGAACTCGTGAGTCGAATGGCCAATGCTGAAGAAGCATGGTGCTGTCATGCGCTTGCAACTCAAACGGATTCCGGAGGAGGGATGAGCCATGTTGGTGTCACTCCTCTTCCTCCCGCGGTTCACGCCAGTCTGCCAGGATTCTTTCTACTTGTTCCACATCTTCATCGCTGACTCCCTCGCGGCGGCGGTAGCGACGGCGGAGGCTGTCCAGCACATGCTCCCACATCGCGCGGGTCGGTTTCAACCCACGGGTCCATTCGCCACGACGTTGCAGCTTCCAGCGGAATTGCCAAACCCTGGCAAAGCGCTCGGCGCAGAGGAAGCGCCTCTGGCCGGTCTCCGGGTCGGTGTCCGTCCATTTAACTTGCATGGCCTGGTTTCGGGTTTGCATTCGCACTGGGCTGCTTACTCTTGACGGCGCGGCCGCGCAGCCGATCCCAGAGTGCCTGCAGGTCCGCCGGCAGCGGCATCGTCCAGTGGAGTGCCGCACCCGTGACGGGATGGACAAGGCCTAGTTCCGTCGCATGCAGTGCCAGGCGCGGCGCACCGCTCGCATCCGGGAAGACATCTCCGCTTCGGCTACGATTGTAAACCTTCTCTC
Source organism: Gemmataceae bacterium (assembly GCA_035296965.1). Lineage (GTDB taxonomy): Bacteria > Planctomycetota > Planctomycetia > Gemmatales > Gemmataceae > DATGZX01. The sequence goes on from DATGZX010000005.1 coordinate 39,947, forward strand.
CACAGACCGGATGGCCAAGCTCCGCAACGTGGATGCGAATCTGGTGCGTTCGGCCTGTTTCCAGCCGGCAGGAGAGAAGCGTGTATTCGGGCAGCCGTTCTTCCACCTCGACGTACGTGATGGCCTCCTTGCCCAGGCTCGCGATGGTCGTGCTGCCGCGGCGCCCGTCACCCCGATTACGAGCCAGGTGGGTGGCTATCCGCTGCGACGGCAGCGTACCGGGCACAATGGCCAGGTAGCGGCGGATCACGGTATGGCGGCGGAACTGTCTCCCCACGGAGCGCTCGGCGTCCACCGTGCGCGCGAATACGACGAGGCCGCTGGTTTCCTTGTCCAAGCGCTGCACGATTCGCAGGCGCGGCAGCTTTCCTTTCGGCAATCTCCCTTGCTCTCGTGCGATCAGCTTCGGCACCAGATCCTCCAACGTCGGAGACAATCTCTTGCGCCGCTCGTTCCAAGATTTTTCCGAAGGATGACGCACCGTGGACAATCCCGACGGCTTCTCCACCACGACCAGGTGTTCGTCGAGGTAGCGGATGACGATATTTTCGTGCGTACGCGGCTTCGGGGCCGGTCGGGCAAGGAATTCCAGCGCGTCTCCCTCGCGCAGCCTTCGTGCGGCATCCAGGCACAGATCGCCAAGAACCTTCACACGCCGCCCTGCTACCATCCGGCGCACGCCGTTCCAGGAGGAATCGGGCAGGTGCGACCGCAAGATAGCGGCAACCGTTTGGCCAGCTTGGTCGGCAGTGACCGTAATGATTCGAGAGGACATTGCGGATTGTTCTATCTTGCTTTGCGCGGCCGGCGCCGTGCCGTTTTACGTCCGGGGCGATAGCCTCGCCCTCAAGTGGAAGCCTCTTCCTTGTGGCCACTATCCCGTCCGTCGCTGGATTCCGTCGCTCACGCGGTGGAGCGGGAATCGTATGTCAGTTTATACTGAGATGGCAGCAAGAGGAAGCGAACGCCGACCGCTACCAATATTGCGTCTTCACCCTTGTGTCGATCAACGAAGGGTAGTTTCCTACTCGCCACGGTTGTAACGTGCTTCGGCGTGTCGGTCCTCCGCGCGCAAGGTCGTGTGCTGGACCAGAGCCCTCACCCGCTGCCCGGGGGCCATTCCAGCTGATCGGCAGCTGGGGGGGTCGTGCTTAACGTCCGAATGGCTTGCGCAGATCAAGCCGCTGCAGCGAGTCCCTGGCCTCGCGCGTCAACCGAGCTGTCGGGATTCCCATGCTCCAACTTGCCAACAATTGGCGAGCTGTCGGTATCCGTATCTGCTCCACGGCCTCCACAGCTCGCAGCAGACGCAGCTGGCCCGGTGAATGCTCCGGTTCAAGTTGGTCCAGCAATGCGACAATACGCCGACTAACTTCCAACGACGGTTTTCTCTGCAAGGTCTGTTCGAGAGCTAGTCGTACCGACTCTCCCAGTTTCGCCAACTCCTCATTGGCCTTGGTCCGCACCGCGAAGTCGTCACTGTCGAGCTCACGAATCAATCGAGCCGTTTGCTTCGCGTCTGCTTCGTTCACGGGCCGGATCCGCTGCTTGAACTGTGCGATCGTTTGCTCCGAGTCGGCCACGAGCGCCTGCAAGGCCCGATACGCTTGCTGACCATCGGGTTTGGCCAAGTCGTTCCAACGGCTTTCCCACTCCTGGCGCGTCAAGAGCTGGTAGCGCGGCCGGGAATAGAGCTGCCGGCCCGTCGCGTCCCAGAAGAGAGCGGTGCTATCATCCCCGATCGAGGCGAGTACGCTACCATCCTGGGAAAAAGTTAACCTGCTTATGCGATAATCCTGCCCGTGAAAGCGGCAGCGTTCCTTCCCGGTAGCCACTTCCCACAAATGGACTGTTTCCCCAAAGCCTGCTGACGCGAGCATTCGGCCATCAGGTGAATAGGCGATTGAAACAATTGCCGTGTTCCCGGCCGGTTCGTGGGCTTCAAATGAACGCAGCTCTTTGCCTGTTTTCACATTCCACAGACGGATTAAAGGGTCGTTCGAGCCGCACGCTGAGGCTGCTGTTGTTCCATCGGGCGCGAAGGCAACTGCCATGACCCAATCGTTGTGGTCCTTGAAAGCCCGAATCTCCGTATTAGTATTCCAGTCCCACAAGCGCATGGTCTTATCCAAACCGCCGGAGAGTAACATTTGCCCGTCCGGAGAAAAAGCCACGCCATATACCGGGCCCTGAGAATGGCCCGTGAGCCGGCGCAATGGCTTGCCCGTCCCGGTTTGCCATAGCTGAATAGAACCGTCGCCATTGGCGGAGGCAAGCACTTGACCATTGGGCGTGAACGCCAAATCGAACCCGTCGTTGATATCGGTGTCCCAGCGGAATAACTTGGTGGCAGTGGCGGTATTCCATAACGTCGTCTTGCCGTGTCCCGCCGTGGCCACAAGCCGGCCGTCGTGCGAGATTGCCAGGGTACGAATGCCCGGTTGCTCGCCGCCGAAGCATCGACGTTCCTGCTGCGTATCCGTATCCCACAACCGGATAGTTCCCTCCCAGCTGACGGTAGCCATGGTGAGGCCATCCCCGGTATAAGCGAGACTTCTGATGCCTTCTCGGATCGCACTGGCGGGGAAAACGATCTTGCCGGTCGCTGTCTCCCAAAGCTGAAGTGCATTACCTTGGACAGCCAATAAATGCTTCCCATCGGCAGAGAAAGCCATTGGATAGGATGAGCCACCTCCATAGCCGACGAACTGGCGGAGCATTTCTCCACTCTTGGCGTCCCACAAAAGGATTGTATCGCCATTGCTCCGCACCGCGATCATCTTGCCCTCCGGGGACCAGCGGATACCGTCAACGATGCCGGGTGCCTGAATACGGCGAATCTCCTTGCCGCTCGCCGGATCCCAGACACGGACCGTCTTGTCCATACTCGCGGTGACAAGCTGCTTGCCGTCGGGGGCGAAATCGAGACAGCGCACTTCGCCTTGGTGACCTCGGCAGCAGCAAACTTGCTTCAAGGAGGGCATTTCCCATAGGGCGATTTCATTGTTGGAGCCAGCTGTGGCCAGGAGTTTGCCATCTGGCGAGAAAGCGACGGCGTGGATGGTTTCAGAAGCCAGGGGAAGCATGCGGCGCTCGTTTGACGGGAGATCCAGCAGTCTTGCCCCTTGGTTGGGGACACCACCAAGAACTATCGTGCGTTTATCCGGTGAAAAGACGACATAGCGAGTGACGCCTTGCTGGCGGAGAACTTCTTTGCCACTGGCAACGTCCCAGAGAGCCAACTCCGTCCCCCACCCGGCTGCGGCGAGAAGCTTCCCATCCGGCGAAAAAGCCACACTATCGACCGGACTGGCACCTAGGCCTTTTCCGCCGAGATGGAATTGCCGCACCTCCTTGCCCGTCTTCGCATCCCAGAGGCGAACGCGCTCGTCACTTCCACCCGACGCTAGCAGCGTCCCGTCCGGTGAATAGGCGATGCCGTTCACCCACCCGGCATGTCGTAAACGTGTCGTTCCCAAGCGAGCCACCGCGCCAGCCGGCAGAGGATCGCCGAAGTGATCGGGCTGCGGCTTCTTTTTCGCCTGCGCAAGCAGCGGCGCGGCCGGTGAACGCGCGGGAGGTCTCTGCGGCTCAGATGCATTTTGCAAAGGCAGGCCAGCTCCCAGACCAACCGCCGTCCCCAGAATCAAAATGAAGGCAAGAGTCTTCAGCTTCAACTCGGGCATCATCCCGCCGGCCAGGACGCTAATTGCAGCAGGGACAGGGCCGCTGATATGATGCAACGATTCGGCCAACAGTTTCTCCGGCACGATGGCCGGCGTCAGCAACGCCACTGCACCTACCGAGAGATCGCTACCGCGCTGCGTCAGCCGTCGCCGCAGTCGCTCGCGGCCACGTGCCAGCCGCCCGCGCACCGAGCCGATGCTCCAGCCGAGCAGCCGCGACGCTTCCTCGACCGTCCGTCCTTGCAGGAGGCAGAGCAAGAACGGCAACCGATACACTTCCGGCAAGCGCGCGACTTCCGTATCCAACAACGCCAACAATTCTCGGCCGCTAAGCGCATCTAGCGGATTCGGCCGAATATCCATCGGCTCTGGCGTCTCCGCATTCGATTCCATCCGTTGCCGCCCCCTCTTCGCTATGCGGGCTTTGCGAGCCAGACGCACGGCCACGGTATGGAGAAAACCGGCCAATGACTCCGGCTGACGGAGCCGCGACGCCTGCCTCGAAAGCAGCAGAAACGTGGCCTGAAACGCATCCTCGGCGTCTTGCTCATCGCCGAGTGATCGGCGACAGATGCCGAGTACCATTGGGCCATGCCGTGCCATCAATGCAGCGAAAGCGGCTTGATCGCGCTGGTGGATCCAGCGTGTCAGCAGCGTAGCGTCGGGAGCCGCTTGCACTGCCAGCCGATGCAAATGGGTCAGCAAAGTTCGTGCGTCTGCGGACACGGCGTGAATCCTCGTTTAGCCGACATTTACCGTTCTCTGTATTGATTGTGTCCTGCCGATGCCCTTTGCACACACTTTTTTTTCACTTGCGACGCAGACAGAGCAAGTCGGCGACCAGGTCGGGCAGGGAAAGGGGAGACTGGCCGCGACAGCGGGCGCCGTTTCCGTTGCGGCGCGCTGTCTCTGTTCGCATCGAGTTTGCGCGCGGAGGTCCAATCGACCGACGCGCGCAAAGCCCCAACAGCGAGTGCGATTCGGTTTGGTGACGAAATAAGGACGGGAACGTTTCTTAGAGTTCCAACTGTACAGACCCGCCCGTTCTCCCTCTGGAAATAATGCACGGCCTTGTTCGAGTGCATCCCCGTCATCACCCCGGTCACGCTGCCTGGCCGCAAGATCATGATTTGTGCGGCCGGCTGCTACTCCTCCGCGAAAACGACGCGGTCGTAAACATCTGCCAATTTCAGCGTGCAGGCAATCGAGCCGAGTACGACACTGGCCTCCAGGCCCAAGCTGCGGCGATACGACCAGCTGTCGTCGGCCTGGCGTGTATAGTGCTCGATCTGGGGACGGTCCTGGGATACCAGGACATAGTCCGTGAGGGTAGGATTCCAGGTTTGGAAACGTGCGAATTTATCGCCGCGGTCAAAGGCCTCGGTGCTCTCCGACAGAACTTCCAGGATCACTTTAGGATTGAGAACGACGTCGCGCATGGGGTCGTAATATTCCGGTTCGCCACAGATCACGACCAGATCGGGATAGGAGAAGAGCCCGCGGGTGGTATTGCCCCTCGACAGCAGCGGGCCGCTGCGCACTTTCGTATCCTTGGTCCGCACGCGGCATGGCGTGCCTCGCAGCTGATTGCCAAGTGTAGCAACGAGGTTTACGGAGATATCCGAGTGCGCAGGGCTTTCGTCCGCCATGGCGACAATTTCTCCATCGAGATAGAAGTGCCGCTCTTCGGAGGAACGCTCGATCGCCAGATATTGGTCAACGGTGTATGCAGATTTTGGTTTTGGCAACCTCATTGCCCGGCCTCCACGCAGAATCAAGCGGCGATTATCATGCTTGATCGCAACGACTCTACTCCCAAGATTTGGGAAGGCCGCCAAGAGACACAAACCTGGCTGGTGCTCTGGGCCATTTTTGTCAAGGAATCGAGCATGGCTCATCGGCGATTCTTGCCCTGACGCCGTGCTGTCTTCCGCCCCGGTCTGTAGCCATGATTCGGCAGGCCATGTTCGCCGACCGGTTCGCCCTTGGTCGGATTCGCCACGGAATGATAATGGTCGCCGCGAGCCGCCTCATTCGCCCGCCGCCTCCGCACCTCGATGGCCTCACCGGGCGGATGCGCTGGAATGAGACAGTCACAGCCATTGCCGATGAGGTCCGCCCGACCGCCTTGGAGCAAGGCTTACCGCACCTGAAAGTAGTTCTCCGGCTTAAAAAACTGCATAAGGGCCCGTTGCAGCTTGCGATCGTGCAGGTTGCGGGCCACGTGCACTTGCTGCTTCGTAAACGGATCGATCCCCGTGTAGTACATGCACGTGGTAATGTCGGTAGCGATGGCGTGAAGCCCTTCGCAGTCACTGTTTCCGGTCATAGAGCCTTAGAGCATAGAAACCGTCAAAAAGAGGTTTGCCGGCCACTTTTGTCACGCCCAAATGTCGTACAAGAGCCGCATCGCTGATGTCCGTTGATTGGTAGGTCTCCAGCTGATCTTGTCCGCTGTCGCCTATGCCGGCAAGCGTAAAGCTGAGCCGAAAGCTATCACGCTCACGGTAATTCATGACCACTTCGCGGATGCTGAGCCCCTGCAGCACACGCCAAACCATGACGAGCATGGCAGGCGATCGGTCGGGGCGCAGGAGCTGGAGAAAGGCTTGAACTTTGTGCGGATTCCTTTCCGCCTCAGCTTGAAGGGCCTCGGGTGAAAATGAAACGGCTACTCCGCAACGCTTGCGGTATTCCGGCTCAATCCGCTTAAGAAGATCGACGTAGGCTGGAATCGCTTGGTCTCTGGGTGCATACATGTCGATCATCCATCTCAGCCCATTTCTACGCAGCAAGGCTTCGAGAATCTCAGCCGATGATTGGCTCATGCTGCCTCCGGGTCGCAGACGGCTGCTGTATTCAAAATTTCCATCTCCATCATCGTCTTGATTCCTTCCAGGATGCCCGGCATCTCGCCGGCCGTGGGGTCATCGAGCACGGCCGTCACGGATTGTTCGGAGAGAATTAAATACAACATGGAATTGACCGGCGAATCCGGACTGTCCGCGTCCCACAAGGCCTCTGCCGCTTCGTTTGGATAGGCGAGTAAATGCCGTATGGTTCCGAAGGGGATATCGCCATACTTGGAGTATTTTTCGCCCGTCTCGGCATTTTCGAATCGAGCATGGGGCCATTGCCGTTGGACGACGCGGGCGCAGGCGTCCAACGACGCAGGTGATCCCACTGCGGGTATGACGATATCTTTGCCGCCGATCATGCGTATTTCTCCGCCAACTCTTTTGTCGCTCCGTGCGCGATCTGCCGATCAGGTGCCACAGAATAGTCCACGGCAGAGTAGAAAATCACTTGTCCTCGGCCGCCTTGTAATGGTTTGAGGCCGTCGTCTCCCGCAAAATGAAACACGAATTCCAGCTTGTCTCGGCAGCCACGAACAAAAATCCGCTTCCCAAGATTGATTGTTCCCGGCGGCAAGGTCGTGAAGTACGCTCCTTTGGGATGGTCCCCAGGAGGTTGGGAAGCCATGAAAAGCCAGGTTGGTTGAGAGCGAATGGCGTGGAATCCCTTCGTATTCGTGTAGTGAAACACGATCTCCCTCCGCACGCCCTTTTTTCCAACCTAGGACACTATACTGCGACGGCCGACCTTATGCCGGTCACGACGCAGGCCCTGACCTACCACTCTGTTTCTTCTGTTGCCGACGTGCCGTCGCCCGCCCCGGTCGATATCCTTTGCCTGTGCCTGTTGGTCTCGGAATCTTGTGGACATACTCACCGCGGGCCGCCTCATTCGCCCGTCGCCTCCGCACCTCGATAGCCTGTTTCGGGGCATGAGTAGGGATGAGGCAGTCACAGCCATTCCCGATGAGGTCTGCCCGGCCTGCCTGGAGCAAGGCTTCCCGTACTGTGAAGTAGTTTTCCGGCTTAAAGAACTGCATGAGCGCCCGTTGCAACTTCCGATCGTGCAGGTTGCGGGCTACGTGCACTTGCTGCTTCGTGAACGGATCGATGCCCGTGTAGTACATGCACGTGGCGATGTCGTAGGGAGCCGGAATGAAATCCTGAACCTGATCGGGGCGGTAGCCATTGCGCTTCAGGAACACGGCCAGGTCAATCATGGCGTGCAGGTCGGAGCCCGGATGGCTGGCGATGAAATACGGCACCAGCGCCTGCTTGGGTTTCCCTGCCTCACGAGAAGCCTTCTGGAAGTCCTCCGCAAACGTGCCGAAGTTATCGATCGCCGGCTTCTTCATGGTGGCGAGCACGGTCGGGTCGGTGTGCTCGGGCGCCACCTTGAGCCGGCCGCCAACGTGGTGGGCAGCCAGCTCCCTCATGTATTCGGGAGACAGCTGCGCGAGATCCATGCGGATGCCGCTGGCGACAAGGACCCTGCGAATTCCCGGTTCGGTGCGTGCCCGGCGCATGAGCTCGACGAGCGGCCCGTGATCGGTGCCCAGGAGCTTGCAAATACTGGGATGGACGCACGATAGCCGTTTGCATTTTGCTTCTACTTCCGGCCGGGAGCAGCGCATCTGATACATGTTCGCAGTCGGCCCGCCGATATCGCTGACGATGCCCGAGAATTCGGGATCCGCGGCCATTTTGCGAACTTCCCTGAGCACCGACGCCTGGGAGCGCGATTGCATGATCCGTCCCTGGTGGGCCGTGATTGAGCAAAACGTGCAGCCGCCGAAGCAGCCACGCATGATTGTGACCGAGTCCTTGATCATTTCGTAGGCGGGCACTGGTTCCTTGTAACAAGGATGAGGCCTGCGCGTGTACGGCAGATCATAAATCTGATCCATCTCCGCTTCGGAAATCGGCAGCGCGGGCGGGTTCACGACCACCGCTTGCCGGTCGTGATACTGGATCATGGTCTGGGCGTTGAGCGGGTTGGTGTTGATGTGGATGAGGCGCGTGGCCTCCGCAAAGACCATCTTGTCGGCTTTCACCTGCTCAAAGCTTGGCAGCTGCAGCACGTCCTTGCCGAAGCCGCTTGCCGGAGGTGTCTCGCTCGCTCCCAGAGCATAGGCCACGCCGCGCAACCCACGCAGATCGCGCAGCGTACGCCCGGCTGCCAGTTTTTGCGCGATCTCCACGATCACGTTCTCGCCCATGCCGTACACGACCAGGTCGGCCTTGGCGTCGAGCAGAATGGACCGGCGGACGCTATCGCTCCAGTAGTCATAATGGGCCAACCGGCGGAGGGACGCTTCAACGCCGCCGGCGATGACCGGCACACCCGGAAATGCTTCACGCGCCCGATGACAATAGGACAGGGTCGCACGGTCGGGCCGTAGGCCGATGCGGCCGCCGGGAGAATAGGCGTCGTCGTTGCGGACCTTCCGGCTGGCCGTGTAGTGATTGATCAGGGAATCCATGTTGCCGGCGCTGACGGCATAAAAGAGCCGCGGTTTGCCGAATTGCCGCCAGGGGGCAGCGGAATGCCAATCGGGTTGACTCAGGATTGCCACGCGCAATCCCGCTGCCTCGAGCACCCTTCCCAGGATGGCCATCGCGAAGCTGGGATGATCGACATAGGCATCACCCGTGACAAAGACGACATCGACATGGTCCCAGCCGCGGGCGTGCATCTCTGCTCGCGTCATTGGCAAGAACGGCGCAGCATACCTCTCGTTCCAGAGCGGCAACGAAAGCCGAACGGATGAGGAACCAGCTTGCGCGTCGGAACTCGGAATACTCATGAACCCAGCCTGCGCTCTTCTCACGATAATCCTTGGCCAATCAGCCAAGCAGGCATTATACCAACCCTTGATTCCGAGCGCGTGCTATGGTACTGGCTCTATTTAGCCGTACGTTTCGCATGGCGATTTTTACAAGGAGGGCACTCATGGCAAAGACGACCTGTCCGATCAGCCGCTCGCAGTTTCGTGCGAAGGCGCAGCCTGTCTCGGTGACCATCAACGGCGCGGCCTTCCAAGCGGCCGTGAAGGAGTTTTCGACCGGCTCACTCGGTTGGAACATCAACGGCAAAACGATCATCGACGTGGGCGGCACTCCCGTCTCCGTTCAGATCGGCCTGAACCTGACCATTGTCGGAAGCAAGGAGCTGCCCAAGGATGCAGGGTCAGCCTCGGCAGAAGAGGACGTCGCCTAGATTTACCTATCCCACTCACAGCACCTTGGAGGGATGAACACCGTGCGCGTCGAACCCCAGCAGATGCCAAAGCGTGCTCTCAATGGCCGTGCGGGAATCGGCTGTAGGTCAGGTTTCCAACCTGACGGGACAGATTGGAAATCTGTCCTACACAGCTGCCCAACCAAGCATGGTGTTATAGCATTGGCCACATTCCTCGGCTGTGCGGCCTTGCTGCTGCTCCCTGATCTGACCCTGGCAGAGAAAGGAAAAATCGCCGTGGAGAAAGTCGAGTACGAAGGCTGGAAGAACAACCTGCGCATCAGCAACGGCACGGTCGAGCTGATCGTGACCCTGGACGTTGGGCCACGCGTCATCAGCTACCGGCTGGCGGACGGCAAGAACGTCTTCAAAAACTACAGCGACCAGCTCGGCAAATCCGGCGAAAAGGATTGGCAGATCCGTGGCGGCCATCGCCTTTGGGTCGGGCCCGAGGACCTGACGCGCACCTATGCGCTGGACAACGGGCCGGTGCAATACAAGGAAATCGACGGCGCTGTGCGGTTGACGCCTGCGGCCGATGCCGATTACGGCGTCCAGAAGGAGATCGACCTGCGACTGGAACCGAGCGGCAGCGGCGTTACCCTCGTGCATCGCATCACCAACGTGGGCCAGGAACCGACCGACCTCGCTCCCTGGGCCCTGAGCGTTATGGCACCGGGCGGGGTCGAGGTGATTCCATTGCCGCCCAAGAAGCCGCACCCGGGACCGACGAAGAATGCCACATCCCCGAAAGACTACGCGCCCAACCAGTTCATGACCATCTGGCCGTTTTTCGATTTCAAGGATGCGCGCTGGAGTTTCGGCAGCCAGTTCATCACGCTCCGCCAGGATGCCAAGAAAGGCCCGACGAAGCTTGGGTTAGGCCATCAACTCGGCTGGGTCGGCTATCTCAACGGAGGCACGCTTTTCATCAAAAGATTCGGCTACCAGGAAGGCAAGCACTATCCAGATCATGGCTGCAATTTCGAGACGTTTACCAATGAAGACATGCTGGAAATCGAAAGCCTGGGACCACTCATCAAGCTGGCTCCAAGAAGCTCCGTGGAGCACACCGAGCATTGGAACCTAGCGGGCAATGTCGCTGCCTTCGAGGACGAAGCCGGCATTGAGAAGTCAATCCGCGGCAAGATTTCTGAGAAGTAACCAGTGAGAGCCACGATCAGCGTCTGGAGCGTCACCAACCGGGCCAGTTGGTGACGCTCCGGGTATTTATTTTGTCTTGATCAGTGGTGGCACAATCGATGACCCAACTTTGGTCTCTTTCACCCAGAGCAGAACCAAGCCCTGCACCTCTCCGCGCTGGTCTTTGTCTTCAATTACAATCTTCTCGCCCAGCTTTGCATTGACAATCGTATGTATCTTTCTCACACTGAATTGCGTGAAATCCTCGTCGGATCGCTGGAATTCGGACCATGCCGCGGTGATATCAACGCGAACGTTACCATCCTTGCTACCACTGACGCTAACCTGCTCCGAGATCCCAACCGGCACAGTTCCCATTTCGCCATCGGATTGCCTAAACGGCTCGTCGTGGCCGATGTTAATGATGGCCACTTCTCCCTCGCGGTTCATTAACTCTGGCCGACTGAGGATCTCACCCTTGCCGTATTTATCGAGGCCAAAGCGATGGGGCAGGGTTTCGCCCTTCGGATCGATCTTCACAACCATCAGTTGTATATCGAAGCTCCTTGGCTCTTTCTTTTCGATGCGCACTCCTTGATTGGTGTCTGGCGTTTTCTGAGCGCCGTCGCCTTTCTTCGGACTTTCCGCTGGCGGCATGGTTTGCTCGCCCGCCAGAGCTCGGTACACACCCGCACCCAGGCCAAGGCCAAGCAAGGCGCCTGCGAGAACCGCCACCGTAACGAACCGCAGTTTGCTGATGAGCATTGCCTCTATCCCTCCCCTGGTTAAGTCGGCCACCCTGGCCGAGATCGCTGCCGGGAGCGCCGCGTGCATTGCCCCGAAGCATGTCGCGGCACCCACCGTCCGAGAAACCAAGACGGCGCTTGGGGACGCCGACGCTGCATTTCGCATGAGCGCCACTGCCAGCGAAGCACTCGAGAGGACGAGGCCATGCCTGGCCACGCGCTTGGCAAGCATGGCACGCCCCCTTGCCAGGCGGGCCGCCAAGGTCCCTTGCGGCCAGCCCAGTTGCCTGGCTGCCTCCTTGATCGTGTGATTCCCCAGGTCGCAAAGCAGAATGGGGGCCCTATACTTGGGCGGCAGGTGGGCCAGCTCCTGATCGAGCACCGGTCGCAGTTGGTCCCAGGGATCCTCCTGCGGAAGCGCTGCGGGCTCCGTCATCCGGACCATTTGCCTTTCCCTGGCGCGCCGCCTGGCGGAGGCTGCTTTGGCCCTGTGCGCCGTGGTGCGGGCAACGCCATAGAGCCAATTGCCCACCATCGTGCGCGGCACCACCGAGGCCGCCTTGTGCACCAGGACCAGGAAAGTCGCCTGAAAAGCGTCCTCCGCATCGTGCTGGTGGTGGAGGATGCGCCTGCAGACGCCCAGCACCATCGGGCCGTGCCGCCGGACGAGTGCTTCAAAAGCGGATTCGTCCTGCCGCAGGATGAACGACTCGAGCAGCTCGGCGTCGGTCATGCCGGCGCCGTCGCGCAACAGGACAGATCTGCGCAAATGGTAAAGGACAGGGTGGATTCGGCTGGCCGCCATTAACGCCCTCCATGGCCGACATCGCTGATTGTCTAAATCCTATTCCGACGTGGAGGCCAGTTTTATACACTTTTTTTCGCAACGAAGCCAGATGGGCTCGATGACCTCGGAGTGCCAAGAGTTCGATTCGCGATGCTCCCTGCGCCTTTGGCGTAGGGACCCGTCCAAAGTTATCCTGCCGGAGCGTCCGATTTTGCAACGCACTTCGCGTTAGAGCACGTACCCCAGGATTCCCGCTCGGGTGTTGGTTGTCGGTGAGATTTCGCCCGCAATGGCGATGTGGAACAGCTTCCACGCCAACTGATTGGTGAGCCCGGGTACCGGGGCGCCGACGAGCCATTCGGCATTCGTTGTTCTCGTGACCGTCAGCGGCAGCACGAAATTCGGATTCTGCTGCAGGTAGAACACCTGGAAGTTGTCGCTCGCAACGCGGTTGAAAGCGAACACATTGACGACGTCGGTTTGGATTACGTTGGGCGTGCCGTATTCGTTGTGGTTCCTGGGCGTGTCCTCGAAGCGCATGTCAATGAACAGTTGCGGCGCATCGGAGCGATCGGGCATGTTCACGTGTAAAAACATGTCATTGCGCAGGATGGTTTGACGAGGTGCCAGAAGACTGCCGCCGCCGGTGTTGGCCGTCAGGGTGCCGATCACGATGTCTGTGTAGTTCCGCAGATACGAATTCTCCACCGTGAACGGCATTAGTAGGGTACCCGTTTCGCGGGTATCGCCTGCCTTTGTCGGAGCGATGATGCCGGTCTGCAAATTTTCGAGATCTGCATTTGTGATTATGGTATTGCGCGTGTAGTAATCGCTGAACCAGATGCCCAGTACGTGCTCGTAGCGATTGGTCAGGGCGGCGGGGTCGCCGATATCTACGAAACCATCCAGGACCAGGTTGCTGGTGGGGTAACCGTAGTAGCCGTACTCGTAGACATGCCAGACGGTGAAGTTCTTCACGACGCTCGTGCCAATATTGATCATGCTGGTACCGGTAGCGCCCAGGTTCCAGATCGTGAGCCCGTTCGGCATGGCCCCGTACGCCTCGTTGCCGGAAAACTCGAGAATACTGGTGCCTGTCACATTGATCAGGTTGATCACGAAGCCGTAGAAAGCGTTATCCGTGCTGATATTGTTGCGGACGTAGTTGTTCACGCTGTGGAGCCAAAATCCCGTTCCCGTCCGGCCATAGCCCGTGGTTTGGTTGTCTGTGGTTTCATTGCCTCTGGTGCCGCTGATCCGCATGGCGAAGTTGTTTTGAATGACGTTGCCCGATTCGGTGCCGTTCTCAACCGCGAAGCCGGCGCCCGCCATGTTGTAGACGATATTGCTGTCGAGCAGGCCGTTGTTGCTCGTATCGATCGTCATGCCCCACTTGTAGAGCACGGTAGTCTGGTTGTCGCTGACGACGTTGCCGATCGAGGTGAACTGGTAGCCGTCCGCCTGCGGCGTTGTCGGCCCGGCGAGACTGGCAAAATCCAAGGCATAGCGATCGTCCTGATTGGTGCCGATGTGGGCAACGCCGCCACTGCTGTTGAAGGTGGTGTTGTCCAACGCCTTGATGGTCGTCCGCCCCATATCGGTGAAGTCTGCGTATTGGATATCGACATTGGCGTTGCCGGTGAACACCGCATAGCCCCGCGTTCCTTGCGGCTTTTCCGACGCGAAGATGATATTGCGAGTCAGGTCGGCCACCTGAGGAAGATAACGAAGTGCCCCGCTGGCGTCCCGCGCGCCTAAATGATCGAATTGAAGGGGCTTGGTCAGGGTCACCACGTTGCCGTTCACGGAAGCAATCGTCAACGTTTCCCACTGCGGGACAAAATCGCTGCCAGTTTGCGTGTCCAACAATTGCCGGGTATCCGGGAGGACCAATCGATCGCCAGGCATCCATCCGGAAGGGGCTTGCGCCAGCGTGAGCGTCGTATCTCCCGCATGAGCCTCGGTGGCTAACGTCACGTACGCGGTCTTGGCGCTGCCCTGGATCGAGACGGTGCCCAGGCCGATGAATGACGTGCCGAACTGACTGGGATCGATGGCAGTATTGATGGCCTGGTTCGAGATGAAGATAGTCGCGCTGACGTTGGCCGCAATGGGGCTGGCCGCCGTGCCGACGGTCAGCACGGCGTTGGGCAATACCAGCAAATTGCCCACGTACATCACCGTGTTGATGCTGGGCCGCCACATGAGATTTCCGCCGGCTTGCACTTCCACGGTGTTCAGATGAGCTGTGCTCGCGACATCGTAGGTCACCGTGGTATTGGGGCTGATGTCGACGATGTCGCCGGTCGCGGGCACTCTGCCCAGTGACCAGGTGTTGGGGTTGGACCACGCACCCGAGGCAACGCTCCTAATTGTCGGGTTGGCTCCAAAATCGGGAATTGCGCCGAAGGCAGTTCGAATGACCGCCGGCGGTGAATTGCTGGGCAGATCGCGATACAAGCTCGCGACAAACTCGGTGCTCGCTGCGTCGGTCGGCATCACTCCGGAGCTCAGGAGCTGCCGTTCCTCTAGAGGCTCCAAGCTCAACCGCGGCTTCCTCGCGCAATTTCTTGCCGCAGCTTTTCTGCTCCGCCCACGCAACCTTGAAAGCAAGAACGGCACCGGAACCATGCCCCACTCCTTGTGCCCATGAAAAGTGCACGGGAACGCATCATTGCGCAGCATCTCACTGGACAAGCTGAGACTGCGGCAAGCTCAACACCCAGCAAATAAGCGGGCACCGCTGACGGTCGGAGCATCAGCCTTTTGCGCTCGCGTGGCGCTGGCTCACCTTACGCTCGTGCAGTGCGGGCGTCTTGCAAAGGACGGATGGTTCCAAAAGGACGCGATTGCGCATCTCCGGAGAGCGTGCGAACCGCAGCAGACGGGTGCGGACACGATCATAAGCTCACTGATCGGAACTACAGAGGCGGTTGCCAATCGCGAGTCGTTTTAACTTATGCCAGCAGATTCAATTTGTCAAACTGGCAAGAACGATTCTGGAGAATGATTCATTCCCGAGAAGAAAAGAGTTCCAGGACGGTCTGCGCTGCTGGGACGGTAGATGCTCGCCACGTTGTTCCAGGAAAGAGCCCACAGACCCCAAACCCCCCGAAGCCGTAAGATCCCCCTGGTCAATTCCTGTACAGTTGGTGGAGACAGCCTATATCTGGTCAATTTTTGACCAAGACCGGCGCTCGAGGCGACGAGCCTCATGCCTACGCGGTTCACCTTTTTCCGCGGTTTTTGGCGCGTCCGCATGCAAAGTCTGTACACCTGACCATGCCTGGAACTCACCGGATGGGAATTTGGCACTGGAAGTGCTTTCCCATGCGAGCGTCGGGGATGCCAACCGGAAATATGCCGCAAGCCAGGCAGGAATGGCATGGCGGCAAGGAACGCGCAGACTCCAGGGAATCATCAATCGCAATACCACCCCTAATATCCTGTTATCGACTTCGTTCTGAGAGAGTCAGGCAATGGTTCGCAAGCTTATCGAATGGGCTCTCAACAATCCACTGGTCGTGGTGTTGTTGGCGGTCGCACTAGCGGGGTTCGGCGGCTATGCCTTCTGGCGTGTCAATGTCGAGGCCTACCCCGACCCGGCACCGGCTATCATCGAAGTCGTCGCGCAGTTTCCAGGCGCCTCGGCGGAAGAGGTGGAACGCCAGGTCACCATTCCTCTGGAGGTAACCTTCGCCGGCATGCGCGGCTTAAAGG
The DNA here is from genome assembly GCA_035296965.1 of Gemmataceae bacterium. Lineage (GTDB taxonomy): Bacteria > Planctomycetota > Planctomycetia > Gemmatales > Gemmataceae > DATGZX01. Next base: position 56,125 of record DATGZX010000005.1, read on the forward strand.
CCATTCGCAGCCAGTCCCTCTATGGGCTGAGCGACCTGAAGATGAGCTGGCAATATGGCAGCGAGTTCACCTATGAGGCCGCCCGGCAGGAAGTCATCAATCGACTGGCCACGATCAGCCAGCCGCTGCCCAACGGTGTGACACCGGTCATCTCCCCGGAGTCGCCGACGGGTGAGATTTACCGCTACATCTTGAAATCCCCCAAGGATGCCGCCGGCCGCGAGGTGTACACGCTGAACGACCTCAAGGCGCTTCAAGACTGGGTGCTCGAACGCGAATTTCGTACGGTGCCGCGTATTGTAGACGTCACCAGCTTCGGGGGGACCGTCCGCCGGTATGAAATCCAGCCCGACCCGGACCGTCTGCGGCGCTACGGAATCACGCTGCCCCAGCTTCAGGCAGCGCTCACCAATAGCAATGCCACCGTGGGCGGCGACTACGTGAATCAGGGCCAGGTCGCCATGACCGTGCGCAGCGTCGGTCTTTTTGGCGGCGGCGTCGACCCAGTGAACAGAGTTTTGGGATTGAAGAATCCTTGGGCAGCCTCTTCCCTCCTTCGCGCCGAAGAGCAACGCCGCATCGGCGACATCCGCCACCTCGTGATTGCCTCGGTCAATAATCAGCCCGTGCGCGTCGAGGATGTGGTCGAGGGTGGTCGAGTCTCCCCAGGCCAGCCATCCACGCATGGTGTAGTCGTCAGCAACCAGACTCGACTGGGACGGATCGGCTACTGGAAAGCGGATCAGGAGCGGCCGTCGGGTTCGCCTCTGTCTCTCGCTGACGTGGGGCACGACGAAGACGACAAGGTTCAATGCATTGTCCTGTTGCGCAAGAACGAGGACACGCTTCCTGCTCTCAAGGACGTGCAAGCCAAGGTCAAGGAGCTGAATAATCCTGCCTCTGGGCGCATGCTCCCGGGTGTTGAACTCGAGCCTTATTACGATCGTGAGGAGCTGCTGCATATCACGACGGAAACCGTTCGCGAGAACCTCCTGGTTGGCATGATCCTGGTGACGCTGATCCTTTTTCTGTTTCTGAGCGACGTGCGCACCGCGCTGATTGTGGCCATCAACATCCCGCTGGCGCTGCTCTTTGCCTTCGCCGTGCTGTTCGTGCGTGGCAAATCGGCCAACCTGCTGTCGATCGGCGCTGTGGACTTCGGGATCATCGTCGATTCCACCGTCATCATTGCGGAGAACATCTACCGTTACATATCGAGCGGCGAGAGTGCTCATTTGCCGCTCAAGGAGCGCATCCTGCGCTCGACGCGGGAGATCGACCGCGCCTTGCTTTTTTCGACCCTCATCATGGTCTGCGCATTCCTTCCTCTTTTCACCATGACAGGGCCGGAGGGCCAACTTTTCGGCCCCATGTCGCAGACGTATGCCTTCTCCCTGGGTGGGGCATTGCTGCTGGCGATGACGCTCACTCCGGTGCTGTGCCTCCTTTTCTTCAAGAAGCTCAAGGAAACGCGCGATAATTTCCTGGTTCGTTTCATGAAGAGCCGCTACCTTTGGCAGGTCAATGTCTGCTTGAAGTATCGCTGGGCGACAGTCATTTTCATGGGATCACTCATCGCGGCGACGGCAATACTGATTCCATTCCTGGGCCGCGAATTCATGCCCGAGCTGGAAGAAGGCAACCTGTGGATTCGGGGAACGGCTCCTCTCAACACGACGCTGGAGCGCCAGGTCCAGCTTTCCAAGCATGCGCGAGGCATCATGGCCGGCTATCCGGAAGTGGAGTCGATTGTGGCCCAGCTGGGCCGACCCGATGATGGCACCGACACGGGCGGCTTTTTCAATAGCGAGTACTTTGTGCCGTTGCGGCCCGAAAAAGACTGGCCCAAGTTGGTGCAACAAACCGGCTGGCGGCGCTGGCTCTTCGGTTCGACGCGGACACGGACCAAGCAAGAACTCGTCGATGCTATGAACTCGGAGTTGGAGGCAAAGCTTCCCGGCGTTGTCTGGAACTTCTCCCAGAATATCCGGGATAATGTGATGGAGGCGCTGTCCGGCATCAAGGGCGACAACTCCATCAAAATATTCGGTCCGGACCTCGACCAGCTCGAAACTCTGGCCGCCAAGGCCAAGAACATTTTGCAAGGCATCCAGGGAATCGAAAACGTGGGGGTCTTCCACATCCGCGGCCAGTCGCACCTGGAGTTCCGAGTCGATCCGGCAAAGTGCGAGAGGTGGGGCGTGAGCACGGCGGACGTAAACAACGTGGTGAGCAGCGCCCTCGGCGCCAAGGCGATGTCCAGCATGGTCGAAGGCGAAAAACTCTTCGATATTTCCATCCGCTGGCCCAAATGGCGGCGCGGCAGCGAGACGACAATCCTCGACATCCCTGTCGACATCATCAATAACACGATCGTGCAGAGCCAGGGCCCGGGGCCTGTTCCATCCGCGTTCGGGACCAGCGTGGCAAGGCCTTCCACCAAAGGCGCGCTCGCCGACACCTCGAATCCGATCAGCAACACGCCGAGGCTCCGGCTGCGCGATTTGGTGTCACCCGTAGGTGACGATGGCGCGCCCGACCTCAACGGCCAGTTCGAGCGTCATGGCGCGTCGGACATCTACCGCGAGAACGGCAAGCGCATGATTGCCATCAAATTCAGCGTGCGCGGCCGCGACCTAGGCAGCGCTGTCGATGATGCACGCACCCAAACCAAGGAACTTTTCCAATCACCCTACCGGGCGGTCTGGAGCGGCGAGTTCGAGGAAATGGAAGATGCCGAGAGCCGCCTGCTGATCATCATTCCGCTCGCGTTGGGCTTGATCTTCGTATTGCTGTATACCGCGTTCGGGTCATTGCTTGACGCGGTGGTCGTTTTCAGCAATGTCTTTGCCCTGGCAATCGGCGGTTTCTGGGCACTGTTCATAACCAATACCAACTTCAGCATTTCAGCCGCCGTCGGATTTGTCTCGCTCTTCGGCGTGGCCATCATGGATGGGCTCCTGATGATCTCCTATTTCAACGCTCTGCGGGCCCGGGGAGCGCCTCTGCACGAGGCGATCATGGAAGGGGCAGCCAAGCGCGTACGTCCGGTGATGATGACCGCGCTGACGGCTTTGCTGGGCCTGCTGCCGGCTGCCATGTCCACGCGCATCGGCTCGCAGACGCAACGGCCCCTGGCCATCGTCGTCGTAGGCGGCATGATCACAACCCTGCTCTTGACCCGCTACTTGATGCCCGTGCTCTACAGTTTCTACGGCCACCGCGAACCTCCTGCCGGATCCGGCGAAATGGCGCATTGACGGCTGGAAGTCTTACCCGGAGTGCGCTGCCGCGACTCCGGGCTTTGGGCTGCAACGCCTTCGGCGTAGGGCCCCGTCGACATGGTTCCCGCCTGCCGGCAGGCCCGGTCTCGTGGCCGAGCGATCTCTCGAGCCGCGCAGAATCTCGAACCTCCCGATCCCAAGAAATGCCGCTGGAACCGCCTCTGCCCTTCGATTAGACTGACGCCTGCCATCCGGCTCAGTTAGGCGCCCAAAGTGTTCGACCCGGGCCACCTTCCCGTACCGGAACCGGGCTGCCTGGTGTTCCCATTGAGCATCCCCTTTGAGGGAGAAAACATGCGAAATCCCCGGAAGGCTAGCGGCTCGACGGGCATTCATTGGTTTGGGATCCTCCTTGTCGCTTGGGGCTGTAGTCTACAGGTTGGCTCAGCGTTTCCACAGGCGGACCCTGCTCGGGAGGAACCATCTGGTCCCGTAGACCGCTCATTGACACCCGAGGAATACGTCAAGCTTGGCCTCCCAGGGCATGAGAAGGCCTGGTCTACGGCGGAAATGGTCGCAGCGAGCAAGGCGTTGGCCGCGCTCGCCCAGAAGGAGCCTCAGTCCCTACCCAGGTACCAAAGCAAGCGCTCCGGCCAGGTTTTTGCACGAATTACTGCAGCGGAAAACCTCGCTCCCTTCAGGGACCAGTCTCCACCAATTCGTCCTCGGCTGGCGCAGGCGATTGAGTTCGGGCGGGCCGCCAATAACATCATGAAATTGTACGCGGAGGCATTCCAGCGTGGTTTTGTCGGTGGCAGCGACATGGCCGAACTCCTGGCGATGGATCTGCGCAATGCGGTGGCGCTTACCCGGCTTGCCCGGGAGCTTATTCCAACGATCCAGAAAGATGATCCCAAGTACCTGGCACGCATGGAGGGCCTTGCAATCATGCGCCGCGGGCTGGCAACCACGTTCTCCGGCGTCCTCATTACGCTGACGGAACGGCCACCCTACAGCGCCCAAGACTTGAGGCGGCTCCTGGCCACGATGCAGGAGACCCTGCCGCTGCTGGCACAGGAACTTGTCCCCGAACATCGTCGGGTAGTGGTGGCCCGCTTGCAGGCGCTGGAGACCGACCCGCGACTCAGCGACCTTCGTGCGGAGGTGAAATCGCTTTCCAAGAGTGTGCTAGACGCAGTTGCGAAAGCGGGGAAAGCAGACAGCGACCGGCCGGGGCTCAGGCTAGAAGACCTGAAGAAGCTCGGCATCACGATGCATCGGTCACAAACGGGCGACCCGGACGCATCGGGTTGGTGCCTGGCGCGCTCCACCGGCGGCCACTTCACTGTCATGCTGCCGGGACGATTCAACGATTCCATGCAGACAGGCAAGGCAGACGACGGCGTGGACCTGGTCTCGCACGCCCTGGCCACAACCACCCTGGAGGGAGCAAAATTCATGGTTTTCGCGGTAATTCGACCGGACCGGAAATTTCCTTCCTCCGGGCTCGACAAGCTAGCACAGAACTTGAAGAAGCAAGGAAGCGAGGTTGAGCTAAGCAAGGTTCAAATGGCAGGCCTGCCAGCCGCGGAGCTGAAAGTCAAAGGGCCCGACAACTCAGCCGTGATGCGTTCTTTCCAGGCAGGCGACACGCAGTACATGCTGATGGTCGAATATCCGTCCATACCGCTGGGGGACCTCATTACGAAATCGACAAAGAAGTTCTTCGAATCATTTACCCTTCCGCCGGAGCCGAAGAAGTGATGCCTTCCTAGCGCGAAGTGTGCACTGGGCCCAACTGCCACGGATCTGGGCCTTCATGTCTCTGCTAACCGGCGACTTTGGAGGACAGCCATGAACACCATCCTTTTGCTCGTAGGCCTTCTGCTCCCTTCCGGTGATCCGCCTGTGGCAACACCATCCGACAATGCGCCCCGCGAAGAAGAGATCCAAAAATTAAAAGAAAAACTTCGGAAGGCGGAGGAGACCATTCGCCGACAAAGAGAGCAAATGGACGAATACCTGCGTGATCGTGCTGAAGCGCAAAGAAAAGAAGCTGGAGCACAAAAGAGAGAAGAAGAACGGCTCAAGCAAGCCTTGAATGTATTCGATCAACTTCTGAAAGGTCCCAAACCAAAAGGCGAGATGGATGATCGCGTACCTCTACCTCCCGGAGTGTGCGCGAAGCAATTGCCGGGCCGATGTCGAGATTCGTAACGGATTCCGTTGTCCGTCTTCTCGGCGCGGGTCTCCTGCTCGGCGCGGGTCTCCGACCCCGCCGCTACCCCTCTTGCTCGGCGCGGGTCTCCGACCCCGCCGCTACCCCTGACCGAAGGTCTCCCCCCAAAGCCTTTCCAACCCCGCCGTCAAATCAATCGAACCGCAAAAAGCAGCCAAAGCCCGGAGACGCGAGCAACAGCCAGGTCAATCATCGTCGTTTCACGGCCCTTTCCACGTCACCGTGCACGATTCCCCCGATACTAGCCCGAAGCGTGAGTTTTGAAGTTGCGCTTTTTCGGACCTCTGTGCGCAACAGTAGAAAGGAGGCTCCTCCGCAGCTGTGAATTTGGGTAGAGTACGGTTTCTACCAACAATCGTATTCTCCCGAGCCGAGGAAGGAGCC
>DATGZX010000006.1:0-12363 GCA_035296965.1 Gemmataceae bacterium
CGTTCTTCAACGTTTGATGCATCCATGCGCAACTCCGTTTGCATGCCTTGGGCGTGGACCTCCAGTCCGCCAGCGCAACAAAACCGAAGAAAACGAGCAAGCCCAAAACGTCAAAACCGTCAATGGCTTTCATCAGTCCAGCCTGGGGCGATTCATCAGCGGCAAGCCACTGCTGCTGCATTACGACACCGAATACCGAGACGAAGACGCCGATTTCGAGGCGTGCATGCCAGTCCGCCAGAGGAAAGATATTGAGGGCATCTCGGTGCGGGAACTTCCAGCCGGCCAATGCATCTCGCTCGTGCATCAGGGGCCGTATGACCAGCTTGGCCGCTCATACGCCGGGATATTCGAATATCAGAAGTGCACAGTGATTTTGCCGACACGCGAAGTTTATCTGAAGGGACCGGGAATGCTTTTCAAGGGCAATCCCAAGAACTACATCACCGAAATCCAAATCCTTGTCGAGACGGAAAGGAACCTGAAATGAGATCAGTTGGTCGTGAACTCGGCTTCGCACTCCTGGCGTGGCTGGTGCCGTTCGGGATGTCAATCTGCGTTTTTCAATTAAAGGCGAATTACCGCCCGCTATTCGAGATGATCATGTCCCTGACGCTGACAGCTAATACAGCGCTGCTGGGCCTGGTCTATCTGCGTAGGGTGACTACGAGGCATTTGATCCGAGCAGCCGGGATCGGCACGACTTGGGTGATCGCTAACTGGACCTTGGATCTCCTCATGTTCAGCGGAGGACCGATGCAAATGACTTTTCACCACTACCTGATGGACATCGCAGGGGCGTATTTTGTGATTCCAGTCATTACGTTAGCCCTTGGCGCAGCGGCAGCATCGGCGACGAAAGTGCAGCCGCAGGCGCGTTGACCGCCGCCCGTAGAGATCGAGGATTCGTGCTGCGTAAGAATGCCACACGTGTCGGGTGTGATCCTGGTTTACACGCAGGAGCGCGATAGCGCGCCCACATTATGTGGCGCAGAAAAGCGGGAGAAACGTGAAATCATCGAGAGAGTGGCAGGCAAGACCACATAACTGTTATCGCCACAGAAGACCTCTTATGTGGTCGACCACATAACTTGTTAAACGGGCAGTGAGAAGTGAATAGTGGCGAGTGGCGGGTGCTGCGCCTCACACCTGACCCACCCAGGTGGCGTCTGCCACCTCACGCCAACGCCCGCGGATTTTCTCGAACTGGTCGTGCGGCAACGGGCCGGCCGACAGCAGTTCGGCATTTTCGCCCCATCTGCCTGGTTTGGTCGTGCCGACGATGGCCGTATGGACTCCGGGAACGCTCAGCGTAAAACGCAGCGCGATCTCGGCGGCGCGCGCTGCCGGCCCATGCTGGATCGGATAATCGAGTTTCTGGAGGCGGTCCCAATAAGGTTGATAGTACGTGCTTGCCGGCCTTTGTGCCTCTTTCCACATGGCATTGGCAATCGGCCGCTTGGCGATCACGCCCATCTGCTTCGCGCGGGCCAGCGGCAGCGTGAGATCGAGAGCTTCCTGGTCGGCGATGCTGACCGAGGTTTGCAGCGTATCGAATTGGCCGCATGCAATGGCGTAATGTGCAGCCCGGCTGTCGCCGCTGTAGCCGATATAGCGCGTGTAACCACGTTTGCGTGCCTCTTGCAGGGCACGGATTACTTCGCCCTTGCGCAGCTCCTCTTCAGAGCAACTGTGCAACTGCACCAGGTCGACCCGGTCAGTCTTCAAACGGCGCAGGCTGCGCTCGATGCTTTGCAACAACGAGTCCGGCCGCCAGTCCTCTTTGCTGGGACCCTCCGGATGGCCGCACTTCGTGAAGAGAAAGTACTCCTTTCTCCGGCGCGACACCGCCTGTCCAATCAAATCTTCGCTGCCCGGATAGCACTCCGCCGTATCAATCACGTTGAGGCCGGCATCGAGGGCCGCGTTCAGCAGTTGCGTCACGGTCTCGACCGGCACTCCGTGAAAGCCAATCTCAGCGCCGCCGAAACCAAGCACGCTGACCTGCATGTCGGTCTGGCCCATCTGTCGCTTTTCCATGGCTCGTTCTCCTGCGCGAGGGTCTTGCTGTGAAAATCTATTTGCATGTTAGCCGTCGGCCAGAGGTTGCGGCGAGGTCAGGAGACCTTCGCCTAGCGAGTGTGGCAGCGTGCCTGAATGGGCGGCAGTCGGTGAAACAATTCAAAATGCCGTCACGTTGTCGCCATCAAGTCTGCAATCTGCCTTTTCGTCAGCTCTAATGAATGGTGACACTTACTCTTGCATCCGCGTTGCATGGACCATCTGTCCTTCACTGCCGGAAGAGGGGTATCGATCACCTGTGCCCTGCCCGCTGTCATTTCCCAAGTCCGGTCCTTAATTCGTCAGTCAGCTCCCCGGCGGTGAACTGCCGGAGCATTCATGACTCTTCTTAGAGAATCGCCAAGGCAAATCGTTCCGCGTTGCTGGAGCGATTGCAGGACTTGTAGCCAGGCGGATGGTATACTCATCGGCTGTCTCCGGGGGAGGATAACGACCTGACGGCTCAACAGCTTAGAGGCCCCGGACGTGAAGGATTTCGTATCCCCCGCCCGGGACCCGAGGGAGAAGTGTCTCCCGGCCTGCTCGCACCTGTCGGCGTTGCCCATGCACGAAGTCACCCACATCCTGTCCGCGATCGAGCAGGGCGATCCGCACGCCGCCGAGCAACTGTTGCCCTTGGTATATGACGAACTGCGCAAGCTGGCCGCCACAAAAATGGCGCAGGAGGCATCAGGCCAAACGCTTCAGGCGACGGCGCTTGTACACGACGCTTATCTGCGATTGGTAGACGTTCCGAACGCCCAGCGCTGGGACAGCCGGAGGCATTTCTTCGCGGCTGCGGCCGAGGCCATGCGGCGCATCCTCGTGGAGTCCGCCCGGCGCAAGCAGCGTCTAAAACACGGGGGCGGTCGCGTCCGCGAGGCTGAGGAAAGGGACATTCCCTGCCCTGAGCGGCCGGAGAGACTACTGGCCCTGGATGAGGCCCTGGACCGGTTGGCGGCGACCAACCCTCAGGCTGCCGAACTAGTGAAACTCCGCTACTTTGCGGGGTTTAGCAACACCCTTGCCGCTGAGTTCCTTGGCATTTCTCCGCGTAAGGCCAATCAGGTCTGGGCATATGCCCGCGCCTGGTTACGTGAAGAACTTGGCGACGACGAAGAGGGGTAGCGCGGGGCCGCCATCGCGCCTGCCGCGGTTTTTCTGGATTCCGTGCGCACTTCGCTGCCAAACGTCGCATTGAACTATAGAACCGAGAGCCCCAACTGGGCGGGAGCCACGGGTATGCAGGAACAATCCATCTTCACCGAGGCCATTGAAAAGGAAGATCCGGTCGAACGCGCTGCCTTTTTGGATCGGGTCTGCGCCAGCGACCCGGCCCTCCGCCAGCGGATTGACAGGCTGCTCCTGCGGCACCAGCAGAGTGATAACTTCCTGGAATCGCCTAACGCTGTGCTGATTGCCAGCGCCGATGAGCCGATTCGCGAAGGGCCGGGCACGGTCATCGGCCCATACAAGCTGGTGGAACAGATCGGCGAGGGCGGCTTCGGGCTGGTCTTCATGGCCGAGCAGCAGCAGCCGGTGCGGCGCAAGGTGGCCCTCAAGATCCTCAAGCCAGGTATGGACACCCGGCAAGTAATCGCCCGCTTCGAGGCGGAGCGGCAGGCCCTGGCCCTCATGGACCACCCGAACATCGCCAAGGTGCTCGATGCCGGTGAGACGGCCTCGGGCCGGCCCCACTTCGTTATGGAGCTGGTCCGAGGTGTGCCCATCACCGACTACTGCGACCAGAACCGCCTGACCACCCGAGAGCGGCTGGAGCTGTTTGCGCACGTCTGCCAGGCCGTGCAGCACGCCCACCACAAGGGCATCATTCACCGCGACATCAAGCCCTCGAACGTCATGGTGACGCTGCACGACGAGGTGCCAGTGGTGAAGGTGATCGACTTCGGCATCGCCAAGGCGCTGGGCCAGCAGCTGACCGACAAGACGCTGGTTACCGGCTTCGCGCAAATGGTCGGCACTCCCATGTACATGAGCCCCGAGCAGGCGCATCTAAGCGGGCTGGACATCGACACGCGCAGTGACATCTACTCCTTAGGCGTGCTCTTGTACGAGTTGCTCACCGGGACAACGCCGTTCGACAAGGATCGGTTCAAGCAAGTGGGCTACGAACAGATGCGTCGGATCATCCGGGAGGAGGAGCCTCCCAAGCCGAGCAAGCGCATCAGCACGCTGGGCCAGGCGGCGACAGCTTTATCGACCAGTCGTAAGACCGACCCCCGACGATTGAGCCAGCTCTTTCGCGGCGAGCTGGACTGGATCGTCATTAAGGCGCTGGAAAAGGACCGCAACCGGCGCTACGACTCGGCCAGCGCCTTGGCGGCTGACGTACAACGGTATTTGCACGACGAGCCGGTGCAGGCGATTCCGCCGTCGGCGCGGTATCGATTTCGCAAATTCGTCCGGCGGAATCGGACCGCGGTTGGGGCCGTCAGCGTGCTAGCTCTGGCCTTGGCTGGAATGATCGCCGGCGTGCTGGCGCACAACCGTCAACTGGAGGAAACGCGCGCCGCCTCCAGGGCTACTGCCCTAGTCCAGGGCTTGGGTTCTGCCGACATAACCGCCGTGCCGCGCATCATCGAGGACCTGGCCGAGTATCGCCGCTGGGCCGACCCGCTGCTGACTCATCTGACCGAGGATAAGCGGGCTGGCTCGAAAGAGCAGTTGCGCGCCCGGCTGGCCTTGGTGACGGCGGACTCCAGCCAGGTAGAGCCTTTGAGCCGCATGTTGCTGAACGCCTCGCCACAAGAATTGCTGGTAATCCGCGCTGCTCTCCTGCCATACCGCGCGCAGATCCAGGAGTGGCTGTGGCAGGTCGCCATTGATGCCGAGGCCAAGCCCGACCAACGCTTGCGGGCGGCGTGCGCCCTGGCAGGCTTTGACCCGGACAGCGCGCGCTGGACCTTAGCGGCACCTCATGTGGCCGCCCAGCTGGTGGCGGAAAACCCGATCCACCTGCGCGTGTGGTTGGAAGGGTTTGCTTCTATTCGGCTGGCGCTCCAGCAACCACTGGGCCGAATCTCCCGTAACGCCGACAGCCCGGTAGAACGATCCATGGCAGTCAGTATCCTGGCCGAATTCGCTGCCGATCAGCCGGAAGTGCTCGCCGAGCTTGTCAAGGAGGCCGACGCCAGCCAATACGCCAAACTGTTTCCCGTGCTGCAAGCGCACCGCGAGCGTGCCGTCCTGTTGATGCAACAAGAGTTGCAAGAGGAGATGCCGATCGCAGAACGAGGGGCGGACCGCGATGAACTGGCCAGGCGCCAGGCACAAGCGGCAGTGGTGCTCTTGCAACTCGGTCAGGCCCAGCCTGCGTGGCAACTGCTGCGGCACGGCCCAGACCCGAGCCGGCGCACCTATTTGCTTCACGGATTGGCTCGGCTCGGCACGCCGGCGGAAACGATCCTCCGACAGCTGGAGACAGAACCGGAAGTGTCGGTACGGCGGGCGTTGATCCTGAGTCTCGGCGAGTTTAACGGCGCACAACTGACCGCGAGCCAACGACAGCCCCTGATCAAGCGACTGCTGCAATGGTATCGCGATGACCCTGATCCAGGCATCCATTCGGCAGTCGATTGGTTGCTGCGACAGAGTCGGCAGGGTTCGGCCGCGCGAAAGATAGATTGGCGGCAAAAGGACGCCTTGGACCAAATGGACCGTGAACTGGCGGGGCAGCCGTCGGCCGGGCGGCGTTGGTACGTTACGCGGGAGGGACACGCGCTCGCCGTGGTGCGGGATCCCACCGTGTTTCTCATGGGCTCGCCGGTTTACGAGCCCGATCGAGAATCGGAATCTGAGACACCGCACCCCAAGAGGATACCGCGTTCCTTCGCGATCGCCACCAAGGAGGTGACGGTGGGACAGTTCAAGCGCTTCTTGAATGCCAATCCAGAGGTCAAGCGCACGCACAAGGACTTTGAAAAGTACAGTCCGGATGAGGAGGGGCCAATCCTCTCGGTAACCTGGTTTGAATCGGCGCAGTACTGCAACTGGCTAAGCAAGCAGGAAGGGATCCCCGAGTCGCAGTGGTGCTATCCCGCCATCGAGACAATCAAGGTAGGAATGGAACTCCCCAAGGATTACTTGCATCGAACCGGTTACCGGCTGCCGACGGAGGCAGAGTGGGAATACTCCTGTCGCGCCGGTGCATTGACGAGTCGTTTCTATGGCTCATCGGAGGAGATGCTGAAAGAGTATGCGTGGTACACGAAGACGACCAACGACAAGCGCGCCTGGCCAGTGGGCCAGTTAAAGCCGAATGACCTTGGGCTCGTTGACATCTATGGAAATGCGATCGAGTGGTGCCAGGAGCGCAAGTTGCCGTACCGCCCTGGAAACAAAGGTCAGGTAAGTCAAGACACGGAGGAATCGACCTTAAGGGTTAACGACGATCCCCGAGTGATACGGGGATGTGGCTTCGGTACTATATCGTCGCTCGCGCGTTCTGCCTCTCGCGACTGGTTCCGACCGTCAACCCGTAACGCCCAAATGGGTCTGCGCGTGGCAAGGACGTGCCCGTGATGTTTTTCTTCAGTCCAAGCCGAGATCGGTGGGACAGTGATCCGTGACTAAGAATGGTCACCCACTGACTCCCCCCAGTGACCCTTGAGGAAAGCAGCCGGTGAGTCCTCGCCGCCAAACAAAAGTCTCACTGGCCCAGCCCCCTGGCGCTCAGTCTGCGCGCCGGGACCATTGATTTGCTGATGGCAACGCAGACCAGCCCTTAATGCAGAAGCAAGAGTCTCATGCGCTTTCTCTCGCTGGCTGCAGAAACGGAGGTTGTCATGTTCGGTCTAACCCAATTACGCACCTGGATTCTCATCTTTGTCCTTCTTTTGGGCATTCTTGTTGGTTCTACCTTTCGAATGCCAACCAGCCAGAACTCTTCCCGACTATCCGAATCACTCGCAGATCCACATGATCTGACGCAAAAGCTAAGAGACCACGAGTTGAGTCTATACTACGTCGAGGACAGGCGGGGAACCACAGTCTACTTCACAGCAGACCCACGGCCGATCCAGGAGCTAATGAGCCTACCCGTCGGTGCCATGGAAAACCATCCAAACCTCGCCGTGCAGTGGAAGGGCACCGTTCGTTTTTCGAAGATTTCTCCCGGCGTGTTTGCAGACACTTCAGACTGGGGCGATTTCGGTCACCAGATCGGCGATTACCTGGTCTTCGGCGATCCCTCGCTCCTCCGCCAGGTCGAAAGGGTAATTGCCAAGGACTAACCGGCGCCATGCGACGAGGCACACGGACCGTTTTGCCTTGACTCCGGACGGCACGAAGCTGGTGTGCACCAGACGCGATGGCTTCTGCGTCCACGATTGGAACCTGCAAGTGATCCATCGGCAACTGGCGGAAATGGGTTTGGATTGGGAATAGCCGTGCGAGGGGTTGGGATTGGCGAGTACGAAGAAAAACCGTACTCGTTCCAAGCACAGAAAATGAAAGCGGCCGGCCACATCGAAAAAGGAACGGGTTCGAGGCAGCCAGCCCTGGCGGCGGATCCGCGCGCCGGGGACCGCTGGTTTTTTACGCGGATCGGTTATCTTCTTGAAAGGGTTGCATCATGTTGTTCGCATCCTGGCTGCGACGGTTGACAACGGGCTCTCCGACTCGGTCGCGGCGCCCAAGACCACGACCCACTCTTGCGCGGCGCTCGCTGTTGCCGCACCTGGAAGCGCTCGAGGACCGGAGTTTGCTCAGCACCTTCACGGTGACCAACCTGCACGACAGCGGCGCCGGCTCGCTGCGGGCGGCCATCCTCTCCGGCGACAATAGCATCGCCTTCGCGCCGGGGCTGCACGGCACCATCACGCTGACCAGCGAATTGTCAATCAGCAACAGCGTGACCATCAACGGCCCCGGGGCGAATCGGTTGTCCGTCAGCGGCCACGACGCCAACCGCGTCTTCGAGATAGCGGCGGGCAACGCGGCCATCAACGGCCTGACGATCACCGATGGCCTGGCGACCGCGGGGGGAGGTATCCTGCTCGAGGGTAGCGCTGCCCTCAGCATCAGCAATTGCACGCTGACCGACAACGAGGCTCTCGGCAGTTTGACGGGCAGTGTGACTGTCCCTGATGGCTGCGGTGGCGGCATCGAGGACAACTCGTCCGCAGCGCTGTCGGTCACCAACAGCACCTTCGACACCAACAAGGCCATCGCACGCGGTCCCAACGCTCCCCCTCCCTCCGCTCCCGGTTTCATCATCGCACTGGGCGGGGCCATCGACGTTTCTTTCAACAGTACCGGCCCGGCCACGATCAGTAACAGCACGTTTACCGGGAATCAGGCGCTCGGCGGCAGCCCCGGCGCTAGTGCGGGTGGCGGTGCGCTCAGCGAATCCAGCCTCTTGGGCGCCACCATGACTGTCACGGGGTGCACGCTCAGCGGCAACGCGGCCATCGGCGCAGCAGACGGTGACGGCGTCACCAACTTTGGCTCGGGACAGGGCGGCGGGATCAACAATTTCGCGAGCTTGATCGTTCGCAATTCGACTCTCACCGACAACCTGGCTCTTGGCGCGCCTCTGGCCCCAGGGGTCATCCCATCCCAGACTCCCTCAACCGGCAGTTCGGTCGCCGGCGGGGGCATCTTCTGCCTCACCAATATCCTTCCCGCCACCATGAGCGTTGCCAACAGTACGCTCGCCGGCAATCAGGCTGTCGGCGGCGCCGGGGCGGCCGGCAGCGCAGGCAGTGTCGCAGAAGGGGGCGGTATCTCCATCGTCGCCGTCTCTTCGGCCAGCGTGGTCGGCTGTACACTTTCTGACAACGTCGCTCAAGGCGGGGCCGGCGGCAGCGGCGGCGCCGTGGGTGCCCCCGGCGTCGGCGGCGGTTTCGACCTGATAGCTGGCTCGTCCATGACCGTCAGCAACACCACCCTCAATTCCAACCAGGCCATCGGCGGGGCGGGAGACGCCGGGGCCACGAGCGGCGCCGGCTTGAGCGGCGGCATCGACGTCGGCACTGGCGTCATCCTCGGCTTCCCCGACAGTTGTTCGCTAACGCTCACCAACTGCACGGTCAACGCCAACCAGGCGGTCGGCGGCAACGGGGGCGGCATCGGCAACGAGGCGGGCTCGACCCTGAACCTCAACCACGTCGTCATGGCCAACAACAGCGCCTACGCCGACCCCTCGGGCAACTACGGCAACGGCGGCGGCATCGAGAATGACGGCAGCCTCACCGTCGCGCAATCCATCTTCACCAACAATCTGGCCTCCGGCGGCGAATACGCCGCCTCCGTCACCGGCCGCATCACCGAAGGCTCTGCCGGCGGAGCCATCGACAGCCAGGGCCCCTCACTGACAGTGACCAACAGTGCGTTCACCAACAACGAGGCAGTCGGCCCCGCGACGGGGACCGGTGAAGGCAATGGCGGGGCCATCAATAGCAGCTCGCCCGCAACCATCACCAACTCCACGTTCAACGGCAACGAGGCGCTCGGCCGCACCACCAATGGCGGCGCCATGAGCACTGGCGAGAACGAAAACTTCGCCGCGCCCGCGCTGGCCATCACCAACTGTGCGTTCACCGGCAACGAGGCTGTCGGAGCCAACGGCACCAACAACTCCGCCGCGCTGTTCGGCGGTGAGGCCTTGGGCGGCGCCGTCGCCAATGCTGGCCCGCTCAACATCGCCAACAGCACGTTTACCGACAACCTGGCCAAGGGCGGCGACCAAGGCAACAACGTCGGCGGCCTTGACCCCAACCCCGTCCTCGGCGAGGTCTATGGCGGCGGCCTTGTCAACTTCGCCAGCTCGCTCACGATCAGCAACACGATCTTTAGCGGCAACCAGGCCATGGGCGGCAACTCCGCCGCCGGCCCCGGAGCTCCGGCCGCGGGCGGCGGCCTCGCTGCGGAAATCTTTGCTCTAACGACCCTCACCGACGTGACCTTCGTCGGCAACCAGGCGATTGGCGGCAGCGGCGGCACTAGCGCCCCCGGGTACCCCGGCACGGGCGGCAGCGGGTTCGGCGGCGGTTTTTACAATGGCGTTGACTCGACCGCCGTCGTCTCGGACGCCCTATTCGTCGGTAACCAGGCTGTCGGCGGTGCCGGCGCCAAGGGCGTCGCAGGCGGTGTCGGCGCTGGCGGCGCCATCGCGAATGGCGGCGGCGCCGGTGCATTCGAGCTCATTTTCCTGGGGCTCGGTGCTGACGCGTCGAGCGTCTCCCTCGCCGGCAGTACGTTGATCTTCAACGTGGCCCAGGGCGGCGCCGGTGGGGCCGGGAACAACGGCGGCAACGGCCTAGGCGGCGGCGTCTACGTGCTCGGCGGAACCACCGCCTCCATCGCGAGCACGGAAATCTTCGTCAATGCCGCACTTGGTGGTTCCCGCGGTACCGGCGGTGCTAGCGGCCAGGGGGTCGGCGGCGGTCTCTACATCGGCACCGGTGCCGGCGTGACGCTCAGCACGTCGAGCGAGGTCATTTTCAACTTTGCGTCTACGAACGCTGACAACATCTTCGGAATCTAGACCATAAGTTGAGCACTGCGCTTCACGACAAGGCGAGAAGACCACTGTCACGAGAGAGCGAAGGGTGTCAGGAATGTTCCTGACACCCTTTCTGGTCGCGATCCCAACTTCGGTGGGACGTGCATTCTTCAGAACTCCAGCCAGATTCCCGCGGATCTCCCGCACCCGCACTCGGACTGATCGAAGGTCTCCACGGACCTGGGAAGACCTGTCCTTGACAACTCAAGAGCAGTTTTTTGGGGGATGCCATGTGCCTTTGTATGCAGCAGAAGTGTGGACCCGTCGACCGCCGACAGATCAAGGGCTAACTTCTGCACTGTATTAGCTGCCTCTCATGGTCCGTTGGCCGGCTTGGGCAGGAGGACCGATCTGTGATAGACTGGATCGTGTAACTCGCTAATGTCACCTGGAGCGTGTCGCGCTTGGGTGTGTTGAATAAGGGGTCAGATCCCCCTGGAGAATCGAGGCACTCCGCCCATTTCTGAGGAACCAGGCTCGGCAGAACTCAAGGGGTCTGACTCCTTTTTCAACACCCTCTTCTTAGTTCGTGTTTGGCAGATTTTTAAGTGTCGGCGGAGTAAATTGGTGTCGGCTTCTTTGCCGTTTTTGGGCAGACTTTAGGTCGCTCAAAACACAAAATCGCCCGGGCAAGGAAGCCGACTCATGGAACTTACTTCGTCTTTCCTGCAACTGCTACAGCACTTTGTTCCTGTCTTCACCGCTCCCACGTTTCAAACTTTTTTGCAGATCGCCAGCGGCTGGATTCTGTCGCACCGCCATCGCTACATCACCGATGTGATCTTCTCCGGCGGCAACGTCGCCAACGGTCATTGGTCACGCTTCCATCGCTTCTTCAGCCAGGCCGCCTGGGACCTCGACGTTTTGTTCATGTACTTGGCCAAACTGGCCTGCGCTGTGTTGGCTCCCGGCGCTGTCTTGCAGTGGGCGGTGGATGACACCCTCTGTCGCAAACGTGGCCTCACCGTGTATGGCACCGGCATGCATCATGATCCGCTCATTTCCAGCCGCGCCATGCCGTTGGTCAGTTGGGGGCATGACTGGGTCGTCCTGTGCCTCTTGGTGATCCATCCTTTCTGGGCACCGTCCAAAGTCTTCGCCTTACCCATTGCCGCGCGGCTCTATCGCAACCGCCAAGGACTCACCAAGGGCAAAAAAGGCAAAACCAAGGCAGCCAAAACCAAAGCCAAAGCGAAAGAAACTGCCAATCATCGCACACGCCCGGAACTGGCCCGAGAACTCATAAACCTGGTCGCCGACTGGTTTCCCAACGACGACCTTCTCGTCACCGGCGACAGCGCCTACGGCGGCAAGAGCATCTTGTCTCACCTGCCTAGCAACGTCCATCTCATCAGTCACGTCCACGCCAAAGGCGCCCTGTATGCACCACCGCCGCCACGTTCCGAGAAAAGCAAAGGCGCTCCTCGCAAGAAAGGAGCGCGTTTGCCAGGGATGGCCCAGTGGGCCAACGATCCGAAACAACCGTGGACAGAACTCGCATTCGATCAGTTCGGGCTCCACGCGCGCTTGGCTGTGAAGACGCAGCAAGCTCTCTACTACAAAGCAGGCGGCCAACGCTTACTGACCATCGTCTTGACACGCGATCTCCAAGGCAAACGACCCGACCAAATGTTCTACTGCACCAAACTCGATTGGGATGCCCGACACATCCTCTCCGCCTACGCTTGTCGCTGGGCCATCGAGTGCACCTTCGAAAATTGCAAACAATTCTTGGGCCTGGAAGATCCGGCCAACCGTTTGCCCAAGGCCGTCCA
>DATGZX010000007.1:0-2970 GCA_035296965.1 Gemmataceae bacterium
TGACCTTTCTCCAGGTGGAGAATACGCTCGGCACGGGAGGCAGCCTTGGGGTCGTGTGTCACCATGATGATCGTCTTGTTGAGGCTGTTCTTCAGAGCAACCATCAGATCGAGAATCTCGTGAGCCGACTTCGTGTCCAGGTCGCCGGTCGGTTCGTCCGCAACGATCAGCGTCGGGTCGGTGACAATGGCGCGAGCGATGCCCGCCCGCTGCTGCTGCCCGCCGGAGAGCTGGCCGGGGCGGTGCTTCATACGATCGGCGAGGCTCACGAGCTCCAGGGCCGTGGTCACCTGCCGTTTGCGCTCCGCTTTGGACATGGGCAACAACAGCAGCGGCAGCTCCACGTTTTCATACGCGGTAAGGACCGGCAGCAGGTTGTAGAACTGAAAGATGAAGCCGACATTGCGCGTTCGCCATTTAGCTAGGCTGGCCTCGCTCATATCGCTGATGGCATCGTCGCCAACGCGGATGG
This sequence comes from Gemmataceae bacterium, assembly GCA_035296965.1. Lineage (GTDB taxonomy): Bacteria > Planctomycetota > Planctomycetia > Gemmatales > Gemmataceae > DATGZX01. Next base: position 473 of record DATGZX010000007.1, read on the forward strand.
TACCCTGGCTGGGTTGATCCAGTCCTGCGATCAGGTTCAGCAGAGTCGTCTTACCGGAGCCGGACGGCCCCATGAGTGCGAGGAATTCGCCCTCGGGCACCTCTAGGCTGAGGTCACACAATACATCGATTTGCTCGCTGCCGCGGCGAAAGAACTTATGCACATTTTCGACAGCTACAATCGCTTCCGCAGCCATGGGTCACTCCTCGCTTCTCATTCCATAGCCCTGCCTTGGAACGCACTGCCTTGCAGACTCCGCCTGCTGCGTGTTGTGCTGTGTCATCGAGGCAAAGCCTCGCGGCCGGCGCGCTCCCGGGCGGCGCCCGGAACCGAGAAAAGCTACTTCAAGAAGGTCACCAATGCTCCCATGTCGGGGAGCAAGTATTCGCCGCTCTGTTCATTCTCGGGGATTTCAACCTTCACGCGTACGGTGACCGCCCCTTTGGAACGGTTGGCGACCGGCATCCGCCGCGACACGACGCCGGCGTAGCCCTTGGGGTGTGTATTGCGAAAGGCGTCGTCGCGTTGCCCAGCATCCGGGATGATCCAGCAGCGCTGGCCGGTCCTGATCCGGGCGATGTCGCGTTCTTGAATGTCCAATTCAAGTTCAAGATCGCGGAGGTCGGCCATTTCGCAGAGGTAGCCGGCAGCACCGAATGCCAACGGGTTGACGTAGCCGCCCAGCTCGGCTTTCTTGCTCAGAATAATCCCTGTCGTCGGCGCCAGGATCGTGCAGTTCTTCAGCTGCTTCGCCGCTTGTTCCAGATTTGCCTGTGCCTGCAGCACCTGCGCCTTGGCGATGAGGCGGCGCTCATCCAACGACACCTCGAGCTTGGCCACAGTCTGCTTCTGGTTTTCATGAGCGGCCTGATCCACCACAATTTGGACTATCGCCTTCTCCATATCGTCCCGGGTGGTGGCGACGCCCGCGCGCCGTTTGTTGCGTTCGTCGATACGCGCTAGCTCGAGCCTGGCCGCCATGTTATTGAGCATTGCCTTGGCCGCGGCGACCTCCTGAAGAGCCGAACCGGATTCGACCTCTCTGAGGTTGATCTCAGCGGCGCGCAAGGCTGCTTCCGCACTTTTGCGCTGTGCCGCATAGATGACAGGGTCCACCTCGGCCAACCGATCACCCTTCTTGTAGACGGCGCCTTCCTTGAAATTGGGGTCGAGCCAAATAATCTCGCCGCCCACCTGCGGGCTCAGCTGAATCTGGTGGGCAGCAATGACGTAGCCCTTGGATTCGAGGGTAACCTCGGCTGCATCAGTCCCGACCGGAGAGGTCGAATTGCTGGCAGGAGCACCCGAGGCGAGACTCGACGAGGCCGAAGAGTACGAACCAGATAACGGTCTACTTGTCTCGCCGCCTGCGTTCGCTTCGGACGGCTCAACGGCATCTACTGGCGTAAGGAGGTAAGCGCGCAGGCCAAACGCCGTCGCCGCCGCGCACGCGATCACGGTCAGGCCCCACGGGAGCCAGGCGCTGCGCGGCCTGACGCCCGGGCCGTCGGACTTGAGGCGGAGCGACCGGACGCGCTCGTGCAGCGATGCCTCGTGGGCGGGAATTTCTTCAGCCCGGCCGCGGCTGGCGGTCGGAGTTTCGTTGGATTGACGCATGGTCAAACTCGTGAAATCTTGGGTGAACGCCGCGGCCTTCCGCGATCCGGAGAGCCGTTGACCAAGGCCGATGTTCTGGCCGCGGGCCGGCGCGTACCGGCGGCCTTCGCCTGGGGCTGCAAATAACTGCCCAACATATCAAGACAAAGCTTCAACATTTCCTCGGGGTCGTAGCTCGCCGGGTCCGCGGCACGCTGCATGGCGAGGCCATGCAAGATGGCCTGGACCAAGGTCGCGACGGTGCCGGCCGACACGCTGGGCTTCCCTGGACGGCGGGCCAGCGCAACCGCGCAATCCTCAGCAATGGCGTCCCGCCATTCCTGGTACAGGTCGGCGAGCCGCTGACGAAAATCTTCGCGGTGGCCGATCTGGGACAGGAACGTGTATTGCAGTGAATGAAACTCCGGCGCAGCCGGCGGCTTGAGCAACAGCAGCGTCAGAAAATGCTGGAACCGTTCCCAGCCGGGCGCGGCCAGTACCTTGCAAGCGGCTCCGCTTTCGCCATGCGCCTGCTGATGAATGAGTCGGAGAAGATGATCGAAGACCGCCAGCAGAATCTCTTCCTTGGTCGGGAAATAGTAGGTTAGTTGACCTCGGCACATTTCGGCGCGCCGTTCGATCTCCGAAAGGGAGCAATGCTGCAAGCCGCGCTCTGCGATGACAGCCACGGCCGCTTCAACGATTTGTTTGCGGCGGGCGCAGCCCACGTCTGGCAAGGATCGTTTCTTCATGGCTGATCAAAGTTCGTGTTTCGCAGATTTTTAAGTGTCGGCGGAGTAAATTGGTGTCGGCTTCTTTGCCGGTTTTGGGCAGACTTAGGTCGCTCAAAACACAAAATCGCCCGGGCAAGGAAGCCGACTCATGGAACTTACTCCCTCTTT
>DATGZX010000008.1:0-24219 GCA_035296965.1 Gemmataceae bacterium
CCAGGGCCATCGCACATGCCGGAACCACCTTTCTAGAAGGCTTTCCCGTCGTCCGCGTTTATCCTACCGATGGGTCGAGGGTGGCGGTGTAAATCTCCTCGTCTGCGGTTTCACATGCGCCTTGATGGATCTATAATAGTTCCTTCGGCGGGCCCGGAATCAGGCCCGCGCGATGGCCTGGGGATTCATGGCCCCGTTCGTTACGGTGGCTTAATGTGCGGATCCGAAGCGGTCGTAAAGCCAATAACTTGGGATGGCTGGGTGGATCTCGCTTACGCGTTGGGCTGGGCGTGCCTGGGAATCGTGGTAGAGCCCGTGGTGGAGCGGAATATGGACGCCAAATCTTTGGCTCCTGAAAGGCCTGTTTTTGGCGCACTTTCGGCGTACCTTTAGCGTACTTTCTCCCTACTCGCGCCGTGCTTTTGGCGCGAGAAACAAGAGCCAGCGGGGGCTTTTGCGGTCAACAACGGACGCTTGCGGGCTGCCTACACGATGATTCGGTTCACGATGGCGAGGCACGATTTGCGGTGGATCTTCGATGTCATTCTGTATTGCTTCAGCCGCACCAGCGTGCTATTCCCTCTGCCGGGCATGACTTGCGCCTGCCATGCTCGGCCTGGAGGAAGAATGATGGAGGGGGCTCCGCCTGTTAGCGACCGGTACGTGAACTGGACGCGCGTGTGCGTTGCTCTGGGCCTGAGCCTTCGACTTTACCACTATGCCCGCAATCCCTCGATGTGGCACGACGAAGCTGCCCTCGTCTTGAATGTCTTAGGCAAGAATCTCCACGATTTGCTGGGCCCACTCTTTTTCGGCGAGGCAGCACCACCGCTGTTTCTCTGGATCGAACGAGGAGTAGTCGAGCTGTTCGGCGACGGCATTTACGTGTTGCGGCTCGTGCCGTTTCTGGCTAGCTGCGCTGCCTTGCTGCTGATGGCTTCTATTGCCCGCAGAACCCTTCGTCCTCAGGTGGTTCCATGGGCCGTCCTTTTATTCGCGTGTTCGGACCATCTCTTGTGGCATGCTTGCGAAGCCAAGCCTTATTCTGTGGATGTTCTGGTGGCCACTTTGCTGCTGGCTATTTATGTATTCACGCGATCCTGGGTCGTGGAAAAGCAGATCGGCATTCATTGCGTAATGGCGCCTTTCTTGATCTTTCTGAGTTACCCAGGATGTTTCTTGTATGGAGGACTCTTTCTGGCTCTGCTCCCAGCCGTTTGGAGCAGCAGGCGGCTTATGGTCTGGGCCGCCTTTGGGCTCTTGTCCGCGGTGATCTTTGCATCTTTTGCGATTTTATTGGCTGGTCCCATTCACGCGCAGCGCTGTCCGGCAATGGACGCCTGCTGGGCTGATGCCTTTCCAAATTGGAAGCACCCGTGGTCGGTGCCCACCTGGACCGCTCTTTCGACCTTCGAGATGTTCCGCTATTGCTTCGAACCAATCGGGCAGGTTTTCCTTTTCCCGGCAATGGTTGGCGTGGTTGGCTTCTGGCGGCGCAAAGAGAGAACACTTGTCTGCTTGCTGGCGACTCCCATCGTCCTCGCCCTTGGCGCAGGCTATGTGAAGGCTTATCCATACGGCGGCTCGCGCGTGATGGTTTATGTGACGCCGGCATTGGCGCTGCTGATTGGCGAAGGATTGTCGGCCGGGGCGGTCATGGCGGTGCAGGCACGAGACTGGGCAGCTCTCCACTCAGGCCGGCTTTCTCATGTCATCCAATCATTGCCCGCACGTCGAGTCTTGCTGGCCTGTGTTGTAACCTTGTTGCTGATCCCGGTCGGCCGGGCGGCCCAGCGGATTGTTTTCCCATGGTCACGGGCAGATTGCTCCGCGGCTGCCAGCTATGTACTGGCGAACCGCCAGGCAGGTGACGAGGTCGTCAGCAATCATTGGGAATACGCCTACTACTTCAGGCACCTTGGAAGCGACTTTTCATTGCAGGCCCATCCGCTCGGTCCTACTCAAACTCGACTGTGGATGGTTACCACTGCCGCGACGTATAAAGACCGGCTGGAGGTCCTCAATGCGGTACGTCCGCACAGCTGGCGCATCGCGGACCAACGCGAATTCACGCGCACCACGGTCTTTCTACTTGCGCGGCCCGAAGAGTAGGCATCCCGAAATCGTGCTCGGATCGGCATTTCCGTCATCCTACCCTGGTCTAGGCACCACAACTTTGTTAGAATTGTCTTTTCACCCCCAGCCTATTTCTTGTCTGCCGTGTTGGTGGGCAGGGTCAGGGGAAATGGTCATTATTACCGGGTGCGGCCCACGTCCTGAAAGCGTGGGATGCTTCCGAGGGAATCCTTATCTCTATGGTGAATCGCAATCTCCTCCGCCAGTTCGACCTTCCCGATGCAGAACTTCAGAAACAACTTCAGGCCGCGTTCTTTCAAGAAGAAGTCGGCAGGGACCTGGAGGATTGGCTGCCGCATGAGGAGCAAGAATTCGAGGTCAACAAAATCGTCAAGGGACGAGTGCTCAACGTCTTGGGCGATGATGTCGTCGTCGACGTGGGGTACAAAAGCGAAGGCGTGATCAAGCTCGAGGAGTGGTACGACGAAGGCCTCGACAAGATCGTTCCTCCCCAGCCCGGCGACGAAATTCAAGTCCTACTCGACTCGGTGGAAGACGAGAGCGGTGCCATCGTCCTGAGCTACCGCAAAGCGAAGCGGCAAAAGGAATGGGAACACATCATCGAGAAGCACAAGGAGGGTGATGTCGTTTCCGGTGTCGTAACGCGGAAAATCAAGGGCGGCTTGCTGGTCAACATCGGGGTCAACGTCTTCTTGCCGGCCAGCCAGGTGGACATCCGTAGGCCGCCGGACATCGGCGACTACATCGGCAAAACCATCGAATGCAAGATCCTAAAGATTGACGAGGCCCGGCGCAATATCGTCGTCAGCCGTCGCAAGCTTATCGAAGACCAGCGCGAGGAGATGAAGAAGAATCTCCTTTCGGAGATCCAGCCCGGCCAGGTTCGCAAGGGTGTTGTCAAGAACATCGCCGAGTTTGGTGCCTTCGTAGACCTAGGTGGGATCGACGGCCTGCTGCACATCACCGATATGAGTTGGGGGCGAATTTCCAACCCCCATGAAGTGGTGCACATCGATCAGCAACTCGAGGTGTACATCATCTCCGTGGACAAGGAGCGAGAAAAGATCGCCCTTGGCCTCAAGCAGAAGTCTCCCAGCCCCTGGGCGAACGTCGAGGCCAAGTACCCGGTTAGCAGCCGGCATACCGGCGAAGTCGTCAATGTGATGAGTTACGGCGCCTTCGTCAAACTTGAGCCGGGCATCGAAGGCCTGGTGCACATCAGTGAAATGAGCTGGACCAAGCGCATCAACCACCCCAGCGAATTGGTGGCCATCGGCGACCAGATCGAAGTGCAAGTTCTGAACATTAACAAGGAAAAGCAGGAAATTTCCCTTGGGATGAAGCAGGTCCAGCCCAATCCTTGGGACAAGGTGGCCGAGCGTTACCCAACCGGGACAGTTATCAGCGGTGTGGTCCGCAATCTGACCAACTATGGTGCGTTCATCGAGATTGAGGAAGGTATCGACGGGCTTCTGCACGTGAGCGATATGAGTTGGGTGCGCAAGGTGAGCCATCCCAGCGAGGTCGTCAGCAAGGGAGATCAGGTGCAGTGCGTCGTTCTCAACGTCGACCAGGAGCGCAAGCGCGTGGCCCTGGGCTTGAAGCAAATGGCCAGCGATCCCTGGGAAGGAGATATTCCCGGCCGATACCATCCCGGCGAGGTCAAGAAGGGCAAGGTCACCAAGCTCACGAACTTTGGCGTATTCGTCGAGCTGGAACCCGGCCTTGAAGGACTCTTGCACATTTCCGAGCTGGCCGACCATAAGATCGATAGCCCCGAGGAAGTGGTCAAAGTTGGCGACGAGATTGAGGTAAAGGTCTTGCGCGTCGAACCCAAGGATCGCAAGATCGGCCTCAGCCGTAAGAATCTTTATGGCGGCCCAGAAGAGGCAGAGGCGGAAACCCCGACCGAGGATGGCAGCGCTCGTCCGCAACGCGAACTCCGCGGCGGCACCGGCTCGGGTGGCGGCCAGCTATTCAGCATGCCGGAGTCAACTCCGGACAAGGAATAGCATGAGTGCGGGGCGGCGGATGGCGAAGCTTTAAGCGCGCTCTCCGCCGCTCGAAACACGTGCCGGCCAACTATATCACCGTGTCTGATTCGGCAGCTGCGTAGGACAGATTTCCAATCTGTCCGGTCAAGTTGGAAACCTAACCTCCAGCCGAATCCCGCACGGCCGACTAGTTCAATGTTTGCGCTGGAAGAAGAGACTGTCGCCCTGCCCGATCTCTCCATGCAGGCGAGAGCATAGCGCCAAGCTTCAATCTTGGTGCCAATTGCATTGTTTGGTTCCGCCTGCGCAAGTTGTTCCAATGCTTGCTGTCGCGCCGCAGGAGTGCAGTTACCGGGTGGTAGCTTAAGATCGTTTGGTGCAGGCATTAGTGTTCCCATGCCGTTAGAGTTTCGCCCGCTTGACTCTAGGCACTTCCGCGATTCATCCGATAGCTTATCTTGGGCAACGGGGCCGGATAGCCGAAAACGCTGCGCATGAATCGGTCCAACTAGCTTCGCAGACTTGAAACGGACGCCGCCTCGTAACGTGCGAAACTTGCAGCAAGACTGGCACACTACTTCTCCTGGGAATACCCTCCATGCCACGACCTCGCCGGTCTCGGAGTGACGCGGTTCAATCACCGCTGGAAACCTATCTCCGGGAGATCAATGAAACTGCTCTTCTTAGCGCACAAGAAGAGAAACAACTTGCCTATCGTATCGAAACGGGCGATGGCGAGGCCCGAGATCGCATGGTGCGTGCGAATCTGCGGCTCGTCGTAAACATCGCTCGCAGTTACACCGGCAAGGGGCTGGGCCTTCAGGATCTCATCGAAGAAGGCAACCTGGGGCTGCTGCGCGCGGTTGAGGGCTTCGACCCGTCGATGAACACCCGTTTCAGCACCTACGCGAGCTACTGGATCAAGCAGTCGATCAAGCGCGCTCTCGTGAACACGGCGAAGACGATCCGCATTCCAGCCTATATGGTGGAGCTGCTGGCGAAATGGCGGCGTGCCACGTCCAAGCTGCAAGATGAGCTTGGCCGGCCGCCGACACATGAGGAAATCGCCCGCAGCCTTGATTTACCCCGCAAGAAACTCGCAATCATCAAAAAGGCGATCCGCGTCTACAATTCCGCGCCGCAAACCGACCAGACGGAAACCGGCTGGTCGCTCGATGAAATGCTGATGGACTCGCACACCAAGACGCCCGACACCGAAATGGTGGAAGCAGACGACCTGCACCATGTCTTGGACCTCCTTGAAAAAATGGATCAGCGGGAAGCAACGGTCCTGCGCATGCGATTTGGTCTGGATGACGAGGAGCCTAAGACGTTGAAAGAAATCGGCGAATGTCTCGGCCTGACGCGCGAACGCGTCCGCCAAATCGAAAGCGAAGCGCTCAATAAACTTAGCGAGAGCATGCAAGCTAGGTAAATTAAATCACCGTGAACGAATCGGCAGCATACCAGCCCGCAGCGTCAGCGAGGTCGTCGCTAACGCTTCGGGCTGGTGTGGCGTAATCAAACACGGCGATATAGCACGCGGATAATGCCTCAAGGTTGCCCCGCATAGCAATCTGCGCCCTTCCGGCGCGTTCGGCACAACCCTTTAATTCACTTCTTTCATTGAATCAAGCATGTTGGGCCTGGCGATAACCAGACAAGCACGGACTTGTCTCGGATCCTCCCCCGCAGGGGTCGCGCCATGGTCTTGCGCTCCGGTTGGCTCGGCATATGCTTCCTGGGACTCGGCTGCGTCGCCTTGCCGACTATCAATCCCGACCCAACCGTGGCTGCCGCACGTCATCTTTGGGATGAAGGCCAGGAGGCCATGAAACGAGGCCAGACCGACGAGGCCATCGCCCTGTACGAGCAGAGCCTGGCCGAAGATCCCAAGCTGACGTGCAATCACCTGAGCCTGGCAGCAGCGTATTTGGAAAAGGATGATCTTGGCCACGCATGTCCGCATCTGGCCGAGTACGTGGAGGCCAACCCTGATCGGCTCACGTTCCGGCTACATTACGCCGAAGTTCTCACGCGTTTGAAGCGCTTTGCCGACGCCCGCTTGCAATTCGAATGCACGATTTGTGCCATGCAGGAGCAAGGAACCTGGGCCAATCACAACCTCATTCGTTGTCACGGCCGGCTTGTCGCCCTGGCGATGCAATCCGAGGATGAGTACGACGAGCATTTGCATCGCGGCATTGGCCTGTATCTCCTGGCGCGCCAACGCAGCGCCATGTCAGACCCCGAGGGGGAGTTACCGGCCGAGGGCTTGCTTTGCAAGGCGGCGGCCGAGCTCACGGCCGCCACTCAACAGCGGCCAAACGAGGCCAGGCCATCTTGGTATTTGTACGAGGTGTGGTCGCACCTGGGGCAGCAACATCCCGCGGCGTGCCGACTCCGCGAGGCCGAGAGCGCCGGCCCTTTCACTTATCTCACCCCGGTGGAGCAACGCGATTTGCAGCTCGCCCTTCTGAGCTACAACGGCGCGCTGATCCAAAAGTGAAGCAGTCGTTGACAAAACATCAGGCGTCGAATGCACAATGAGAAAGGCAGCGGAGTTCGCCGCTGCCTTTCTCTTTTTCCTTGGCCTTTTCCCTGGTGGTTACCAGTATCGTAACCGCCACCAATCGTGGGAATTTGCAACCTTGCCGAACCACCAGTGGCCATCCTGCCATTCCAGCTTGACGGAGCGCCAGCCAAGCGGAACTTTAGGGAAGGGATAGCACGGGCCGATGAACGGAAAGGCTTGCGCCGGGTAGGCCGTCGGGTAAGCAACCCGAGAGTAATTGTTATACGGAGCATACGTCGGCCAGGCGTACGGCGGCATCCTCGGCGGATTCAGGTCGTACGGCCCGGGCATTGGGGTTTGATAGATCGGCTGTGGCTCGGTGGAAATGGCCGGCCCGGCCGATGGGACCTGCGGAGGCTGAAGTTTCTGCGGCATTGGGAACTGCTCTTGTGCAGCCGCCAATGGCTCAGCCGGCGCGGTCTGAGCGACCTTGATCAGCTGGTCAACAGGCAAGAGCTGGCCGGGTGCTGCACTGTTTTCTGCGAGCATCGAGGCAGCTCGCGCCGGCTTGATCTCGTCGAGCACGCGCTCGACACCAGGAACGCCCTGCACGAGATGCAATACTTCCTCGTGCTGGGCCTGGTCAGCGACGTTGCCAACCAGCTTGGCCGTGCCATCTTTCACGAACACGGTGACGGTGTAATGGTGCAGTTGTCCATCTTGTTGGAGCCGCTCGACTATCGTGTCGGCGAGTCGCTGATTGGCGGACGGCGCGACATTCGTAGCGCTGGCCTCACTGGGCTTGATCTTGGGCCCAGCGGGCTCCTGCCCCGGCAGGGGGAGGGCCATCCAGAGCCCCGCCGCCGCGGCCATGAAGTAACGGGAAGGAACGATCACGGCAACATCCTCCTGACGGTTTGCGCATAGAGGGCCACACCGCTACTATTCCCGCCAGAGTGGGGCCGGTCAATTTGCTAGGTTTACCTTCTTGATAATCGCGGCGGAATGGAACCGTCAGGAAAGGGGCAATCGCTGTGCTTCGATTACCGGAAAGAATTGTGCGAAATGGGAGAGGTCTTGTTCCGGTTAGCACCGGGCCCGAGCAGCCAGGAAACGCTCACATTTTCGCAGGATTTCCTCAAGATTTCGACCAGGTTGACACCATGAACTGGCGTCTCTATATTGAAGGCTCGTTTGGCCTAGAAGCCTGGTGTGCCTGGAAGCAACCCGCCTTCGTCGGCCGCGAGCGCCTGTAGCTCAACTGGATAGAGCAATGGCCTACGGAGCCATAGGTTGGGGGTTCGAATCCCTCCAGGCGTAGTCTTCAGAACGCTCAAGCCGAACGCGAGTTACGCGTACCTATCAGCGGTTGATAGTGCGGCCTAGAAACCCCGATTCGCGCGGAAGATTTCCGCGCTGGAAGGGTAAGGCTCGCATGATCAAGAATTCCAGCGTTCCAACTTATCGCAAACACCGCCAGAGCGGCCAGGCCACCGTTACGTTACCCGATGGTCTGGGCGACAGGCGCGACATTCTTCTGGGCAAGTACGGGTCGGCTCAGACCCGCCAAGAGTATGCCCGAATCATTGGCGAGTGGGAAGCAAATGGCCGGCGCCTGACACATCCAACCAACCTGCGAGATGTGAGCGTCAATGAGCTGATGTCAGCGTACTGGGGTTTTGCCAAGGAGTAGTATCGCAAGAATGACGTACCAACTTCGCAGCAGGATCGCATCCGCCTGGCTCTTAAACCGGTGAAACAACTTTACGGTCATACGCCAGCCAAGAGATTTGGCCCCCTGGCGCTGAAAGCGGTACGGGATTGGATGGTGCAGCAAGACTGGAGTCGCGGCTATGTCAATTCCTCCATCGGGTGCATTAAACGCATGTTCAAATGGGCCGTCGAGCAGGAACTGGTTCCACCATCGACCTACCATGGGTTGCAAGCTGTGGCAGGGTTAAGGAAGGGAAGAAGCGACGCTCGGGAAACCCAGGCTATTCGCCCTGTATCCGACGAACACGTCGAGGCTGTTCTTCCGTTCTTAAATTCCGCTCAGCGGGCGATGGTACAGCTGCAACGTCTTACGGGGATGCGCCCGGGCGAGGTATGCATCATGCGCCCATGCGACGTGGATCGCGGCAACCCAAAGACTTGGGCCTACCGGCCCGGAAGCCACAAGACCGAGCACCATGAAATCGAGCGCCTCGTGTTTCTGGGACCGCGGGCACAGGAGCTGCTGCAGCCGTTCCTCTTCCGGGATCCTGGCGCCTACTGTTTTTCTCCGCGAGAAATGATGGAAGGACATTGGGTCGAGTTGCGGCGCCGGCGGCGGACCAAGGTGCAGCCAAGCCAGCGGTGCCGCAAGAGACGCCGGCCCAAAAAACTTCCCGGCGAGCGTTATACCGTGGGGTCTTACGAGCATGCTATCACCCGAGCCTGCAAGAGGGCCGACAAGAAGACGCACGAGGTCCATCCAGAAATCCCCAGGGAAGAAATCCTCATCCCGCACTGGCATCCGAACCAACTTCGCCACAGCAGGGCCACAGAGATCCGCCGCGAAGCCGGCCTGGACGCCGCCCGTGTGGTTCTGGGTCACCGGTCTCCGCAAGTCACCGAAGTGTATGCGGAGATCGATGTGAACAAGGCTGCGGAAGTCATGGCCCGGCTTGGTTAGTGCCCTTATGATTCAATGTACAGAAGAATTGGGAGTCTCAATCGCCGGCCTAGCCGGTGACCCAGAAGCAGCAGATACTATGATAGCCATGTGCAAGCCTGATGCGGTAAGGAATCTTTGAGATGGCCAAAAGGTCCAGCCAGAGCAAGAAATCTCGTCTTATTCGAGCCAGCGAGGCGGCATGGAGATGCCTTTGGTTGTTCGACTATTGCAAGCTGCTTCCAGGGATCGTTTCGATTTCAGACGAGCAGGCCGCAGGGTGCGTCAGAGAACTCAGAGACCACGTGGCTCAATCATCGCGACTCTTGCGGACAATGGAACTACGGTTCGCAGGAATCGATTCGGCCGAGCTAAAGATACGCGCAAAATCTTCTGTTTCGAACTTGAATCAGTTCGAATCAAGCGCGCATTTGGCCGCCTTGTCCTTGGCGGAGTGGGCATTAAACGACGTTTGGATGTTGATCGATCCCGTCGGATGGACTCAGATTCCTGATCGTCGATTCTCTTGCCAATGCCTCGACGTGAAGAAAGTCCTTCCTAGCTTTATCATCGTCCGTGACTATTTCCGCTCGATCAAGACACCACGCTCACAGAGTTCTCGACTCTATGCGCGGATCAAAAAGGAAGTTGCTCGGGCGGGCGGGTCTCCGGGCGCCTTCACACCGCTTGGTCCGGGCAAAGGCAGGACTCTGCTGAAACACCGGTGCCGACTTACTGTGAGGAGCAAGACTGTCTTTGTTGACGGCAAGCCTGTGCCACTGGGGTTAACATCCGACAAGCTCGACGATGCTTTGTTTTTTCTGAGAACGCTCAGCAACAGGCCTGGAATCTGGCTTAGCAGCCCAGAAATTAGCGGTGCATATCCCAACAAAGCAGCAATCCGTTGGGATCGAGTTCGAAACAAACTCCCAGCGAAAATCAGGTCCCTCATCAAATCAAACACAAAAAAAGGCTACTGCATATGACTGGCGTAATTAGTCCATAGTCCAGCCGTATCTGTGCCAACGCATAATTGCAATGCTGTCTTTGCGACGACGGTCGAACACGGACCATCATTCACAAGCAAAGGCAGCACAAGCATGTATTCCCTTCTTACCGAAGAGATCTCCCAAGGACACGGGAAGGCCTTGTCCCAGGCAGCACGGTTACTTCCATCCTCGAGGAAAGGCCGCCCAGTAACGCTCTCATGCCTCGTGCGATGGATCCTGCACGGAGTCCAGAACGCTGATGGACAAAGAGTTCACCTGGAGGCCGCCCGCTTAGCTGGTCGCTGGATCACCACTCCTCAGGCGATCGCGCGATTCATCCAGGCCCAAACACCCCAACTGGATCATCGGGGCGATACTCCGCGCAGTCCGGCCGCGCGTGCACGGGCCTCAAGACGCGCTGAGCAACAGCTAGAAGAGCTTGGCATCTGATGCGGCTTGGTCCCCGAATTTCCAATTACACACACCTTGCGACCAGGATGCAGGGGTCGAACTATGGATCTAAGCCAATCAAGCCAGGAAGCGTTCCCCGCTCGACATGCCGAGCCGTCCCCCGAACCTCAGCTCGTTTTTCAGGCTTGGCGAGATCGTGCGGACGCACTCGCCGAATGGACCTTTACGTACCTGGTAAATCGGACCGAAGTCTGGGGAGGATACCGACCTCTTCATCTTCGTGACAGCACAATTGCCAATGGAAAGATTTGGACCAAGCCGGCAAGGTGTGATCGAGGTTCCAAACTTCTCACGCCAGCGATCATTGCCCGCCACTACCTCGCATACGATGTGGGCCAAGTCATCGGGCTGCATAGCACAAGCCCGGAGAATACTTCTCGGTGGTGCTTTGTCGACATAGACTGGCACAACGAAAGCAGCCCTCCTCCGGAACTGAATTGGTTCGCGGCTCTATATTTCTACCAAAAGCTCGTCAATCTCCAGCTCAGGCCGCTACTCATCGATTCCAATGGCGCCGGTGGGTTCCATCTTGGCGTTATCTTTAGTGAGCCTGTTGTTACCTCCATTGCATTCGCGTTCCTGCGTTGGCTCGTTGGCGATTACAGGAACTGCGGACTCTCCTCGCCTCCCGAGATCTTTCCCAAGCAGGAAAGCATCAGCCCTGGGCGCTATGGCAACTGGCTTCGACTTCCAGGCAGGCACCACACCAGGAATCATTGGAGTAGAATTTGGGACGGCCAGCGATGGCTCGAAGGCGCCGAAGCAATTGACTTTCTGCTCTCTCTGCGCGGTGATCCACCCAGCAAGATCCCGAACCGCTGCTTCGCCATCGAACAGCCGTCAGCAAGTTCAGCTTCTAATGAGAGGCCTCTACAGCGGGGCAATCCAATCCGACCAGGGGGGCTTGCCCGGCGAATATCAGGCTATGTGGCGAAACTGCCAAACCTATCCGAGGGCCAGGGTAGAGACGATGTGGCGTTTAACTTCGCCGCGTTTCTTGTCCGTGATCTTCAGTTGCCCGACGATCAAGCCCTCAGTTGGCTAAGCCATTGGGACAGTGGAAACAGCCCGCCCAAGGGTGAAGATCGTTTGCGCGAGATAATTGCCAGCGCCCACCGGTATGGCCGCAACGCCTATGGGTCCGGTCTGTCCACCTGCCTGAACTCCCAGAAACTCCAAATCCCCCAATGGAAAAAACTCCCTAAAGTGTCTTCGATTCAGCGAGTGATCCAACCATGACGGAAAAAGTGCCCCCGATGGCATGGAAGCTACAGATTGATGCACCCGTTAACAGCCGATCCCGGCGCGCCACGGTCATCATCACGGATGACAATGGCCAGACTCTGGTTACGGATCGCGCCGATCTTACTTCCATACGAGAGCGGCGCGAGCTGGTGAAACGAGTGCGCATCCATCTTCAAAACCGAAAACTGGCTACGCGCGGATTGGCCCCGGAATTGGATCAAGCCTGGGCCGCTTTGGTGGACAAACTCCGGACTCAGGAAACCGATCGATCTCCGACGGACGAGTCCACAGTTTTCGACCGAGTCCAGTACCTGCTGGCAAATGAAGGGGCCGCAGCTATTTACTCCAATGAGCAATTACTTCGAGAATTGGCCAAACTACAGGTCGAGAACCCGATTGGTTATGCAGCTATTCACGAGATGTTCAGGGAGAAAAAAGCCTCTGTCCGTGATCTCGATAAAGCGCTTCACCCTTTGACTCTGGAAATCCGTGAGGCAGCGCGGCAAGCGTCCCCTGATCAGGAAAACGCCATCCCATACCGCGAGACGCCACTCGGCATCTTCTGGGAGAGGTCGACCCAAGCTGGCTCGGCGGAAATACAACTGACGAACTTCACCGCCAAAATCGTAGCGGATGTGGCACAGGACGATGGTGCTGAAGTTCAAAGGTACTTCGAGATCGCGTCACGGCTCAAAGGACGGACCACAAGATTCCTGGTTCCGGCAGATCGCTTCGCGGTTATGAATTGGCCTACCGAAAATCTCGGCGCGACGGCCATTGTCTTCCCCGGCCTGAGCCTGAGGGATCATGCTCGCTGCGCCATCCAAGTCTTATCGAGAGATGTTCCAGAGCGACTGGTTATTGCCCACCTCGGCTGGCGAAAGCAAGGACAAGAATGGATTTACGTACATGCGGGCGGTGCAGTTGGTCGGGTTGGTCGGGTTTCAAATATACAGGTATCGTTGCCGGAATCCTTATCTCGCTATGAGTTACCCGAACCGCCCGCCGGCGATGAGTTGAGAGCCGCCATAAGAGCCAGCCACCGACTCTTGGATTTGGCAAAGGCACGGATTTCCTTTCCGCTCTGCTGTGCTGTTCCCCGCGCCATTCTGGAGTCTGCTGATTTTTCGTTATTCCTTGTCGGTCCTACACACGAGGGCAAGACGGAACTGGCGGCCCGGCTCCAGCAACACTGGGGCTCGGCTATGGACGCGAGGAGTATGCCCGCCAGTTGGTCGAGTACCTCGAACGCTCTGGAGGTTTTGGCGCATACTGCGAAGGATGCGGCAATGGTGGTGGACGACTTCGTGCCGAGCGGCAGCCATACAGATGCTGCCCGTCAACACCGCGATGCGGACCGGTTGCTACGCGGACAAGGGAACCGTTCCGGAAGACAACGCCTGGGCCGGGACTCTTCCCTTCGGCCGGAGAAATATCCTCGGGGCCTGATCGTGGGTACGGGAGAAGATCTGCCTCGAGGGCAAAGCTTGCGCGGTCGAATGCTGGTCCTGGAAGTAGGTCCCGGCGACGTGGACTGGTCCCAAATGACCGCGGCCCAGACTGATGGAGCGAACGGAGAGTACTCTAAGGCCGTTGCTGGTTTCCTCCAGTGGCTAGCGCCGCGCTATGAGGAAATGTGCGATTGGCTGCGCAAACGAGTCGAGGAGCTGCGATGCGTGGCGGCGCGGAGCGGCATGCATCGGCGAACCCCATTTATCGTTGCGCATTTGTTTGCCGGCTGGGAATTGTGGCTCCGGTATGCCATCGAAGTGGGTGCGGTGAGCGAGGCTGAGGCGGCAGTCTTAAAGAAGAACTGCTGGTCAGCGTTGGGGAAAACGGCTGCGGCGCAGCAGCAACACCAGGCAGCCGCCGAACCAACGCAGCGCTTCTTGGAGTTAGTATCTTCGGCTGTCGCGAGTGGGCGAGCCCATGTCGCAGCCCCCGAGGGCGATACTCCCAAGGATAGCCCGGAGTCGTGGGGCTGGAGGGAAGTAAGTCTCGGGACCGGGGAATTCGCCCGCGAGGAGTGGAGGCCGCAGGGGGAGTTAGTGGGCTGGGTGGATGGCACCGATTTGTACATTGAACCCGACGCCGCATATGCCGTCGTCCAGGTGCTCGGCCGTGATGGCGGCGAGGTGCTCGGGGTGAGCCTGTCTACGCTGAAACGGCGCCTGAATGAGAAGAAACTATTGAAAAGTACCGACCCAGCCCGAGATGTGGTCACCGTCCGCCGCACCTTGAGTGGGTGGCGGCGCGAGGTGCTTCATTTATCTGCCATCGTACTAGCCCAATGTTCGTCCGACCAACCCGACCAACCCGACCAAACTGGCCGAAACGGCACCGCTGGGTCGGAGCCGCGCTCAAATGTCCGACCACCACAAAACGGCTCTGCAACAGGATTTGCGTCGCCACGGTCGGGTTGGTCGGGTTTTAGCGACAAGGATCAGCCGACGCAGCACGATTCTTCCAACTCCGATGCCCCTCTCAACCCTCACTCGACTAGTCCGACCAGCCCCGATAACCATATGAGCCCGGGTTTGCAGGAGGGAGAGATTTGAACGCCGCCGCCATTATTTGCGAGGCCCAGCGCCAAGGGGTGGAATTGATTGCCACCGCGGAGGGCAGAGTACGGTGGCGCTGCCGAGCACCACTGCCCGATGCCCTGCGGCAACAGATCCAAGGCCAACGGGCTGAGATCCTGGCCATTCTCCGAGCTAACAGACCCGAACTGCACGACGAGTCATTCAAAAAGCCCCAAGAGCAGACCAGCGCAGCTCAATCGCTCGCTGACTTATCCACGAACAGGGAAGCCGAATTGCAGGAGTTGGTGAAGTGGTTCCTCGAGTCCCACATAGACTTACCCGTGCAACCATTCGATCTTTATGCGTGGCAAAAGATTGTCGATCCCCCGAAATGGTATGCCGCTCTCTTGCAAGACATCAACTGCGGCCCCTGTGGGGCACGGGCGCGGATGGGAACCATGGCCAGCGACCTGCACCGGTTGCGGGAGCTGTTCGCCGTAGGTGAGGGTCTGGATCATCAAAGCTCGGGGAGCTAAAGCCTGTTCTTCCCCGCGACGCGCTGTTCTTCTTTGGGAAGGAGAAGCGTCGGAAACAGGGAATGATCCGCGCTTCGGGTTTCCCACCTCATACAGTTGCTACCCAAGTGTCCTTCAGCGCGCCAGTGGCCCGAGGCTCGCGATTACACTTGCCAACCGTTGCAGAGCATTGCAAATACATGCGAGCACTTCCATCGGAATGCTGCCGAGCGGAAGGGCCTTTGGAATATCAGAGGTCTACGAAGCGAAAACTTACAATTCAAAAGGAATGCTTGAAATCCGGACATGGCCGCCATACGCGCCTCCGGCATTCAAACCCCTAGTCCAGCTCCATGAGGTACTCCCACATGGCAAGGAAGCCGAAGAAGCCGAAGCAGACATCCCACGAGAACAAGCCTCCCCTGCGCCTAGAGTACTGGGAACCCGACAGCCTCAACGACAACCCGCTGAACTGGCGAAAGCACCCGGCCAAACAGCTCACGGCACTCAAGGACGTGCTGGGCGAAGTCGGCTGGGCAGGAGCCCTGCTGTACAACGAGCGGACGGGGCGGCTAATTGATGGCCATGCCCGCAAGAAGATCACCAAGAAAAAGGAGAAGGTTCCCGTCCTGATCGGCTCCTGGACCGAGGAGCAAGAGAAAAAGATCCTCGCCACACTCGATCCCCTCGCAGCGATGGCTGAAGCAGACGCCGGGGCATTGGCGGCTCTTCTGAAGCAGGTGAACACCGAGAGCGACGCCGTGCGGGAACTGCTGGACGATTTGGCAGCCGGCGAACTGGTCCCGCTGTTCGAACCAGAAGAGACCCCTGGGTTGACCGATCCGGACGAGATTCCCGAGTTGCCTGACGAGGCAACGACCAAGCCGGGGGATCTCTATATCTTCGGGGACCACCGTCTTCTATGCGGCGATTCGAGCAAACAGGAAGACGTCGATCGGCTGCTGGATGGCGCAAGGATCCATTTGGTTAACAGCGATCCGCCTTACGGAGTGCGCGTCCAGCCCCGCAGCAACGACGCCATCGCCGCTGGAAACAGCTCGTTCGCCGGGACCAAACATCACCAGAAGCTAGACCTCGCCCGGCACCCGGAAAAGGCGAAGCCAACAGCGAAGAAACTTCGGGCGAAGGACAGGCCGCTCGCCAATGACTTTGTGTCCGATGAGGAGTTCGAGCGCCTGCTGCAGTCTTGGTTCGGCAACATCGCCCGAGTCCTACTTCCGGGTCGGGCGCTTTACTGTTGGGGAGGCTATGCCAACTGTGGCAACTATCCGCCGGTGCTCAAGGCCTGCGGGCTCTACTTCTCCCAAGCCATCATCTGGGTGAAGGAGCACCCGGTGCTCACCCGCAAGGACTTCATGGGCAATCATGAGTGGTGTTCTTACTGCTGGCGCGAAGGCGCAGCGCACCAGTTCCTTGGACCGAACAACGCCACGGACGTCTGGGCGGTGAAGAAGATCAACCCGCAGTCGATGATCCATCTCACTGAGAAGCCCGTCGAGCTGGCCACGCGTGCGATCCAGCACTCGTCGCGGCCAGGGGAGAACGTGCTCGACTTGTTCGGGGGAAGCGGGAGCACCTTGATCGCCGCGCAGCAAACCGGGCGGCGGGCTTACCTGATGGAACTTGACGGGCTGTATTGCGACATCATCGTGCAGCGCTGGGAAAGATTCACTGGCCTGAAGGCGACACTAAAACGCTCCGAGTGCTAGCTCCGGAGGCAAATTCGAGGCGGTTCTATGGCACGGAACGCCAAGCTACCCGACAAGGAAACCATGGACAGAATAACGTCCTTCATTCGGGGCGGTGCCTTTCCCTATGTCGCGGCCGCAGCCGAAGGGATACCGTCCACCACTTTTTTCCGGTGGATGCAGTTGGGCAAGCAGGGCAAAAAGCCCTACGTCGGATTCTGGGAGAAGGTCGTGAAGGCTCACTCCCAGAAACGCGTTGCCGCGGAAGTCCAAGTGGCGAAAGAGAACCCCTTGGCGTGGCTGCGTTTAGGTCCGGGCAGGTCCCGCCCGGGCGAGCCCGGCTTGACGGACGACCCAGCGGATTTGGCTGGCCTGGAAGGCATGGAGTCTAATACCGATGGATTCACTGACGAAGAACGAGCTCACCGGGTTGCTCACATACTTAACCGAGCCCGAGCGCGCCGAGATGGACAGGTTGCTGAGGCCGATCCAAGTGCCCCTGTGGACCCCGCTGCTGGGTCCACAGACTCTGGCCTACCATTGCCAGGCGGATGAGCTGTTCTACGGCGGCGCGGCCGGCGGCGGCAAATCCGACCTGTTGCTCGGCCTTGCCGGCACTGCCCACCGCAAAAGCCTGATTCTCCGTCGCGAGAGCACGCAACTCCAGGAACTCATTATTCGCTCTCACGAGATCTTCGGTGGGAGGGGCCGTTACAACGGGCTTACCGGAACCTGGCGCCTTCCCGGTGGCCGGATGATCGAGATGGCCGGCTGCAAACAGGAACAATCGAAACAGAAGTGGAAGGGCCGAGCACACGATCTCAAGGCCTTCGACGAACTATCCGACTTCACCGAATCGCAGTACCTCTTCGTTACCGCTTGGAATCGAACCACGGTCGAAGGTCAGCGTTGCAGGATCGTGGGCGCTGGCAATCCGCCCAGCACATGCGAGGGCGAGTGGGTTATCAAGCGCTGGGCGCCTTGGCTGGACGAGACCCATAAGAGCAGGGCCAAGCCGGGCGAGTTGCGCTGGTATGCAATGGTCGACGGCAAGGAAGTGGAACTCGAGAATGGGAGGGCCTTCCTCTGGAAGAAGGAAATCATTCAGCCAAAGTCTCGAACCTTCTTGCCGGCGTTTGTGCAGGACAACCCGTACTTGATGGCCACGGGCTACGTGACCACACTGCAGGGCCTGCCCGAGCCGATGCGCTCGCAATTGCTGTATGGTGATTTCAGCGTGGGGCGCGAAGACGATGCCTGGCAGGCGATTCCGACTGCTTGGATCAAAGCAGCGATGAACCGCTGGAAACCCGAAGGGAAGAAGATAGCGCTTTCCGCGGTGGGCGTCGATATAGCCCATGGCGGACCGGCGAAGACCGTCCTGGCAAAACGCTATGGCACGTGGTTTGCGCCATTAGAAAAGTACGACGGCAAGGTCACGGACACCGGGATGAAGGCGGCAGCACTGATCCAGCAATCGATCCGGGAATATCCCCAGGCCTTGGTGTGTATTGATTCGGTGGGTGTGGGGGCGTCGGCTTACGACGCCTGCAAAGAACTCCGGATCTATCATGCGTTGGCCTTCAACTTCAGCGCCAAAGTATCCAACACCGATCGAACAGGTGTTCTGTATTTCGTCAACCTGCGAGCCTTTGCCTACTGGACCATGCGCGATTTGCTCGATCCGGACGGAGGTCAAAGCATAATGCTGCCCCCGGATCAGGAGCTGCTCTCGGATTTAACCGCACCACACTGGAGCATGACCACGCAGGGGATCAAGATCGAGCCCAAAGAGGACATTGTCAAGCGGTTGGGGCGGTCGCCGGACTGCGCGGGTGCGTTGGTGCTTTCGATCCTGATGCCGACGTAGTGATAATGGATGCCCCAACGTTGGTCCGGATCGGGCTAGCGGGCCAGGTAAGGGACTCTATTCGCACTAAATGGCTCCCTTCTCAACGCCGTCGTAGAATCGAAATCATGGGGCATAGGCCGAGGAGTCGTCGATTCGCGCTGGCTTGGGCCTGCAAACGCTTCGGTGTGTCGGTCTCCGCGCGCTGAGGGCTTCGGCTTGCGCGCGCATGTCGATCAGACCGAAGCGGGCTAACGGCACTGTGTTGAGACAGCCCGGCGGGGCCATTGGCCTTGTGGCCTACCAGACCTGCGGGGCGGTAAGGGGTAACGCAGTAAAGCAGCTAATTAAGGCGCGAAAGTCCTCGCCGGACGGAAACCCACGTCGTTCTGACGGCTCGTCGGCGCTTGCCTGATACGGCTGCCAGAGCCGACGGACGACGCCGCAGATTCGAACGAGCCGCCACGCAACCCACGGATGTATGTAGATAATGCTTGTAAGGTATCCTCTTTATCCTCTAACGTCCCGCCGCCTTCAACAGAGTAATCCCCCTGAGACCAGTTCCACACGTTGCCGTTCATGTCGAACAACCCCAGGTCGTTTGGCTTCTTGCCACCGACCGGCCAGGTACGGTCCTTGCTGTTCTTCAGATACCATCCGTACTCGGCCAGGAGTTCCTCCGTCACACCGTAATAGTAACTCGTCACGGCCCCCGCACGACAGGCATACTCCCTCTCCGCATCGGTCGGCAACCGATACCCTCGCAAACCAAGGTAGTCCTTCTTCATTGCCGTTACCTGCGGCTGCTGGTCCAGCACGAAAGACAAATAGCGTGCATTTGCCACCCTCGCCAGCGCATGCTGCGGCGCAAGCAAGCTGACCAGGACACCCACTTTTTCCTGGGACAGCTTCCGGGCATTCGTCTCGTAGCACCACTGATCTTCCGGTATCCCCTCCTGCTGACTCAACCAGTTGCAGTACGTCGCCGCCCGGTACCAGTCCACGAAAATGATCGGGCCGTCCTCAGCCGGACTCCACCTCTTCATCATCCTCCTCGTGAGCGCTGCGTCACGGCCCTCGAACCACTTTTCTAGTTTGTTGTCTTTGAGAAACCGTCGAAACTCTCGCACCGTCACGGGCTTGGCGGCCAGGGCAAACGTCCGTCCGATCCGCGCCTTGTACGGCGACGTATCCTCCGTGGGGTTCTGACCCATCATGAATTCGACCGGGCCGAGAATGACTACCATCGTCTGACCCTGGCCGTTGACATACCACTGCGGGGTGGCGGGTGAAGGGTGACCGGTGACGGGATTCATCGCTTTCCTTCCCGCCACCCACCACCCTTCACCCTTCACCTTCTTCGCGGCCCATTCCTCATTCATCTGTTTCAGCCAATCCGCCTTGTGCCATTGCCGCAGCAACCATTCCACGGCGGCATGAAGACCCGGATCAGTCTCGGTGCTGTACAGGGCTTTCAGCCTCGGCAGCAGCGAGCCACGGACATCGGCCGGCAGTTGTTCCTCGCCGAACTCCCCCAGGCTCAGGACCAGCGCTCGCCTGATCGTGATGTCTGGTTCCTCATCAAGCCGCTTGATGATCCCCGCAGCATCGGCCCCCAACGGCGACAAGCGATGAATCAAGTAACTGCGCAACCTCGGATCGTCGGGAGGAGTACGCTTGAGCAGAGGCCAGACCTTTTCTGGCTGGTCCATGCGGAGGAGCGCCACCGCCGCATTTGCTTGCCGCTTCGCCAGCGTTTCTCGCTTCGCATCCGAGGAGGGCAATTGCGCAGGCAGTTTCCTGTCGATTTCCCCCGTCAACAGCGCCAGAGCTTTCTCACCATGCTCCCCCAACTTCGCAAAGACCACGGCGAACTGCTTCTCGTCGGCGTCCATGAGCAGATCAGCCAGGACATCCGGCTTGTCGGCGGCATAGTCGGCCAGGATGGTCGTCGCAAAGGATCGCTCTGCCTCCGCCTTTTCTTTGGTGCGATAAGCATCAATCAATGGCAGCAGCAAACTAGCTCGCACAGGGCGCAACTGGTCCAGGAGTGTGGCGTAGTGGCTGGGATTCTTCTGCACGGCAGCGAGCAATTCGTTTACGATGTTCTTGGACACCCGCTGCCAGCGTGCGGTCCCTGGGGCGTTGTCCGGCGCGTCATAACTCGCCAAGGCGCACGCTGCCTGAAGACGCTGCTGTTCCTTGCCTCTTTCCGGTTTCTCCACAACACGCCACAGCCGGTCCACCAGTTCATTCTTGTGCGGCGCCAGAGCGTCACGAATCACTGGCACTTCGGGCGGCTCGGCATCGAGCAAACGACCGTAGAGGTATTCGACCTGTGTGGCTTCCACCGGCAACAGGGCGAGGCTGGTATGCAGTTTTTGTGAGGACTTGACGGCCGCCTTGTCGTTTTCTTCTCTGAGACGGGGATCAGTACATTTCCGATACGCCGCCATCTCGCTGACGATGGCAGGCACCTGGGCAATATTGGCATTGAGCAGGCCTTGCACCAGACCGTCCGCATAGGTTGCGTTGCGCCGCTCCTCGACTTGATCTCGGATCGTCAGCCCGGCAAGCGCCACCATCGCCAGAAGCACGGCTACCACCGCACTCCGCAGCGCATGATACCGCCACGCCTTCTGCATCATCTTCCGCTGCGGCGGCTTCCAGTTCTTTTTGCTGGTATGCCAGCGTACTTGCAGCCATTGCAGCAGCGACGGCAGTTGCCGGTTCTCCGGGCGGGCGTTCCATACCGCCGCCCGCTCCGCCAGCAGCAGTTCGGCACGACCCCGGCGCGTCTCCTTCTGCTTGCGCGTCAGCCACTCCCGAATCGAATGAACCAGATAGTCGTGGGTGAGTTGGTAGTATTTTTGCCCCGGCCTGGTCTGGAGAACGGAATTGCTGTTTGCGTCCTTGCCTTCCGGGTCGGTCGGGGTAATAAGACGGATTTCATTGTCGAGAATGCGGATCAGGTCATCGAAGTCTTTGGGGCGGCTGCCGTAGCCCGACGCTTCGAGCAGTTCCGCATACGAGCGCATGTGGCCCTTGATGTCGCTGCCGGTTTCCGGCAGCAGGATTTTCAGATCGGCTCGGGCGGCTTTCTGGTGGTAGCGGTGTTCCGGGGGGGCCGTGGCCGCGCTGAAGGTTTCTTCGAGGAACGTGACGCCGACGCCCTCGGTGCCGCCGACTGCTTTCAGAGAGGCGGGAGTCCATGCCTTGCCCTTCATCATCTCCGCAAACAGGGCCAGCCGCACCGAGATGACCTTGCCTTCTTGCGCCAAGCCGGAGACGGCCTGAGTCAAGAACTCCTTGTGGTCTCTGCCCGTGTCGCCGGGTTTCTCCGGAAGTTTGCCGAAGGCCCGCCCGAATGCGGCCAGCACCCTTCGGGCGTGGTCCAAGTCGAAGAGATCGACCAAGGCACTATTCTGCCCTTCGAGCAGCCGAATCTCCAGTTCGCGCAGAAACCGGCTGACGGACAGCCAGAAATCATCTCGCACCATGACGATGCACTGGACCCGACCACCATCGCACTGCCGCAGGGCTTGTACGAGGTCCGTATTCTGTTCTTCCTTCTTGGCGTGTAACCACTGCTCGAATTGATCGAGAACAATGAGCACCTTCTTGCCCACCGGAATCCCCTGGCCCCGGCGCAATCCGGCCAGCGTCTCCTTCAGGCCCAGGTTGGCGGGCAAGTCCGGACACCATTTACGTAAGCCGTTCAGCAGGCGGGTTTCCGTCTCTGCCGCCGTCGCCTCGATGTAAACGGCGATTACGTCCTCTGACAACCGGGGCAACAAGCCCGCTTTGACCAGCGACGACTTGCCGCACCCCGAAGGCCCGTAAATGAGGCCCACGGCAAAGGTGTTGTCAGCGTCTCTCTCCTCGATGCGGGTCTTCCAGAAGCGAATGCTGTCCGGCAGTCCGTATCGGTCACGAGGGCCGGGGAGTAGTTCGAGGAAGAAATCGGCATCATGAGCATCGAAGGACCGCAGGCCCTTCGGCACGATCTTGAGAGGCTGAAGGTGCGAAATCGGTGTCGTGGAGGTGGCCGAAGATGGGCTGGAGGAGCCGGATAAGCTGGGGGTTGTTAACGAAGTTGACGGCAAGGGACTTGTTCCGGTCTGCTGGCTGAGGGTCTGCTCAGCCAGGAAGTGCCGCAGGTCATCGGCCATGTCCTTGGCCGTGGTGTATCGCTCTGAGGCACGTTTCGACAACGCCTTGAGGCAAATCCGCTCCAGTTCCTTGGGAATGGCATCGTCGATCTGGCGTGGCGGGCGTGGCTCGTCGGTGACGATCTGCATCACCACTTGCACCGTGTCCCCCACGAACGGACGCCGCCCGGTGAGCAGTTCGTAAAACAGCACCCCCAGGCTGAAAATGTCTGACCGGCCATCAACCCGGTGTCCTTCGCCGTTGGCCTGCTCAGGACTCATGTAGGCGGGCGTGCCCAGGATACCGCCGCCCCTGCCGTAATCTTCTTCTTTGAGGGCCAACCCGAAGTCCAGCAGGTAGGGTGTGCCGGACTGGTCAATCAGAATGTTGCCCGGCTTCACGTCCCGGTGAACCAACCCCCGCTTGTGAGCGTAGTGGAGTGCCTCGGCCACGGTAGCCACGAGTCCAATCGCTTGGGCCAACGGCAGGCGGGCATCCTTGGATTGATGGGCGAGGTCGGTGCCTTCGATGAACTTGGTTACGATGAAGCACAGGCCGCCCTCGGTGCGGCCTACATCATGAACCGGGACGATATGCGGGTGATCCAGGCCGGCGAGGATGCGGGCCTCGGCCAGATACGCTTCGGCGTCCTCCGGCTTGGCAATAAGATGACGGTGAGGCACCTTGATGGCCACCTGCCGTTTCAGTTCGTCATCGTGGGCTAGGTAAACTGCTCCGAAACCACCTTTGCCCAGGAGCTTCACCACCCTGTACCGACCAATGCGCTGCGGGATTTGTTCCTCTGAGCTTTGACTCTCTGGCGTCAGCCCAGGTGGTGCTGGCGGTCCTACCGGATTCATGGGAGGCAGGGTAGGAGCCTCCATGAAATCTCCGGGAACGGTGCTTTTCTTGACGGCCTCCTCAGAATGTCGCCAAGGGCCTGTTTGTGGCTTGCTCATGGAAAAAGAACCCCTGGCCGCTGACACTTGCTGGTGATGTCCGAACCTCTCGCCAATTTAGTCCATACTCCGCAAAGTTCCTCGCCTCATCACCTTGTCATCAAGCTCGGTGAGCTTGCGGAAGTCATTGGGGCGCGCCAGAATCCTCCGCTTCATCCGGTCGGGGATACGCTTTGTCAAAAAAAGAAGCTCGTCGACATCGGCCTCAAGTAGCTTGGCGAGTCTGTAGATCAGGGCGTTGCTTTGATCGGTGCAGAGCGCTGCGCAATGAGAACTATTCTATCATCAGTGAAGCCGCCGGCCCTGCCAGTTTGAACCTTTCACGCTTCGGTCGAGACCACCTCCGCGCGTAACTCAGTTATGCCAATCTTCTCCGGTCCCATCGACCGACGTATCCATCCGGCACCAAAAACCGCATCGACACGCGTCATTTCGAGGAGGAGTGCTCAATGCCCAGCTAATCGAGTTCGCCTGCACCATCAGCGCGGCGAAGGCGGTGCCAGAATGGACAGATACGCTTCCCAGGGTCCGACTTCTTTCCGGTGTTGG
>DATGZX010000009.1:0-114556 GCA_035296965.1 Gemmataceae bacterium
GGCGTGGTATGCCGGTGCGTTTGCTGGCCGCTTCCAACTCTTGGTCGACCTCCTGCCGGGTCCACGACTCGCGCGGCACCAAAGCAATCAAGTGCATGTCGGTGTGACGCAGACACTCGCCGCGCTCAGGCAATTTCGACAAGCGAATACCCAAAATCACCAGGCACTTGTCCTTACCAATCTGCACCGAGTGATCGATGATCCATGCCCAGTCCTCGGCCTGCTCCAGGGCCATCGTCAGCAGGGCATGACCCAAACGCAACAGCCACAACCGACCCGTGGTCCAATGCGGAATCGGCAGTTCCCAATCCAGAGCCTCGGTCACAATGGCCAGCACACGTGGTACGCCACGCATCGAGACGCCCTGCAACACCAAGCGCAGGAACAAACATTGCACGCTCACGGCGTAACCGCAACCGCCGGACGGCGCCTCGTCATCCCAATCCAGGACCGGTACGAGGTCCGTATTTTTTTAAAGCCGCGGCCTGCTCTCGCAAGGCCGCGTTTTGGGCTTCCAATTCCCGGACACGCTGCGACAGCTGCCTGGCTTCCTGCCGCCATTTCTCCCGACTCTTGGTCACATCGGCAACCCGATTCTGCAAGCGCTTGGCTTCGACCTTCAGATCCTGATGCTTCTGCTTCCAGCGCTTGCGGCTGCGACTCAGGAACCAGGCTTGGACCCGGTGCGAAGTTTTGTAAGCCGCCGGGCGTTCTTCAACGTTTGATGCATCCATGCGCAACTCCGTTTGCATGCCTTGGGCGTGGACCTCCAGTCCGCCAGCGCAACAAAACCGAAGAAAACGAGCAAGCCCAAAACGTCAAAACCGTCAATGGCTTTCATCAGTCCACCCCCAACCCCTCTCCCCCGAAGCGGGGGAGAGGGGAGACTATTACCTGCCGCTCGCCATGCGAATGCACTCTGACAGATGGCCCAGCAAGGCGATCTCCGAGAGCCGTTCCATAGAATCACCAAAACAGTACCCGTTACCTGGATGGGCGCCATGAAAGCGGAAATCATCTCTATCGGCAGCGAATTGACGAGCGGTCAGAACCTGGACACGAATAGCCAATGGCTAAGTTTGCGGCTGGCAGAGATCGGCATTCCGGTAGGTTGGCACACAACCATCGCGGATGACCTGGAAGACAACAGTGCGGCATTCCGTATCGCCGCCGGTCGTGCCCCGCTGGTACTCGTCACTGGAGGCTTGGGGCCGACGCAGGATGACCTGACGCGCGAAGCTCTCGCACGCCTGGCGGGGGTGGATCTCGTGCTGCATCAGGAATCGTTGGAGCACATTGAGAAATTGTTCGCCCGGTTTGGACGGACGATGCCGGAACGAAACCGCGTCCAGGCCATGTTTCCCGCCGGCGCAGAACCCATCCCCAATGACCGCGGAACCGCGCCTGGTCTATGGCAGCAAATCGGCGCATGCCTCCTGGCGGCGATGCCCGGAGTGCCTAATGAGATGCACGCGATGTACCACTCCCAGGTCAAACCCCGGCTTCTTCAATTGGGGCTCGGCAGCGGCGTACTTGTCCAGAGAAAGATCAATTGTTTTGGCTCCGGTGAATCTGCCGTCGAGCAGAAGCTCATGGACTTGACGCGGCGCGGCCACGTGCCCGAAGTGGGTATCACGGTAGGCGATGCAACTATCTCATTGCGCATTCTCGCGCGGGCAGCGACTCTGGAGGATGCAGAAGGTCAGATTCGACCCGTAGAGCAGACCATTCGTGAACGGCTCGGCGACCTGGTGTTCGGCGTGGACGAGGAAGATCTGCATCACATCGTTCTCCGCCTTCTAGAGGAGAAGCGGCTGGCACTTGCCACGGCCGAAGGAGTGACGGCAGGCCTGGTCGCGCAACGGCTGGGACAGGTCCCCGGTGCGAGCGCCTGGTTTCGTGGCGGCCTTGTCGCGTATGACAATCGACTCAAAACCGAGATGCTGGCAGTATCCCAGCAATTGATCGACGAACAAGGTGCGGTGAGCGCCCCCGTCGCCGAAGCCATGGCGATTGGCTGCCGCAACCGGTTTCGGACGGACCTGGCCGTCAGTACCGTCGGCATCGCCGGTCCGACTGGGGCCACGCCTGATAAACCAGTGGGACAGGTGTTCATAGGCGTCGCCTGGGACGGGGGAGCCGTGTCACAGAGTTTTCGCTGGCCCGGGTCCAGAGCTGAAGTGCAAAGCCGTACAGCAAAGCTGGCCCTTAATCGGCTTCGCCTCCACCTGCTCGGCAAGTCATCGAAATAGGCGTCTTCCGACTCGTTGAATCTCGCAGCTGTCGCCAATCGGGAACGTTTCCAAGGTCAGCTCCATTCGCAGCCTCCTTTTCCGGTGAGTTAGCGTTAGAACGAAGGCCAATAACGGGTTACGGAACGATTTTCAGCTTTTTGCACCGTGCAGGGCTTTGCGCACATGGTCAACCAGGTAAAAGAGTTCGGTAAAAGGCGGACCCTCCACCGCCGAAACGCGATCTTCTCGAAATCTCGAGGCGGATTCTAGTCGTCTGAATATCGTAAGTTATTGTTGCAACACAGGTTGCGAATGAACAGCGGACCGGAGAATATTCTTCTGCCACTTTTTGAAATTCTCAACAACCAGCCTCCTAATCACTTGCGCCATATCCAAGGTACTGCTTCTAAGATTCTTCTCGACCAATCCGGTACAATGCGGACAGCAGTGCAAACCGATCCCATCACGTATTCATCCTGCCCGTTTTCTGGGATCTTTCGCGGAAGCATTGCAAACGAGTCACAATGAGGAAAAGGAAAGGGTGCGGCCAGCGAAGCGCAGATACTTCGTCGGTATGTGCTCGATCCTCCGTACTTCGCACCAGTGAAGCTTTGCTCAATAGAAAGGACGAAGAACAGAGTACCGAGGTGTTGCTCCTTTGTGCTCCGGGCTTCGTACTTGAAAAGATGTGTGCGGCACGTGCCCTGAAGCTCGTCAATGGCTGGGAAACGGTTCGTTACGAGCTGCTCAATACCCGAATTTGTGATCTGGGCCCGCAAATTGCCGGGTCTCCACTAGAGGCGCTCACCTCGAGGCTTCATCGGGAGCTAAGCGGCAAAGGACTCTATTTTCGACCGGACTTCTACCTTACAGACGGTTGGGGCTGTCCGGATGGTGTGCCGATCATCGGGATACCCTTCTACCTCGCAGATAAGCGCCTTGCCCGGATCGAGGAGGAGCAAACCGGAGAAATCGAAGATGACCAGATGATCATGATGCTGCTGCGTCATGAATGTGGTCACGCGGTCAACTATGCATACCGCCTGTACCGCGACCCCGACTGGGTCGAGATGTTCGGTCCGTTCTCGCGCCCTTACCGCGACACCTTCCGGCCGAACCCGTTTAGCCGGCAATTCGTGCGCCATATCGTGCACCATCAGTACGGCCGGACTTATGCCCAGAAGCATCCGGACGAAGACTTTGCCGAGACCTTTGCTGTCTGGTTGACGCCACGCTCCGATTGGCGACGCCGCTACAGGAATTGGCCTGCCTTGCGGAAGCTCCAGTTCGTGGATCGACTGATGAAGTCTCTGAATGGGGGTGCAGTGAAATGCACGGGCGGGCAACTCTGCACTCCCGTGGAAGAGATGGATATGATCCTGGCCGAGCACTATGGCCAGCGCGCCGAGCGGTATCGCGCTGCCGCCCAAGGCTACGTGGACGACAAGCTGCGCGAAGTATTCCCGGCCGTGCGCGGTCGCGAACTCTACCCGGCAGGGGAACTGCTGCGCAAACACCGGAGTGAACTCCTGGCACGGGTGATGCGCTGGTCGGGGCTACAAGAAGAAGAGGTCAACACCTTGCTGGCCAAGCTGGAAGACCGGGCCGACGCGCTCGATTTGGAGTTCCAGCGCCGCCGGCTCTCGATGAAGATCATTGATCTCGCCGCCCTGGCCACTGCTTTGGCGATGAACTTTGCCTACACGGGCCGGCTGACAGGCTGAGAGCAGCGTTACCTCCCCAACTTCCCTTCAATCGGCTTCTGCATCCCATCCTTAGCTGATGCTTCCGAATGTTTCGCATTGCCGATCATGGGGATATCAAGATCGTAGGGCAAAGGCTCCAGCGCAGCGCGCACGATCGTTTGCAAAAGCTGAGGGAATGAGAGGCCGGCTTTTTGTGCGGAGCGGGCCAACCCCATGCCCTCGTCGAGGCATGGATTGCAATTCACTTCCAGCACAAAGGGTTGGCCAAGCTCATCCAGGCGCATGTCCACCCGGCCATAACCTCGGCCGCCGACTGCGCGGAAGGCACGTAACGCAAGATCGCTGATGTGGTGCGCTAACTCCGGCTCGACTTCGGCCGGGCAAATGATCGAAGTCTTTTGGTATTCGGTGGACGTCTCCACCCATTTCGCAGCGTAAGACATGATCGGCGGGATATCGGTCGGCAAGGCCGAGTAATCGACCTCCGCCAGCGGCAGCACGCGCAGCCTGTTGCCGCCGATGATGCCCACGTTGAACTCCCGGCCAGGCAAAAACCTCTGGGCAAGAGCAGGCTGATTGTAGGTCCGCAGGATCTCGCGTACGCGCAGCCGCAGCGCGTTCTTGGAATGGACGATGGAGGCTCGATCGAGGCCGATGCCCGCATGCTCCTGGCTGGGCTGGACAATGATCGGGAACTGCCAGTGATGCTGATCAACCGATCGCACTGTCTCCAGAATGGCGGTGTTGGGCGGAATCGAAACGCCAGCGCCGGTCAGGAGGCTGGCCGACATGAACTTGTAGCGAGTCAGGCCCAGCGCCAAGGCTGGCGACCCGGTCATGGGAAATCCCATCATGCGCACGAGGGCGGCCAGGCGCATGTCATAGAGGGCGCCATGCACGACATCATCGTACAGGTTGAATACAACGTCCGGCTGAAGCCGTCGGAGTTTTCGCTGGAAGCGAAATAAGTCGTGTGCGAGAGGCAAAACCGTGACCGTGTGTCCCAGCCGCCGCAAGGTTCGGGCAATGTGCCGAACCATGGTCATCAAGTCGGCGGAGCCTGAGCGGTCCTCCGGCTGCTCCGGTAAGCTGGTCGTATACGCATTGTAGACTAGGGCGATACGGAGTCGCTTCATAGCTCCCGGCCGCTGAAAGGCTTTCGTGCCGTTTGACTCTAGCGTGACACGCGTCTCTTGATCCATCTTCTTCCGTCTCTTCTTTGAAACGGTTTCGTGTTGTCCGGGGCCTTTCCTTGGCCTCCGACAGGGCCGCTCGCCCACTTAATTCTAGCCAACTCTACGCGAATGGTGAAAAAAATCAATCGCGATGCTGCGCTGGAGACACGATTTGCGGAGGTGCAATTCCTTCAAGATCGATCTCCAAGCAAGGCGTAATCCTTGACAACAAGTCCTATTTGGTCATCACGCATCGAGACAGGTACAATGACGGCGCTGGCGAACGATTGGGCCTCGCTACCCAGGCGTTCGGAGCGCAGAAAGTCTTTGGCATTGTTGAACAGGAGCGCCGGATGGAAAAGCTGACGGTTGCCCAAGCGCGCCAGGAATCTGCGATTGGGAAACAAGTGCAGGTGAGCGGCTGGGTGCGTACGCGCCGTGACTCAAAAGGCGGTTTCAGTTTTCTCGAGGTGAACGATGGCTCGTGCTTTGGCAACGTCCAAATCGTTGCCGAGGGCACGCTGCCCAACTACGAAGGCGAAGTCAAGAAGCTGGGCGCCGGGGCAAGCGTGAGTGTGACGGGGGAAGTCAGGAAATCGCCGGCACAGGGCCAAGCAACCGAGATTGCCGCGCAGAGCATCACAGTGTACGGCTTCGCAGACCCGGAGACCTACGCGTTGCAGAAGAAGCGGCACTCCTTCGAGTTCCTGCGCACTTTGGCTCACCTTCGTCCGCGGACCAATACTTTTGGCGCCGTGGCCCGTGTGCGCAACTGCATCTGCCGTTCCATACACGATTTCTTTCAGGAGCAAGGTTTCCTCTACGTCCATCCGCCGATCATCACCAGCAGCGACTGCGAAGGCGCGGGTCAGATGTTCAAGGTGACGACGCTCGATCTTGGTAAGATTCCGCGCCAGGGGGCCGACGTCGACTTCACGCAGGATTTTTTCGGCCGGCCGACTTACCTGACGGTCAGCGGCCAATTGGAGGCCGAGATCTTTGCCTGCGCCGTCGGCAAAGTCTACACGTTCGGTCCAACGTTTCGAGCGGAGAACTCCAACACGTCCCGGCACCTGGCCGAGTTCTGGATGGTTGAGCCGGAGATGGCCTTCTACGAACTCCGAGACAACATGGATCTGGCCGAGGCGTTCCTCAAGCGCATCGCGCGCGATGTCCTCAATCGCTGTGACGAGGACATGAAGTTTTTCAATGAGCGCATCGATCCGACTGCTATCTCCACGCTCGAAGGGATCGTGAGCAGTGAGTTCGTGCGCTTGCCTTACACCGAAGCAATCGATCTGCTGCAGAAATCCGGCGCGACATTCGAGTTTCCTGTCGCCTGGGGCAATGATTTGCAGGCCGAGCACGAACGCTATCTCACGGAACAGGCCTTCAAGAAACCAGTCATTTTGTTTGATTATCCCAGCACAATCAAACCATTCTACATGCGCGTCAGCGACGACGGCAAAACGGTACGCGCGATGGACGTCCTCGTGCCCCGCGTCGGCGAAATCGTTGGCGGCAGCCAACGTGAAGAACGGCTCGACGTCCTGGAGCGGCGCATGAGGGAGCAGAAGCTCAATCCGGAGAGTTACTGGTGGTACCTGGACTTGCGCCGCTACGGCACCGTGCCGCATTCAGGATTTGGCCTCGGTCTGGAACGCACTGTCCTGTTTGTGACAGGGATGGCCAATATCCGCGATGTGATTCCGTTCCCGCGTACGCCGGGAAGTGCGGAGTTTTGAAGGTAAATGAGGCACAGATGGTGCCCTCTTCCACCTAGCCAACGACTTCGTCGAGCCGGCGACGATTACAAGCCTCGAGATACGCAGCTTCTAGATCCACCGGCACGCAATGCTCGGCTTCCAGTGAGAGAGGCATCGTCGGCAACACCTGGCCGACACTCAAAGTGAAGGGCCACGTCTCGATGCGATCTTCGCCACTTCCCGAAAGAGGGCGATAGGCAACGCAGTACAGGGACACCTGCTCCGCCATGCGACAAACCTGCTCCAACCCGAGCAATTCCATTAGCTCATTATGCAGGTTGCCTTGCCGGTTCGTGACGACATCTATGATGAGCAGCCCGATGCCTCTGCTCAGATAGGCGGAGCACTTGGCGGCAAACAAGCGCCGCCTAGCGCTACGATCTTTATTGGCGGGGCTAATAAGTTCGATGGCCGCCACGAGCGCTCTTCCTCCTTCGGTTGCCAGAATCTCGACCATGCAACTCGGAGGAAACTGCCAAGGGAGGATAATGGGCGCCGCTGCAGGCTTCCACACCGTTCGAGTAACTGTTGCGGTTCCGCCAGCGCTGTGCTCAGTCGCCGAGGCCCCCGGATCCGCACATGTGGCAACGTCAATCTCAATGGCCGCTCCCGCATGAACTTGTTCCAGGGCAATGTACCCAGGCGGCAGAATGTCTCGATTCAGCATATCCGCCAGCGTACTGGCCCACGTCGTGTGAAACGATTCCCAGGGACGGCGAACGCTGAGCGGGGAAGCGAAGTGATCGAGTAAGGGCACGTAAGTCTCCGTCGGCAAGGACCGCCACTATCGGTAGTTTGAAAAGCTGAAACCCTTTGCTCCCTCTCTTATGACCATTATAAGTGCAATCAACCTTTCCCGCGACGCCGCTCTATTCCACCTCAAGGTTGGCCGAAGCTTGCCTGTGGCGTCGCTGTTACCTCCGGCCATCGTAAAAGAAATCGAGTTTCTTGCGATCGCGGATCGTCCAGCGTAGAAAAAACAGCGAGCGCAGGACATGGCGCAAAACTTCCCAGCGGCTATAAAGGTAGAATTTGCGGCCCGAACTGAGGTGCGCCTGATCGCGCAAGACGGCGAACCCCAGCCCTTTTTGTTTTGCCCACCCTTTGAGCTTGCGGCTGAAGTCGATTTCTTCCGCGGCGTATAGATCGGTACTGAATCCCCCGATTTCCAAAAAAGCATCCCTGCGGCAGAAGACGAACGAGCCTGCCGCCCAGCGCAACGTGCACATGAGATAGTTACACAACCTGATGAGCGGAAAAACATAGGCCGGTGCCTCATCCAGCCCCACGACGCACCCGCCTCCTGCCATTTTTCCCTGAACAATGCAACGAAGCAAGTCGGCAACCGAAGCCGCGTCCAGAAAGGAATCGGCATCTATAAAGAGAAACCAATCTCCCTGCGCGGCGCCGCCGCCCGCATTACGGGCGCGGGAGATTTGGTTGATTGGCTCGAACACGACCTCGGCGCCTGCCGAGCGCGCCAGGTCTGCCGTTCCGTCTGTGGAGTTGTTATCGACAACGATAACCTCTGCGCTCCATTCGTTTGAGGCGTTCGCCCGCAGAGCCTCGGAGACGTGTTCCAAGCATCGGCCGATCAGCTTTTCTTCGTTGAACGCGGGAATCACGATCGAAAGCTTCATGACCGGTCTCGGATTAGCTCAGGCCAGGATCTTTTTCACCACGTTGCCGTGCACATCCGTAAGACGGAAATCCCGGCCCTGGAATTTGTAGGTTAAGCGTTTGTGATCGATCCCAAGCAGGTAGAGCATCGTCGCGTGCAGATCGTGAACGGGCACGATGTCTTCCACAGCGTTGTAACCGAACTCATCAGTGCTGCCGTGGGTGATCCCACCTTTGATGCCGCCGCCGGCCAACCACATGGAG
Source organism: Gemmataceae bacterium (assembly GCA_035296965.1). Taxonomy (GTDB): domain Bacteria; phylum Planctomycetota; class Planctomycetia; order Gemmatales; family Gemmataceae; genus DATGZX01. Next base: position 8,766 of record DATGZX010000009.1, read on the forward strand.
AAGCCTTTGATGTGATGGTCCCGGCCATTGCCCTGGGCCATGGGAGTTCTGCCGAACTCGCCCCCCCAAACGATCAGCGTCTCGTTGAGCATGCCGCGGTTTTTGAGATCGTTGATTAAAGCGGCCGACGCTTGATCCACCTCTTGGGCCTTGAGCTGGATGTCGTGCTTGATGCCGCCGTGGTGGTCCCAATCGCGGTGGTAGAGCTGGATGAAGCGCACGCCCCGTTCGGCCAGACGCCTAGCCAAGAGACAGTTCGCTGCGAACGAGCCGTCCGCCCCTTTCGTGCCGTACATCTCCAGAACTTTAGCTGGTTCGTCCGAGATATTCATCAATCCCGGCACGCTCGACTGCATTTGGAAAGCCATTTCGTATTGGCTGATGCGCGTGGCAATCTCCGGGTCGTCCACGGACTGGTTGTAAATCCCGTTGAGCGCCTGGACGGCATCGACCACGTCCCGCTGCTGAGCCGGTGTCACTCCGGGCGGGCTACTGAGATAAAGGACAGGATCGCCCCTTCCGCGCAGATGAACGCCCTGGAATCGGCTGGGGAGAAAGCCGCTGTGCCATTGCCGCGAGGCGATGGGCTGGTTCTGACCGCCGCGGCCGGACGAGGTGAGCACGACGAAGCCGGGCAGGTTATCGCAATCGTTGCCCAATCCATACGTCACCCACGAACCCATGCTCGGCCGGCCGGAGATCGTCGTGCCGGTGTTCATGAAGGTATGGGCCGGGTCGTGGTTGATCGCCTCGGTCACGAGCGAGCGGACGATGCAGATCTCGTCGGAGACGCTGCCAAGCTGCGGGAAGAGTGAACAGATCTCTTGTCCCGACCGGCCAAACTTACGAAACGGGTGCTGCGGGGCCAAACATTTGAGTTGCTGTCCCTGGAGTTGTGCGATCGGCTGGCCCTTGGTGAACGACTCGGGCATCGGCTTGCCGCTCATCTCGGCGAGTTTGGGCTTGTAATCCAGTGTTTCCAGGTGGGAGGGACCGCCTGCCATGCACAAGTAGATGACTCGCTTGGCGCGCGGCGGAAAGTGCGTCGGCCTCACGACGCCCCGCCACTTGTCCGTTTGCACGGAATGGGGCGCGTCGGCCGTCTCCCCAGCCGATAGCAGGCTCGGATTAACGAGCGCTGCCAGCGCCAGCGAGCCGAGACCGCGTATGGACTGGCCAAGAAACGTGCGCCGCTGGAGAAGCCGAATTTGGTGGAGAGAATTCATGGGTACTCGCTTTACAGTTCCTGGCTCAGTTTCTCGTAATAGTCTCATGCAAATTCAGAATCACTCGCGCGACCGACGTCCAGGCTGCTAACTCCACGACGTCGGCGTCCTTGCACACCGACTGTGCTCCTGTGCTCAAAAGCTTCAAAGCGGAGGCCTTGTCCGATGCGTAGTCCTTGCAATGCTTGGCGTAAACCTTTTCCAGCACGTGCAACTCCTCGTCTTTAGGAGGACGGGACAAGGCACGGCGGTATGCCCAGCGCACTCGATCGCTGACGCTCGACCCACCCTCCTTGAGAATATGCTCGGCGAATACGCGTGCGACCTCGACATAAGTTGGATCGTTCAGAAGCGCGAGGGCCTGCTGCGGAATGTTCGACCGGGCCCGTTCCACCGTGCACTCTTCGCGGCTCGGCGCATCAAACGCCAGCAAGCTGGGCTGAAGGAAGGTTCGCTGCCAATGTGTGTAAAGTCCACGGCGATACAGGCTCGTGCCCTTGTCGTTCTGCCATTCGCGCGGCGGGAAGTTGAGTGCTTCCCAATAGCCGGCCGGCTGGTAGGGCTTGACGCTCGGGCCGCCGATTCGGTTGGAGAGCAGCCCGCTGATGGCCAGGGCGTTGTCGCGCACGATCTCGGCATCCAAGCGATAGCGTGCCTGTCTGCCGATCAGCCGGTTATAGGGATCGTGTTCCTTCAGTTCGGCACGGGGCTGGGAAGTTTGCCGGTAACTCCCGCAGGTGACCAGCAGTCTCACCATGTGCTTGATGTCCCAGCCACTGTCCATGAACTCGACCGCCAGCCAGTCGAGCAGTTCTGGATGGGTCGGCCATTCCCCCTGGGCACCCAGGTCGTCAAGCGTCTTGGAGAGCCCCTGACCGAAGTACAGTTTCCAAAGGCGATTCATGAAGGCTCGGGCTGTCAGCGGATTCTCACGAGCGACGATCCACCGGGCCAGGTCGAGCCGCGTGGCACGCCCTTCGCTCGCCGCCGGGTGGTGCAGGAACTCGGGCACAGCCGGGCTGACAACTTGGCCGGACTCGTCGAGCCAGTTGCCCCTGGGCAAAACGCGTACCGTTCTGGGCGAACCAGAAATAGTTACCAGCGTGGTCGGGACAGTTTTTAGCAGATCGGTCTTCTGAGCCTCCAGGCTGGCGATGCGGTCGCGGATAGGCTGCAGTATTGGAGCGATCGCACGGTAGAAGGCAGCCAACTCGCGTGCCTGGTGCTCGCTACGCTTGGCGGGTGGGAGGGCCAGGGTCGTACGCACACTGTCTGGTAGCGAGAGGTTGTCCTTTGGATCTGGGTCGGTGGTAACCGATAGTCGAAATTTGCCGATGTTGTGTTTCGGATAGATGGACTGATGATCCAGGATGAAAATGAGCGTGGCCTCAGCCTTGGTGCCGACTGGGATTGCCGCGAGGAAAATAGCCGTGTGCTGCTTGCCGACCGCGGGCAGAATCGCCCAGCCGGTGTCGTTTTTACCGTCGATGGCATTTGCAACCGCGAATTGCTCCTGCGAGAAATCCGCACTTGCCTTCTTAAGAACAACCGGGGCGGCAGCCTTGGTGCCGGATGCCGCGGAGACCTTGAACTCCGTCAACACGAAGTTCCCGTTGGACGAAGCGCCTGGTCCATGAGCCGGAAGTGCAGCGTCCTCGAGCGCCTCAAGTCGAATAGCGGTGATGCCCTTCAATTCGGTCTTGGCCGTGATCGTGTAGGTTTCCTTATCCGGCGTCTTGCCGCTCGCACGCACTATGCCGCCAGGCTGTTTGCTCAGTTTGGTGCCTGAGGCGGCAGTCAGTTTGACCGGGTCGAGCACATGCCACTGAGTCGGGGCTCTCTGTTCAATTTCCCAGCGCGCCTGGGCGGCTATCAGCTCTGGCGTGGCCGTGTCGAGTCTTTGCTTTAGGCCGGCGAGCGCGTCGACCAGTTTTTTGAGCTGGGCGGCTTGCCGCGCGCTCGGCACCGCCATACCTGCCTCGCGTCGTCCTACCGCCGCTTCTTGAATGTCGGCGAAGTAAGCCGCGAGCCGGTAAAAGTCCTTCGTTGTATACGGGTCGAACTTGTGGTCATGGCACTGGCAGCAGCCCATTGTCGCACCAAGCCACACCGTAGAAACGTTGCGCACACGGTCGGCCGCATACTTGGCTTCATATTCCTTGGCTTGCGCTCCGCCTTCCTCGGTGGTCTGAAGCAACCGGTTGTAGGTGGAGGCCACTTTTTGTTCCAGCGTAGCCTGCGGCAGCAAATCTCCGGCTAGCTGTTCAATCGTAAAGCGATCAAAGGGTTTATTGTCGTTGAATGCTTTGATGACATAATCCCGGTATGGCGAGACTTGCATTGGGTTGTCGCTGTGATAGCCGATAGAATCGGCATAGCGCACAAGGTCCAACCAGACCATCGCCATCCGCTCGCCGTATTCCGGCGCGGAGAGCAGATGATCAACCAACAATTCCTCTGCATCTGGCCGGGGATCATGCACGAAAGCATCTACTTCCGCCGGCGTGGGGGGCAAGCCGATGAGGTCGAAATAGAGTCGGCGGATCAGGGTTACGCGGTCTGCCTCGGCGGATGGCCGCAGCTCCGCCTCTTTGAGCCTGGCTAGCACGAACTGGTCGATCGGATTCCTTACGAACTCTGTTTCAAAGCCCGTGGGCACCTGCGGCCGCTCCGGTCTGATGTAAGCCCAATGGCCCTTCCACTCGGCGCCTTGCTCGATCCATTTCTTGATGAGACCGATCTGCCGCTCCGTGAGGGTCTTGCCCGATTTCGGGGCCGGCATGCGTTCATTCTTGTCCTCGCAGACAATCCGTTGATAGATCTCGCTATCCGCCGGTTTGCCCGGGACGACAACCCGAATACCCTCGTGGCTGGAAAAGAGACCGTCTCTGGTATCAAGCCGCAAGTGGGCCTTGCGCTGGTTTCTATCGGGCCCGTGACACTGGTAGCAATTGTCCGACAAGATGGGCCGGATGTCGCGGTTGAAATCGACGACGTGGGGAAGCGGCGGAGCAGCGGCGCCGGCATTCGGAATCGGAACCAGGGAGGATGCAAGTCCAAGAAAGAATAGCAATGACGGTCGCGGACTCTTCATGAATTTCCTCTTGCTGAACGATCCAGTGAAACGCGGGGGCCAGGAAGCGAGGTTCAACAATCCGGCAGGTGGCTTGGGTGCACACCCATTACAGCATTGCAGCCTCCCCGCTGCAAGAGGATGACAAGGCCCGGCAAACGATTTCCAATCTTCCGAATCGTGATGAAAGGTCGCCGTGCTTGAGTGCCTTGCAGCATTAGCCTATTATTGAGGGAGAAGGCTCGTGAAAGGAGCTGTGCCAATGCCTGCGCCGGCACTTTTGCATGAACTGATTGCGAAGCGCGACCGGTTGCTCGAGATTTTGAGCGGCCTGGGCCGCGTCGCGGTCGCCTTCAGCGGCGGCATCGACAGCACCGTGGTCGCCAAGGCCGCCTATGAAGCACTCGGCGACCACGCCATTGCTGTCACTGCCGACAGCGCCGGCGTACCGCGTGCCGAATTGGAAGATGCCCGCCGCCTGGCCCAAACGATCGGCATCCGTCATTACATCGTCGCCACGCAGGAATTCGGGGACGCCGACTACGTACGCAATGACGGCACCCGCTGCTACTACTGCAAGAGCGAACTATACGACAAAATCGAGAGCCTCATGCCGGAGCTGGATGTGGACATGGTTTGCAGTGGCGCGAACCTCGACGACCAGGGCGACTATCGCCCGGGCCTCAAGGCTGCCGCCGAGCATGCCGTTCGCCATCCGCTACAAGAGGCGGGTTTCACCAAAGCAGACGTGCGGGCGCTTGCTCTGGCCTGGGGCCTGCCGACCTGGGACAAACCGGCATCGCCCTGCCTATCGAGCCGGTTGGCGCCAGGAGTGGAGGTCACGCCCGAGCGGACGGCTCGTGTCGAGGCAGCCGAGGTTTATCTGCGAACTCTGGGCTATCGTGAGTGCCGGGTTCGTCTCCATCATGGAGAAGTTGCACGCATTGAAGTGCCCGCCGCGGAGTTGGCTCGCTTGGTCGAGCCGGAGATCTGCAGCGCACTCGTGAGCCGATTCAAGGAACTTGGCTTTCTGTACGTAGCCCTCGACCTCGAGGGGTTCCGCTCGGGCAGCTTGAACGCGCTGGTCAGCCTGGAAAGCAAGCGTCTCTTCGAAAGTAAATAATCTTCTTTGGCCTCTCCGCGAGAGTCGATTTACGATGAATCCATTGCCTGCTAAACAAGCCCTGGAGCGCTATTTTCTCGAAGCCCGCAGCAAGCTGCTGGACATCGCCGCCATCCTGGACCGCATTGGCCGGGGCAAGAATGCGAAGACGGCGGAGCTCGATTCGCGCGTGGCCAAGATCCGCCAAGCGCTCGAAGTTTTGAATGATCCCCGTGGCGGGCGGGCAGAGCGTATTCAGAAGATTTTTTCGTTGGACTACGAAGCGGGGTGGGAGCAGCCCAGACCGAAATAGTCCATGGTCCTTGGTCGGTGTCATTTCGCCAAGGCGGTGAAACGAGAACCCATGTCTCAAGATCAGTGGACTGCCGTCGACCGCTACATCGCCAATCAGCTAGTGTCGTCCGACCCAGCATTAGATGCGGCACTTGAGGCCTCCGATGCCGCCGGGCTGCCGTCAATCAACGTCTCGCCGAACCTGGGCAAGCTACTCCATTTGTTGGCCAAGATCCGTGGGGCACGCAAAATCCTCGAAATCGGTACGCTGGGCGGTTACAGCACGATCTGGTTGGCGCGGGCACTGCCTGCGGATGGATGCTTGGTCACACTGGAAGTTGACCCCAATCACGCCGAAATTGCCCGGGCCAATATCGCCCGCGCCGGATTGTCAGGCGTCGTGGAACTGCGCCTCGGCCGAGCGCTGGATACGCTACCGCAAATTGCCGCCGAAGGGCGTGGTCCGTTCGACTTGATCTTCATTGACGCCGACAAACCGAGCAATCCCGAATACTTCGCATGGGCCCTCAAGCTGTCACGTCGGGGCAGCCTGATCATCATCGACAATGTCGTGCGCAACGGAGCGGTGATTGACGCGGACAGCAGCGACCCCAGCATCCAAGGAGTGCGCCGGCTCAACGAGCTTATGGCAGCGGAGCCGCGCGTGAGCGCTACGGCAATCCAGACGGTGGGGATCAAGGGGTATGACGGGTTCGCGATTGCACTGGTAACGGGTGATGCGTAGACGACTTCATAGAGCCCGGAATTCAGACAATTTCATTCCTTTACCCGAACGCTGGTTCTTCCCCACTCAATAACTGCACCTGGCAATCACCAACATGGCGCCACGCGGCCCAACTCCGCGTTATGCGCTCTGCTTCGCAATCTTTGCCGCGCTGGGCACCTTAAATCTGTGGATCATCACCGACAAGAATGGGATCTCGAGGGTGACTCCCGTGCTGAACATAATGCGGTGAATGAACAGCCCTCCCTGGTCGTTGACCATATCGACCTCGTCGTAGAGCCATTGTTCTTCCACCTTCGAGAACCTCCAGTCTTCAGGTGCAGGCCTTGTAACGATGTGGTCGCTCAGATTGTAAATCAACGAGATCACCTCTTCGCCAAGAATTACGGAAACGATGGCCACGGAGCTCCACATATAAGGCATGGGGTGCGAACATGGCCCGTTTGGCAACTCCTGCTCCACGCGAGAGACTACCAAAGCATCGTGGAGGCACAGCTCGGAGAGGCTTAGAACCTGCGAGGGCATGTGCGTGCGGATAATCGCGAGCCGCTCCTTGTAACGAAGCTCAGCGCAATCCCAGGCCTCGTCGGCACGCTCTGCCTCATTCACATCAAACGAATTAAACTGCTGATAGAGTTCAGGAGTGAAGTACTTCATCGCTCGCTCACAGCGGGTGTTTTGTGTCCGTCTCGTAGAACGTGTGGCCGATCGTCTGACCTCTGGGGTCCGGCTGGTAGTGCGGCATGGCGTTTGGACCCGCGTTAATATGCGGTTTGCACCGCCTCCAGGCTCCATTTGCCGATTGCTCGATATCTCGTGCGGTCATGGAGTTGGCCTTTTTGTCCGGACCGCATACGACAACGTTGCCGTCCTTCTGACGTATGATTACCGCCTGCGCCTGATTGATCGGAGGCTGCACTCGAATGACTGCTCCATTCGTCCCCAGCCTTGCCTGGAAAATGAGTTGCGGCGCGATGGGCTGCGATTCTGTCTTCATTCCCTTCGGAGATCTGATCTTGCCTCGGACCATGCCTTCTCCGGCCTTCATCGTTCGCCGCTCTCTCTACTTGAGAACGTAGCAGCGCAACTGTGGCGCTTCAAGGAGAAGGTCTGCGCCTTGGACCCGTCCAGGCCCAGCCCGGCTGAAGGTCGGGTCTTCGAGCAAGGCAAAAGCCGTGCTGTCGATAGTCTCCCTTGGTATCATATGGTTAGCAGGACTGGGCTAGATCGTGCAGATCCACCAGAATTACACAAACCGATGAATAAAGGCTAGGGAGTTAATTTCGATGCCCACTTATTACATCGACCCGGACAGTGTTTGTCTCCGGAGCGGCAACTAAAGTCTTTGGCCACAAGGTGGTTGCGTCAAATTGCCTGGAAGCCGGGACGATGCGTTTTGGCTCTTTTTTCCACTGTTTCCACGTTATTCGGCACTTACTCGGCACTGGGTCGAAGCGAACCAGTGCCCGTGCGGCGTGTCATCAAAGGTGGTTAACTCATGCCCTGGAGCCGCGACGGACGCGGTGTGGAGGTAGCATGAGCGAACAGTTCCCTGGTCTCATGGTGGCGTATCTGGGTCCCAACGCCGCGCACCGGGAGTTTCGTACAGCCCTCGCCAATGCCAAGGCGCTCGCCTTCATCCTCGCCGAGGACAACACCGCCGTACTGCGCGCCTTTCTCGACAAGGCCGAACAGACGAAAAGCAAGGCCGGCGGCCCCGGTTACGCGCTCGGCATGGCCGGAGGTCGCTCGACGACAACCACCGTCCAACTGGCCGTTCACCTGACTGGGAACGAAATCGACCTTATTAACGCGGTCCCCGGCGGTTTCATCTCGCAGGCTCTCGGGCTCGTTTACCGCGAGGTTAGCCGCGCCTTCGAGACCTATCTGGTCGATCTATTCGGGGAGATCGCGACCCGCAAGAAGCAGGTGTTATTCAGCGGGCAGACGCTGACGCACCAGGAGGCGCTTGAGGCCGCAGGGCCTGCGGAGATCCACAGGCTTGTCATCGAAAGGCGCAAAGCCGAACTTACCCGTGTGGGATTCGCTGGGTTGCAGAAGACCTACGACAACCTCAACCTGCCTATCGTGCCTACCACGGGACCAGAGCCTGCCGCCGAGTCCGACGATGTCCGAAGGCGGCTGGTGCTGATGAACGCAATCCGAAACGTCATCGAACACAACCGCGCCGTGGTGAACGCCGACTTCCTCCGCCTGGTGCCGGACTCTCCTTGGGCGGAAGGTCAGATCATCGCGATCACGGTTACCGAGTTGGGTGACGCGTTGTCTGCGGTGGAGTGGGCTGGAAACAGCCTCAACGGACGTGCGGTCGATAAGTATGGCATCGACAAGCCGGAGTGACCCCATTCAGCGAACAGCGCAGGACACCCGCCCTTGTGGCGGGTTTCTTTATTCGCAGAATCCCCTTGCGCGAGGAACAATGTTCCTCTATTCTCCATCTTGCATGGGCAACGGCGGATCCGCCCGGTAATTGTGGCGAGGATCAGGGCGATGGTGGCTCACAACCGGACGATGCGACGATAGTGCAAACCGCGTGTCGAATTAAACGCACAGCGCGTCGCGATAGACGAAAACTGTCGCAGTCAAGGGATTTCGCCAGTCGCCCGAAGGGCAGCGACAGCCGCCTCGAGGGAGACGGCGTACTCCAGGCCGGCAACGGCTGCCTCGTGTGCGATGTCCTGGTGGAAAACGGTCGCGTTTGGCGCAGCAAAGTCTGATCGGTTGGAGCTGACGAGTATCCGCGATTTAGGATAACCGGCACCCAGCAAGGTACTCAGGCGCAGGGCGTGGCCAAGGATATGGCAATCTTTGACAGGCCCTTTCGCCGACGACGGCTTCAGCTTGGCCGCCACCTGATCGATCGCCCAGGACATGCCGTCGTGATCTCGATCGAGTACGGTGGCCGCCGTCAGCAGGTCTCGCGACAACTGCTCAAGGTCATCGATCAGAGTCCCGGGAGGGAGTACCGGAAGAGGTGGGGCCGGTTGGCCAAAGTCGTCGGCGATTTGCCAAGTCGCTGTGAACGCCCGTATGCCATTCTCTCCGTCTCGTCGGGCCGCCGCCAAGTTGTCGTTCCACTCGCCGGAAACGATATCCTGAACGAAGAGCCGAACAGTCCCGGCCGCGGCCAACGTTCGGAGAGCGACGCCCGCTCGGACCGTCATCGTTAGGTCGCGCAACGGGGCCCGGACAATGTCGAGCAACGCGCAGGTATCGAGAAAGAGCACCGGCCGGGGTGCTGCCCCCAAATCGGCGTTGGCCTGAGCGAGAGTGGTCATCCGGCAGCCACTGCCAGGCGCTTCGCCAGCCACTCGGAATCTGCGAAAAAGCGGTCGGCGATTGACGTGACTGCTGTTTTCTCCCAACCGCTGTCGGCCAGCCACTTCTCCAGCTCGGGCCGGTCAATGGCGATCTGCCCGGTAAGGCATGTGGAGATGAGTTCGTCCCACAACCCTTGGGCCTGACCCGTCAGTGGCCAGTTCCCCTCGGCCGTGTCCGCGAGCCTGGTGAATAACATTTCGACGTCAGACGTGATGGCGCTCCGTGAGCCGAATGCGGGGCGCGTGTGGTCGGCACCGACCGCTTTGGCGGCAGCCAGCACACAGGAATCAGCAAAGTCAGCGACAAGCTGCTCGATCCGCTCAGTGCTGCCCGAAGGCGGATGACGGAGTAACTGAACCGGGCCACCGCGCTCCCGGGTGGTCGTCACCCGTTGGAGCCACACCCGGACCGCCACCCCCCCCGGCCGATCGAACAGGTAACAGCGGATACGGTCCGGCCGCGGGCGGGTCTGCTCAAACTTCGAGTCGCGAACCCAGCCGGCTGACAGAGTCGTTTCGATTCTGTCCAGGAATCGGTCGATGACGACTTCGTTGCCACGGTACAGCGAAGACCGCCATTCGCGGAGAGGAACGAACGGATCGACCACGGGCATGGGTATTCCTTCAGGTAAGTGTTCGGCGGTTATTGTAGCAGCCGGGTTCCGCTGCAAGTAATCCCGACGTGTGATCCGCCTGATCCCCGGCGGCCATCCGATTCTTACTCCAGCCGCTGCCTGTCTCGTCTTCTTATCGGATTCCCCAAGTGCCATTGTACCAGCGACACGTGGACATGGCAGTTCCTTTGCGCCTTCCGCCGATACGCTTGGATTGCCGAGCGGACCAAGAGGCTTGCCTGGTGCCGAAGGGTCCCTACGTGAAGTTGACCGGTCACAAATCTGGTATCATGTGAATTACAGTGCCCGACTGCTAGCTGTTCGCCGCAAGTACAATCGTTGCAACTGTTAATGTGTGCTTCATTGATAAATAATTCGGCAGAAAACTAGGCCCCTCGAGATGCGCAAATAATTTCTGAATAAGGAGTTGCATCCATGCCCTCCTACATCGACCCCCACATCCACATGATCTCCCGTGTCACTGACGACTACCAGCGCATGGCCCAGTGCGGCTGTGCGGCGGTGAGTGAGCCTGCTTTTTGGGCGGGCTTCGACCGGGGTTCTGCGGAGGGCTTTCGCGATTACTTCCGCCAACTGACGGAGGTCGAGCCCAAGCGCGCGACCCAGTTCGGCATCCGCCATTACTCCTGGCTCTGCATCAATGCCAAGGAAGCGGAGAATGTGTCGCTGTCGCGCGACGTGATCGCTATCATTCCTGAGTATCTAAACAAACCAAACGTATTGGGCATCGGCGAAATTGGGCTCAACAAGAACACACGCAATGAAGCAACTGTCTTTCAAGAACACGTCGATTTGGCAATGAAGACCAACGAACTGATCCTGATTCACACTCCCCACCTGGAGGACAAGTACAAGGGCACGCGCATGATCATCGACATGCTGAAGGGTGACCGGCGCGTCAACCCGGAGCGGGTTTGCATCGACCACGTGGAAGAGCACACGGTGCGATTGGCGCTGGATAATGGCTTTTGGTGTGGCATGACACTTTATCCAACCACGAAATGTACGCCGGAGCGCGCGGTCGACATTCTCGAGATGGTCGGAATCGAGCGCATCATGGCCAACTCGGCGGGCGATTGGGGCAAATCGAACCCACTGGCTGTGCCGGAAATGATTCAGGAAATGAAACGCCGAGGGCACAGCGAAGAGGCGATTCGCAAGGTAGTGTACGACAACCCGCTGGCCTTCTTCCGCCAGTCGGCCCGGTGGGAATCGCTGCCGGAGCATGAAGTCACTCGCGAGAATGGTGCCCGCCAAGTCCGCGCGACCAAGCTGGCGACCGGGACGAGCCGGGCCGCCAAAGCCGGCAAGATCGGCTGACGTTGAGCCGTCCCGCTCTCAAATAGTATTGTTGTCGGCGTATTGGTCGGATCTTCCCCTCATAAAGAGCACGATTCGTGTATTTCCTGGCTATCGAGACTTCCTGTGATGAGACCGCTGCAGCGGTTTTCACCGAGGAGCCTGCGGTCCTCTCGAACGTCATTGCTTCGCAGACAGATCTGCACGCTCGCTTTGGGGGAGTCGTGCCTGAAGTGGCGGCGCGGGCTCACCTGCAGCGGCTCCTTCCAGTAATCGATGAAGCGTTGAGCAATGCTGGCGTAAAACTCGACCAAATCGGTTGCGTGGCGGTCCACAATACGCCCGGACTTGTAGGGGCGCTACTGGTAGGCGTTAGCTGCGCGAAAATGCTGGCCCTGGCCCTGGGAGTGCCGCTGATCGACGTCAACCATATTGAGGGGCATATCTACGCGGCTCGATTGGCCGCGGGTCGGGACATTTTCCCTTGCGTCGGCCTGGTCGTGAGTGGCGGGCATTCTTGCTTGTTTCATTGTCACGCGCCGCTCGAGTTCGAATTGCTTGGTTCCACGATTGACGATGCTGCCGGGGAAGCGTTCGATAAGGTGGCCAGCATCCTCGGCCTTGGCTTCCCGGGCGGGCCAGCTGTCGAGCGCGCCGCCGCCAGCGGCGATCCGAAAGCGTTTCGTTTCCCGCGCGCGTTCCTGCATGACGAGCGTCTCGATTTTAGTTTCAGCGGTCTCAAGACCGCCGTCCTTTACACGGTTTCTGGTCGCGATCTCTCCCGGCCAATGCCGCCGCCCACGGACCACCGTCGGGCGGATCTGGCCGCCAGCTTCCAGCAGGCCGTTGTCGAGGTCCTGGTTGCCAAGGCACGGCAGACACTGGAGCGCACGGGATTGAAGCGCCTGGCTGTCGGCGGCGGGGTGGCGGCAAATGGGTGCTTCCGCGCTGCCCTCGCACAAATGACCGCGACGTTAGGCGTGGAACTATTTATCCCCCCCACGAACCTGTGCACAGACAACGCCGCGATGGCGGCGCTGGCGGTGGAAAAATGGCGCCGCCAGCGGTTTGCTCCATCGGACCTGGATGCGCTGCCCGCTTACTTAGCGACGGGTTGAACGCGAAGCCGGCCCATACTTTAGTTTTTCTTGTTCGGACTTGCTGGAATTCTCGTTGTTCGCGTCGCGATCTGAGCGTCCTATTGGCGTTGCACAATCTGCTCGCATTGCGTCTTGCCTCCTTGTCGTTTGGGCAAGAATCCGGAGCTCCCGAGCGCTTTCTTGTGAAACCATCGGTTAGAGTTCCGTAGGTAAATGGGCGCGCGCCCGCCATCAGGATGGTGGCAGGGGCCGTTCGCCCCAGCGTACACAGGAGGTAGCGCACGCCATGAAAAAGCTCATCGCCATCGCTTTGTTTAGCATAATCGGCATCGGGATTACCCAAGGACAGGCCTCAGCGTGGTGGGAGCATCTCTGCTGCAAGCACAAGTGCTGTCTAACCATCTGCTGCCGTCAGTACAATGCGTTCAGCCCGTTCTGCTGCGACGGCGCCTGCGGTTACATGCCTTTAAACCCATGTTGCGGCCAGGGCGGCTGCGGCGTAGGCTGCTCTTACCCAGCGGGCTCGTGCTGCCCCGGTGAGCTGCCGGCATCCACCGAAGCAGGCAAACCCACGGTGAGCAATTCTCCCGGTTACGGCGCGCCTCAGCAGATTGCACCGGCGCCCCTCCCCTCTGCCGGCGCCCCGACGAATCCCGCGCAGGGATTTCCCACATACGGCGCTGGCTCGGTCTATCCGAGCGGCGTACCGGCTTACAATTCCGGGTTCACCGGCTACATGCCCTGGAATAATGGCGGTCGCTGAAAAGACATGCACACGTACAACGAGTGATTTGCAAGTGCAGGGAAAGAGAAGGGCAAAGGCCCGTGGCGAGCGATCTCCGCGGGCCTTTATGCTTCTTCCGGCTGGAGACCAAAGTCCGAACGATTTTCAGAGTTGCCGGGTGTTTCCCAAAGCATGCACGTCACCAGAGACCCGGCCAGCAAACCGAGCGGCACTAACCCATCTGCCTGTTGAAATGCTGCCACAAGACTACTGCCTCCCAAGAATAACAAGGTTCCAATGAACAGGCTGCGTCCCCAGGAAGCCCGGTTGCGGAGCCTGCTGGTTCGAGCCCACCAGATTCCCCAGGTTCCCAAGATTAACCCCACGGCCGTAAATGCCAGGAGACAGAATTCAAGCTTGGGCATGTACGACGTTCCTCCTTGAACCATCGCGCGAAGCAGAGACAGGCACAGATTTGCGAGAGCGGCTGGTGGATGGGTCCTTCCATCCAGGGCAAGTCGGCAGAAGATAGCGACGGCCAAGAGACGTGTAAAGGGCAAGTGACGCTCACGATGGTGGGCGATTGTCTCGGCTGACCGTTCGTTGTCCGCAAGTAATCCGTGTACTCCACCGCGTAGGTGATATTCCGATGTTCTTGCATCCCCAACAAATCGGATGAGACGGAGCGCTTCTGAAGACTGACTGGCCATGCCTGCGGGCCATCGCCATGGGTGTCCTATCACCAGTGCTTCTTTGCCGCCGCTAGCATGGCCGCAGCCTCCTTCCGCGTGCCTTCGCCGCGTGATTTGCCGCGTAGCATGTTCGCCAGTTCGTCCAGACGGTCCTGGTCAGCGAGCAACTCGATGCTGGTCGTCGTGCGCTGGCCTCGGTTCACCTTGCGAATGGTCCATTGGTGCCGGGCATAGCTAGCGACTTGCGGTAAGTGGGTCACACAGATCACTTGATGTGTTTGGCCAAGGGCAGCCAGCTTCTCTCCTAATACATCGCCCAAGCGGCCGCCGACATTGGCGTCGATCTCATCGAAGACGAGGGTGCCAACCTCATCGTGGGCGGCAAGCACAGTCTTGAGTGCCAGCATCGTCCGCGAGAGCTCGCCGCCGGAAGCCACCTTGCGCAAGGGGCGCGCGGGCTCTCCCTTGTTGGCAGCCAGCGTCAGCTCGAGCTGGTCGAACCCGGCTGCCGGAACCTCGGCAGTAAGGGGATCCTCACCGGAAGGGAGTGGCTCCAGCACGGCATCGAGCCTGGCGTCGGCCATCCCGAGATCGGCCAATTCGCGCTGCACCGCTGCGGCGAATCGTTTGGCGACCCGTTTTCGCTGCCGGCTGAGTTCCATGCCAATCTTGCGGAGTTCGGCAAAGGCGGCCGTCAGGTCCGCTTCGACCTTCGAGCGATCGTCCTCCTGTCCTTGCAAGCGCGCTTCCTGTTGATCGAGATTCGCACGATAGGTGATGAGGTCCTCCAGCGATTGGCCGTACTTCGATTCCAATCGTCGCAACAAGCGCAGGCGTTCTTCCACTTCTTCGCGCCGGGCCGGGTCTGCCTCCCAGCGCGGGGCCAAGGCGCGCAACGTTTCCGCGAGGTCCTGCGTCTCCGCAGTAAGACTCTTGAGACGTTGTGCCGCTTCTGCCAGGGCCGGATCAAGAGGCGCCCAGGTCTCGGCATCATGCAGCAGCTTGCCCAACTGCTCAAAACAGGACCCCTCGTCGTCGTAGAGGCGCGCGCTGGCGCCCTCAGCGAATGCCTGGAGCGACTGGGCATGGGCTAGCCGGTCGCGCTCGTGGATCAGCTCCGCCAATTCTCCGGTTTGCAGGGAGGCGGCATCGAGTTCCTCGCGCTCGAAGCGCACCAGGGACAATTCGCGCTGGCGCTGCTGCCGTTCCGCATCAAGCGCGACAAGCTGCTGCCGGAGCGCGCGGACGGTTTCGGCAAGAGTATGGTATTTCTGCCGCAGCGCGTCCAGGTCGCCGAACGCATCGAGCAATCGCAGTTGATAGGCAGGCTGCAGGAGCGATTGGCTTTCGCGTTGCCCGTGGATATCGACCAGGAGCGTTGCCAATCTGCGCAAGGTGGACAATGCCACGGGCTGTTCATTCAGGTAGGCATAACTTCGGCCGGCGTTCGTCAACCGACGCGTGAGGATGAGCTGATCCTCTTCAAGCTCCGTACCCAGAATCTCCTGGACTTCCCCACGCAGTCCGGGGCGCATCAATTCGAACCGGCCGATAATGCGCAGCTCTTCCGTTCCCGACCTCAATAACTCCGTCGAGCCACGGTCGCCGAGCAACAGCCCGAGTGCTTCCAGGAGCAAAGTCTTCCCGGCTCCGGTCTCGCCAGTCCAGGCACAGAAGCCAGGATGGAGCTCGACGCGCACGTCTTCGATCAGAGCGAAATTTTGGACTGCAAGTTCGCAGAGCATGGTACCTTTATGGTAGTGATGGAATCGGACGCGAAAAAGCTCACGCAACCCGCGCAATCGCCCGACCGGGAATGCACGGCCCGGCGATAAGGGTTGTGCCCGTCAGTTCATCAGTTACACTAAAAGTAGCAAATTTGGACCCCGGCGCGGTTCTTGGCTCAAATCAGCGGTGACTCATCGTGAAGCAGTACTTTGAGCTTCCTTGCCCTCAATGTGGGCGCCCATTGCGCGTCCGCGCTGAGTACGTCGGTCAGCGGATTGCCTGCAAGTATTGCAGCCATCAGTTTAAGCCCGAGCCCCCCGCCGGAGCAGTTCCGATCACTGTTCAGGAGGTCCCGGGAGGCGATGCGGAAGCGGCGAAACAGCAACTGAGGACGCTGCAGGAAGAAGTGCTGCATCTTCGCGCCGAACTCGTGACGTGCACGACCCAGCGTGCGAACGCTGAGGAGCAGCTCAAGGAGGTTCAGGAAGAGCTAGCACGCCTCCAGAGTCAGATCCTCGAACTTCAAGGTCAGCTCCAGCTCGCCCAAGAACACGAGCAAGAAGCCGCCTCTTTGCGTCTGAAGCTACAATCTGCCCAGAATGAACTGGAACAGCTCCGCGCGGCGACCGAGCCTTCCCATGGCGAGGCCAGCGTGAACGGGCTATTAGAGGCCCAACTGCTAGCCGCCCGTGCGAAGAGCGCGCAGCTCCAGGCCGAACTGGAGGCAGAAAGAAATAGGGCCGACTCCGCACAGCACGACCTTGAAAAAACGGACGCCTCACGATCTCGACATGCCGAGGAGATTCAGAAGTTACGCTCCGATCTTGAGTCTAGCTTGGAGCATGCGGAGCGCCTCGCTAACACGGCACAAGAGTTCGCAGCAGTGCGAACAAAGATGGCTCAATCGCTTGCGGAGGCGGAGACTCATTGGGAAGAAGAGCGTCGGGCTCTCCAAGACCATGCAGAACACCAAAGCAAAATTCAACTCTCCGAACAGCAAGAGCGCCATGCAGCGGAACTCGCAGCGAGCGTGACGGACCGTGAGCAACTCCAGCAAGCGCTCGAGGCTCTACGTCAGGAGTGCGACCAGCTGCGACAATCCTGGGAAGCGGAGCGCAACGAGCTGAGAGAAGCGGAAGCCGGCACGCACCAACAGATTGATGACCTTGAACTTGAGCGCGACCAAATCGCCACGCACCGCAACGACGTCGAAGCAGCTCGCCTGCAACTGGAAAAGCACCTGAAGGACGCGCTGGAAGAATCGCGTCAGCAAGAACATGCCGCGGCTCAGAAGCACCAGGAATTGACCGAGGAGCTGCAAAGACTTCAGGCTGAGTTCGGTCAGCAGCTTGCCCGCAGCCAGGAAGAAGTCAGCCGTGTGAACCGGGCGCTTGCGGAGCAGCGCGAGCAGGAAAGCCAGATCGCTCAGCAGGCTAATGAATCCAAGCTACAGAACCGGGAATTGCAACTTGAGCTAGAGCAGATTCGTCGGCAGCAAGCCGAAGTCCAGTGCAGCCTGGCGACCCTGCAGGAAGAACTGGAATCGGCCCGCGAAGGTGTAAAGACTGAGCGCGATCGTTGGGCAAGGACGTTGGAAGAGGAAAAAGCAAGGGCCGCCAGCGAGAGCCTACATTTGCAGGAAGTGGTCGACGAGCTTCAGCGACAACTTATGCAAGAGCGGGAATCAATGATCAATGCTACCGAGCAACACAATCTGGAGACGGCAACTCTTCGGCAGGCATTGAGGAACATGGGGATTCATGTGTGACCGAATCTCGTACGGTCAGTTAGTTCAACCAGTTCTGAATTTCTTCGCGCGTCAAGTGTTCAGCCAGTTCACAGCCGTGGAAGAAAATGAAGGTTCGCGGCACAGAGCGTATGACACGGACGTGCACGCCGCGGGCCTTGCTCCGACCCCACGGTTCGACGAACAACGTCTTGCCAGGAAGAACCGCATAGGGCAGCACGATGCCCATGCCTGTCTCAGAGATGTTGTAGACCAGGCCCGACCAATTGCCCACGCCGGTCGCGTCCTCAGGCCGGACCACGCATTCTCGGCTGCACAAAAAACGCTCGGCCCCGCGCCGCTCGGCTTCATCTACCGCTATCTGCTCGACGCATCGTTGGGCGGGATGGCTAGCTATTGACATGACAACCTCGGGAATGGCGGGGAGTTGAGGAGGTGCGCAAGCATAGGACGACGCACGATTACAGTCAAATGGTGCAGTACGTTCAAGCTCCGTCAGTATTTTCGCGGCCGCCGAGACCCGATCTGGCCCGGCCGCATGACGGACAGATCGGAATTCCCAGAGGAGTGTGTCGCCCTGATGCGAGTTGGCAGGCAAGCGTGCCTATCTTTTAAGCACATCGCGTCGCGCACTTGCTCCTTCTTGGTTTCCACCAATAAGTCTGAACCACCTTGCTCGCAAGCACTTCCTGCAGCCGATCGCCGCCTGCTCCATTTCTGGCATGGCGATTGCAAATAGAGTCGATTCCTTGCTACCTCTCTTTGCCCGCTTTCCCTTGGCTGGATTACGTGCTGCAGGAATTACCACGCTGGCTCCGGGCATGCACGAGCATGGTTGCCGCAAAGGAGAATCAACCGTGAAGCACGGCTACTTGATCGACATGGACGGCGTTTTATATCGGGGTCCCGAACTTATTCCAGGAGCGGACTCGTTCATACGACAGCTCCGCGCCCGAGACATCCCTTTTCGATTGTTGACCAATAACAGTCAGCGGACGCGCCGAGATGTCGTTGCCAAACTGGCCCGGATCGGCATCGACGTGGAGGAAAGCCACATTTTCACGAGTGCGATGGCCACAGCGCGCTTCCTGGCCCAGCAAAAGCCCGAGGGCACAGCTTTTGTCATTGGCGAAGGCGGCCTGCTTACGGCACTGCACCAGAACGGCTACGCGGTCGTGGACCATGAGCCTGATTATGTCGTTGTGGGTGAAGGCCGGACGTTCAACCTCGAACTCGTTGAAGCAGCGGTACGGATGATTCTTGGTGGCGCCAAGCTCATTGCCACCAACCTAGACCCGAACTGTCCAACTCAATACGGACTACGTCCGGGCTGCGGAGCCATGGTGGCTATGCTGGAGATTGCCACGGGAGTCAAAGCTTTCAGCGTCGGCAAGCCGAGCCCGGTCATGGTGCGTGCTGCCCGCAAGGAACTGGGGTTGAGCACCGACGAAACCACGATCATTGGCGACACCATGGAAACCGACATCCTGGGAGGAGTTCAACTGGGCCTGCACACGGTCCTGGTGTTGAGCGGCGGCACCCATCCGGAGGACCTGGCGGGCTATGCTTACCGTCCGGAAATAGTCGTGGCATCGCTTGCGGAGTTTGCAGAGTTGCTGGAAAAGACGGCCTGGCGGCCATTTTGGCCGCCGCTCAACGGCGTACGAAACAGGCAGCCGTTCGACCTCAGAGAACTCGGCACGGAAATGATCTCACAGTAGACAACGGCTCCGTGGAAACAGGACCGCCGCCGGATTCACTCTCGCGGCTTGGTTTCTTCCTTGTAAACGGTGAAGCCGGCCTTCTGATAGTTCGGCAGCGCGGCTGGATGGTCGAAGTTGCACGTGTGCAGCCACAGACGCTTCGGTCGATAGCTCCAGGCCCTGTCGATGGTCCACTGCAGGAAGTACCTCCCCAAGCCCCGGCCGAGGAATTCGGGCATGAGGCCGAATTGCTTGAGTTCGATTTCGCCTTCCGTGCGGCGATCCAACTCGGCAAAACCAGCCGGCACACCCGCGACGAACAAGACATGCACCTCGACGCCTCGATCGTGAATAATCTGCGCCAGTTCTGCGTCGGAGAGCTTCTTCCGACTCGTCCAGTCCCAATCTCGACCCACGGCGTCGTAGAGAAAACGATAGTAAGCGAGTGTCGGTGTGACGGCGTGAATGACGGCTAAGTCATCCACGGGCACCGGAACGCTTCGTTGCGACTGGGTGACCATCTCCAGGTACGTTGTCTTGACGTTCATCTCAGGTCTCCGCGGATTTCGTGCCGGATGGTTCCTGACGCCCATGTGAAAGGCACAGTTCCTTTCTCTCCCATGAGTCGCCTGCGTCACGCGGGCTAACTGACCGAGCGTTCGACTGCTCTGGCCAGCGCTCTCGCTGAATCGCGCCCAAATCGCTTTTGAACCATTCGCATCCACGGGTATCCCAGCCGGGCCAGCAGATGCCGGGGCCGGGAGAACGCGGAGATGTCGTAGCAGACGGCATCGCTTGCGCGGTCCCATTCGACTGCAAATCGTTCCTCTCCGCACGCGAGATGTGCGGGGAGAGTACCGTATGCGAACCCGAACTGTTCGACAGGTCCATTCACTTCCACAACGTAAACAACCCGGCAAACATTGAGCCACCAAAGACCGAGCGAACGGGCCAGAGTGGCCACAACCTGGCCAGCATAGGTTGGCGGTCCAGGCGCGCTGGCCTCTAACCAACCTAGGCGCATATGGTCCCAGCGTTCCAGGGCGGCTCGTGCTGCTTTGAAAACGCGCTCACCCCGGCCAAGGTTGATCCGTGTGTGATCCACAATATATCCTGCCGGCGGCTGCCCCGCGCTGGCCCCGACGGCCGGGTAACTGAAGTCCAGCGGCGCTTGCGCCTGCATGAGGTTCGCGATGATGACACCTGAAGGCTTGCGAAGCCACAACATGGAATTCCTCCCGAGATCTGCCAGCTACGTTTCATTTTAGCCCTTTGGAGAGTCGCTTTTGGAGCCTGCTGAAAAAGGGGTCTGACCCCCTACGAAGCTTCACTGATTTCCCGCTTTCTTGAGGATCTGTCGCCATTCGTGGAAGGGGTCTGACCCCTTTTTCAGCAGTCGCTTTTGCGGCAGGGATTGCTCGACACTGGCACAATCTTGAGAGATAATGGAGCTTCACCGAACAGAGAATCGCCGATTGGATTGGCCTTCCCAGAGTGGGTACCGTTAGCTCCTCCTGGTAAGCTCGGGCATGCTCCGCCTCAAGGCGTCAAGCGAACTCGTCCAGGAGGTTCATACCCGGGGCCTGCGATGAGCATTTGGATATGGCTTGTTCTCCTGGCGGGTGTCGCGGCTCTGGCCTTTGGGGTATATCGCTTCGTTCAGGCCCGCACGCCCAAGGCTGAACCGTATTTCCGTTTCCTTTGTCCCGGTTGCGGACGAAAGCTTCACTATCGCGCGCATAAAGCGGGCCAGCGTGGAATCTGTCCAAGGTGCAAGCAGCAGTGCGACTACCCCAAGATTCCTAACAATCAATAGTGAACCGGGAGCTGCGAGGCGGGGGCTTGCAGGTCCCCTAGGTATGGATGGCGTCGAAGAGCACGAAAGCCAGTGGGCCAAAGGACAGAACCGGAAGCCAGGCAGCCAGGGCAGGGGAAAGGGACTCGCTGTCGCCCAGATGCTTGCACGCGAAACAAGCGCCGAAGAAGACGGCACACATGAGCAGGCATAGGGCCGTACTGATGAATACGTTTCGATTTTGGTCGCGAAGGATCACCGAAAGCCCCATGAAGACCAAAAGCAGGCCCAGAACGGGGCGTGTCAGGCGCATGTGAAACAGGACTGCCATCGACGCCAGACGCGAAGAGTCGGCCCGGCCAAGCTCCGTAAAGATCAAGGGTGTCGAGGCATAGACGAACCAGGTCTTGCTGCGTGTTATCGTTTCGAATGTGACTTCCTGCGTGTGCAGGAAATACTTGCCGGAGTCCAGGACTTCCAGAATCGCCGGATTGTTCCATCCTTCGAGTTCGGCGGGCTGCGTTCCCGTGAGGAGCCAGCCTCCCGTATGTTTGCCTTCGCCGGGTGGAGAATAGTAGGCCTCTTGCGCTACCAGGTGAACCAGGTCGTGCGAGACTCCTTCTGGAATCAAGCACTGGAACTTCTTGACGACCATCTGCGCTCGCGAAGCTGTCACGCCGGTGATGTGAATGCCGTTGGGCTCATAGGCGTGGTGCACCTCCAGATCCTTTTCACCGTTGGGGTCGTCGCGAGAGTAGAACAAATAATTGGCTATGCGCGGAATGACCAGCTCTTGATTGGCGACCGCGATAACCAGCATGCCGCAGGCGCTGAGCAGCACCGGCCGTACGACTCGATGTGTGGACACTCCCGCGGACAGTAGCGGCAAGAGTTCATTGTTGCGCTGCATCATCGCCACGGTGAACATGGCCGCCAGTAGGATGATCGCCTCGCTGAGCCGGTCGAAGATTTGCGAGATCTTGTAGCCGTAGTAACTGCCGATGTGGATCAAGACCGAGGCCAGGCCGCGGTGGTGCTCCGTGAAAAAATCGTCGACGTTCGTGAACAGGTCAACGACGATGTAAAGACTGAGAAGGCTTACCAGGCAAACGATATAGGCCTTGAGGTAACTGCGAACTAGCAGCCGGTCGAGCAGGTTCATGCTTGCACGTCCGTCTTTCAGAGGGGACCGAAAAAGGAGTCAGGCCTGTTTCTTCGATATAAAACGCGAGCGCCCTTGGTCATTGGCCGCGCACGATCCGTTCAGGATTTCGAATGCCCGGCTTGTAAGCGAGGATGTACTGAGTGATATAGTCGTTGGCCGACGAACAGGGCCATTCGCCGAAGCCATTGTCTTTCAGTTCCTCGATGGCCTCATACGGAGTCCAGTGGTCATACTCCATTCGATAAACGGCCGCCATCACTCCCGTGCGATGCAGTCCCGCCCGGCAGTGAATGAGCACCGGAAAATTGACCGGGTCATCCATGATCGCGAGAAAACGGTCGATCGCCTCGGGGCGGTAGGGGCCCACGCGTCGGCGCGAAATCAGGTCGGGGGGGATGTACACATAGCGGGCGCCCAGTTGCCGGCAGAGTTCACTTTCCTTGATGGTTGCTTTTCCAAAGTAATGCACGCACACGTCGGGATCGGGATATTCATCCTGGAGATTGACGATCGTGCGGAAGTGAAGACGGGCGGCGGCCTCGGCAAACCCGTCGGCAGTCATTTGGCCGCTGCGATAGAAAAGGCCTGGTTCCACTTCGCGAAGACGTTTGGAGTGCGTATACACCCAGCGATAGCGCACCGTTGGCACTACCGTGACCAGGGCGGCAATGAGCAGTCCACAGGTCCAACGGCAAACAGCACTCATGACCAGGCCTTCCTCCTTGAGAGATGTCGGCGCGCAGAGAGGAAACTCCAGACCGATGCGCGGCGGGATTCTGCCAGCTTCCGCGAATAACCGCAAGGGCAAACGCCTCGAGCGCGCAAGCTGACATGGCAAGAGAGAAAGTTGGCGTTGAGTAGCGAGAACGCGTAAGTGAACGAACCTTGTCAAGAGGTTTCGCACGTCTCAGACTTGGACGCGGAACCGTCGCCTCAGGAGTGCTGAAACAACGGCTCCATTGCACGTAGAATCGGCCGCAGATTCCCCAGGGCGCGTGCGCGATGGCTGATGGCGTGCTTCACCCGAGCGCTTAGCTCGCCGAATGTCCGGTGGTACTCAGGAATCAGGAAGTAGGGATCATAGCCAAAGCCGCCTTGGCCACGCGGTTCACGCGTGATGATGCCGTGGCAGCGACCTTCGACCAGGGCCTTGACCTCGCCTCGAGGGTCAGCCAATGCGGCCGTGCAGACGTAGTAAGCAGCCCGAGAGTCGTCCGGTAGCGGCGCCAACTCCGCAATCAGACGTGCATTATTCGCCGCGTCGTCTCCCTGGCGGCCGGCGTAGCGCGCGGAGTAGACACCCGGACGGCCGTTCAAGGCTGGAACCACCAGGCCGCTGTCTTCTCCCAGGACCCATTGGTTCAATGCTCTGGCGAGCTCGGTTGCCTTCTTTCTCGCGTTGGCCTCGAATGTCGTCCCATTCTCGACTACTTCCGGAGCGTTGGGGAATGCGGTCAAGTCTCCTACCTCGAAACCAAGGTCGCCCAGGATCTCGAAGATTTCTTCGCGCTTCTTGAGGTTGCGTGTTCCAGCGATGATACGCGGCGGCGGCATCCCTCGTGCTCCTTCCCGTTGGACCATGTGTTCCGCAAGTCGGCCCGGCATCTGCATTCGTCTTTTTCGTTGTCATTCCTTCCGTCGTCTGTTATCTACTTCTCGGTCGGCAGCGTCCAGCGCAATGCTGGCATCCAGAGTCGAACGAGGAGACAACCATGAGACTACGACGCGGCGTGATTTCGACGTTGGTTAGCCTTCTGGGGCTGACCAGCGCCTTGTGTGCGCAAATACCGGAGGATCTGGCCGGCAAGAAGGATTTTCGAGCCTTCCGCCTCGCCAGCACAGATCCGAAATTCAAGAACGGCGATTACCGCCGCATCGAGCCGAACAGCACGCTGGAGCTCGGCAAGATCGAAGGCCATGGGCGCATTACCCATATGTGGTTCACGATCGCCGCAAAATCTCCGGACCATCTGCGCGAGCTGGTTTTACGCATCTACTGGGACGGGGCAGAGAAGCCTGCGGTCGAGTGTCCCCTCGGCGATTTCTACGGGCTGGGCTTCGGACAGTACCTGGAGTTCAAGAGTGCACCTATTGCCATCGGCGCGATCAAGGCCCTCAATTGCTATTGGCCAATGCCTTTTACCAGGGGAGCACGTCTCACGCTGACGAATGAAGGCAAAGAGCGGGTCGATAGCTGTTACTTCAACATCGATTACCGATTGGATGACAATCCTGCACGCGACCTTCGTTACTTCCACACGCAGTATCGCCAGGCCTTCCCAGCTCCCAAAGGCAAGGATTACCTGATCCTGGCTACAAAGGGAGCCGGGCATTACGTCGGCTGCTTCTTAAGCGTCATGGCCAACAGCGATGGCTGGTGGGGCGAAGGGAACGATAAGTTCTATGTCGACGGCGCCACCAAACCGACCATCGAAGGCACCGGCAGCGAAGATTATTTTTGCGGCGCCTGGGACTTCCAGCACGCCTTCTCGAATCCTTTTAATGGAGTCCCTTTGTACGACAACCCCAAGAAGGGCGGCGAAAAACGGGGAATCTTGAATACTTGCTATCGCTGGCACATCCTCGATCCCGTACCGTTCAAGAACTCACTGCGCTTCACCATTGAGCATGGCCGGCACGGACCGGATGACGATCGGACTCCCCTGCGAAACCATTACTCGACGATCGCCTACTACTACTTGGATAATCCCGAAGGGGATGGCCCGGCGTTGCCCGCATACAAAGAACGCGTTCCTCATCTTTTGGAGCAGTCGCGTAAATGAGGACGGGTGGCAAGTGACGAGATGACAGCGCGGATGACAAGATCGACGCCGACCCACGTTGTCGCCTTGTCACGCGTTCCCAGCGCGATTAAAGTGAAAGCCGGCTTTCTTCCCGCCTTGAGGCATATTGATGCTAACGATCCAGCACCACGGCTCCCGACTATGCGACGGCTTGACGCGCAGGGAATGGCTGCAAGCCGGCGGCCTGGGCCTGGTGGGATTATCCCTCCCTGCACTGGTGCAGGCGCGGAGTACCGAGAACGCTGTTCCCAGTGGGGACCGCTCGTTCGGCAAGGCCAAGTCGTGCATCATCTTGTTCCTGACTGGCGGGCCGCCGCAGCATGAAACCTGGGATCCAAAGCCGGACGCGCCAGTCGAGATCCGTGGCGATCTGAAGCCCATCCTTTCTGCCGTGCCCGGGATGTTTGTCGGTGAATTGATGCCGCAGGTCGCCCGGCTTACAGACAAGTGCTGTATTCTCCGGGCGGTCTTCACCAATGACAACGCGCATTCGTCGAGCGGCTACTGGATGTTGACCGGCTACCCGCACCTGCCGACGAACGTGGAGAACAGCAAACCGGGAGCGCCAAACGATTGGCCCAGCATCGGCGCCGTGGTGAAACGCCTGCGGCCACGCAATGGCATGCTGCCTTCCGCCGTGACAGTGCCGGAGCATATCTGGAATACCGGCGGCATTAGCTGGCCGGGACAAGACGCCGGTTTCCTGGGGCGCGCGGCCGATCCCTGGCTGATGACTTGCGATCCGTCTTTGTCCAGCTTTCAGGTACCGGAGCTAGGACTGCCTGCTGAAGTACCTTCCTTGCGCCTCCAGGCACGCCGCACGCTGCTGGAGCAAGTCAACCTTCACCTGGATGGGATCGAGCGCAGCGCTGCTATGGGCCGCTACGATGCTCACAGCAAGCAAGCATTCGAACTGCTTCGTTCGGCCAAGGCTAGGCGGGCCTTTGATCTGCAGTCCGAGCCGCCTGCGGTACGCGACCGTTACGGACGGAGTCGGTTCGGCCAGAGTGTGTTGCTGGCGCGCCGTCTTGTCGAAGCAGGTGTCGCTCTCGTGCAGGTCAACTGGACGCGCACCAAGGAGGACAGCGACATCAATCCAGTTTGGGACACCCACGCCAAGAACAGTGAACGTCTGAAGAAAGCGCTCATGCCGCCCATGGACCAGGCCTACTCGGCCTTACTCGAGGACCTTGCCGCGCGCGGGCTGCTCGAACAAACGCTGGTGGTTTGTACGGGCGAGTTTGGCCGCAGCCCGCGCATTAATGGAGCCGGAGGCCGGGACCACTGGGGGCATGTGTTCTCCGTCGCGCTGGCAGGCGGCGGCATTCGCGGCGGGGCAGTTCACGGCGCTTCGGACCGCATTGGCGGTCACCCGAAAGAAGGCCGCGTACAGCCTCAGGATCTCACCGCCACGATTTTTCATTGCCTGGGCTATCGGCCTGAAACCGAAATCCACGACTCCCTGGGCAGGCCGCTGGCGATCAGCCGCGGCGAGGTCATCCGATCCATCCTCTCATGAAGTCTTGGCCAAGGGCCTTATGTTGGACAAGGCACTCCGCTCACTACCCCGAGCCGGTCGCGCGGATAGAATAGTGCGAGCTAACTTTGGCTTCCAAGGTCGATGAGGACGGCGATGAGTTCTCCCAGGCGCCGCCGGGCTGTAATGAACCCTTCAGCGCCCCGCATGCGTAAGGCCGAGCGCAAACGACAGCTCCTGGCACATGCCAAGCATCTGTTCCTCAAACATGGCTATCAGGATACAACCACAGATAAGATCGCCCGTGCAGCGGGCGTTACCGAGCCGGTTCTGTACCGTCATTTCGACAGTAAGAAGTCACTCTTCATGGAGGTGCTAGCGGACATTCGGGAAGCGACGCTCAACCGCTGGCACACCGAGACAGCGGGTTTCACGGACCCCCTGGCAAAGCTGCACCGCATCGCTGATCTCTACTTGGGAACGACGCGCGAGCATGCGATCGAGTTCCGCATCATGCATCGCACTTTGATCGAAACGGACGACGAGGAAATTGCGGCCTTCTTGCGATCCTTCTATCTCGATAGCGAGACGCTGCTTGCTCAAGTCATTGCCGCAGGTCAGCAGACCGGCGTCTTCCGTCGCTCTCTCGACCCGCGGATCGGAGCATGGGAACTAATCCGCACGGCCCTGGGCTACACGCTTACCCTTCCCCTCGGCATCCCACTGTACGAAGAGCAAGATTATATTCCCCGGGCGATCGACTGCCTGTTGCACTGCCTCCTCAAGACGGACGTTTGAGAGGGCTGAGCGCGCAGCCAACGATAGGGCATCCTCTTATCTGCGAGAAATGGCTTTCCCCACCTATTTCAGAAAGAAGTCTACAGGCTGGCCTATAAGCCGGGTCCTGTACCCGTCCCTGCGGACGGGCGACGATCATTTATCTAGCCGGCCGGTTGCCCGGCCGATCGAGCGGCCTACCCGAGAGTCGTAGCGGGCCGGACCGACCCTGCTCCCTTATTTGGCCTTGCTCCCAGTGGGGTTTGCCGAGCCAGCCTGTCACCAGGCTGCTGGTGGGCTCTTACATTAAGGGACCGAAATCCCCCCACCTTTTCACCCTTACCCGGAATGAGGGACGAGGGAGGAGGGGCGAGAGGTGAGAGGGCTAGTGACTGCATTTGGCAAGCCTTTCCTCCCTCGCCCCTCCTCCCTCGCCCCTCATTCCCGGCGGTTTGCTTTCTGTTGCACTATCCCTGTCCTTCTTTAACCCCGAAGGGCTAAATCGGACGGTGGGCGTTACCCACCACTGCGTCCTGTGGAGCCCGGACTTTCCTCTCCCCGGTCCACCGGCAAATCCTCGTAACGAGGTCCGCCGACTCGACGGGCAGCGATCGTCCAGCCAACCTGTAGACATTCCTATTATACCCAGCCCTCCAGGGAGACCGCCGCAGTCGCGCAGGAATCGTCATGCGCAGATGCAGCTGTAGCCAGCGCCGATAGAATCTTTTTCTTCGTCAAAACCCTTTGACCAATAATGACATCCATGCTACGATTATCCTCTTCACCCTACAGACAGTTGCCTCGCAAGCGGGTTACGAGGCCGGGGTGTTTTTGTCTTGATCAACTGGGTTTGCTAGCCAGAGGGCAGGAGGGCAGTGCGTGGCCATTGTCCAGGTTAAGGACTTAATCGACGCCGGGGTTCATTTTGGGCATCGCGCCAGTCGTTGGAATCCGAAGATGCGGCCGTATATCTACGGCAAGCGCAATCTCATCCACATCATCGATCTGCGTGAAACGGTGCGCGGTCTCTTGCGAGCCTATCGCTATCTTTCGCAGCTGACCAGCAAGGGCAGCCTTGTGCTGTTCGTCGGGACGAAGCGCCAAGCCAAGGAAGCGATTCAACGAGAGGCAGCGCGAGCCGGCATGCCCTACGTCAACGAACGCTGGCTGGGTGGCACGCTGACGAATTATCGCACGATTCGGGACAGGCTCAGGCGCTTGCAGGAACTCGAAGCATTGTGGCTGCCGGCCGGCGAGAATCCGGCGAAGTTGGACATGGTCGCCTATATGCGCTCCATGCTCAATGAATCCGGTAAACTGGAGTTGAGCAAGTCGCCCGAGACAGCGGACATTCGCCGCTACAGCAAGAAGATGGTGGCCACGCTGAATCGTGAACTAACCAAGATCCGGCGCAACCTGGAAGGTATCCGCGAAATGAACCGGATGCCCGACGCACTCATCGTTGTCGATCCCCACCGCGAATACATTGCAGTCAAGGAAGCACAGCGCGTGGGCATCGCGACGGTTGCGCTCATTGACACGGACAGCGACCCCGACACGGTCGACCTGCCGATTCCGGGCAACGACGACAGCATTCGCTCGATCGAGCTGATGCTTGCCAAGCTGGCGGATTCGATCATCGAGGGCCGGGCGTCTCTACCGCCGGAATCTCAGCCGGCGCCGAGACCGCGTCCGGCGGCCATCGGCAACGGCGCCAATTCACCGGCCGTCCCCACAAGCCCAAAGCCTGCGACGGCAACTATTGAGTAGAGAATAAGTGAAAAGGGAAAAGGAGAGGGAAGCGTGCTTCCTGTTTTTCCTTTTTGCTTTTTCGTCAACGGAGTATCCGATGAGTGACATTTCTGCCGCGGACGTCAAGCGCCTCCGCGACCGAACCAACGCCCCCATGATGGATTGCAAGGCCGCTCTGGTTGAGGCCAATGGCGACATCCAGAAGGCCGTGGAAGTCTTGCGCAAGAAGAACTCGGCAATCCAGGCGAAAAAGGGCGAACGCGAAACCGCAGAAGGCCGCATCGCGGTGTATATCGATCCGGCGAAGCAAGCCGGCGCCATCGTTGAAGTACGCTGCGAAAGCGCGCCGGTTGCCAAGAGTGAGCCGTTCGTAAAGCTGGCGAACGAGATCGCCAAGCAGGTCGCGCACAATGGGGCGGCCACCGTCGAGGCTCTGCTAGCGCAGCCGTTGGTTGATGATCCGAAGCGAACCGTCAACGACCGTATCGGCGAGGTGGTTGGACAAATTCGCGAAAACATGAAGCCGGCACGCATGGCTCGGCTCACAGGCGAGCTGGGGAGCTACAGCCACCACGACGGCTCCGTGGGCGTTCTGCTGCAAGTCGAAGGCGGCAAGGCCGAGGCACAGTTGCTCCGCGATATTTGCATGCACATAACAGCCAAGAACCCGGTCTCGACGCGCCGCGAGGATGTTCCCCAGGATCTCATCGATAAAGAGAGAGAAATCGCCAAGACGCAGGCACTTGCTACCGGCAAGCCTCCTAACATCGTAAATATGATCGCCGAAGGAAAGATAAAGACCTGGTTTGCGGAGAATGTTCTCCTGGAGCAGCCGTTCGTGAAGGATGACTCCAAGACAGTCGGCGATCTTCTCAAATCCGCCGGCCTCAAGATCGTTCGGTTCATCCGCTACAAAGTGGGCGAGATAAGCTAACTCAGAAAAGCAGTTTAAAGAGGCAGGAGGCAGGACGAATGTTCTGCCGCCTGCCTCTTTTCCATTTCCCATGTGGCTCGGAAATCTGTTGAGCCCCCTTCAGGCATTGCGCCTAGCCCGAATGCAGGGGCGAGCGGAAGACAAGAGCATCTCGCCTGGCCTATGCATTTTAAAGAGAGCGCCTTTCCTCCCTTGTCCGCGCTCTCGAAGGGGGCCGGGTAAGCCTGCCCACCCTGGAAACGCGCACGGTCAAGTCGTTGCTTCTATCTAAAAGCGATCGGACCGCGCCCTTACTCGGCCTAGCTGGATTTTCCTGCTTTTGGCATGATGCCCGCTTCTGAAATGAGTCACGCTTGGGACTCTTGGTTTAGAAATTCAGATATACCAAAGAGGGAGACGCAAAGGCGCTTAAAGATGCCCAAACCAGCATTGGCCACTGCCTCTCTGCTGACGGAAAGGCTTGGGCGATCTCACCCACGGAACGAGCCGCTGCGCACATGGCTCCTCTGTGGATGCGCGCTCGGTATCCTCGCTGCTTTTGGGACGGAAGCATATCGCGTTCTCATCGGTTCGAACTTTCATACCGTGGTCGCTGGCCACGTTTATCGTTGTGCACAACCCTCCGGGCACGACGTCGAAAAAGTGGTGCATGATTGCGGCATCCGGACCGTCATCAATCTGCGCGGCTGCTGCGATCCCTGGCCTTGGTATGTCGATGAAGCTCGGGCAACGCATCGATTCGATGTGGCTCAAGAGGATATTCGCTTTTCGGCCGGCCATCTCCCTTCAGTCGATGAGGTGCGCCGGCTTGTGGAAGCACTGGATATGGTTGAGTACCCGATCCTGCTCCATTGCCGTCGGGGGGCGGATCGGACAGGAGTAGCAGCGGCGGTTGTCTTGCTGCTGCAAACACCAGCGCCCCTCGAGCAGGCGCGTCGCCAGCTCGGTATGCGCTATGGCCATGTCGCCGTTGGCAGGCCGGCCTTTCTCAACACCTTTTTTGACCTGTACCAGGCATACCTCGAAAGTCGCGGACTTGCTCATGCGCCTGAGATTTTCCGGCAATGGGCCAAGCACGAATACTGTCCTGCTGAATGCCGTTGCACATTAGAAGCGCTCGGGTGGCCTACCTCCGTGGACAAGGATGAGCATTCTGTTTTTCGCATCCGGAGCCGCAACACATCAATGAGAGCCTGGCGTTTCTGCCCGGGATCCAACGCGGGCATCCATGGCGAGATCACCGTGCTGGATGAACTTGGCGTAATGGTCTTTGCCGGTCGAGCGGGCTTGTTCGACGCGCAGGTCGCGCCCCAGGAGAGCATCGAGCTGACTTTTGCCATTCCGCCGATACACAGGCCGGGACGCTACCTTGTGCAAGTGGACATGGTGGATGAACAGCATTGCGAGTTTCGCCAGGCCGGGTCCGAAGTGCTGGAGCAGGACATTGAGGTTCGTTAAAGGCAATCATCGAGTAGGCAAGGAAGCGCCGTGAATAGAAAGCTGCGGTTCTTGGTAAGCGTCGGACTCTTGGCCTGGTTCGGCTGGCGAACCGACTGGGTACAGATAGGACATGCGTTCGCCGAGATGCGAATAACTCTCTGGTCGGCGGCAGTTGGCCTCTACCTGTTGACACAGATAATCAGTTCTTTGCGTTGGCAACTGCTGGCAGAACCGTTGGGATTTCGACGGTCGCTTCCGCAGTATTGCGCTTTTTACTTCATCGGCATGTATTTCAATCTGTTCTTGCCAACTTCAGTTGGCGGCGATGTGATCAGAGCCCTATACCTGGATCGTCGCCCGGGACAGCGTCTCGCGGCATTCATGAGCGTATTCATAGATCGTTTCAGCGGCCTCCTGGTCCTCCTTGCCCTGGCTTGTGGGGCAACCGTTTTCTGTCCGGACCGATTGCCGCCGTGGGTCGCCGTCAGCGTCTGGGTTACAGCGGGAGGCGCTGCATGCGGCCTTGCATTGCTGCCCGTCGCTACGCGTCTGATCGGAAAGGAATCTTTTGCGGCTGGCGAAATTGGCCGCAAAATGCGCGAGCTGGCGCTGTCATTCTCGCAAGCGCTCTCATTGTTTGTTCGCAACCCCGCTCTGGCGTTGACCACAACGATCCTCTCACTGGCCGTGCAGGCTGCCAATGTCCTTGTCGTGTGGCTCGTCGGTCGAGCTTTGGGGATGGATGTGCCCGCGAGCTATTATGCGATCTTCGTGCCAATGGTCACGCTGCTGACCCTGGTCCCCGTCAGTCTCAACGGCATGGGTGTTCGCGAAGGGGGCATCGTACTCTTCTTGGCGCCACTCGGCGTGAGCCAGGCGAATGCGGTCAGTCTTGCGTTCCTTTGGTTTTGCGTATTCACGGTTGCCAGTCTCTGTGGCGGCGCGGTTTATCTTTTGAACGCCTTTTCCGTAGGACCCGAGGAGCAACCTCATGATGGATTTGTCCGTGGTGATTCCGATCAAGGACGAACGGGACAACTTGAGAGCCCTGCATGGTCGTCTCCGGCAAGCCTTGGAGCCACTCGGTCTGGCGTATGAAGTCATCGTTGTCGATGACGGGAGCACCGATGGATCCTTCGTCATTCTCGAAGAACTGGCGAAGACCGATCCGCATTGGAAGGTCGTGCGACTTCGGAGAAATTTCGGCCAAACGCCGGCCCTGCAGGCGGGCATTGATTGGTCGACGGGCGCAGTCCTCGTCACGATGGACGGCGACCTGCAGAATGACCCTGCCGATATTCCCATCTTGCTGGATAAGCTGAAGGAAGGTTACGACGCCGTGCTGGGGTTACGGGCGAACCGCCAGGATCATCTGGTGATTCGCAAGATTCCGAGTCTTCTTGGCAATTGGCTCATTCGTAAAGTAACGGGCGTGCACATCAAAGACATGGGTTGCACGCTCCGCGCCTTGCGTCGCGAATTAGCGGAAGCGCTCCCGCTCTACGGAGAATTGCACCGCTTTGTTCCTGTCCTCGCTCAACAGTACGGAGGGCGCCTGGCCCAGATACCGGTGCGGCATCACCCGCGCACCGCCGGCAAGACCAAGTACAACCTGTCGCGTACCGTCCGCGTCGTGCTGGACCTGATCACGGTGAAGTTCCTGCACAGTTATTTGACCCGGCCTATGCACATCATGGGGCTCGCCGGACTTGTCTCAATGTGCCTGGGAGGCATAAGTCTGCTGGCCACCATTTGGATGAAGTCGCATTCGGGCATCTTCATGACAGGCAACCCGCTGCTGCATTTCAGCGTCATGCTCGAACTGGTCGGCGTTCAATTGATTTCGATGGGGCTGCTCGGCGAGGTGATGACGCGCACGTATTTCGAGAGCCAGAGCAAGCGTTCCTACTCGGTCCAGAGCACGCTGAACCTGCGATCGCCGGAGAAGCGGCGGGCAGCCTGAGAACCATCAGGCTTGCGGCAAACAAGCTGGTACTTGCCGGCTCGGGAATAAACCCGAAATCCCTGAAAGACAGGAACGCCTCTAGAGAGGATTACCCAATCGACGTCGGCGGGAACGCCCGTGCTGTCCCGCGCTTCGCGCAGGTGTCTATCGAGCACGTATTGAAGCATGAGTGCTGTGTTGTCGCGAATGTGCAATGCCAGCACCGGCCCGCCGTTGGCGCGGATAGGTGCCGCAAGCTGCTCGACCGCAGCCCACTGGGCATTGTCTTTGCGGGCACGCGGCGCATCCACTCCAATCCAATAACCGATCGCAACCGCGCCATGGGCTGCAAGCAACCCCGTCAAAATGCGCATTC
This sequence comes from Gemmataceae bacterium, assembly GCA_035296965.1. GTDB lineage: Bacteria > Planctomycetota > Planctomycetia > Gemmatales > Gemmataceae > DATGZX01. The sequence goes on from DATGZX010000009.1 coordinate 42,640, forward strand.
GATACTGTTGCCAGCGCTCAAAAACCAGCCAGACACACGTCATCAGCAGCGGTACCAAGGGAACGAAAAACCGCGTAGCCTGATCGAACGGCCAGACGACGTAGAGAGCCGCGTAAAACGGTAAGGTCAGCGCGAAGACATCCTTGCTCTGGCGTACCAATCTCCACCAGGCTGCCAGCAACAAGCTGGACCAGGCCACATAAATCGCCATGTTCACGTTCAGCCAGTCGCCCCGGCGCGCGTAGGACTTGTACATCCCCGGAATCGTGATTCGCCCGATCTCGCTGATCCGCAAACGGATCCCTTCGATCAGCTGTGCCATCCAGTTGTAGTCCGAGTTGGTAATGTGATCCACGTAAGTGACGGATTGTGCAGCAACAGCCAGCTCTCGATCATGGTGGATGATGCCAAGGAACACGAACGTCGCAGGAATACCCACGACGAGACTTCCAGCCACAGCATGAAACCAGCGCACTCTGCCGCGGCATGCTTGCACGATCATTGCCGCGCCGAATCCGGCGGCGAATACGATGCCAGCCTGGCGAATAGCGACCAGCCCGGCAAGCAGCAGGCTGCCCAGGAGAATTCGTACGCAGGCGTCTCGGGAGGAACGGGCTGTCAGCGCAGCATTCAACAGGTTCACGAGCCAAATCAACACAGCCATGAAGGCAATTTCGCTGAGCGTCCTGCGGTAGAGGCACCAGAATTCGACGTTGACGGTTGCCAACGCGGTGACGACTAGCGCTGCGGGCGGGAATAACCGACGGCTCCACTGATAGACTCCAAGCATGAATACAACCGTCAGCAGCCACTGCATGATGGACAGCAAGAGGAAGGGGCGATCGCTAAAAAGAAATGCTGGACTGATCAACAGCGGGTAGCCGGGCGCATAGTAGAGCTGGCGGCTCCCCAAGTTGGTCGGCATGCCGCCTGCCGCGATGCTGCGTGCGATGGAAAGGTAGCTGCAGCCATCAGGAGTGGGATACCAGTGCGGGCTAATCTGGATGGCTAGCAAAAAGGCCAGAACAGTGAGCCATCTGCGCGGCTGCTGGTTGAACGCGTCCAGCTTCTGTTCCCACGAGAGCGCCAAGGGATTGCCTCCTTGCGAGTCGGCTCGGTTCTGCCGAGCGGCAACGATTCAACGATTGGTAACGACTACAACATCGCAGTGTCGGTAGAGGTCGCGTCGGCGCGCCAATACTCGATGTTCCGTGGCAATCTTACCTTCCAAACTCTCCCACACCGACGCAGGCGTAAAGAGATACGCGGGCAATGGGTTTTTCAAGAACTCGAGAACTTTCTCCTCGCTCTCCAAAGAATGGACCTCGCGGCGGCAGTAAAAGACAAGGCTCGGCTGGAAGTACTGGTAGCAGCCGATGCGGATCTCGGATTCTGTCTGTTGCGCCTGTGCCAGCTCCACCAGTGCGCGCGGAGCCTTGTATGCATCAAGCGCACTGCTGCCCCAGGCGGCCAAGGAGCCAACGAACACGACAGCCATCACCGCAAGGGCACCGATGGCTCGAGCCCGCTGTAGACGACGTGAATACCACCAGGCTGCCCCCGCCCCCAAGATCGGCAGGCTTCCCAGCACCGCCCAGTATTCCAAGCCAGGCAACTGCTTTCCTTGCAATTTCGGCAGGTCTATGGCACCGCCAATTACAAGCAAGGCAATGATGGCTCCGACACCGATCAAAGCTAGGAGCGAAAGCGCGAGTACAAACGCCCAGGAGGGTAGCTGCATGGACTGGCTGTTCCAGCGATCCAGAAGCCGAGCAACCAAAATGGCGATTGCGGCGTAGGCCGGCAAGATGTAGTTCGGAAGTTTGGTACCTGCCAAGGAAAAGAAAACGATGTAGACGATGATCCAACTCCAAATGAAGCGATAAGCCGCAATGGACTGCAGGTCGGGCATAGTGCCCGCGTCCTCGCGAGCGCGCCGTCCCAGGCTCGCCCAACCGGCCAACCCCACGAGGGCCGACCAGGGCGCAAATCCCAGCACCAGCACGCCAAGGTAGTAATAGATCGGTCCTCTGTGATTCTCCATGGGGCTGAGATAGCGCCCCACGTTGTGTTTGAGGATGAATCCGCGCAAGAATTCAGCTTTTGTCTCAGTGGCGACCAGGATGTACCAGGGCAGCGCGACGAGCAAAAACGCCAGCGCTGTAAGCACGGTCCGGCGGCTCCAGAGCATTCGCAGTTTGCCCGACCAAAGCAAGAAGAGGCATAGCACGCCAAAGGGCAGCACCAGACCAACCGGGCCCTTGGCGAGCACGCCCAATCCCGCACTGACCCCTGAAAGAACAAACCAGCCAGGCTTCCCGCAGACAAAGCTTTGCCAGTAGAGAAAAAGCGTCAACAACGTAAAGGCATTAAGCAGAGCATCCGGATTAGCAAAATGGGCAGAGGCGCAAAAGCCGGCGGTGCTGGCCAAAATAATCCCGGCGAGCAACCCGGTGGTTGACCCGAACATGCAGCGAGCCAGCTCATACGTCAAAAGAATGGCGGCCAACGCTGCCAGCGCCGATGGCAGACGGGCGGCAAACTCATTGACGCCGAGAACTCGATACGCCCCGATCTGTAGCCAATAAAGTAGGGCCGGCTTATCTACTCGAAGGGCGTAATTAAAAGTCGGAATGACCCAGTTGCCCGACTCCATCATTTCACGGGCAGCTTCGGAATTGTTTCCTTCATCGATATCCCAGAGGCTGGCCGACCCGAGGTTGGTGACGAACAATCCCAAAGCAACGGTCAACAGCAGAGCATAGTGGCCGGAGCGATGATGAAGATTTTGGAACATTCCGTTGTTCCTGCTGTTGGCGCCCTGGGCAAAGGCCGCCGGGTAAGCGAGTTTGGGATGGGCAGGGAATGGTTTGTCCCGAGGTCGCCGCTGGTCGAGCCGCGCGGGATCGCGCTTCAACTCATCAACACAAAGAACCGCACTCTTCGGACCACCTCCCGTACGTCCTGTAGGCGGCGGGATTCTACTTTGGCAAATGGAGATAGGTCAACCGAGGAATCTCACAGACGCCCAGCCTATCAGCGAATGCGCGGTTGACGCCTTTCGACTCAGCGATTATATTCCGCCCTCCTTATGCGGCCGCAGCACCTCGGGGGGAAGATCGCATGGGCATGCTTTATCCCTTATGGCTTGGCTTGGGCATGCTCTTGCCCGCGGTCGATGGGTCCGAGCCGTTGCCCCGCGATCCGGCAACTCTGCGCGAAATGCTCTTCGATGGGCAACATCCTCGTCTCCAAAGTCAGGCTGCACTGCTTCTCGTTCAGAATCGCTCCCCCGATGGCGACGACGTGATTCGGCGCGGACTTCGTCAAACGGATGCTCCCGAGGTCTTCCATGCCTTGGCCTCGGCCCTGCGCCTGAGCCGGGATTCGCGATTCGTGCCGGATCTCCTGGCTGCGCTGAGCAGCGGCAATGCAACCATTCGGCAATCCGCGGCACGGGCTCTGGCCGGACTGGCGGACGGAGCAATCATCTTGCGTCTGCAAGCGCTGGTGGAGGACACCAAGGCTGATGCAGCGGTTCGGCAGACGGCTACCTGGACCCTTGGGCGCTGCGGTCACCGGTCCGCGCTTGTAGCCTTGCTGGATCAACTCTCCAACCCAGATGAATCCCTCCGCCAGGCCGCTGCCGATGCCTTGGCTGAGCTGACGGGGCAACAATTTGGGCTCGATTTGACTCGCTGGCGCGCCTGGTGGGCGTGCCGGAAGGACATGTCTAATGACCAGTGGCTGGCGGAACGCCTTTCCTACCAATCCAGCCGAGCACGTCGCCTGGAAGGAGAACTGGAAAGGTCCAGGGCACAAATCGTTCGACTGCACCAGCAACTTTATAATCGCTTGCCTGCCGGGGATCGCCTAGGGCACGTTCAGAGTCTTGCCGACTCGGAAGATCCGACCGTTCGCGCGCTTGCGGTGGGCTGGAGCGTCGAATTGCTGCCGGGTGCCGACGCGGTGGGGCAGCTAACGTTAACCGATCTGCTGCTGCAGTGGAGCCACGACGGCAATGCGGATGTGCAGCGCGCCGCGGTGCTCGCGCTCGGCTCAGCGCAGGATCAGCGGGCCTTCGACAGACTCGTTTTATTGCTACAAGGCATCCAACCGACCGTGCGCGCCGCCGCCGCACGGGCCCTCGCGCAGCAGGTCAAGGGATCCGGGCCGGAAGCGCTAGTCCGCCAGCGCAAAGTCGTTCCGGCCCTGCAAAGGGCTCTCGACGATCCTGCACTCGAGGTCGTCGTCGAAGCTGCCGAAAGTCTCGGAGCTTTAGGCATCCCCGAGGCGGGACCGGTACTTACTGTTCTGCTGCGTCATCCTTCTCGTTCCGTGCGCCAGATAGCAGCCCAAGCTCTCGAGCGTGTGGCCGATCTCTCGTCCCTGGACGGGATGCTCGATGCATTGGAGGATCCGGCAGTGAACGTGCGCTTCAGCCTCGTTGGAGCGATCGGTCATGCTGTTGGCGACGGTCGTTCCCTTGGCGAGCCGGAACGGACACGCCTGTGGTCACGCCTCGACGGGCTTTTTCTGCGCGATGCGGATCCGGGTGTGCGCAGCCGGGCGGCCACCGTGTTTGGACAGTGCGGTCCTCCATCGGCGCTGCCGACCCTGTGGCGGCGCGTCTTGGCGAGTGAGGACAGCCGGGTCCAGGACAAGGCCTGGGCTGCCATGATGGAGATCATCATCCGATCGGCAAACGCCGATTTGCTCCGAGAATGGGACCGCGTCTTGGCCGGGTCCAAGCAGGGGCCGCGTCGCCTTCAACTCCTCAGTGAAGCCTCGACGCGCTGGCAAAAACGGGAGGAGACCCGCCCTGTCGCAGGCAGCGCATACGAAGCTCTCGTGCAGGCCCAGCTCGAGGAAGGAAAATGGGCGACCGCATTTCCCTCGGTCCGCGAGATGCTGGCCCGGCCTGGGAATGACGCCGACCTGGATCGTCGGCTGCGTTGGTTGTTGACCGTAGGCCAACAGGCCCTAAGGGAGGGTAACCGGGCTGAAGCCCTCCATGTGGTCCAGGAGGCGCAGCCCTTTTTGACCCGGAAAGTCGCGCTGGCAGCGGATTTCGAGAAACTGGAGAAGCAAGCAAGGTAGAAACTCATCTCCTGCGTGGTATATCGTCTCGTACCCAGAAATAGGTTTTTCGTTTTCACTTCAACCAGCTAGACTGATTCTCGCGAGCGGCTTTCGGTAGCACGAATCCTTTCCCTCCCGTAAATCAACTTTTATGCCGAGTCATCCGCTGTTCGTCGGTCTTGATGTGGGCGGCACCACCATGAAAGCTGGTGTTGTTGACGATGCCGGCGGGCCGCTCAGCTCCGTGTGCCTACCGACCGAGGCCATTCGCGGCCAAGACAAGGGTCTTGAGCGAATGTGCGAAACGATCCGCCTTGCAATCGCCAAGGCGGGATTGGGTCCCGAGAGTATCGCCGCGATAGGCGTTGCCACGCCTGGAACGATGGACATCCCCGCAGGCATCATTCTGGATCCTCCAAACCTGCGTCCTTGGCAAAATGTGCCAGTGCGAGCCTATATCCACAACATCTTCAAGGTGCCTGTGGCATTTCAAAATGACGCCAATGCCGCAGCCTACGGCGAGTACTGGACCGGAGCAGGCAAGGCCGCGCATAGCATGGTCCTCTTCACCCTGGGAACCGGTGTCGGAGGAGGCATCGTCATTGGGGATCGCGTTTTGGAAGGAGAGCATAGCCACGGCGCCGAACTAGGGCATACGAAAATCGAGATGACGCAACCGCGCCAGTGTGGCTGTGGCCGGTGGGGTTGCCTGGAGGCCTACGCCAGCGCCACGTCCGTCGTGAAGCGTACCCTTGAAGCCCTGGTTCAGGACGATGGCAGGTCTTCCTTGCACGCGACCCTCGCGCAGCTCGGAGAGATCACCTCCCGCGACGTCTTCATGGCCGCGCATCAGGATGCGTTGGCACAGCGGATCGTTGAAGAAACGGCCTATTACCTGGCTGTGGGCACCATGAACATGATGCACATCATCGATCCGGATATGGTCGTCTTCGGCGGCGGGATGATCGCGGCTGGTCAGCCCTTCTTGGAACGGATCCGCCACGATGTCAAGAAACTGGCATTTCCTGTTCCTGCGGCGAAAACGCAGATTTGTTATGCCCAGCTTGGCAGCGATGCTGGATTCATCGGCGCAGCCGGTTGCGGAAGACAATTGCTGGCCAAGTCCAAGTGAACTGGGCGTGACCCAAGCTGGTCAAGGAGCAGAAAACTCGCATCGCAGCGCCCCCGTCACCTTGCCAATCTTGGGGAACTCGCTCCAGCGCAGACTACCCTTTGAGCGCCGCGTTCATGTGTCGTTTATACGCCTCGACGCCGGGCTGACCGTAAGGGTTGATTCCCATCAGTCTTCCTTCGACTACCGTGGCCAACATCAGCATCTGGAGTAACTGCCCCATCGTGTGCTCCGACAGGGCCGGTAGCGTGATGTCCGCGGTTGGCCGGGCCGCCTCTGCATAAGCGTGATTGGTTCCCGAAAGCGCTGCGTTCATGAGATCGGGGAGTGTCTTGCGCGCCAATGCATTCAAGTCATCATCATTTCGATCGGCCATGCCAATCGCAATCGGCAATGCGCGGGGCGTTTTGAGTAGCAAGTTATTGATGACCCTGTCGCGCATTCCCTCCTGATGCTGCTGACCACGCGAATGAAGATCACGCGTCTGCACAACGGTAAGCGGCGTGGGCCCCCGGCCCTGTTTGCCAAGGCTTTCCGCCAATAGCTGGTCGTACCAGAAGCCGACTGCCTCGAGCTTCTTGGACCAAATGGACAGGAACCGCAAGGGCTTGTCCAATTCCTGGGTCATCAAATAGTTGACGGCGGCGTATTGAAGCACCGGGTTGCGATCGACCGGCTCTTCAAGGAAGCGACTGGTCATGGCGGCGGCACCGAGAAGCAGGGCACGCGCATCCAGTCCCATGACGGCAGCGGGCAGCAAACCAGCGGGAGTGAACACGGAATAGCGCCCGCCGACGTTCTCGGGGATTGTCAGCATATCTTCTTCGGAAATGCCTTCGGCTTTGCATAAGGCACGTAGCTTGCTGCTCGTACCGGTGACCGGGACGGTCAACTTTTTCAGCCATTCCGATCGAGCGCCATAGTACTCGGCGGCCTCGCGGCGCAGGACGCGGTAGGCCGCGGCTGTCTCGAGCGTACTGCCCGATTTGCTGATGACGATGATTCCCCAGCGCTCTTCGCGCAAAGCGGGATCGACGCAAGTCGTCTGCAGCAGATCGAGAAGATCTTGAAGGGCATCGTTGTCGACGTTGTTGCCCTCGAAATAAATCCGTGGAACCCCGAGCCGGGACTCGGCCGGTAGCTCGTTGTGGTAGCTGCTGCGCAGCGATTCGAAAAGAGCACGAGCGCCAAGGTAAGAACCGCCGATGCCGAGGATGACTATGCGGTCCACTTGATCGCGAAGCCGTGCGGCCAACGCCAAGACTCGTCCCAGGATACTCGCATCGCCCTTGCGGCGTTGTTCATCAAGTGTTTTTTGCGGCAGGTCGATAAAACCGGCGTCGAGCGGTTGGGATTCCAGAGGCACTTGCTGAAGCTCACGCTCGGCCAGAATCTGGCTACGGACTTGGCTCAACCGGGGACTCAATTCCTTGAGTCGAGCGGGAGACAAGAAGTTTTGTGTCCGCAACTCCGACGCCGGGGTCCATTCTTCGCTTGGCGTGACCAGCAGAGATTGATATTGGTACGTAATTGCTTCGTCTGGCAGTTGCATGGTGGTTACAGTCCGACTCGACCTCAGCAGGGGCCGCAAGAAAGCCCTCTGCGACCGGAAATCCACTGGCTTTGCACCGTTGACACCTAATCAAAGGCTCCAAGCCGGGTGCCGTTACTGTACTCCGCCTCCTTCTGTGGGTAAACTCCAGCTATGAATATTCATGATCTTATCCGCGAACTGCACGAGCCGAGCACCAGTAAGATCGTTCTCTTGGTTGCAGACGGCCTGGGGGGACTGCCCATCGAACCGGGGGGCAAGACAGAATTGGAATCTGCCAGAACCCCCAGCCTCGACGCATGCGTTCGAGAAGGAGTCTGCGGCCTGAGCATCCCCGTGCTGCACGGGATCACCCCTGGCAGCGGTCCCGGGCATCTGGCCCTGTTCGGATACGACCCCTTGCAGTATCGCATCGGCCGAGGGATCCTGGAGGCTCTGGGGATCCACTTCCAGGTGGGCCCACGCGACGTAGCCGCCCGGGGCAACTTCTGCACCGTGGATGACACCGGCGTGATCACCGATCGCCGCGCCGGCCGGCCGACCACCGAACGATGCGTGGCCATGTGCCGCAAGCTCCAGCAGATCCGCATTCCCGGCACGGAAATTTTTGTGGAGCCAGTGCGGGAACATCGCTTCGTGGTCGTATTCCGCGCTGACAACCTGGGCGACGCGGTCAACGATACCGATCCTCAGCAGACCGGCCACAAGCCATTGGAGGCAAAAGGTAACGATGATCATTCCCGAGCCACGGCCCAGGTGGCCAGTCGCTTCATCGCGGAAGCGGCACGTGTCCTGAAGTCGGATTTCCCGACGAACATGGTCACCCTGCGTGGGTTCGCACGCTATCCGAAAATTGAGACGATGCAAGACGTGTACGGACTTCGCCCCGTGGCCATCGCGATTTATCCGATGTACAAGGGGCTGGCTCGCCTAGTCGGCATGGAGGTCGCCGACGCCGGTGCGACCCTTTCAGATCAGGTCGAGACGCTCCGGCGACTCTGGGACAAGTACGACTTTTTCTTTCTGCATTACAAGTACACCGACAGCACCGGCGAAGATGGAAACTTCGCGGCCAAGGTGGAAATGATCGAGCGCCTCGATGCGGAAGTGCCCAAAATTCGTGCGCTCAATCCGGACGTTTTAGTGGTAACGGGCGATCACAGCACGCCGAGCAAGTTGCGCAGTCATAGCTGGCATCCTGTGCCGACCCTTCTTTGGTCGAAGAGTTGCCGTTCCGACCCGGTCACGGAATTCGGGGAGTCGTATTGTTTGCGTGGGGGCCTCGGGCAATTCCACGCGATGTATCTTCTGCCGATGGCCTTGGCGAATGCTGGTCGCTTGGGTAAGTACGGGGCCTAGGAATGCTCATCCAGGCGGCGCTCTGCGCCCGCTTTGGAGTGCAGAATGTCACGTTTCTCGGATGCTGTGCGCGCCGGACAAGTCTTGCTCATGGACGGCGCGATGGGGACAGAGCTTCATCGCGCCGGACTTGCGGCTGGAGAGTGCTTCGAACTTTGGAACCTGACGCATCCCGACCGAGTGACAGCGATCCATCGGGCCTACATTCGCAGCGGCGCCCGGTGCGTGTTGACCAATACTTTTCAAGCAAATCCCGAGGCGCTTGCGAAACGCGGAATCCGCGGAAAATTGCACGCTATTTGGACAGCTGCCTTGAGCCTTGCCCGTTTAGCTGCCGGCTGCGAGCACTTCGTCCTTGCCGACGTTGGACCGATTTTGGACATGAAGTCATCTCGGGAGTTTAAGAATCCCGGAGCTCTGGAAGAGTTGGTGCCTGAGCTCTCGGCGGCCGATGCTATCCTGTTCGAGACTTGCTCCGATCCAAATGTGCTGCTGACTCTGCGGGAATGTCGTCGCCTCCTCGATGCATCCACGCCTCCCTTGCTGCTCTCGCTCAGCTACCGGCGAATTGGCAATGGCATGCTGCAGACTTTGAGTGGCCACCAACCGGAGTGGTTTGCAGAGAGGGCTTCCGAGAGTGGGGCGGCGGCACTTGGCGTAAACTGCGGCCGCGACATTGGCATCGATGACATGCTCGAAATACTAAGGCGCTACCGGCAAGTATCTGATCTGCCTTTGTTCGCGCGGCCTAACGCGGGCACGCCTTCTCAGATAGGAGAACGCTGCATATACTCGCTGACGCCCGACTCATTGGGCCATCGGGCGCGGGAGGTTCTGGAGGCAGGCTGCGTATTGATTGGCGGCTGCTGCGGGACGACGCCGGAGCACATTGCAGCGTTGCGCCCCGTTGTCGAAGCCTGGAATGCAGAACATTGAACGACGCATAGGAGCGCGTTCAAGCTGCGCAGATCGCCGGAGGTATGGCTATTTCAGCTGAGTGGATTCTTGGCTGCAGCGTCGTGATGCGGCCTAGGACTTGCTCGTCACAGCAACCACGTTCACGCGCCGTCCCTGCTGATCGAACGTGACCACGCCGTCACTGAGCGCAAATAAGGTGTCGTCACTGCCACGTCCGACATTGCGTCCCGGATGAAAACGCGTACCTCGCTGGCGAACGATGATGCCGCCGGCGCGGATGGTTTGTCCGCCGTAGACCTTGATTCCCAGGCGCTGACTGTGAGACTCGCGACCGTTGCGGACCGAGCCTTGACCTTTCTTATGAGCCATCTTTGTTACCTACTTCTGTGGCGGAATTTTATCAAGCGGCATCGGTGCATTCGCCTCCCCAGATCCATTCTTCTTCGGCGTGATCGCGGGCGGTTTGTCGGCCGAAATCGTCACGTTGGTGGCACGGTAGCCCCATTCCGCCGGCGGCACGTAGTGAATTTCTCCGGAGTGTTGATAGTAGCGGTCACCCAAACGCTTGAAGTTCAACTGGAGCGTCTTGTGCTTCACTATTTGTTTATTGTCTGGAGGAATCTCCGCCAAGGACCAGCCGTTGGAAAGTCCACCCACGAAAATGCTGAAGCGGTTGGCATCGGGATCCACGTCGTCCCAAATAGCTACGCCGTTGACCGCCTTGGGGGCTGCATCAGCCTTCGAAGGAGGTATCGGCTTGCTGGCGATCGTGACCGAGTTCTGGATGTCAAGGTACCCGGTGGGATCCTCCACCTGGCGGATCGCCTCCTGGGCTTTTGTCAGGATTTGATCGTGAAACACACCCGGCTTATCGAGCGTGACCAGATCGAATTCCGGATAGAAGGTGTGCGGCTCATTGGTCTTGTTGATCACGCGGTACCTCAGGTACCAGCACAATTTGCGGCCACGTCCGGGGATATCGACCGTGATGAGCCGGGGAGCATAGAAACTGAAATCGAGGACCCAGATCTTCCCATCGGGTTTGTGAATATCGTCTTTATCTTCAACGTTCGTCTTCGGTATCGCTTGGAGCTCGTTAGGTGGCGGGGCCGTCCAAACAGTGCTGGACCCCAGCATGACGAGCAACATCGCGAGTGGAATCCAAACATCACGCCGGCGCAGCTTCACCCATTCACCTGTTCCAGTCATGACCGCCTCCCTTATCCATTCTGGCTTTCTGGTTTGAAAAACCACCCGATTTGCGCAGCTTGACGCTGCTCAGGGCAGCCAGGAACACTAACTATAGCAGCGACGAGCATTTAGGGTCAAGCCGAAGGGCAAGCCCAGGGTTAGCCGATTGCACTCTGATCCCACCGCGATAAACACTCGTAAATCATGGTTTCGAGCGTAGTTGGCTCAGCGGCAGAATGAAGACGGTTCCATCGCTGAGCGGCACGAATGCCTCATCTGCGCCGTAAGCCACCGCCGTTGCCGCGGGAGCGGCCTTGGCATCAAGAAAGTAGCCTCTCCCAAGGGGGTGACCGGTGGCTGGATCGAGGCCGACAAAACGGCCCGACTTGTCCACCACCACGACCATCCCCTGGACAATTTGGGGCTCGCCGACGATCCCGTCGCCCGGCGTCGTGAACTCCGGCCAGAGCGGTTTTTGGGGGTTCTGTTCCGGATGGGGCTCGGTTTCTTTGGTGGGATCAATCCAAACCAAATGCTTTCGATCATCCACATCTGATTTAGGGGTACTGACGACACACCCCAGGTAAGGGCCACGCAAGAAGAGCCCCGCGCTGATCTTACCGTTGACCTGCCAGAAGCGAACGCGCTTCAAACCGGGCCCTTGCAACAAGCTGATCGTGCCTTCGGAGTCGGCAACACAGACCTGTAGTTCCGCCCCAGGGGCTGTGGCAGGCAACACCACGGGAGGCCCCACAATGCGAGCGGGCAGTTCGACTGTGGGCATCTGATTTGGGGGTACTGTCGCGAACTCACCGTTAGCCGGCCACTTCCAGTGAGTCAGCTTGCGCCCGTCGGTGACGATGAATTCCTCGTCATTTATGCGAACGATATGTCCTTGCACGCCTTTGTCGGCGTGCCCGGAGTGCCAATTTGGACCCTCTTTGATGATAATCCCATTGGGGGTTATCATTATGCACTTGATTGTCCCCTCAGCGAGGGGGAGCAAGAAGCCGCCGGATGAGCGGTCCGGCGTGCCGGCCAGCGAGGAGACATTGATCGGGACGCTCCTCTCCGTGGCGATTTTCGGACCGTCCTTGCCTGCCTGATACTCGCGGATCCATATCGACGTCTCCTGGCTCGGGCAAGCTAGCTGATAGACGGAAGCGCCATCGGGCGATGGGAAGAGATAAGAAGTCACTCCCTTGCCTACCAGTGGTCCGCTTACCATTGCAGCCGCCAGCTTCCATCGACGGCTCAAAGTTGTCAAACCTTTGTCGGCGTCAAAGGCGAAAAGCCCGCCGCCTCTATCTGCTACCACGACCTCGCGCCCTAGGACGATCGGATCGTTCTGGCAATCCATGCCCAGTTGTCGCTGCCAAAGGATCTGGCCCGTGTCCCCATTTACAGCCGTCGCCAGGTGAACCTGACGATGCAAGTCTTGCGTCACCACGAAAAGTACCCTTCGCTTCTCATCAAATTGCCCCGCGTGCAATGGAGTTCCAAGCAAGGCGTTTTCTCGCTTCGAGGTGTTGTCTTCCTTCTTCGCGAGCCAAGCTGTCCATAGGGGGATCATTTTCTCTCCATAGAGGTACAGTCGGAACCTTTGAAGCTCGCCGTTCACCAAAATCCAGAAGTCATTCTCGGCCGCGTGAACAACTTGACCGCGGCTCAGTCCGGTCGCCCCCGCACCAAGACGGGTCTCCGCACCGAACATGCGAAAGAGAGCTGGATCGTCGTTTCTGATCTGATTGATGCCGAATAAACCGAGGTAGCCCTTGTCAGTCACGAAGGCTAATTTCTCGTAATCGTAGTACGGTTTAAACCAGGACCAGCCCTTGACCCGCGCTTCCAGCGGCAATGGTGCAGCATCAGGATTCTGGATCGGCAAGCTGTAGGCACGCAACTTCATATCGCTCAGGCCGTCGGACTGACTCAGAATCAAGTAACTGGGGAATTCGGCTTGGCCACCTCCGCCAATCGCATTGGGATCGATGCGATTGATGATGATGGGCTCGCTCCGTAGGGAGCCCGCAGGATGCCCCGTATGGAGAATCATCGTGCAACGCGGCTCGGGCCTACCCTTCCCTTGCCTGGTCGGCACTTCCAGAATGTAAACGTTATCGCTGTCGCCGGGGAAATAAAGCAAATTGGTATTTTCCAGTTTCTGGCAGACTCCTCCCACGTTCAGGGGTTGGTTAAGCTCAAAGTGGCCCAGCAAGGTCCCCCCGACGGTTTCAATCTCGTAGATCCGGCCTTTGTAGGTTGGGATGTAGGCCTTGCGGTCGACCACCAGCGGACTGCCCAGGCTTGGGGCGTCGAGACGTTGCCTCCACTGCACGTGGCCATCCTTGGCCGCCAGAGCCATTACTTCCTCGCGATCGGCGGAAAGAATAAGAAATAGGTCATCAACTGCAGCAAATTCGCGCTCCAACCGGATCGGCAGGGCGGTTGTGTCGACGCCGACGCGCATGGCCCAAAGGGGCCTGCTATTGCCCTGGTCGAATGCGTAGACCACCCCTCGCGCCAGCGCCAGCACGACAGGAGAATTTCCCTGAGGTAGTTTTTCTGGAAGAACAAGGGGAGATGCCAACAACAAACTCGGTTCGAGACGTGGCGACGAAAGGGATTGAGGAGGGATGTTGTCCACGACGTAGCGGATTTTCGAGGTTACTATTCCATCCAATTTTGTCAGGAGATCTCTGACCTCTGGTTCGTTTTCAAACTTGGCCCTGCGAACGAGAAAGCGGGCTTGTTCCACCATTTCGAGGCTGGGATCTTTGTGTAGCAAATCCTGCAAGGTCGCGATCAGACGTTGGCGTTCCTGCTCTCTCTGGATCTTCTGCTCGGCGTTCGCAAACCTCTGGATTATGTCCTCACCGTGCGCTGAGGCTTTGAACCTGATGCTGCCGTCGTACACTTCGCGGGCCACGACAAGTATGGATGCATCGTTTCTGCTCTCGGCCAGGTCGATTAGCGCCTCCGCGATCTTCAGCAGATCGTTGCCAACCTCTGTGCCGCGTTCTTTCAGAAGGGGGTCGGTTTTGTATTCTTCAATGAATGCCTTTATGTGCGCCAGTTCATCGCGCGGATCGGCCGAAACGTTTTGGACCTGATCGTGAATATGGCTAAGCGCCGCATAGAAGCGGTAGCGCGGGCGATTGCTGCTTTCCGGGAATTCCTTGTCGAGTTTTTCAAAGTCACGTGATGCAGCCCCGAACTTTCCGTCCTCATATTCTAGCTGGGCTTCCTTGAAGATCCGGTTCTCTGTGTCCCAATACCTGTTCATGGCGACGACGATCACGGTGACGACCAGGATGCCGGCTGCGACCGCCATGGCACTGATCACCCACAACACCTTCTTGCGGGGGGCTCGAACCAGGGCCTCATTCCCGTCCTCTGGTTGTTCCGGGGGTGACACAGTGGGGTCGGTGGCCTGGGGAGAGTGAGTCGGCTCGGAAAACTCAGACTGCGGCTTCTCTTCTGTATCCCATCTGCGTACGCGGGGCGGCGAATTCCAGGCCGGGATTGGCAGCGCTTGGGCGGTTTCTGACTCTGTAGGCGGGCGATCAGCAATAGACCGGTTCTCCTGCACAGGAAGTTCTTCCTCCGTGGGTTCGGCGGGAGGGGAAGCCGGAAGTTGAACTAGCGGAATCTGCGTGGAAAGTCCCCGCGCGCTTGGCTTGCGGACCGGGGGCGCATCCCGCCAGGAAGCCGATGTCGGGGTAATCACTCCTTGAGGCTCTTCGACGATTTGCGCGGTGGGAAGCGGCTCCTTCGATCTCGCTGAACGAGATTTCTTCGCCGACCCTGGAGCCGGTGCTTCTTCCACCAACTCCGCGTCCAAGATGGGAATCATGTCGCCGACTGCGCCGCCATTCTTTGGTTCATCAACCGGAGGTGCTCCGGAGCCCGGTTGGTTCGACTCCTCTTCGAGTGGCACCAGCCCAATGACGTCCGGGCCCGAGGAATCTCCGGTTTTGACGGTCGCAGGAGATTCCGGCTGGGCGCCTTCTACTACAAATATCTCTCGGCAGGCCGGGTTGAGGCAGCGCATGTGAAGCCCGCGCAACTCCGGCTCAACATGATAGTGATTGCGGCACGCAGGACAGTAGACAGTGATGTGCACAGACGGACTCGTTCAGATGGGGGCGAACTATTCAGGAAATCGTCTCTATTTTAGACGAGAGTCGGCCAAGTGGGAACAGCTTTCCCAGTCACTGCAATCCCGCAGGTGCGACAAGACAAACCGGACAGCCAGCGCGACCTGGAAAGGGCACCGCTAGTCACGCAATTGGGCCTGCTGCAAAAGTCGATTCACTGCCTCGTATGCTTCCTGCACCCATTGCACGATTTGGTCCGGTTCTGGCGAATATTCCAATTCTATGCTTATGGCTCCGTCGATCCCCAGCGCTTTGATCTCGCGAAGATAGGGTACAAAATCGACCACGCCTCTGCCGGGAGGCAGATCACCATGGACCTTGCCGTCACAATCGCTGAGGTGGACGTGGACCGCCATTCCCTTGAGCTTCCGCAACTCCTCCGGCGGCGTCCGCGACAGTACCAGATGAGAGATATCGATATTTGCTCTTACCGCAGGATGGCCGACGTCCTCGATAAATCGCACCATGGTTGCCACGTTGTTGATTAGCGAGAGCTTGAAAGGCTCCAGCTCCAATGCGATCTGCAAGCCTCGATCCGCAGCATATTTCCCCAGCTCGCGGACGTTGCGCACGCCGGTCTGCCATTGATCTGACGGATGAATTACTTGTCGCTCCCAAATGTACTCGCCCAAGACCAAGAGGACATTACGGGCTTCATATTCCCGGGCCAGGTCCAGATAGGCCCGGCAGCGTTGCAGGTGGAACCGCTGGACGGAAGGGTTGAAATCGATGAGACCGACAGCTACGCAAGCTATGCTCATAATGGGTAAATTGAGCCGATCGCACTCGCGTTTGATCAGATGTCGCTCCTGGTCGTTCAGGTCGAGAGGATCGGCGAAGATATCGATCGTATCGAATCCGATTTCCTTGGTTTTCTGAATGCCATAGGCAGTGTCCTTCCCGGTTTGGGCCCAGGCAGAGTTGATGAGACCGAGTTTCATGGCCGTGTATTCCTCCCTTGCAAAAAGTGCTCTCGGATTCTGGCACGATTGTGCGCCAAGATCAAAGGGATTGCATGGTCGGCCGGTGCCGTCTCTTTCCTCTTCCCCCCACGATTCTTCTTACTCATAATGAGCGGGTGAATATCGACAGGGGTAGCGAGGTTGTGGAACCCTAAACGCTTGCTGCATACCGGTCCCATAAAGAGTGGATTGCCGTGCTTGAGGATTTGCATGGGTACTGAGCCAAGTTTCATCTGAGTGCGTGACGGCGCAGCGTGCGAAGGATTTGCCTAGCGAGGGAGCCGAAGGGTGTTCGACAAAGCCGCTATCTATGTTTACCTGGGCGCCTTCTCCTTGCTGATAGCGGCCGGTCTGGGGTTTCCCATTCCCGAAGAGCTCCCCATTGTCACTGCCGGGGCCATGGTGGGGCACGCCTCGGAATACCCGTCTCGCTATGATTCGGTATCCGAGGTCGTGGCCGTTTTCTCGGCCGCGCCTGGCGCGCCATTCCCGGTCAATCTCCCTTGGGCTGCACTGGAGGAATGCCTCCATGTCGAGCCACCTCCACCACCTCCGCCGCGCGTACGGCTGCTCTGGCAAGTTATGCTGCCGGTTCTCATCCTGGGGGTAGTCATTAGCGATAGCCTCCTGTATGGGATGGGAAGGTTCTGGGGCCCCAAGCTCTTGCAAAAATCCTGGATGAGACGGTTGTTGCCGCCGGAGAAACGCCAGCGCATCGAGGAAAACTTCCACAAGTACGGCGTGCTCGTGCTACTTTTCGCGCGATTTCTTCCCACCATCCGCGCCCCGATTTTCATCATGGCTGGTACCATGCGCTTGCCGTTCGCTCGATTTGTGATGGCCGACGGTCTCTACGCAATTCCGGGCGTAAGTTTGCTGTTTTTCCTCGCGTTCTGGTTCGGGGACCAGTTCCGAGATCTGGTCCTGGCAGCTGAAGGACGCGTTGCCAGCCTGCGCCCTGTCTTGATTCTCATCGCGCTTGCTGGCGTGGGCGCCTATCTTCTTTTCCACTTCCTGCGGCATCCGGTGGCTACCGGCGATCCCAAGGACGAACTACCGGTAATCGGCCCTCAGTTCGCCGCCAAGATGGACCAGGCTGCAGAGGGCGAGACGTGGACGGCGCTGGACGGCTCCAAAAGAATCAATGCACGCAATGCAATCGGATCCAAGGAAGGTAGCGCCAGCGCGCCGCAATCTCCAGACTCTGCCTCGGGAATGGGGGGCATTTAAAGCCAGATTAGCGGCCGGCAGCGCTACGGGTGCGAATCTTTCAGATGAGGCGAGGTTCTGCCGTCGGCGCGCAGAGACTGTACGTATTCCTGAAATCCCTTTTCGAAATCTTCCAAAGACTGACCCACCAGTCGATGAAACGCGCTCAGGGGGTTTGCCCCCTCTTTCAGCGCGCGGACATACTGGTTGAATTGTGGCGTATCGATTTTCTTCCGATCAAACGTGAGATAAAAGGCTAACGCCCAGGACGTAAGGTAGTAGCGATCGGAGAGTTGCTGGTCGCTGGCGTGGCCGACGAGAAAATCCTTGGGCCCGGAGCGCAGCAGATCCTCGAGTTTGACCAGCTCTCCTTTGCGCTCTGCCTCTTTCGCGCGCGTCAGCCGGTCGCAATCAGGATAGCCGATCTGCAGCTCGCCGGCTTCGATGATGGCAGTCTCGAAGATCTGGGCCAACCCCTCGTTTAGCCAGCGCGGCACCTCGGCCTGGCTCGGCGGGTAAACGAAATTAGCCAGATAGGCATGGAAGGCTTCGTGGTACAGAATCTGAAAGAACCGTTGTTTGCCTTTTTCGAGGATGCGTTCATTCTCGATGTCGGTCTTTTCAATTTTCTTGCGATCGTCTTCTACTTTTCGGCGAAATTCAGGCGGAACGTTGCCTTTGAAGGTCCTGAACTGCTGAGCCTCTATTTCGCGAAGTCGATCGAGATCCCGCAGGATCTCCTTATGCTTGCGCTCCCACTCTTCCGTCAGGCGTTGCAATTCGCAAGCCCAGAGGATTTGATTGGTGGAAGGATCGTAAAACGCCGGGTTCAAGATGTCGCGCCCCTGAGCTTTCAGCATCTGCTGGTACTCATTGAGCGACTGCACGAGGAGTATTTTCGTCGCCGGCGCTTTCAAACGTCGTGGCGGGAGGAAGTGCGCATAGGCATCGTAGACTTGCTCGAGTCGGGCTGCAACGCAGCGGACTATTTCCTCGTTGGCATTTGAGAACAGTACAAAGTGATTGGAAGTGTAGGTAAATCCTGGTGAATTGTTCGTTCCCCATGGCGCCGGTTTAAGAGCGATTTCTTTCCACCCGTTTTTTTCGTTCGCCTTCTCGCTCGCGAGCGACTCCAAACGCGTCTTTAGCTGAGCCCGCTCCTCGTCTCCCACGCGATCGATCCGGTCGACTTCCGCATAGGTGATTTTCGTATGAATGACGGCCGTGGGTTTACCGGGCGACCGTTTGATGTAGGCGAAGTTGAAACCGGTTCCCTCTTCCTTCCCGACCAGGCCCGAGCCGACCAGGCCCGACATGGTCTTGCCACTCTTGAAATACACGGTGTCGGCCTTCCAGTCAGCGAACTGTCCGGGGGGTTGGGCGAGAAGAACCCATGCTCCCACCAGAGCGAGAGCCGGCACGACAAGCCAGCATGCATGCAGCCGGAATTCCTTAGGCATGCGAAGCTGAATCATGCGATTCAAAGCCTCCAGGTGAAGCGCAGGACGTCCCATTCGCGGACAGTTGGCCACTGCAGCTTACTATAATCGTTCGCTGCTGGGTTGCCAACTTCATGGTACAGTTCCTGGGCGGTTCGTCTGGCGGGGCTGGCGTCTCTACAATAAAAGAGGAAGTTTACGCACCTCAATCACTGCGCCAGGGGATTATGGCCGCCACCGATCTGGTTCTTGCGATGACGGGCGCCAGCGGAATGCCCTACGGCGTTCGGTTGCTGGAGGTCTTGCTGGCGGCAGGCCGAAGGGTGCACTTTACCGTAAGCCCGGCCGGCGTTCAGGTGCTCGAACAGGAACTCGATCGCCGCGTTTGCCTGGACCGGTTC
This sequence comes from Gemmataceae bacterium, assembly GCA_035296965.1. GTDB lineage: Bacteria > Planctomycetota > Planctomycetia > Gemmatales > Gemmataceae > DATGZX01. The sequence continues at coordinate 62,045 of DATGZX010000009.1, forward strand.
GAACTGGCCGATTTGCTAGGCCCGGCGCTGCCCCTAATGGCACCAGGCCAGTTTCTCTACCATCACTTCCTCGATTTTCGCGCGGGCGTGGCCAGTGGATCATTTCTGACGGCGGGCATGGTCGTGTGCCCATGCAGCATGGGTACGGTCGGGGCGATCGCTCATGGCTTATCCCAAAACTTGATTCATCGGGCTGCGGATGTACATCTCAAAGAGCGCCGCCGCCTCGTGTTGGTTCCCCGAGAGACGCCGTTGAATACTATTCAGCTCCGCAATCTTTCCATCTGTGCGGAGGCAGGAGCCGTCATCCTCCCAGCTATGCCGGCCTTTTATACCCGGCCACGTTCCTTGGAAGACGCGACCGATTTCATAGTCGGCCGGATTTGCGATCAGCTGGGAGTTGAGCATGATCTGTTGCGAAGGTGGGGGAGCTCGGAAGCCGGCAAAGATGAAAGGGCATAGCCTGCGGCTTTCGTCCTGGAAGCAGCACAGGCGTCAATTACCTTGACCGGCCTTGCCTCCGTTTTATACTGGATGGGTTGCGTGAACCAGATGCTTCACCGCGAGCCGGTGGCGCACGGAATCTGCCCTTCCCTGTCCTGGTACCTGAATTCAGCCTTTCCCATGAATGAATTGCAATGTAAACGCTTGGCTGCATGTCTGACCATCGGGACGCTCGCGTTATTGGCACTGCCCTTGCGAGCGGAAGAGCCGCCCCACTTGGAATTCGTGCGGGGACTTCGCAGCAGAGGAATGGCAGACCTGGCTTTGCAGTACCTGCAGAGCAAGGGCCAGGCCCCACCTCCAGAGCTTGCCGTTATTCTTCCGCTGGAACTCGCGAAGACCCGGCTGGAACTGGCGGCGGTGGAGTCGGATTATGGCCGGCGCACTACCTTGCAGAACCAGGCCCGAGCCGAGTTCGATCTCTTCGTAAAAAAGAACCCGAAGCATCCCCTGGCAGCGGATGCCGCCCTGGAGATCGCGCGAATTTCGGCCCAGCAAGGCAAAGCGATGCTTAGCCGGGCCCAACGTCAGGAGACCAGGGAGGCACAGCGCGCCGAGCTGCTAAGAGCGCGAGCCCAGTTCGAGGAGGCCGCCAAGCAGCTGCAAGCCGCCGCCAAACAGATCGACTCCCAACTTGCGAGCAATGTCGCGGACACCACGAAGCAATTGCAGTCCGACAGACAGGCACTTGCCCAGTCCAGACTCCAGGCGGACCTGGAACTGGGGATCAATCTCCTCGATCAGGCACGCACCTACACCGATGACAGTGACGCGGTCAAAAGAGGCGAAGTCCTCCAGCAGTCCATCAAGGCATTGGAAAAGCTTAGCAAGCGCGACACCAAGAATCCCCTCTGCTGGTTAGCCCTCGTCTGGATCGGGCGTTGTCAGCAGATTAACGACGACGCGAAAGCAGCGCGGGCGGTGTACAAAGACGTGCTGGCTGAGCCTGGCGAGCACGTCGAGACTGCACGTCGTCTCGCGCGCTATTTCCGCATGCGTGCCCTGGCGACCGATCCCGAGGTAAAAAAACCGATTCCGGAGATTCAGAAAGCTGGTGAGGAGTGGCTTACTCTCTATCCGAACTACTTGAATACACCGGAAGGCTATGGCGTGCGTTTCGAGTTGGCCAACGCTTACGTCCAGCAGGTAACCAGTTTGCCCAAGGCGCAACAGCAGACACCGCGGGCTCGCGAGATCCTTGAAAAGGCACGAAAGCTCTATCACGCCCTCGAGCAAAGTGAGAACGATTTCACTACCCAGGCCCGTGAGAGCAAGCAGGGTGTCATCTTGGCCATCTCCCAGGGTAGGAGCAAAGGAGACATTTCCAAGCTCAAGGACTTCGAAGAATGTTACCTGCGCGCCCAGTACGAAATGGCACTCATGCACGAGGATGCCAAAAAACAGGCCGGCAACAAGGCTGAAGAAAAACAGAAGGGACACTTCAAGAACATTCTCGCCGCTCTGGTCCACGGCATCGACCTGGCTGATGCGGAGGTTCCCCCTGACGAGGTGTACGACGCGCGCTATCTTCTCGCCTACGCATTCCTGGCGACTGGCGACTATTACCGGGCAGTGGTGGCCGGCGAGGACATGGCGCGCGCGGAGCCCAGGGCGCTGCATGCGCCCATGGCTGGTGCCTATGCGCTGCGTGCGTACGGTCTTCTGATCGGCGCAGCCGAGCAGGCTGGTGCGACCCGAGAAGACGTGGATCCGCTTCGGACGCGCTTGCGAAGCTTGGCGATCTATATCGAACAGTCCTGGCCCAGCGACCCTGCAGCAGATGTCGCTCGCCACATGACCGGCCTGGTGCTTCTTGGCGAGAAGGATTATCCGGCAGCGGTGGAGGTGTTGGAGCGAATTTCGCCCACCTATCCCGAGGCCACGCGCTCTTACTTCCAATTGGCAGCGGCCGCCCTCCAGGCCCAGAAAGATGAGGCCAAGCCGCCGCCCGGCAAAGCGAGTTATCAAGACCGAGCCGTAGCCGCGCTGTTGAAGATTCCCGAACTCTCAACTGGCGCCGATTCGTCGACGATCCACGATTATGTGCTAGCGAAAATGATGCTGGCGAACAATTATTATCGGCTCAAGCAATTTGAAAAAATGGATCAACTGGCGGACGCGCTCTTGAAACAGCTCGACGCCCTGGATGAAAAAACCAAGGAAGAGCATCGCACCAGCGTCGTTGCCCTGACTCTCTATGCCAAGTTGGGGCGAGCAGAGGCGGACTATGCCGCGGGCCATTATGCGAAAGTGCGCGAACTGCTCGACCCGCTCGCCAAACAAGTGCAAGACCCGGCACAAGCAAGGCAGTGGTCCGAGCTCAAGGAAGCGTATCCCCAAATCGTGCGCCAGCTACTCGGATTGGCGCTGCGCTCTAATGTTCAGGACAGCAAGATCGAGCGCGCCAAGGAACTCCTCGATCTTTTGCAGAGGACATTTCCGCAGAATTCGCTCGAAATCATGGTCGGCTTCGTGCAGCAGCTCAAGGCGCAAATCGAGCAACTTCGGCAGCAGGGAGAGCCTGCCAAACCCCAGCTGGACAAGACCGTTGCCAATTTCGCCAACTTTCTCGATGAGCTGACCAAGCAGCAAGAAAAGAGCCCCAAGCCCGAAATCTTTTTGTTCCTCGCGCAGAGTTACTCCAGCCTGGACAAACATTCCCGCGCGGCGGAATTGGCTGACAAGATTTCGGAGCCGAAGTCTGCTGGCGGCAATGCTCAGCCGGACTCCAAACAGCTTGCTGTCTATCATGCTGCGAGGATTCTGCGCGCGCGCGAGATGCGCCTCGATAAGCAATACACCAACGCGGAAACTGCTCTGCAAGAGATTATGAGCAAACCGTGGGGCAAGGCGAGCCTGGAAGTCAAGAAGGAGGGCATCCTTCTGCTGGAGGACCAGGAAAAATACACGGGTAAGGCGGGCGCGATCTTCGCCTGGAATGCCCTCATGGGCCAGATGAAGCGAAGGTTGGAAGACAACAAGATAAAAGAGCAGTACTTCGATTGTTATTATCACATGGTGTATTGCATGTACAAGAACGCCCTCAAAATGAAGGAGCCGAAAAGTGACGACAGCATCGCCAAGGCGGCGACCTATATTGTGAGCCTGGAGACTCGCTTGAAGAACCAGCCGGACCCGGCGGCTGAATCTTGTAAGAATCGCTTCGAGGAGCTCATCCAGGCCGAGCCGGCGTTGAAGAAGAAATACGACGCTTTGAAGAAATCTCAAGAAAAGGGGCAGCCGTAGCGGCAAGCGCTGCACTCCTGCCTGCTCGATCCTCTCGGCAAAGGTATTCGCCAATGAAGCATTCAATCCCATTCGGGATGATCATTGTCATCGTTACTCTGGTAAGCGTTCCGTGCGCCCGTGCACAAGACAGCATTCGCTACTTGGATCGCAAGAGCATGAAGGAAACCACTGCTTCGGGCTCCATTCAGGAAGAAAGCCCCAGTCAGATTACCATTAAATCGGGTGCGGCCAGCACCACCAAAGAGATCTCGGCACTGGATGTGTTCGACGTTGTCTATGACGTTCCCGGCGCCGTCAAGTTGACCTATCGAAGTGCCAGCAGCGACGAACGCAAAGCCATTGAGCCAGCGACAAAGGATACGGATCGCAAGAAAGCACTCGTCGATGCGCTCAAGGGCTACGAGGAGATCGTCTCCAAACTGGAGGGAGGAAAATACAAATTTGCAGAGCGTCACTTGCAGTACAAGGTGGCGCGCTTGCTCGCTCGGCAGGCTGAAGACGATCCGGCGCTGACCGACCGAGCGATCGAGGCGCTGGAGAAATTCACCAAAGCGTATCCGGAAGGCTGGCAGATCAGTGCCTGCACGAAGTTGCTTGCCCGGCTGCAAGTCGCCAAGGGCGACACAGCTGCCGCGCGGAAAACCTATGAAGCGTTGGCGGCCGTTCCTAACCTTCCCCCATCTGTCCGCCAGGAGTGCGACCTTCTTGCGGCGGATGCCCTGATCCAGGGGAAGCAATACGCGGAAGCAGAAAGGAAGTTGCAAGGCTTGCTCGGGTCTATCAAGCCGGACGACCCACAAGCACTGCGGGTCCGGATCTATTTGGCCCAGTGCCAAGGAGCATCCGGCAAGCTGGCCGAGGCAGTCAAACAGCTAGAAGGCATCATCGCCACCACGACAGACAAAAACTTGAAGGCGCTGGCCTACAATGCGCTGGGCGACAGTTACCGTTTGCAAGGCCGCGGGAAGGACGCGCTTTGGCCCTACCTGTGGGTCGACGTGATCTATCACCAGGATAGGGAAGAGCACATCAAGGCGATGGAGCACCTGGCGAAGCTGTTCGAACAGCAGGGTGATGCGGCCCGCGCAAAAGAATACCGCGACTTGCTAAAGCGTGAAACCAATAAATAGTTCGCCCGCAGCAGCGCTCAACCCAGGATGCGGTCCCAGCGCGCTTTGTGGTAGGCGATTTTCTGGGCGGGCGTCATTCTCTTAAAATCCGGTTCTCCGTTGCTGCCATTCTCCGCTTGCGCCTGCACTGCGCTCTCCTTGGCTGTGCAGGCGCAGCCGGCATGCGCGTGCGCCACATGCCCTCCACCGCTCTTTTCTTGACAGGCACAAGCTTTCGCAGGCGCCGGACTAATGACTTTGCCGGTGCCGCTGTAGCTCATCACATTGGTCTGCAATTGCATGTCCTCTTCCAACGATCGCTGCGGCCGAACGCCGATCTTTTCCAAGACGGCGTGATACGCGCGCACCGCCTCTTCGGCGCCGAGCCCGCCGTCAGCGATATGGCGGAGGAAGCGGACGAAGGCAAGCTGGTTCTCCGCATTATTGATCTTCCTGCCGAAGAGCGCCACGCGGGCACCGTATTTTTTGGCTTCGCTCAATAACTTGAAGGCGTCATAGGTCGTGCCCGCCGATCCCCCGAGGATGCCGACAACCAGATGCGGATCGTAACGAACCAGTTCCTCCATGGCCCTGGGGCCGTGGTACACCATTTTGAGGAACACAGGCCGGCCCTTGGCCGTCACGCCACCCAGGGTGCGCACGATGGCGTCGTTAATGAATTCCGGGACCTTGCTCGCTTCCACCGCTTCCGGTCGATTGGGGTCGAATACCTCGAGAAAGTGGCGGAAACCCTTCCGCTCCGCTTCGAGACGGAACTCCTTGTATGCTGCGAGGGCCTCGCGGTCGAGAATGGCGTCGTTATTGAATGTGATGCTGTACAGGCCCAGGTTGGCGCCGAGATGCCGATCTTCGGACTTGCAATCAACATGGCCGCACTGAATGTGGTCGAGCGTGGCCGTGCGAAAAGGCAGCGACGGCTGTGCGGAATAACGGCTGCCGCGAATGACGTGAATGTCCGTCGTGTCGTTCACGCGCGCTGCGGGAGTAACCGGACTCTTCTCGAAGATCTTCTTCTGGATGGTCAGCACTTCGCTCGTGCTTGCGGACATGAGCATGATGTCGACCAGCCCTTGCTCGACGATTTGCTCGACGATCTCCCGAAATTCCGCCAGTGTGCGGTAGCGCAATTCGCTGCTATGGGCTTCGGGAGATTTGCCGGGCGCACCAATGGCCAGTGCCATGTCGGCATCCTTGGCATCGGCCAGGATGAAGTCCTTGCTGCCGTGCGGGTCGGCGTGAATCCGCTTTAGCTTCTGATCGAGAGATTTTTCGACCATGGCGATCACCCTCTCAATTCCTATTGCTCTGTCAATCTTCAACCGAGGGCTTGACCAGCGATTCACGCCTAAGAGAAAGAATGAAGATGAAGAGTACGATTAGGAAGAGGATTAAGAGCAGGAGCACGAGAAAGAGCAGGACTCAATTGGCAGCGTTTGTTTGTCCTTCTCTTAATCTGAATCGTGCTCTTCATCATCTTCGTAATCCTCCTCCTAAGTCTTACTCTTCCTTCAAACCCTGTCCCCCAATCGAACATTTACCAATCACTAGGGAGGTTGCCGCTACTTGCCTGACTGCCAGGCAGACCGTGGAATCGCGTGGCCGTTACTCTTGGCCTTGCCGACCATCAAAGGCGCTGGCGTTCCGTGCGCCGAACCTGATCCTACCCGTTGTTCGACTTGCGTGATCGTCTCCCGCAACACGCGTGCGGACTGCATTAGAGCGAGCCGCTCTTTCTGAGTGAGTGCCAGCTCGACCTGCTGGCGAACCCCGCCGCAGCCGACTACTGTCGGCACAGATAGACAGACATCGCGGAGGCCATAGAGGCCCATTTGCAGCGTGGAGACCGGCAGAATGCGCCGGCTATCCTGTACGAGCGCATGCACGACTTCGCGAATCGACAGCCCGACGCCGAAGCCGGAGCCGCCCTTGAGTTTGATCAACTGAGCACCGGCCGTCTTGGTTTCTTCGAACACTTCGCGCTGGACAGTAGCATTGAACCCGGGCCATTGCTCAAGGGGCAGACCGGCCACGGTCGCGCTCGACCAGATCGGCACCATGCTATCGCCATGCTCGCCGAGGATCATTGCCTGCACCTGCGTCGGCGGCACTTGCAGCCTGCGGGCCAGATAGCTGCGGAAGCGCGCCGTATCCAGTTGCGTTCCCAGGCCGATGACCCGCTGCCAGGACAGCCCCGAACGCTGCACGGCCAGATAGGTCAGCACGTCGACGGGGTTACTGACGACCACCAGGTAAGCATGGTCCTTCAGGCCGGCGGATTTCACCTGATCGAGAAGGCCAAGGAAAAGATCGACATTGCGGTTGACCAGGTCTAGCCTGCTTTCCTCCGGCTTGCGCCGCAGGCCCGCGGTGATGATGATGATATCGCTGCTGGCGACATCGCTCATGTCGCCGGCCGTGATGCGTTGGTCCGCAGCCAGGCTGGCCCCGTGAAGCAGGTCGGTTGCCTGGCCCAGGCAGACCTCCTTGTTGGCGTCGATGAGGCAGATGTGGCTCGCGACGCCGCCGCACTGAAGGGCATAGGCGGTCATGCTGCCGACCAGTCCGCCGCCGCCGATGATGCTGACTTTCATGGGAGCCCTTTCGTCCTTCAATTCTTGCCGGCCAATGTTGCCATGACTTGATCGGTGATCATGCGCACAAGCGCATCCGTGTCCTCGGGGCCAGCAGCCTTACCATTTGTGTGCGCCTTGTTATCGTGTTCTTCCCTGCGGAAGGCTCGGGGTTGCGGCGCCGCCTCGGTGTAGCCGCGTTCGAAGATGCCGTTGCCGCATAGATCGCAGTTTTCGCAGCGCAGACGCGGATCGTCGTAGCCGAGCCGCTTCTTCATGTCGAGCAGCTCGCGCGTTTGCTGCTCGGTGAAGTAATTCACCTTGCCAAGCTGCCGGGCCAGGATGAGGATCTTGCAATAGGCATCGATGATTTCGCTATTGAAGTAGGCGTTCTCCAAAGTCGGGCCAAACGTGACCGTGCCGTGGTTGGCCAGGATGATCGTGTTGCAATCCTTGACAAAGGGGATGATCGTCTCGGCAAACTTCGTGGTGCCTGGAGTCTCGTACCTCGCAATTGGAACTTCGCCCAAGAAGACCTCGACTTCCGGCAAGATGCACTTGGGAATCGGCTCCTGTGCGACGGCAAACGCAGTGGCATGTGGCGGATGGCAGTGAACCACCGACTGAATGTCCGCACGGTGTTTGTAGATGGCCAGGTGCAGGAGCACTTCGCTAGTCCGCTTTCGTTTGCCCGCGAGTTGTTTTCCCTCGTAATCAACTTTGCAAATGTCCTCGGGCTTCATGAAGCCTTTCGAGACCATTGTCGGCGTGCACAGGACCTCCTTGTCGTTCAGGCGCACCGTTATGTTGCCGTCATTCGCCGCGGCAAATCCCTTGTTGTACAAGCGCCTGCCGATCTCACAAATCTGCTCTTTCAACTGGTACTCGCTAGCCATGTCTTTCATCCTTCATTTGCTGTCTTCGTTTTCTGATCGTTCAGGACTGCGCAACTAGTGCAACGAGCCTGCTTTCTCCCCTCGCTCGTGTACTCACGGGAGAGGGGCTGGGGGTGAGGGTTTTGGACTATTGAAGGTCGCTTAACCCCCTCACCCCCAGCCCCTCTCCCCCGAGTACGGGGGAGAGGGGAATACGCACGCATGACGTATTTGATGCGCACAATCAATAATGGCTTGTCCGTCCATCCAATGACCTATCGACCGTCAATCGATCCAGGATGCATGCACAATACGCATCCACCGGCTTGCGCTCAGGTGAGAACGGCACCGCCGCCTCACCGCCTTCGCTGATGCCGATCCGGCTGCCGTTGCCGGCCCCAAGGGTGTCCACAATCACCAGGTCCTCTCCATCCGGGCCCTTGTTCTCACGTAGCGCTCGCAAGCTGAACGGCACGCCAATCACCAGGCGCAGGCTCGTCAGCGTCGGGTGGCAGCGAGACAAAGTCACGGTGCCGATTACTTCAACGATGCGCATGGCCGTCCAACTCCTGGAGCGTATGGGCAACGTTCGCCGGGCATGCGGGATCTCCGATCCGGCATACAGTCTGAAGAATCTGCCGGATTTCGAAAAAAGTGCAGCCCGGCATCTGAACCGCGACCAGATTGGCTCCGAAATTCGCGGTCGCTCGTGCTGCATCGCCGACGTTGGCCGCGGCGGCCGCACGAAGTCCAGGCAGCTTATTGGCGACACAGCAAACCAGGCCACTGTCGTCGCAGAACACTACGCCGCCCGTGCACTCGCCTCGGGAGATACACTGCGCCACCGCGCGGGCCCAGGGCGATGCTGAGGTAGCTCCGTCGGCTTGCAATTTCACGAAGGAAATCCCTTCGCGCTCCAACGATTGCATCGCGCTCGTTACGTAAGGATGCTGCCGTTCCTGTGCCAGGCCCCAGCGCGCGACAGTCTTTTTTTCTTTTTCGACCGCCTCTCGGCTGACTCGAACCCCGCGCGCCCGCAATTCTTCAGCAGCCAGCGGAGTGATGATCGTGTGGGCAGAGAGCAAGATCTCGCGATGACCGTTCAGCGACCTGCCCAGCTCCTCCGCGCTGACTACTCGACCCGCCCAGCGCAGGACTGGCCCGCTGGGAGAGGTGGCGCGAAGGTGGCCGTTGTCATTCATCAATCGCAGACTCCCATGACCATCCAGCGTACGGGCGACGTGCGCGAGCCGACCAATTCTCGTGCGCCTGCGCCGTCATTGCACAGTATCACCAGGTTCCCCGTTCCAGCACCAAGGTTGTCGATCGCCAGCAACGGTTCGCCGTCTTCCTTGCGTTCGGCCGTGAGCGGTTGCACGAGAAGCAAGCGCCAGCCCTGGAGGCTGGGGTGCTTCACCGTGGCAACGCCTTGACCAACTACTTGACCCAGTTGCACGTAACCCTCGCTTGGCAATCTTCCTCAGGCAGTCGCATTGAGCCTGCCGAAGAGCATAAGGATGTAGACGACTAGGGCCACAGCCAGTTCCAGCAAAAGAACCGCGACGCCGACTCGCCATGACCGGTGATAGCGACCTGCGACGATGGGCACCAGGGGCGCCCAGCACAGGACCACGAGGCGTGCCAGGTCGCTGAGCACGCTCCAAATCGGCTTCAGGATCACTCCAATTCCCAGAAGTAATAGACCATAGAGGGCCACCCAACCTGCCGCTCGCACAAAGGCCAGCAACCAGACCTTCTTGTTACTTGGTTTCTTCTGATCCATGCCAGCGACCTCCGAGGCAGCAAATCAAAGAACGCGCAGCGCTCCTACGGTAGTCGTTCTCCGTTGGCGAGTGAATGTCAACGGTGTCGTGACACCTTCTCCAGTGGGCGTGGCAATGCTGTAGCTGAGGTAGCCTTCTCCGCCGCTGCCCAGGCCGGCCATGCTCGGTCCATTCTGAATGAACAAGCTCGTGTCCAGTTCCCGCCCCATCCGCGTGATAGTTTCGACATTGCGTGAATGAATGATGGCGGTGTGTTTGAAGCCGTGTTCGTATTTCTTGGCCAAGGCGATCGCGGCGTCCACATCCGGAACGCGCACGAAAGGCACGAACGGCATCATCTGCTCGTGCTCGACGAAGGGGTGCCCTTCCTCGGTTTCGCCAAAGACGATTTCGGTGTCTTCCGGGATATTTACTCCGGCATGTTTCGCAAGCACAGCGGCGTCCTGCCCGATCAAGTCCTTGTTGACGACCAGTTTTTTCGGATCGTCGGCTCCAGCGACGAATGCCGCCTTGGTCAAAGCATCGATTTGCGCGCGATCGAGTCGAACAGCCTTGTGCCGCGTCAATGCCTCGAGCAGCTCATCGAAGATTGAAGCCACGGCGAACACTTCTTTCTCGCCAATGCAGAGGAGATTGTTGTCATAGGCAGCACCTTGAATGATCGATTGTGCCGCTCGATCAAGATCCGCGGTTTCATCGACCACCACGGGCGGATTTCCGGGCCCGGCCACAATGGCGCGCTTTGGGCTGCGCAGAGCGGCGCGCCCCACCGCCGGTCCTCCGGTCACGCAGAGCAAACGTATCTGCCGGTGATCGAAAATGGCCTGGGCCGATTCAAGCGTGGGCGTGCGGATGATGGTGATCAGATTGCTGATGTCGATGGCTTCATGAATGGCGCGGTTGAAGAGCTGTACACCGCGGCAAGCAATGCGTGCGCCGCCCGGATGCGGGTTGCAAACGATTGCGTTGCCGGCCGCAAGCATGTTGATGGCATTGCAGGCGAGTGTCGGCAAGGAGTGTGTTACGGGCGTGATCGCGCCGATAACCCCGAATGGCGCGTACTCCGTGAACGTGATGCCATTCTCCCCGGAGCATGCTTCGGTGCGCAGAAACTCGACGCCCGGGACCCGCTCGCCGGCGACGATCAGTTTTTCGATCTTGTGCTTGAGCCGGCCGATGCGCGTCTCTTCGAATTCCTCCTTGCCCAACGTCTCGGCTTGATCGATGCAGATTCGTCGAATGCAGGTGACCGCCTTGCGCCGGTCGTCCAGGCCGCGGGTTTCGAATTCCTTCTGCGCTTCGTAGGCCGCGGCTACCGCGCCGTCAACATTCTCGAATACTCCCCAAGCCTGCGCTTGGCCATTGGCTGGCTGGGCGTGGCCGTTTCGCACCTTGTTCAGAACTTCGAGAACGACATTGCGAACGATTTCTTCAGTGACTTGCATGATTCGTTCCTTGGTTCGTTGCGTTCTATGCACGCGCCGAGAAAATGGTCTGGTTCTCGACGTTCACGGTGTCTACGATGCCGATAATCGTCGCATCCACGGGCAGTTTTTCCGTTTCCGGCGTCAAGCGTGCGCTCGACCCTTGCACGATCAACACCATTTCGCCCAGCCCGGCTCCGACAGTATCCACGACCACAAACGTGCGTCCTGTGGACACCAGGTGGTCACGCTGCCCCGGATCGACCCGCAACGGCTCGACCGTCAATAGTTTTCTCCCCGTCATGGACGGGAGCTTCTGTGTCGCGACGACACTACCGGTAACCTTGGCGAGAAACATGGTTCCCTCACGCGGAGAGTAAAGCTTTCGCCTGCCGGGCGACGATCAACTCTTCGTTCGTCGGCATGATCCAGATCTGCACGCGGCTCTTGCTTTCGTGAATGGCAGCCTCGCCCTTGGCGCTTTCATTCCGCAGCGGATTCAAGAAGATGCCGAACCAATCCAGGTTGGCGCAGACGGCGGCCCGAATGGTCGCGGAATTCTCGCCAATGCCGCCGGTAAAGACGATGGCGTCTGCTCCGTCCAATAGCAAAAGGTAGGCCCCGAGATAATGTCTGACGGAAGCGACAAACACATCGATGGCCTGCTGAGAAACCGGACAGCCCTCCTTGGCCCGTTGCTCGAGATCGCGCAGATCATTGCTGTGACCGCCGCTGAGGCCAAGCAGTCCCGACCGGTTGGCCAGGTCGTCGAGGACTTGTGCCAACGTCTTGCCCGTGGCCCGCATGATGGCGGGCAATGCAAACGGGTCAAAATCGCCGACGCGGTTATTGTGTGGCAGGCCACTCTGCGGACTCATGCCCAGAGAATTGGCGCAAGAGTATCCCGCCTTGACCGCACAAAGGGAGCTGCTGCCCCCTAGATGGCATGAGATGATGCGTGCCTGGGTGTTCTTCAGCAGCTGGCCTGTTCGCTCGGCGATGTAACGATGGCTGGCTCCGTGAAAGCCCCAGCGCTGAATGCCATGTTGTACCCACTCTAAGGGCACGGCATACAGCCTTTCCGCTGCGGGAATATCCTCGTGAAAACCTGTCTCGAAGGCCGCGACGAGCGGAATGTGAGGTAACTTTTCCTTCAGCAGCCGCATCGCCCGTACGTAGGGCGGATTGTGAGCCGGCGCCACGTCGTTGTATGCCTCCATGGCGGCGAGCACCCTGCTATCCACTCGGTGCACGCCGGTCAATCCCTGGGCGTGCACCGCCTTGAAACCAATGGCGGCCAACTCCTTCGGGTCCTCAAGCACAGCAATGTCCGAATTCGCAAGGAGCTGCAAACAAGCCTCGACCGCCGCCGCATGATCCGGAACAGGAATCTGTTGCTCGCGCGAACCCCGCTCAGTCTGGGCATATGATCGAGAGAGCGCCGAGCCGATCCGTTCCACGCCGCCGCGCGCAAGCACCCGCTCGTCCGCCATGTCGAAAAGGCGGTACTTGAAGCTGGTGCTGCCGAGGTTCGCGACGAGGATTTTCATTGTAATTTCAGCTGTGGGTCAGGTTTCCAACCTGACCGGACAGATTGGAAATCTGTCCTACACGTCGTTGCTTACCTCCCCAGGAAAGCATCGAGGACCGTTTCATCCGGCCTGGGAATGACGTGGGAGCTGACCAGCTCGCCATTTTGGCTGGCGGCCTGGGCGCCCGCGTCGACGGCCGCGCGGACGGAGCCGACGTCGCCACGGACGAACGTGGTTACATAGGCCCCGCCGATCTGCACCTGGCCGGCCAGGGCAACGTTGGCCGCCTTGCACATGGCGTCGGTGGCGGCGATGGTTGCGATCAGGCCCTTGGTTTCGACGAGTCCGAGGGCTTCATGATTGTTGCTGCTGTTACGGCTGCTGTTCGTGGCCATGGAATATGCTCCTAGTATGATTTCTCGGGGATTCAACTGACGCCAGCGGCCTGGGCCGCCTTCTTGCCGGCACCGGGCAAAATGGTGCTCACATCTTCGTGCGGGCGGGGAATGACCTGCACGCCGACTACTTCGCCAACGCGGCCCGCGGCGGCCGCGCCGGCATCGACAGCGGCCTTCACCGCTGCGACATCGCCAACGACCAGCCCGGTCACGAGACCGCTGCCGATCTTCTGCCAGCCGAGGAAGGTGACGTTCGCCGCCTTGAGCATGGCGTCGCTGCCTTCCACCAATGCCACCAGGCCCTTGGTCTCGATCATGCCAAGGGCCTCCATGTGTGTACCTGCCATTCAAGTTCTCCAGTCGTACATGAGTGCCGAGTTCACAAACGCAATCATCGAGCCGGCGGCTCGAAACAGAATCAACGAAAGAGTTCAACCCTGGTCGCACGGGGCAAATCGACGGCGTTGCCCTCGTCGGTATCCAGGTGTACTTCCAGCTTTGAAGTCGGTGCCATGCGGCACAGGAGGTCTTCCAGGACCGCGCCGCAGCTGCTCACCACGCGCAGGTTAAGCCGGTCGCCGTCCTTGACGCCGAAATGTGCGGCATCCGCCGGGCCCATGTGCACGTGTCGTTCGTGGCGAATCACGCCGCGCGGCAGCTCGATCATTCCAGCCGGGCCGAGCAGATAGCAGCCAGGTGAATCCCGATGGTCGCCGCTGCGCCTAACCGGGACTTCCAGTCCCAGCGATATGGCATCCGTGAACGCCAACTCCACCTGGCTGTGATCGCGACACGGACCCAGGATGCGCAGATTGGGAATCATCCGGTGCCTTGGACCAATGATGGTCACAGACTCCTCAGCGGCAAAGAAGCCATCCTGATAGAGAGGTTTGAAGGGGGTCAACTGGCGGCCCTTGCCGAAGAGGCGCTCCAGATCCTCCTGGGTGACATGGCAATGCCGGGCGGAAATGTTGACCACCAATTGGGGCGCGCCCGCCCGGCCATTCGCCGTTGGGTGCCCGTTGGCTGCCAGACGCTCGATCAGTGCACTGCGCACCAGACGCTCCACGAGCGAGCGATCCAACGTAGCGGTAGTCATGAATCGGGCCCCTCCACAGCCACGCCATTGCCGGTCGCGCCTGCCACCACGAGACGCACAGGCGCCTGACCGATCAGTTCCCGCTGCTCCGGCGTAATCCCTTCATCGACGATCAAGGCGTCGACGGCCGACAGCTCACAGAGAAATGCCAGCGATTGCTTGCCGATCTTCGTATGGTCGGCGACCACGACGACTTGATCGCTGCAGCGCATCATTTGCCGTTCCGTTTCGACGAGCAGCAGATTGCTGTTGAACAGGCCCTTGGCCGTGATGCCGGCGACGCTCAGGATGGTTTGATGAACGTGGACATCTTCCATCATCCGCACCGCGAGCGGCCCAAGCGCGACCCCGGTCCGGGGATAGACATACCCGCCGAGCATCACCAGGTCGGTCTCCCGGCTGCTGGCGAACAGATTGGCGATCGGCAGACTGTTCGTGACGATTTGCAACGGCCGGCCCACGAGCAGCTTGGCCACTTCCAACGTTGTGGTGCCGCCGTCAAGGAGGACGGCGTCGCCGTTGCGAATGCGTGAGGCGGCTACGCGGGCGATGGCGCGTTTTTCGGTGATCTGGCTGGTCGTACGCTCTTCCAAAGCAGGTAGCGCCGAGCCATCGCCTGTAAACATCGCGCCGCCGTGGATGCGCTTGATCAGCCCCTGTTGGTTCCAGTGATCCAAGTCGCGGCGCAGCGTGGACTCGGAAACTTTGACCGCCTTCGCCAAATCGGCGAGCGTCATGAAGCCCTTACGGCTTACCAGATCGAGCACACGCTGACGGCGTTCCTGAACGAGCACTGAAAGATTCCAAACATTTGTGAAATAATTTGATCACTTTATTGCATACTACGATAAGATATGACGGAAGTAGCGGTATAGTCAAGCACAATCTACCATTGTCTGTCAAACTCTATCAAGAACCATGGCATCCATCCCTCCAGCGTGGCAGCGCCCTCCCGGTGTCAATCCCGGGCTGTGGGATTACCTGCACGATCCGGATATTGCGCGCGACTACGATGCGTCGTTGCTGGGCTCTTCCTTGTGCTTGGTGGATCTTCAGTTCGCGGAGCGTTTTTTCGATCGCCCTGCCCGCCTGGTCGATCTCGGCTGCGGAACCGGCAGGCTGCTGGTCCCGTTCGCCCGGCGTGGCTACTGGGTGTTAGGCGTCGATCTGTCCGAGGAGATGTTGAACCAGGTTGCGATTAAGGCCAAGGAGGCAGGCGTCGAGGTTCAGCGCCTCAAAGCGAACCTGGTCGATTTGGCAGGCCTGGCCGATCAGACATTTGACTATGCTTCTTGCCTGTTCAGTACACTTGGCATGATTGTGGGGGGAGCCCAGCGTCAGCGCATGCTCGAACATGTCCACCGTCTCCTGCGTCCAGGCGGGAGATTCGTACTGCACGCACACAATCTCTGGTTCAATTTTTGGAACTCCAAGGGAAGAAAATGGCAGGCGAAGGACCTGCTGGGGCGCGTTTTCTCGAACAAGGAGGGCGGAGATTACATCATGCCGGTGCATCAAGGGATAGCAGGTTTGTCGCTCCATCTCTTTACGCGCCGGGAACTCCTGCGCAGCTTGCGAGGCGCTGGTTTTCGCATCCTTGAAGTCCAGCCTGTCAGCCTCCGGCCCGACGGCCGGCTCCGTTTCCCGGGCCTTTTCCCACAACTTAGGTCGTATGGCTACCTCGTAGCCGCGGAGCGAGTCAAGCACTGATTCTGAATGTGCAGCCGGCCGTTGTTCGCGATCGTGGCTTCCGGCTCGCTGGTGGTGAGTGCAGGACTTGCCGTCAGGCGGATGGTATACTCAGCGGCTGTCTTGGGGGGAGAAAAACGACCTGGCGGCTCACCAGGTTCGACGCCCCTGGAGGCGACAGATTCCGAACTCCGGCCCCGGATCCGAGGGAGGCCAGGCCCCCGGGCGTTTTCGAGCCTATGGGTGCTGCCCATGAGCGACGTCACCCGCATTCTGTCCGCGATCGAGCAAGGCGACCCGCACGCCGCCGAACAGCTGTTGCCGCTCGTCTATGAGGAGCTGCGCAAGCTGGCGGCACAGAAGCTGGCTCAGGAGAGGCCCGGCCAGACGCTGCAGGCGACGGCGCTGGTGCATGAGGCCTACGTGCGCCTCGTGGAAAGCGGAGAGGCGGCGGATCGAGAGCAGCGTTGGGACAGTCGGGGGCATTTCTTTGCTGCCGCGGCGGAGGCGATGCGCCGCATTCTCATCGATCGTGCGCGGCAGAAGCGCTCTGAAAAGCGCGGCGGCACCCGCAAGAGACTCGACATTGATGCCCTTGATCTGACTAGCAATGCCACGCCAGACCAGCTCCTGGCGATCGATGAGGCCCTGGCCAAGCTGGCCCGCTTGGATCCGGCCGCGGCAAGGCTCGTCGAGCTACGTTACTTCGCGGGATTAAGGGTAGACGAGGCAGGCAAAGCCCTAGGCATCTCCACCGCAACAGCTTACAGGCATTGGAATTACGCGCGCGTCTGGCTCCATAGCGAGCTTCTGGGAGCCGTGGAGTCGTGATCCATGAATGGTTCCTTCTCAATTCTTTCCGTCGGTCGTGAGAAAATCGGCACCCAAAATCCGCATTGCTGTATAGAGCGGAATCCGTGCCGCGGGAGCGATGATCATGAGCGAGCCGTGCAACCACGCGAAATCGATCTTTCTGGCCGCCATTGAGGATAACGCGCCGGAGCAGTGGCCGGCTTTTCTGGAGCAAGCCTGTGGCGGCAATGTTCTCCTCCGTGCTGAGGTCGAGAACCTGTTGCGCGCGCAGTCAGAAATGGGTTCCTTCCACGAGGTGCCCCGATCCAGCTCGGTCGCCACCGTCGATGAGCCGATCTCGGAAGGGCCGGGCACGATGATCGGGCCCTACAAGTTGGTGGAGGAGATTGGCGAGGGCGGTTTCGGCATCGTATTCATGGCCGAGCAGCAGCAGCCGGTTCGCCGCAAGGTGGCCCTCAAGGTCCTCAAGCCCGGCATGGACACTCGGCAAGTGATCGCCCGCTTCGAGGCCGAGCGGCAAGCCCTGGCTCTCATGGACCATCCGAACATCGCCCATGTGCTGGAGGCCGGCGAAACCGGCTCAGGCCGGCCGTACTTCGCGATGGAGTTGGTCCGCGGCGTGCCGATCACCGACTATTGCGACCAGAACCGCCTGACCACCCGCGAGCGGCTGGAGCTGTTCGTGCACGTCTGCCAGGCCGTGCAGCACGCCCACCACAAGGGCATCATTCACCGGGACATCAAGCCCTCGAACGTCATGGTGACGCTGCACGACGGCGTGCCGGTGGTGAAGGTGATCGACTTCGGCATCGCCAAGGCGCTGGGCCAGCATCTGACCGACAAGACGCTGGTTACCGGCTTTGCGCAAATGGTCGGCACGCCCATGTACATGAGTCCGGAGCAGGCCCAGCTAAGCGGTCTGGACATCGACACGCGCAGCGACATCTACTCGCTGGGCGTGCTCCTGTACGAACTGTTGACGGGCGTGACCCCGTTTGACAAGGAACGGCTGCGCGCAGTGGGTTACGACGAAATGCGGCGGGTCATCCGGGAAGAAGAGCCGCCGAGGCCGAGCACCCGTTTGAGCACGCTCGGCCAGGCAGCGGCGACGGTATCGGCGCAGCGGCAGAGCGATCCGAAGCGGCTGAGCCTGCTCTTGCGCGGCGAGCTGGACTGGATCGTGATGAAGGCGCTGGACAAGGACCGCAGGCGGCGCTACGAGACGGCCAACGAGCTGGCGCGGGACGTCGAGCGCTACTTGCACGACGAGCCGGTTCTGGCCTGCCCGCCTTCAGCATCGTATCGCTTTCGCAAGTTCGCCCGGCGGCACAAGGCGGGGCTACAGATAGCCGCGGCGGCAGCCCTGGTGCTGCTCCTGGCCGTCGTCGGCGTCAGCT
This sequence comes from Gemmataceae bacterium, assembly GCA_035296965.1. Classification (GTDB taxonomy): domain Bacteria; phylum Planctomycetota; class Planctomycetia; order Gemmatales; family Gemmataceae; genus DATGZX01. Next base: position 80,509 of record DATGZX010000009.1, read on the forward strand.
GGACGCTGTCGGATCGGGCGACGCGCCAGGCAGAGACGGAACGGACCGTGAGCGCGGCGTTGGTCACAGTGGAGAACTTGCGCGACCAGGCCGGCAGGATGCCGAGGTGGACGAGCGAGGAGGCGGATGCCATCCTGGCCGTGTGGCAGCAAGCGCAAGCGGCGCTGGCCCCGGCGCTGGCTGCTTTGAAGACCGGAACCGCAAACGACCTTCTGCGTCAGCAGGTGCTGGACCTGCAGCAGGAGAGCGAACGACAACGCGTGCAGGCGGACCGCAAGGCCAAGCTGCTGCGCGACCTGGATGAGGCACGTCTAAGCAGATCCAATTGGATCGAAAACAAAAACGATTTCGACCACGCCGGGGCAGCGGCGCAATACACCGTAGCGTTCGCGGCCTACGACTTGGAAGTGAAACCGGGACGAACGGAGGAATTGGCGCGGAGTATCCGCGCTGAGGAAGCGGGCATCCGTGAAGCCCTGATCGTGGCGCTGGACGATAGGAGCACCAATGAGGTGCATGCGAAGACGGAGCAGTTGGCCAAGGAGTTGCGAGCGCTTGCCGGCGCCGCGGATGACGATCCGTGGCGGCAGAAGTATCGCGCCGCGGCAAGCGACAAGAACGCCGCGGCGCTGCTGGCCTTGAGCCGCGAGGCACGCCAACTGTCCTTGCCGGCTTCCAGTCTGGTACTGCTGGCCTGGAGTCTTGATCACCAAGGCGAGCACGCGGAGATGTTGACACTGCTGCGTTGGGCGCGCGTCCGCTACCCGGGGGACTTTTGGGTCAATTATGTGTTGGGCAATGTCCTGGAGGAGAGACGGGAACAGTCCGCGTCGGCACTCGAGGAAGCGATCGGCTGTTACACAACGGCCTTGGCGCTGCGTCCGAAAGCAAGCGCTGCCTACAACAGCCTCGGCCTCGCCCTGCTTGCGAAGAACCAAGCCGATGCTCAAGACGCTGCCATTTACGCATTCAAGCAAGCGCTGATAATCGACCCCAAATCCTCATGGTACCACAGCAACCTCGGCAAGGCACTACATGCCAAGTACCAGTTGGACGACGCCAGCGCCGAATACAGGACGGCCATCCAACTCGATCCCAATTACGCGCCGTTCTACACCAACCTCGGCAACGCACTGCGGGACAAGAATCTGTTGGACGAGGCCATGTCCGAATACAGCCAGGCCATCAAGATTGATCCCAAGTTCGCGCCGGCCCACGTCGGCAAGGGCCTCCTTCTACGGGCCCAGAATTTGTGGGACAAGGCCATGGACGAATTCAGCGAGGCCATCAAACTTGATTTCAAGAACGCGCCGGCCCACAGCAACCTCGGCAGTATATTAGACCTCAAGAACCGGTTTGACGAGGCCATGGTCGAATACCGCCTGGCCATCAAACTCGATCCCAACCTCGCGCCGCCCCATGTTGGCCTCGGCGCGATCCACTCTAATGTGAAGCACGATTACGACGGGGCCATCATCGAGTTCCGCGAGGCCATCCGCATCGATCCTGATTACACCACGGCCCACTTCAACCTTGGCGTCGTACTGCAGGCCAAGAAACAATTCGACGAAGCCATGGCCGAATACCGCAAGGCCATCGACCTCGACCCTAACCTCGCGCCGGCCCACTTCAACCTCGGCGTCAGACTGCACGCCAAGAGGCAATTCGCCGAAGCCAGCGCCGAATACCGCAGGGCCATCGACCTCGGTCTCCAGAACGCGCCGAACCTCTGTAGCCTTGGCACCGCCCTGATGGACACTAATGAATGGGATGCCGCCATCGCCGTATACAAGAAGGCCATCACACTCGATCCCAAGTTCGCACCGGCCCACTACAGCCTCGGCCGCGCAATGGAGGCCAAGAACCAGTTGGGCGAAGCCAGCGCGGAATACAAGACGGCCATTGATCTTCAACCAGATTATGCCGAAGCGCACTGTAATCTGGCCGGGGTTTTTCGCTTACAGGGCCAATTATCTGCCTCGCTCGATTTCTATAAACGAGGACACGCGATAGGCAGCAAGCGCCAGGACTGGCACTACCCGTCGGCCCAATGGGTAGCCAACGCCGAACGGCTCGTGCGTTTGGAGGCGAAGTTGGCCGATGTTCTCGCGGGGAAAACCACGCCCACGGACAACCGCGAACGCCTCGGCCTCGGGGAAGTGTGCGGGCTGCAACGCCGGCACGTCGCCGCCGCGAGGCTCTACGCCGACGCCTTCAGCGCCGACCCGAAGTTGGCAGATGACCTGAAAGCAGGGCATCGTTATAACGCCGCCTGCTTCGCCGCCCTGGCCGCGGCGGGTCAAGGGACCGACGCCGGCAAACTCGACGACCAGGAACACCGCCGGCTGCGCCAACAGGCGTTGGCCTGGCTGCGGGCCGACCTGGACCTGTGGAGCAAACGACTGGAGGGCGGCAAGCCAGAGGATCGCCAAGTCGTGCGGAACACGCTCGACCACTGGCAGCGCGACAGCGACCTGGCCGGTGTGCGTGAAACGGACGCGCTGAAAAAGCTGTCGGCCGCGGAGCTGGAGGCGTGGCGGAAACTGTGGGGCGATGTGGCGGAAGTGCTGAAGAAGGCCGGCGACGCCAAGTGAATGACGCTGCCGCGCCGAAGCGAAACGGAATTTCGGGGAGTGGGTTGCCAAACAGGGTTTGGGAACCAGGTGAACACGAAATGAAAAGCGGCCGGTGAGCAATTGGCCGCCAAGCAGAAGTCTCACCGGCCCGGCTGGCCCCTGGCGCTCAGTTTGCGCGCCGGGGAACCTGCACCGGCGATTCTATCGCAGACGAGCCTCTGGTGGCGGCCGATTTGAAATCGGCCTCCACAAAGGAGATTAACCATGTGGTTTCATTCTTTATTGGCGTCATGGAAATCGGGGCACTCCCGGAGCCCGCGTCCGCAACCGCGGCCGGCGTGCCGGGCACGGCGCCTCACCCTGGAACATCTCGAAGACCGAGCGCTGCTGTCGAATTACTCGGCGGCCAGCGTCTCGGACCTAATCGCCGACATCAACCTGGCCAACACGGCCGGCGGGTCAAACACCATCACCCTTACGGCCCCGACCGCTTCGCCGTATATCTTGACGGTGGTGGATAACACCACCGATGGCGCCACGGGGCTGCCGGTCATTGCCGCCAACGACAACCTGACCATCGGCGGCATCGTCGGCAACGGCGACACCATCGAGCGGAGCACGGCTTCGGGAACAGCAGCTTTCCGGCTTTTCGACGTGGCTACCGGAGCGTCCCTGACGCTGCAGAACTTGACGCTGCAAGGCGGCTTGGCGACGGGTGCGGGGGTGTCGGCTGAGGGCGGGGCGATCTATAGCCAGGGGGCCCTGACCCTGAGCAGCGTGACTGTGCAGGACAACCAGGCCATCGGAAGCGCCGGCACTCCCGAATTGTCTTCTACTGGGGGGCCCGGCGGCAACGCGTTCGGAGGCGGGCTATACGTGGCCGGCGGAACAGCCGCGCTCAACAACACGATCCTGTCCTCTAATACCGCTCAGGGCGGCGTCGGCGGATCAACGGGATATAACAGTCGCTACGCGGCGGGTGCCGGCGCCAATGGGTACGGGGGCGGCCTGGAGGTCGCCGGCGGTACGGTCACACTCAGCAACGATACCCTTTCTGCCAATGTCGCTCAGGGCGGTCAAAGTGGCAACGTGCTGGATGACGGGCCTTTGGGCGACGGCGGCAGCGGGTTCGGGGGCGCGCTCCAGGTCAGCGGCGGGACGGCCAGCGCGTACAGCTCGACCCTATCGCTCAATACCGCTGAGGGCGGCTACGGGCTGAATGGCCTCGGGGCTGGGGGCGGCTTCGGGTACGGGGGCGCGCTGGAGGTCAATGGCGGAGCGGTCAGCCTGACCGGCACTAACCTGGCCTCCAACACCGCTCAGGGCCGCAGCGGCTACGGGGGCGCGCTGCAGGTGAACTTGGGCACGGTCAGCCTCATCAATGCTACCCTGTCCTCCAACACCGCCCAGGGCGGGAACAACGCCTACTTCAGCGGCCACTACGCCGAAGGCGAAGACGGCTTCACGTACGCCTTATCCGAAGGCGGCCCCGGCGACGGGGGCGCGTTGCAGGTGAACGACGGATTGGTCAGCCTGACCGCTGCTACCCTGTCCTCCAACATCGCTCAGGGCGGCTACGGCTATTACGGCGGCGCCGGCAACGGCGGCGCGCTGCAAGTAAGCGGCGGCACGGTCAGCCTGACCAGCGCTATCCTGTCCTCCAATACCGCTCAGGCCGGCTCCGGCTTCGGCTACGGCGGCAACGCCAACGGCGGCGCGCTGCAGGTGAGCAGCGGCACTCTCGTCTTGGCCACCGTTACCCTGTCCTCCAACACCGCTCAGGGCGGCAACTGCTCCAGCGGCGAGAACGGCTACGCCGGCAACGGCGACGGGGGCGCCCTGCAAGCGAATGGCGGCACCGTCAGCGTGACCAATACCACCGTGTCCTCCAATACCGCCCAGGGCGGCACACCCAGCAACGACGGGGGCTTTGGGTCCGGCGGGGGCCTGTACACCGCGGCCATCGTCTACCTCGATTCCACTACCGTCGCCAACACCCGCAACAACACGGACAGCACCGGTTTGAACGGAACCTCGGCAAACATCGACGGCGGGTACACCCTTCTCAACATGTCCCTGCAGCCGCCGACGGTGGTCACTGCCGCCAGCGCCAGTCCCAGCCTCGTCGCCGGCACCACGACCAGCCTGAGCGTTCTTGGCAGCGACCCCGACAACGGCAGCGAATCTTACCTCAAGTACACCTGGGCCGTCACCAGCGCCCCTGCCGGCGCTGCCACGCCCACCTTCCGCAGCAACGGCATCAACGCATCCAAGAACACCACGGCCACCTTCCACGCCGCCGGGACTTACACGTTTAAGGTCACGCTCACCGATTCGTATCACCTGACCGCTGACAGCAGCGTCACCGTGACGGTAAACCAGACGGAGACGAGCATCAGCGTCAGCCCCGCGACCGCCAGTCTGGACTGGGGCACCAGCCGGCAGTTCACCGCCAGCGCCCGGGACCAGTTTGGCCAGGCGATGGCCACCCAGCCGGCCATCACCTGGACGGTAGCTGCCGGCGGCGCCGGTGGGTCCGTCAGCGCCAGCGGTCTGTACACCGCCCCGTTCGTCAACGGCTCCGACACCGTTCGTGCCACCGACTCCAGCGCGAATCTCAGCGGCACAGCCAGCGTCACGGTCAAGAACTCACCGCCGACCGTCGTGGCCCCGGCCAGCGCCAATCCCGACCCCGTCACCGGCACCACGACCACGTTGAACGTCCTGGGCGCGGACGCCGAGGGCGCAGCGTCGCTCACTTATACCTGGGCCGTCACCAGCGCGCCTGCCGGCGCCGCCACTCCGACCTTCACGTTCGCCAGCGGGGTCAGCAACGGCACCAATGGGGCCCAGAACGCCACGGCCACCTTCTACCGCGCCGGCACTTACACCTTCCAGGCCACCATCACCGACCAATGGGGCCTGACCGCCGTCAGCAGCGTCACCGTGACCGTCGTTCAGACTGTTACCAGCCTCAGCGTAACGCCCGGGACTGTGACCCTGGCCGATCGGGCGACGCAGCAATTCACGGCCATTGCCCTGGACCAGTTTGGCCAAGCGATGGCACCGACTTTCACCTGGCAGGTCGTCAGCAGCGGCGGCGGCACGGTCAGCAGTACCGGACTGTACAAGGCCCCGAAGACAGGCACGGGCAACTTCGAGGTGGAAGTCTCGGCCGACGGCCTGACCGCCCTGGCCTACGTCACCGTGACTTGAGCTGCGTCTTCGCGTTGCACTCGTTGCCAAACTACGTGTGGGAACGAGGTGAACGAAAAGCGTCGGGTGGCACGCCCTTCGGAGTACCTCAGGGCGTGCCACCCACCGTGAACCGTGAACAGGATCGAGGCAGCCAACTCCGGCGCTGGATCCGCGCGCCGGGGACGGCTAGTTCTTCACGCGGATCGGTTCTCTTCATGAAAGGGTTGCATCATGTTGTTTGCATCCTGGCTGCAACGCTTGACAACGGGCTCTCCGACTCGGTCGCGTCGCCCAAGACCACGACCCACTCTTGCGCGGCGCTCGCTCTTGCCGCGCCTGGAAGCGCTGGAGGACCGGAGCTTGCTCAGCACCTTCCCGGTGACCAACCTGCACGACAGCGGCGCCGGCTCGCTGCGGGCGGGCATTCTCTCCGGCGACAATACCATCGACTTTGCGCCGGGGCTGCACGGCACCATCACGCTAAGCAGCGAATTGTCAATCAGCAAAAGCGTGACCATCAACGGCCCCGGGGCGAATCGGTTGTCCGTCAGCGGACACGACGCCAGCCGTGTCTTCGAGATCGCGGCGGGCAACGTGGCCATCAACGGCCTGACGATCACCGATGGTCAAGAAGCCGCCGCCAACGGGGGCGGCATTCTCATCGACGCGGGCGCTGCCCTGAACCTCGACCAGGTCGTCGTGGCCGACAACAGCGCTTACGCCGACTCCTCGGGCAACTACGGCAACGGCGGCGGCATCGAGAATGACGGCAGCCTGAGCGTCGCAGATTCCACCTTCTGGAACAACGTTGCCTCCGGCGGCCAATACGCCGCCTCCGTCACCGGCCCCATCACCGAAGGCTCTGCCGGTGGAGCCATCGACAGCCAGGGTCCCTCACTGACTGTGACCAACAGTGCGTTCACCAACAACGAGGCGGTCGGCCCCGCGACGGGGACCGGTGAAGGCAATGGCGGCGCCATCAACAGCAGCTCGCCCGCGACCATCACCAACTCCACGTTCACCGGCAACGAGGCGCTCGGCCGCCTCACCAACGGCGGCGCCATCAGCACCGGCGAGAACGAAACCTTCGCCGCGCCCGCGCTGGCCATCACCAACTCCACGTTCACCGGCAACGAGGCTGTCGGGGCCAACGGCACCAACAACTCCGCCGCGCTGTTCGGCGGTGAGGCCTTGGGCGGCGCCGTCGCCAATGCTGGCCCACTCACGATCACCGGCAGCGCGTTTACCGACAACCTGGCCAAGGGCGGCGACCAAGGCAACAACGTCGGCGGCCTTGACCCCAACCCCGTCCTCGGCGAGGTTTACGGCGGCGGCCTTGTCAACTTCGCCAGCCCGCTCACGATCAGCGACACGATCTTTAGCGGCAACCAGGCCATCGGCGGTAACTCCGCCACCGGCCCCGGCGCTCCGGCCGCGGGCGGCGGCCTCGCTGCGGAAATCTTTGCTCTAACGACCCTCACCGACGTGACCTTCGTCGGCAACCAGGCGCGTGGCGGCAGCGGCGGCACTAGCGCCCCGGGGTACCCCGGCACTGGCGGCAGTGGGTTCGGCGGCGGCTTTTACAATGGCGTCGACTCGACCGCCGTCGTCTCGAACACCTTCTTCGCCGGCAACCAGGCTGTCGGCGGCGCCGGCGGGCTGGGTGCCGCAGGCGGTGTCGGCGCTGGCGGCGCCCTCGCGAATGGCGGCGGCGCCGGTGCATTCGAGCTCATTTTCCTGGGGTTCGGTGCTGACACGTCGAGCGTCTCCCTGACCGGCAGCACGCTGATCTTCAACGTGGCCCAGGGCGGCGCCGGTGGATCGGGGAGCAACGGCGGCAACGGCCTGGGCGGCGGCGTCTACGTGCTCGGCGGAACCACCGCCTCCATCGCGAGCACGGGAATCTTCGTCAATGCCGCACTTGGTGGTTCCCGCGGTACCGGCGGTGCTAGCGGCCAGGGCGTCGGCGGCGGCCTCTATATCGACACCGGTGCCAGCGTGACGCTCAGCAAGTCGACGGACGTCTTTTTCGATTTTGCGTCTACAGGCGCTGACGACATCTTCGGAGTCTACACCATAAGTTGAGCATTGCGCTCCATGAGAAGTCGGCAAAACTGGTGTCAGAGGAAAGCATGAGGTGTCAGGAATGTTCCTGACACCTCTTTTGGCCGATTCCCCATACGCGCGAAAATCAACCGAGCCATAAGTCCACCCCGGCGAGCGCAGGCTGCCCCCAGGGCCTGGGCCTTCAGGCCGACCCGCGTGGAACCGAACGAACCCACGAACGCAGACGACGACCTAATCGCTAAGATCGTCTTCGCAGGAAACGTACGCCTGCAGCGCCCCACCGGCGAGAAGAGGCAAACGAATAGAATCGGCTCGACGTGATTTCATGACGAAGACATCGATGGACTGGTAAAAAGACAAGGCAAAAGCGAATAGTCTCTCGCCCATGCTTTATTGTAAGAAACAGACTTCCGAGATATTCAGGCATTGCCGCTCCAGACCTACTCTGTTTCTAGCGCGCCCCGCGGATTTGGAACTTGGACCCAGGCGCGTGCCGGTTTATAGTATTAGTTCTGGCATGATTTAAGGCACAGCCAGTCTGAACGTTAGGGATTGCCGAGACTGCACGTTCGGCCGATCAAACGTCCCTGCCTTTCCAGGTGCTGCAGCCATTTATGCGGGCTCAACTGATTCCCCTCGACGGGACTCCACCCATCGAGCTACTCAAGGAACTGACGCTGGTCGGTCGCAAAGAAGAATGCGACCTGCGCCTGGGCCACAAGAGCGTCTCGAAGATGCATTGCGTCATTGTCAAAACGGACGGGCTGCTCTTGCTTCGCGATCTGGGGAGTACGAATGGCACGCGCGTGAATGGCCAGCGCGTCCGCCGGGCCGCTTTGCTGCCGCACGACCAGCTGACAATTGCCAATTACAAATTCACGATCCACATCGGCCCGGAAGCAGCCCCGCCAGTTCAGGGAGATCACACGCAGCAGCTTGATGCCCAGGAGATTGCCGAGATGCTGCGGAAACCTGAGCGCGGCTCACCTCTCGATGACTCGGACGTTCGTCCCTCGGCACCGCTGCAAGCTAACGCGCTGCCGGACGTCTACCCGGACGAGGACTCCAAAAAGGCTCATTGATTCAGGCGCCCGAAACTACCCCGAGTTCGTGTCTGGCTGTTGTTGCGGAGAGTTCGCCGCGGTGAATCCAGAGGGCGCAGCGCGAGGCTCGTTCCGAGCCATCCAGCGGACTGTTGCATATCGCCTCAACAACATGAAGATATCGTGGCGTGGTTGCTTGCTTCAAGCATGCCTTCTAGAAAAACTGCATGTCAGCAGAACCCATCGTTACGCGCGCGCCACGTTCGGTCGTGTTCGATCTTGATGGCTTGATGATTGACACCGAGCCAATCTTCGAGGAGACGGCCATCAGACTACTGAGGCGGCGCGGGCAAAGCGCGGCGCCGGAAATCCTCCAGGCAATGATGGGAACGCCGGCCCGGCAGGCACTCGAGATCTTTCGACAGCACCATCGTCTACATGAAAGCGTCGAGAAATTGGCGGCAGAGTGTTCGCAGCTATTCTTCGAAGTGCTCGACGGCAGAAATGCGCCCTTGATGATCGGCCTCGGGGAGTTGCTCGAGCAGATCGAGGCGCGCGGTCTGACCAAGGCGATCGCCACTTCTTCGAGCGCTCGCTACGTCGAACGGATTCTTGCTCCCCATCACATCCTTCATCGGTTTGCCTTTGTTTTGACTTGTGATGATGTGCGCCTGGGCAAACCCTCTCCGGAAATCTACGAAAAGGCGGCTGCGCGCCTGGGACACCCGGCGGCGGAAATGGTCGTGCTCGAGGACAGTCCCAACGGCCTGCGGGCAGCCAAGGCCGCCGGTGCCCGCTGTGTCGTTGTGCCACACGCACGGGTGCCGCTCGACAATCTTGGCGGCGCGGATGCGATCGTGCCGGGTTTGAACGCCCCGGAGTTACTCGATCTGCTCGGACTCAGGTGAGGGTCGGTTTCTTGTTCGATTCGAACCCAGGTGCAGGCCTTCAAGTATTGCGGTGCACGACGCGGCCTGTCAGACCCTCGAGAATGGTTCTGAAGGGAGAAGGGTTCAGGCAGATGAGTTCCGCTTGAGCATGATTGGCAAACTGTTCGGCCCTGCTACCCGCATAAGCCAGGGCATCGCTGTCGGCAAAATAGGGCCGCAGCGCCTCGCGTTTATGATTGCCTGGGCTCTTCAGGATCTGCTGCACACTGGAAGCGATCTCGGATGGAGCCTGACTGAGCAGGTGGATAATCGGCAGTGTGAGCTTTTGCTGATCGAGGTCGGTGCCCAGGGACTTGCCGGTGGTGCACTCTTCGCCGACCAGATCGAGAAGGTCGTCCGCAATTTGAAAGGCGATCCCCAGTGAGCGCCCGTAACGGGCAAGAGATTCGACGACCTCCGGGGAGCTGCCGCTGTAGAGTGCGCCGAGCCGGCAACAGCAAGAGGTCAGTTCTGCCGTCTTGCCGTCGACGATATCCAAATACTCTTTCTCGCTGAGTTCGAGGTTGCCCCTCTGCGAGGATTGCTGCAGTTCTCCCTCGCACACGCGGTTCGTGGCCTCGCCGATGATGCGGCACGCTTCCGCGTCCACGCTGCTAGCCAGGTGAAATGCATGAGTGAAAAGGTAATCACCCAGGAGGATGCTGGTCTGGTTTCCCCAGCCGGCATTCACCGTTGGCACGTGTCTGCGTACCGCCGCCGAGTCCAGCACGTCATCATGCACCAAAGTGGCAGTATGGATCAGTTCCACAACCGCCGCGAGGATATGATGGGCGGGCATCACCCGGCCACAGGCGCGCGCGGTCAGCAGGAGCAATGCGGGCCGCAGGCGTTTGCCGCCGTAATTGCGTAGATGGCCGAGGAGTTGAGAAACAAAGGCTCGCCGGCTTTGCAAGGCACGCGCTAGGATGCGTTCAACCTCTTCCAGATCGGTGGCGACCGGGCCATAAAAATGATTGGAGGGCGAGGTTGCGCCGACCGGTGCCGTTTGCAGCGTGCTCATGACCTCCCCACCGTGGATGAGCAGTTTGGACGTGTCAATCTTGCAACATCTTTCTGAACTTTCAGGCTAATTTGAACGATAGCAACCGACCGAAAGACTGTCAATCATTTCGGCGAAAGGTGCCGCTGCGGCCGCCGGTCTTTTCTTCGAGACGGATTTGCTCGATCGTGATGGTTTTGTCGACAGCTTTGCACATATCGTAGACTGTCAGGGCTGCCACGCTGACGGCCGTGAGAGCTTCCATTTCAACGCCCGTACGGCCGAAGACACGCACCGTGGCTTCTATGCGCAGGCAGGAATCGCCGGCAAAGGCAAAATCCAGGGAAGCGCCCGTGATGGGCAATGGGTGACAGAGGGGGATCAATTCGCCGGTCCGTTTGGCGGCCATGATCCCGGCAAGCCGAGCCACCTCCAGCACATCTCCTTTGGCAAGTGCCCGGTCGCGGATAAGAGTAACGGTCGCAGGCGCAAGGCGAACCAATCCGCTAGCTCGAGCCACTCGGAGTGTTTCTGGTTTCTCGCTGGTGTCGACCATTCGGCTGGCGCCGCGTTCATCGAAATGACTGAGTTCGTTCATCGCTTTCCTGGTTTGTAGGTGAAGCCGCTGCTATCGTTCATTCTAGGATGTTCCGTGATTCTCTATGATTACGATGTCGAAAATGTAGCGGGAGTCGTCGGTTGGAGCTGGCTCGGGAAACCACGATGACGAAACATGGATTCTTGCGTGTGGCCGCCGCGATGCCGAGATTGCGCGTCGCGGATTGCGCTTACAACGCAGAGCAAATCCTGAGCCTCCTGAAGGAGGCTGAAGAAAGCCAGGTCGCCGTCGTGGCTTTTCCGGAACTTTCGCTCACCGGCTACACGTGCGGCGACCTTTTTCAACAGATCGCCCTTCAGCAGGGGGCCTTGCAATCCCTGGCGGAAGTTGCCAGGCGATCGGCAAAACTGTTCTCCGGGTTGGCCATCGTCGGCCTACCTTTGGCCGCGGACGATCAACTCTTCAATTGTGCAGCCGTGCTGCAGCGCGGCGAAATCTTAGGTTTCGTGCCCAAGTCGTTCATCCCCAATTACAAGGAATTCTACGAACGGCGCTGGTTTGCCGGCGCCGCCACGGCACGTAGCAAGGCGATTCGTGTCGATGGGGTCTTGATTCCATTCGGCACCCATTTGCTCTTCGAAGCCGACAATGTGAAAGGCCTGATCATAGGCGTTGAGATTTGCGAAGACCTCTGGGTGCCTATCCCTCCAAGTTCCTTTCAGGCGTTGCACGGCGCCACGTTGCTCGTGAACCTCTCGGCTAGCAATGAGGTCATCGGCAAAAGCGCCTACCGCCGGGAACTGGTGCAGAACCAGTCGGGGCGCTGTGTTGCCGCCTATCTCTATGCCGCCGCGGGCGTCTGGGAATCGACGACAGACGTGATCTTTGGCGGGCATTGCCTGATCGCGGAGAACGGCGTCATCCTGGCGGAAGCACCCCGGTTTGCGAGGGAGAACGCTATGATCGCGGCCGACGTCGATCTAGAGAGGCTATGCAGCGAGCGGATGCGCATGAACAGCTTTGGCGATGCGCAGTGTTTCGCAGATCTGCGGAGGGACTTTACGCGAGTGGGGTTCTCGCTCGATCCGGAGCATACCCCTCAGAATCTTCTGCGGGAGGTGGAAGCCCATCCATTCGTGCCCAGCGGTCAGGACCAGCTTCGTGAACGTTGCCAGAAGATCTTTAATTGTCAGGTTGCCGGTCTTGCCAAGCGCTTGGAGCACATCGGTAGACCCCCTTTGGCCATTGGCATCTCAGGCGGCCTCGACTCGACGCTTGCGCTCCTGGTCGCATGCAAAACCCTCGATGCCCTCGGCGTCCGCCGGGAACACCTGCGCGCCTTCACCCTTCCGGCTTTCGGCACGACCTCACGGACCAGGGATAACGCACGGGCGCTTATCAAGCACCTGTCCGTCTCCGGCAGTGAAATTGACATTCGGGAACTTTGCTTGCAGGAAATGGCGGCTCTCGGTCATCGGCCGTTCGGCATCGATTTGAATGGACTGACCGTCGAAGCATTCACTGCCAAGCTACGGCAAGTGCCGGCCGAGCGCTGTGAGGATCTCGTCTTCGAAAATGTCCAGGCCCGTATGCGCACGAACATCCTCATGAACTCCGGATTCGTGGTCGGCACCAGCGACCTCTCCGAGTTGGCTTTGGGGTGGACCACGTACAACGGCGACCACATGAGCATGTACAACCCCAACGTCAGCATCCCTAAAACGTTGGTCAAGTTCCTCGTTCAGTGGGTCGCGCAGAATGAGTTCGAGGGAGAATCCCGCCGCATCCTGCTGGATGTAGTCGCTACGGAAATCTCCCCGGAATTGTTACCCACCGGGGAAGACGGCAAGGCCACGCAGGCCACGGAACGGGTGATCGGCCCTTATGAACTGCTCGATTTCTTCCTGTTTCACTTCCTCCGCTATGGCGAGCCCCCGGAGAAGATCCTTTACCTTGCCGGGCACGCGCGGTTTTCGCGGGTTTACTCCGCAGAGGACCTGCGTCATTGGCTCGCGATCTTTCTCAAGCGCTTCTTCGCGAATCAATTCAAACGCTCCTGCCTGCCCGACGGCCCCAAGGTCGGTTCCGTCAGCCTTTCGCCGCGCGGCGATTGGCGGATGCCCAGTGATGCCCAGGCGGAACTCTGGCTGCACTGGCTTGAAAAGGAAACGCAGAAAACAAGCCAACTTTGAATTTTGATACCCGCTTCAAGACGAACTTTTTTGGGCTCCGGGCACGAGGCCCGAGCGACACTCGGCGATACTATCGAAAACGATAAATGTCATGTTATGTCATGTAAAAGGGGGGCAGGCAGACTAACTGTCTGACACAATGAGACTATTCCCAAGCTTTTATTCCTAAATGAGTTACGTCGCGACCAGGAACTTGGAAGAATGAAAGTGCTACCTGACATATGTCATGGATACAAATGTACACATTTCCGACCATTTTGAATACCTGCCTTTGCCCCCAAATCAGGACTTAAGGACGTACCAGGTCGGATTAGTCCCACACTAACCCGACGCGTCAGCGAGGTTAATTCCTGGCCACACCCTCGCTCACGCAGCGGGTTAGTGTGGCACGCACTGTCCCATTTTTCCTCGGAAGTGAATAATCCGGGCCGGGACCTTTTGTACATGATTGGTGCGTTTGTCCATCGATGTTCGCCGCAGGGCGAAGATTGTTGGACTTCTTTCGCCGAATCGCTAACAATCTTTTTAGTCTCGACAGGTTTCCCGCTTTCCGCCCGGAGAGCTGGGAACAAAAGGGAAAACGGTGTGAATCCGTTGCGGGGCCGCCGCTGTGATCGGCCAGGCCTTCGAACACGAAAAGACCACTGCAGGCAACCTAACCAAGGCCAGCTGCGGGAAGGTCGTTCGAAGGCCGCTATGAGCCGTAAGCCAGAAGACCTGCCTGCCGAGTGACGTTTCCGATGCTTCGGCCGCAAGCATGCGAACGGCATAGGCGCAGTCCATCTGCACGGGCCGATGCCCAATTCGGAAGGCCGAAGCGGACTTCTTTGCCCGGCCCGGCAGAAAGGATCTGTGTCATGCGTTCCTCTCGTCTCGCGGTGCGCCGCGTCTGGGGTTTCACCCTTATCGAATTGCTGGTGGTGATTGCGATCATCGCCGTCCTGATCGGGCTCCTGTTGCCAGCTGTGCAGAGGGTCCGCATGGCGGCCCTGTGCATCCAATGCAAGTCGAACCTCCGGCAGTTCGGCATCGCCATCAACCACTATGCCGACACGGCGACGGGAATCCTTCCGCCCACCAATTTTGTGCCCGCCGGCGACGGCTCCATCCAGTACTGGTTCGGCACCGTCGATGCTTCCGACAATGCCAATCCCAACACCGGCATCCTCTTGCCCTACATCGAAGGCAACACCCGGATCGAAGCTTGCCCAGTCCTGCCCGACAATGTGCAATCGGCCTTCAATGGTCCCAGGATCAGCGCAGGTTATGCGTACAATTACGCCCTCGGCACCGTGAACTACCCGCCGCCGAGCTACAACCCCGTCCTTTCGACCGTGAAAATCGTCAATGTGTCGGCCACTTCGCGCACGATCGCGATGGTCGATTCCGCTGAGATCTGGTGGTACGACAGCTCCTACAACCAAATCGCGCCTTACGTGCGCGAGAGCTACGTTCTGTCCTGGCCGTCCGACCAGTTCCCCAACGTGCAGTTCCGCCACAGCGGCACGGCCAACGTGCTCTTTCTCGATGGCCACGTCGAGTCGATGACGCCGGTCGATAATCCGCTGCCCACAAACCCGCCGAACCCCTATGGTTGGCCGGCCGCCGCCATTGAACTGATGCAATTGAACAACATTGCCGACTTGAGCACGGCTCCCCAGAACGAGTTCTACACGATCTTCCAGTAGTAAGAGACTGGAAACGCATCCGTTGGAGTGCTCCCGCAGTGCTTCAGCGGATGCGCCCTAAACTCCAGCTGTGCGAGGGTCTCCTGACCCAGCACTCCGCTTGACCGCAGGTCTCCCCCGAGGTGGGGGGGGTTGTGGCGAGGTCAGGAGACCTGCGCCAAGCGCGAGTGGGTTGTAGCTCAAGCTGGCAGCTTGAGCTATGAGAAATGGATGCCGGTTTGGCAAAGTGAGACACTACCCGACAGGGCAGCAGGGTTGACACCGTAGTAAAGTGGCAGTCAACACTGCGATAGCATCCCGACCGAGCTGGGAAGCGTTTCCGGCACGTCTTTTACCACGACAGGTTGCCCATCTGCGCGGCCGGATGCCCGCATGAGGATCCGCAGGCATTCGCAAAACACTGAACAGGAGAGAACAGGAAACAGAGAGTCATTCCTCTGTTCTCTCCGTTGCCTCCTGTTCAAAAAAGGGCCTGCGACGAAGAAATCTCTTGCCACCTCAACCGATTCGGCATCACGACCAGCAATCTATCTAACCTCTTCAGAAAAAATAGCCCGAGGCTTGACGGGCATGATTTTGTATTCCACGGTTCCTATGGTGGGATGATGCACTCCGCCCGTTGAATCCGCGACGATTTAGTGGCGGTGACAAGATGAACTCTTCATTCTCGAAAAAGGCAAACTCGTCGTAAGGCGAGGGCGCAAAGCTATGGGCCCGCATGATCAGATGACCGCGCGGGTCGCCAGGCTGCCGAAGGGATGAGCGGACTTACAAAGTCTCGTGCAGCGTGTGCTCGAGTTAGTCCGCCCGCAACCTCCTTTGAGAGAAGAGTGAATGATGCATCCCCGCCCCAAGGTCAGGCGCTGGCTTAGCGTAGAGCAACTCGAAAACCGCCTCACACCTTCCGCCTACGGCCAGCAGTGGCTCAATCCCGAGCACCTGACGCTAAGTTTCCCTTCAGACGGAACAGCCGTTGGCTCTGTCAACAGTAACTTGCTGGAATTCCTCAACCTCCGCGCGACGCAGGCCGGCGGTGAAGAGGAAATCCTGCGGGCCTTCCAGACCTGGGCCGTCACCTCCAAAATCAATATCGCGCTTGTCGGCGAACAGGGCAATAATCCGCTGGGCAGCCCCGGCCTGATCCAGGGCGACGCGCGCTTCGGCGATATTCGCGTAGCCGGGAGCACGGCCTTGACCCCTGAGGTCGTGGCAGTCGGCGCGCCCTTCAACTGGTCGCTCGGTACCGCTTCCGGCGACGTTGTCTTTAACACGAACCAGAATATTGGGATAAATCCCAGTGGCGTAGGGAACCAGTACGATTTGTATAGCGTCGCCTTGCACGAAGCCGGTCACGTCTTTGGCTTCCCCGATGAGACCAGCGACCCCACCTCGGTCATGTTCGCCAACTACCAAGGACCGCTCAAGGGACTTTCTGCGGGCGACATTGCCGCTTTGCAGGCTGTCTATGGTGCGCCGACACCGGACTCTTTCCAGAACAACGGCGGCAACGGTACCTTTGCCAAGGCTGCGCCGGTCGCACTTACCGCCAACACCGTGCTGAGCGGGGACCTGACGCAAATGGGTCAGCAAGAGTACTTCGCCGTGAGCGTGCCTGCTGGACAGAACCTCGTCGTCACGTTGCACACGGCCGGTTATAGTTTGCTGATCCCGACTTTGAAGGTCTACAACGCCAGTGGGAATCTGCTCAAGAGCGCGAACCCGAACCAACCCTGGATCCAGGATGCATCAGTCGATTTCGGCGGCCAGCCGACGACACAGACCTATTACATCCAAGTAGCCAGTGCCGCGACCAACGTGTTCGGCATGGGTGGGTTCCAGCTCGAGGTGGGCAAACAGAATCCGCCCAACCCTCAGCAACCGTCGGTGAACCAGGACAAGACCACGAACGCGACCCTGGCCACGGCCACCCCTCTCACGTATTCCGCTTCCTCCGTTGCGACCTATAACTACTCCTATTACGGGACCATGAGCGACACGAGCGGGTCGCATTACTACCAGTTCGTGGCCCCTCCCATGGGAAGTAATACGACCGAGGCCATGATTGTCAGCGTCCTGTCGCTGCAGACCGGCAGTAGTGCCGCGGGCGTTCATGTGTACGACCAAAATGGCAATCCGCAGCCTTTCCAGTATCTCACGAACGGCGGCCTGGAATACGCGATCCAGGTGACGGGTCTCGTCCCGAACGAGACCTACTACGTGCAGACAACGCACCAATCGCCAAGCGCTCAACAGAACCCGGGCAACTATGAACTCTGCATCAGCTTTGCAGCCCAGGGATACACCCAGGCTGCTGCCGTGGTTGGCAGCACGTTGAGTCAAAGCAATCAAACAACCACGGCTACGATGACCTTGACCCAGGCGGGACTCCTTTCGTTGTCCCTATGGGCAAACGAAGGCAGCTCCACTGTGCCCGTGAACGTGACCATGACGGTCACGAACAGCACGGGTCAGACGCTCTTTACCTTGACTGCCATAGCCGGGCAGCCGCCGGTCACGCTCAATTACTACCTCGGAGCCGGGACGTACAACGTCACTTTCCTAGTTAGCCTGGGTCAGGGTGCACCAGGCGGAAGCAGCATTCCAACCGTCGCGTTTGAACTCGCGGCTGGTATCTTCAGCGATCCGCAGGGGGCATATTTTACCGCCGGCAGCCTCACGATGTCGGGGGGACTTACGGTCACCGGGCCAAACAACGGCGGATCCCCACCGTATTACTATTAGCCGGCCGCTATGCCACTACTTGCTCACCCAAGCGCATTGCCGGACCAGATGCTTGTCGATGGCAAGCTAGCAAAAGGAAGAGTAAGTCTTAGGAGCAAGATTACGATTACGAAGAGGAGGAAGAGCACGATCCAGATTAGGAGTAGGATGTCGCGCCAGCGCCGCCCATTGAGTCCCGCTCTTTCTCGTGCTCCTATTCATGTTCCAAATTCCAAATCTTACTCTTCATTTTCATTCATTCTCTTATTGAGTGCTGCGCAAGTAATGCATCATGCACCGCTCTTGGCCCCTCGCCCCTGTACTCAGGGGAGAGGGGTTGGGGTGAGGGGTTCAGTGAACCTTCAGGAGTCTAAAACCCTCACCCCCGACCCCTCTCCCTTGAGTACAAGGGAGAGGGGAGTAATCCGCCTTGCTGCATTAGTTGCGCAGCGTTCAATAGGCATGGGTCGCTGGTCAATCCATCAGTCGAAGTTTGACAGAACACTTAGAGTAGTGGCCCACGTCAAAGGGAAGGTCAATAGCCTTCGAGTATAAAGATGAACAAGAACTTGGAACTGAATACCGTCACAACCGGCGTCGACTCGCGTGATACTGGCCCGGTCGCGAGCCAGACTGGCAACGGCACGGGCAATTTTGACCCGGAAGCAGTCCCAAGTCCGGCCGAATCCGCTTCAAAAAGTAAGGAGGATGAAAAGACAGAGGATCCGCAATGGAGGCGCAGGCTTCTGGCCAGCATCGTGGCTGTTCCAGCGTCGACCGATATGCAGGCGGCCGCACAGCAATGTCAAACCGTTCGCCGGGAAGTTAACGGAAACGCCGCAGAGGCCGTGAATTCATGGTGCAATCCTGTAGGCGGCGCCCCGGCAAAGCTGTCCTGCAAAATGTACGACACCGATGCGATGGCGGCGGATTGGCTGACACGCGCTGCGACCTCGCTTCCGGTAGTGGGCGAGCATTTTCTCGGCTTCCGTCTGGTGGCTCTCCTGGGGAGGGGCGGGTTTGGCCAGGTTTACCTCGCGGAGCAGGGCGACCTCGCGAACCGCCGCGTCGTCCTGAAAGTAGCAACCGACATTTTTGGCGAATCACAAACCCTTGCCCAGTTGCAACACACCAACATTGTGCCGATCCACTCGATTCACCGCGCTTCGCCATTTCAGGCCGTCTGCATGCCCTACTTTGGGGCGACCACACTGGCGGACGTTCTCGAACAACTGCATGGCGGGACGTCGCTGCCGCACTCGGGCAAGATGCTCGTGAGCACGGTGAATGACCGAATGCTTTCCACGCGCCGTTCTGTTAGCTCTCACTCCTTCCGCGAATGGGCACTGCTACCGGCGCTTGACGCGGCCGATGCCAAGGATGGCCCGTCCGTATTGCCAAGAGGCGTGGATGCATCTGCGACTTTGCAGAAACTTGAGGGCATGACCTATGTCGAGGCCGTGCTCTGGATGGTCGCGCGGCTGGCGGATGGACTGGCGCACGCGCACGAGCACGGCATCCTGCATCGCGACTTGAAGCCGGCCAATATCCTGCTTACCGATGATGGTCAGCCGATGCTGCTCGATTTCAATTTGTCGGAGGACACGAAACTGCGCGCAAACGCCGCGGCTGCTTCGATCGGCGGCACCCTGCCCTACATGGCGCCGGAACATCTTGAGGCATTCCGTGGCGGCGCCAAGAAGCTGGACGCACGGGGCGACATCTACTCGCTCGGCGTCATCCTTTACGAACTCTTGACAGGCCGGGCGCCGTTTCCGAATTATCGCGAAGTCTGCGCGGATACGCTCGAAAAGATGATTGCGGACCGGGCCAAAATTCAACCACAGGTTTGCCGCTTCAATGCGGTGGTCTCCCGGGCGACGGAGTCGATAGTCCGCCATTGCCTTGAAGCCGATCCAGGCAAGCGCTACCAGAATGCGCGCGAACTGCAGGAGGACCTGGAACGGCAACTACTCAGCCAGGTGCTGAAATACGCGCCCGAACCATCGCTGCGCGAACGCCTCGGCAAGTGGAGCCGGCGGCATCCCCGGCTGGCGTCCTCGACCACGATCGCCGGCCTGCTTGGTGCGTTGCTGCTGGTGTTGACAAGCGCTCTGGTTCTCCGCGACCGGCAACTGGCGCGGTTTGAAGCCGGCGCGACGCTCCAGCACTTCCAGGATGAAATGAAAACCGCGCAGTTCCAGCTCTATAGCCGGCACGCCGACCGCGCTCAACTGGAAGACGGCATCGAACGCTGCCGGCACACGCTTGGGCTCTACGACGTCCTTGACAATCACCAGTGGCACGAACTACCCGCTGTCAGGCACCTGCCACGGGAGGATCAGCAGCGCCTCGACGAACAGGCGGGCGAGCTCCTATTCCTGCTGGCCAAGGCCACGGCACTGCACGCGCAGTATTATGTGCCGGCGTCCTTGCGGGAAGAGAAACTACAGGAGGCCCTGCATTTCAATTTGCTTGCCGAGAAGTGTTTCGCGAAGGATCAATGTCCCAAGGCGCTCTGGGAGCAACGCGCCGATCTGGCCAAGCTTCTTGGCCACGACGACGAGGCTAAAGAGTATGCCGCCCGGTTCGAAAGCATGCCGGCAAGCTCCGCCAGGGACCTTTACCTGATCGCCCACAAACAGACGGTTGAAGGCAAGTATCGCGAGGCTCTGGAAGGACTACGGAAAACGACGCAAGAGGATCCGCGTAACTTCTCGGCCTGGTTTGTGCGCGGCAACTGCTATTACGAATTGCTGCAGGATATACACGCAGTCGCGTGCTACAACACGTGCGTCGCTCTCCGGCCGGAATTCCATTGGTCGTGGTTCAATCGCGGACTGGCGCACCTGCGGCTGCGCAATTACCGCCAGGCGTCGGACGATTTTGACCAGGTCCTCCGCCTGCAGCCGGGCCTGGTGGACGCGTACATCAGCCGCGCCAAGGCAAAGGAGGGCTTGCGGAAATACCAGGAGGCGATCGATGACTTTACGAGGGCCCTGAGCGGCGACAAGGTTTTGACACGTGTCTATTTTCTGCGTGCCGAGGCGCGTGCCTTGGCCGGTGACAGGCCGGGCGCCCAGCGCGATTTCGACAAGGGACTCGCCTGGGAGCCGACGGATGAGGCGAGCTGGATCGCCCGCGGCCTGGCCAAACAGAATGACGACGTGGCGGGTGCGCTGGCGGACTTTGAGCAAGCCTTGAAAATCAACCCGCGCTCGTTTGAGGGATTGCAAAATAAGGCCGCGGCGCTTGATCGGCTCGGCAAGGATCACGAATCGCTCAAGGTACTGGAACAGGCCGTCACCCTTTATCCCGAATCGGTTCTGGCCCGCGGCGGTCGCGGCGTCCTCCTGGCCCGCATCCAAAAGCGCGACGCGGCACTCGCAGATGCCAGGGCCGCGCTCCTGCTCGACACCAGCCCGTCGACGCTTTACCAGGTTGCTTGCATCTACTCGCTGACCTCGAAACAAAACAAGGATGACGCCTTGCAAGCGCTCCATCTTCTGTCGTCAGCCTTGCGTGGCGGATTTGGCCTGGACATCGTGGCTACGGACTCCGACTTCGATCCGCTTCGCAAATTGCCCGAATTCAAACAAGCAGTGGCCGCGGCGCAGGTATTGCAGTCAGGTGGGGCACAAGGGTCAAACTGATCGAATACAGACAGGTTCTCACGAGAAGAAGACAACTTCCGGGCTTGTTCCAGGAACCCAGCCAGGACGGTGTTCCAAGAATCAGCCGAATGGGTCCGTGCGGGTACTCCACCGGTTCCTCGCATCGCTTGCTTCTGGGCCGCCGCCTGGCCGAAAAACCGTTCGCCCTGCTCGGAGCGAACTGTGACGCCACGGCCGGGGATGCGCGGAGGGTCGCGGCAGGCCAGTCGATCACCTGGCCGATCATACACGACGGCCTCCACGACGAAGGGAAGATCGCCGAGCGCTACCGAGTTGCAAGTCACGGCATCCCGGCAATCTTCGTGATCGACCGGCAAGGAGTGCTCCGTCACGAATATGTCCTGTCGGCTGCTGCGTTGGGCAGATTTCCAATCTGTCCGGTCAGGTTGGAAACCTGACCCACAGTCGAATCCCACACGGCTTTTTAGCGTTCCTGTAAACTCGACAGGAACAATTGGGGTGGTCGAGTCTCCGGTCCCCCATGCACGGACGACCATAGATTCGTCGTTATCGGCGCGCGCAGACTCGATCACGGCCATTCTTGGGCCCGCCTGACCAGATTCAACCACAAAGGATTTCGTTCCACCTGGTGCCGCAGGGTCAGAAAATGGTCGTCTCTTTCAATCTTTCACCGCGATCGCCGAATTACCTCTCGAAGAGATGATATCTGAATGATATCATAGCGATATCAAACTTAAGAGGAGCTTGCCAATGGAAGATCGTGAATTGAGATTGGTGTCTGGGTGGGCGGCGCTGGTCGGGGTTTTGCTGGGGCTGGGCGTGCTCATCGCCTTGATTGCCGCGGCGATCATGAGCCAGTCGCCGGCGTTGCTTTGGCTGATCATACCCGGGTCGTTGGCCTGGGTGATCAGCTTGCTTGGATTCATTGTCAATGGACCGAACATGGCGCGGGTCGTTTTGCTCTTTGGCGCCTATGTGGGCACGCTCAAGGATGTCGGCTTCTTCTATGGCAACCCATTCTATCTCAGGTCGAAAGTATCGCTGCGCATCCGCAGCCTGGAGACCGGCGTGACCTCGACCGAGGAGCGGAAAGATGCCACGGGGCGGGTCGTTCAGGAGGCCAAGCAGCAGCGTCAACCACTCAAGGTGAACGACAAGGACGGTACGCCGATCGAGATTGCCGCCGTGGTGGTCTGGAAGGTGGCGAATGCGGCGCAGGCGATGTTTCAAGTGGATAATTACGTGGACTTCGTCAAGATGCAAGCCGATGCTGCGCTGCGCAATCTTGCGAGCCGTTACAGCTACGATGCACCTGAAGGGGACGAGCATTCGCTGCGCGGCCATATCGAGGCTGTTGCGGTGCAGCTCAAATCCGAGCTGCACGAGCGCATCCACCAGGCCGGCGTCGAAATCCTCGATGCGCGGATCAGCTACCTGGCCTACGCGACAGAAATCGCCGCTGCCATGTTGCAGCGCCAGCAGGCCGGGGCGATCATTGCCGCTCGCAGCCGCATTGTCGAGGGGGCAGTCGGCATGGTCGAGCACGCTCTGCAAATGCTCTCGGAGAAACACGTGGTCGACCTTGATCCCGAGCGCCGCGCTGCCATGGTCAGCAACCTGCTCGTGGTGCTGTGCGGCCATGCCGTCCCGCAACCGGTTCTGAACACCGGTACCCTGCACAATTGAGGCGAGGGCACCCGGCGCTCATGGCACGGAAACCGTTCTTGCTGCGAATCGATTCGGAACTGCTCGACGCTCTAGAGCGCTGGGCGAACCAGGAGTTGCGCAGCTTGAATGGGCAGATCGAATACGTGCTGCGAGCGGCCGTGGTCAAGCACGGGGCCAAACTGCCCCAGAAGAACCAGGATGACGAGGACAAGGAGGATTGAAGTGCTCGACTCGAAATTTGCACCGTTGGGCTGAGAACGAGAAGAATCTCGGGAAAGAGTAGCGCGCGAGCGGGAACTACTGGATGAATTCCTTCGTTCCGCCTCTTAATCCAGGAGAACCATGGTTATGCCCGCGACCCAATTCGGCAAGCTCATACGGCATATCCACACGCTGACGGCAGGGCCCTCGGCCCACGATAAGACCGATTGCGAGCTGCTGGAAGAGTTCTCCGTCCGCGGCAATGAAGCCGCGTTCGCTGCCCTGGTTGCTCGCCACGGTCCAATGGTCCTGCGGGTCTGCCGGCGGGTGCTGAACCACGAACAAGATGCGGAGGACGCTTTCCAAGCCGTGTACTTGGTCTTGGCACAAAACGCCAGCTCGATCCGCAAACGCGAAGCCTTGGCCGGATGGTTGCACGGCGTAGCTTATCGAACTGCCATGAAAGCAAAACGAACTGCAGCCCGAAGACAGAATCACGTAGCGCGGCTGGGCGCATTGACGCCGAAGTCGATCGAGAGCCCGACATGGGACGATGTGCAGCAGGTCCTTGACGAGGAAATCCAGCGCCTGCCCGCTCCCTTTCGTGCCACATTCGTGCTCTGCGTCCTCGAGGGAAAGAGTGGGCCCGAAGCTGCCGCGGAGCTTGGGGTCAAGGCAGGAACCGTGGGGAGCCGTTTGAGCAGGGCCCGGCACTGCCTGCAGCAACGGCTCACGCGCCGGGGCATCAAGCTTTCGGCCCTGCTGGCGGCCCTGTCCGTCAGTGACAGCGCCGGCAACGCGGCAGTGCGAGCCTTTCTGGCCAAGGTTCGCGCCGGGCTGTTCGTAGCCGCCACCGGTGAACCGGCCGCTGGGCTGATACCCCGGCATGTTGCCGCGTTGGCGGCAGGCGTGAGCAGAGCGATGTTCCTGGCCAAGATCAAGATCGCGACAGCGTTTCTCATCGGGGTCGGCGTGTTCGTTGCCGGCGGCGCGTTGACCCATCAGGCATTGAGCGCCCGCCAGACGGAGATGACTGCCCAGGCACCCCCGGTCTCCGAGAAGGTCGCGCTGCCCAAGCCAATGGGTAAGCAAGAGGCGGACAAGCCCGACGACGCGCAAGATTTGCTCACCTACAGCGGACGCGTACTTGGGCCGGACGGCCAGCCGGTGGCCGGGGCGAAACTGTACATGACGCTGGCATGGGGCTATCCCCACCGCCCGTCCCCGTCGCCCGAATATGCAACATCCGCACCCGATGGCCGGTTTGCATTCCGGGTGCCGAAAGCGGAATTCGACGATCAGTTCACCACCATCGCCGCTGCGGCGGCTCACCGCGGTGTCGGCTGGGTAAACGTCCCGGCCGACGGCAAGCGGGACGGCTTGACCGTGCGAATGGTGAGCGATGATGGGCCCATCACCGGCCAGGTCGTCAACCTCGAAGGGAAGCCGGTGGCTGGTGCGACCCTGCGCCTCATGCAAATCAACGCGGCCCCCGGGGACGACCTCGGGCCCTGGCTCGAAGCAGCCAAGCGGAAGAAAGAGCTGAGCTACAACCTGGAGAACCAGTATTTCAAACAGTTCACCATTGCCGTGCCTCTCCAGGTCACTTCGGATGCCGCCGGCCGGTTTCAACTGAACGGCATCGGCCGCAACCGCCTGGTGCGGGCGCAACTCGACGGGCCGACCGTCGCCAGCCAGCAGCTCTGCATCTTGACGCGACCGGGAGAAGCGATCCAGGTCCTGGAATCCCAGGGCCAACCGGAGGCTCGCTTCCCGAGCAGAGTCACCACTTATTACGGGGCCAAGTTTCGCCTCGCCGCCGCGCCGACCAAGCCAATCGTGGGCGTGGTCCGTGACCAGGACACTAAGAAGCCGCTGTCGGGAATTACGATCCAGAGCAGCGGCCAAACCCTCGGACAGGGTATCTCGGTCGAGCATGACATCGTCCGGACCACGACCGACTCCCAAGGGCGCTACCGGCTTACGGGCCTGCCCAAAGGTGAGGGCTTTTCGATCGTGGCCTTCGCGGGCGGCGATCAGCCCTACGGCAGCGCCGGTAAGAAGGTGCCGGACAGCCCAGGTCTAGACCCCGTGACCGTCGATTTCGAGCTGAAACGCGGCATCTGGATCGAGGGGAAGATTATTGACAAGGCGACAGGCAAGCCCTTGAAAGTACCCGTGGAGTATTTCGCGCTCGAAAGCAACGCGGACTTGCACGATTTTCCGGGTTTGCCGGTTCCTTCTCTGATGGACGACCGCATCCTTGGTGCAAAAGAGTACGGGGCCTACCGGGTCCTCGGCCGGCCTGGGCCTGGCCTGATCGCCGTGTGGCCTCCAAAGGACCGCTACCTGCGTGCCCGGGAACGAGATGACGAGTACGGGACCAAGGAGCCCTTCCTGAACACGATTCCGAACGCTATTTCGTCGAGCCACTACAGCGCCCTCGCCCGCATCAACCCGGCCAAAGGGGTCGATTCGGTGAAGCGAGACGTGACGCTCGACCCGGGCTGGAGGTTCACGGGCACGGTGCGCGGGCCAGACGGCAAACCTCTGGCCGGGGCCGGGATTATCTACCTCAGTCCCGGGTTCGACTCGACTCCACACCAGTTGTTTCCATTCGAGCGGCTGAAGACGGCCGAGTTCACGGCTTGGTTCAACCCGCGACGGCCGCGCGACGTTCTCTTCCAGCACCCGGAGATAGGGCTGATCGGAGTGGCGCGACCTCCGAAGGAAAATGGCGGCTCCGTTACCGTGCGTCTGCAGCCCGGCGCGACGGTTACGGGCCGGCTACTGGATGCAGGCGGGAAGCCCCGGGCCGGCGTCGGCTTGATGGTCTTTGCCCGCCCGAAGAATGAGTCGAACTGGTCTCTTTTCGGCCAGGTCGTTACGACGGACGGACAAGGCCAATTCAAGCTCTCGACTCTTCTGCCAGGTTACGAGTTCTACCTTTCCGATAACACAGGCAATGGCGACCTGCACCTTGGCGACGGGTTCCGTTTGGGCGAGACGAAGAATCTGGGCGATGTGCAGATTAAAGCGGACCAATGATTTTCCGGTTACTTCTTCTCTCCGCGGTCCAGATGCAAGTTTTTGAGAATGATGGCTCGAGTGATCGGAGGGTTCACGTTTGTCTGCAGATCCAGAATGTCCCACGTAATTCGATTGCCGTTGGGTTCTAAGTGCGTGAACAGCCTCAGCAATTGCGTTTTACGCGTCAGGGCCAATTGCGTGGAAGTGAACGACGCTCGGTCATTATCTGACTTTGGAAGAAGTTCGATGTACGAGTAGTACTTGTCCTCCCCAACTAGACGCACCGCGTAGTACGTTTGGAGATCGCCGACCGGGATGCCAAACGGGGTGGCCCGAAGCAGAGATGCAAGATCGAACGTACCCCACAAGAACTTAATAGGTTCATGAATGCCTTTTGGTGGCAGAGCCAAAATGTGCACCTTCTCGGAGCCGTGCGTCCAGCCAACTTCCTTATCCGTCAGAACGTAAATCTGAGTAGCCCCGGTCCGAGCAGGTTTGATGTCGATGCGCCAAAGATCGGGTTTCTTGATCCACGCTTCACCATCTTTTGTCTCCTTGGTCCCGTATACACGATCCTCGCTGATCAGGCGAAACTTGCAATGCAGATCGTTGATATCGCGGTCGGCCTTTGCCCACTCGCGCAGGACGACCTCCATGCGATCGTTTGCGGCAGCCTCCTTCGCGCTCGGTTTACGCTGCTCAGGCTCCTTTGCCGGTGTAAGGGGCGGTTTTGGCTTGTCGGGCGGGAATTCAACCGGGGCTTGAGTCTCTCCCGATACGGAGGTAGGTGGATCGCTCTCCCTGGCCGCGATCTTGTAGCCGAAGAGCCCTGTCGCACTGAGAACGATCCCGATGATCACGGCTGCGACCGGCACGAGCTTGGATACCAACATGCTTTCCAGCACTCCTTTTGCTAGCGACGCCACGCGAGTTGAAACGATTCCGGTCTCCATCCCGTGGACTGTCCAGTGAGACGCAGCCCGAATTGCACGGGCTGCCAGCGCCTGCGGCATGGCGGGCGAATCCGTCGTCAGCAACGCAACTGGCGAAACGGCACACAATCCAAACCCATGTCGAGTCAACCGTTTGGCAAAAACAGCTGGCCGCCTTGCGAGCGCCGGTCTCTGAGCTTGCCGGCATCGAAGCCCTTGGGTTGGTCCGGCCCAACGATTGTTCATTTTCATCGCTGGGTGTCAAGGCTTCGCCAAAGGCTCCCGGCGGGTCAATTCGACAAATTTGCGAGTTCCCGTGGCGCAGGACCCCTTGAGAGCCGTCTTATACTCTTGAGCAGAATCGAATTCGGCCTTCCTCCGTCCCCTGATCTCGTCGGCCCTGCTTAACGAGAACGTACACCCATGTTTTCTAAGAACTCGCTCTTTCCGGCGCTCCTGGCATTCGTCCTCGCTTTGCTGGCCACCGGGCTAGTCGCTAATTTGCGTGCTGGCGAAAAAGACGCCCTCGCGGCAGCGAAGGGGCCAACGGCACATCCTGCAGCCGCTGAGCAAACAACCGTAGTCAGCGAGCAGGAGGGTATCATGTTGTTCTTGGGAACGCCGCTCCGACCTGGTGATAAGGTGCCGGAGAAACGGATCGGCTCAGCCAAAATGGATGGCAAGCTGATTTGGTATCGCAAGCTGCGAATTGGCGATGCCATCGAGGAAGGCCAGATACTCGGGCGTTTGGAAGATCGTTTGTCGCACCTCGACGCGGACACCAAAGAAGCAAAAGTTGCCGCCGCACTGACGGATCAGCAGGCGGCTGAAGCACTCTGCTTTGAGGCTCGGGAGCGCTATGGCGTCCAGGAAAGATTGATTAACTCAGGGCGTTTTTGTGGCGGGCTTGATGACCTCCGCTTTGCAAAAATGGCCTACGATCGCTGTAACACTGACGTACGCAACAAGGAACAAGCCGTCGTCGTCGCGAGGCTCGAACTCAAACAGGCACGAGCTGTCCTCGACAGCTATGAGATCCGCAGCCGGGTTCGCGGCATCATCAAAGCGATCCACAAGCATCCGGGCGAGGCAGTCCGGAAACTCGAGACTGTCTTCGTGATCGAATTGCCGGAGGGCGAGGAGCGTTAGGAAGTGTAATAGCTGATCACCGCCTTGACAGCTCGGCGCCAGTCAGCCAGGCGTCGCTGCCGTTCATTATCCGGCAGCACGGGCTTGAACGTCTGCGTCTGCTGAGGAAGTCGGCGCAGACTCTCCAGATTGGGCCAGACGCCTACATGAAGTCCTGCCAGGTAAGCTGCGCCGAGTGCCGTCGATTCGCTGTGCGCTGCTGTCAGCACCGGCAGGCCCAGGATGTCGGCCTGGCACTGCAAGAACCACGCATTACGCGCCATGCCGCCGTCGACGCGCATGCTGCTGAGCGGGCTGCCGGCATCGGCGCCCGCGGCATCGACCAGGTCCGCTACCTGGAATGCGACCCCTTCCAGGACAGCCTTCGCGAATTCAGCTTTCGTTGTGCCTCGTGTGATTCCGAAGATGACGCCTTGTGCCTCCGGGACCCAGTGCGGGGCTCCCAGACCGACCAGTGCGGGAACGAAAATCACCTCCTGGCCTGGGTCGGCCTTGGCAGCCAGATCCTCGACCGCGGGAGCGGCGTCGAACAGCTTCAGACCGTCCCGCAACCACTGGACAGCTGCTCCCGCGATAAAGATGCTTCCCTCGAGGGCATACTGAGGACGCGGATCCAGAGTCGCTGCCAGCGTGCTCAGAAGACGATTCTTCGAGCGCGTTGGCTGGTTGCCCGTATGCATCAGGAAGAATGCCCCGGTTCCGTAGGTGCATTTGGCCTCGCCAGGTGCAAAGGCGCATTGTCCGAACAGCGCTGCCTGCTGATCGCCGGCCACTCCCGTGATAGGGATGCCGTCCGGCAGAAAATCGAGACCGGCGGTTTTGCCGTAATCTGCTGCGCTGGGCCGGACCTCGGCCAGGATGCAAGGGGGCACCTGAAAGTAGCGACAGAGCTCGTCGTCCCAGGCCGCCTTCTGCAGATTGAAAAGAAGTGTACGCGACGCGTTCGTGGCGTCTGTCGCATGGAGCCGGCCGCCGGTCAGCCGCCAGATCAAGAAACTATCAATGGTCCCCCACGCCAGGCTGCCGGCCTCGGCGCGCGTGCGCAGGTCCGCTGAGTTTTCCAGCAGCCAGCGAATCTTGGTTGCGGAGAAGTACGGGTCCAAAACAAGGCCCGTCTTGCCGGTAAGCCAGTTCTCGTCCGTATGATGTGCTCGGCAGAAATCGGCAGTCCGCCTGTCTTGCCACACCAGGGCGCGGGCGACCGGCTTGCCGCTGCCTCGCTCCCAAAGCACGCTGGTTTCCCGCTGGTTGGTCAGGCCAATGGCAGCCAGAGCGCTAGCCTTGATGCCGGCGGCGTCGAGCGCTTTGGGCACGACCGCCGCCACCGAGCCCCAGATCTCTTCCGCGTCGTGTTCGACCCAGCCGGGTTGGGGGTAGTATTGTGTGATTTCCTGAGCCGCGCTGCCAAGACAGCGCCCGGTTGCGTCGTAAACCACGGCCCTGGTGCTAGTGGTTCCCTGATCAATTGCCAGGACATAGGAGAGGGACATGTGCGGCTTCCTCGACTGAAGTCTAGTTTTCGTCAGAACATAATTCTTGGGGCGGATTAAAAAACTCGCTGTCAGTTTCCGCCTTCAGCGCGGCTGGTCCTCCTGACGGCCAAAAGAACGCCAGGCGGTAAGATTCCCGTTTCGACGCGTTCCCAGGGCCCCTCGCATTGTCCTGTGTGCTGTGCCGCTTGGCAACATGCCGTCCGACGCAACCTGCAAAGAATGGATTTTTCACAATCCAGCAAGAAATAACCTATATTTGAGCGCCGCATTTTCCGAACGCTGGTTGAAAGTGCGTACCAAGACTCGCGCGCCGGCCTGGTTTCGGTGGGACGGCTGGGTTGGACTCTTCTCAACGACAGGTGGACTGGGCAATGGCGATGGTTTGCCCCGGATGCAACGATTCCTTCGATCAACGGCTCCTCTGCCCGCGCTGCGGCAGCCGTCTGGAATACGAGACCCCGCGCGCGCGGCCCGCATCTAGCGCTTCCACCTCCGAAGACTCCTGGCAACAGACGCCCTGGGGTCGCTTATTTGTGGGCGTCTTGCTCGGCCAGGGCTTGTATTACGTGTTGCGCCATCTTTGCACCGCAGGGGCCCTGGTGGCTCACGAGGAAGGCGCAGGCGGCGTCTGGGGCACCTTGACCGGCCTGATCGTGTTGCAGATTCTGCAGGCAGTCAGCATCCTGTGCGCCGGGATGCTTACCGGCGCGGGCCAGCAGCGGGGCTTCATCTTTGGTGCCGCGGTCGGCATGTGGAACGCTGTGTTCTTCCTGATAGTTCAACGCTGGACCGGACAGGCGCTAACCGCGATCAATTCCTTTGGCGAACCGATCTTGCAGGTGGCCTTCGGGGCCCTCGGCGGTTTGGCGGGGAAATCGATTTGGAAGCCTCTCCCAGCGGTTGTGTACGCGACACAAGCTCCGCCGACCATGTTGATGACTTCGAGGAGGAGCGGTCCCTCGCTCTTGTCAGGGCCCATTGCATGGACGCGGGTGATCACGGGAGTCGCGCTCGCCGTCGGCGGCGTGATGTTTGCCGACGTGATCCGCGAATGGGTCATCGATGCCAGCAATGGCAACCTGCAAATCGACACAAGGCTGCAAGCTGACCTGGTGACCTGGGAAATTCAAGCCCTGGCGCTGTTGGCGGGCAGCGCTTTCGCGGGGGCGACCACCTGGAACGGCCTGAAACAGGGGCTTGCCGTCGGAATCGGCGCGGGCACGTTGGTAATGGGCATCAAGCTGGCCAGCCTGAACGTGCAGGCTTATGTGCTGCCGGCGATGCTCTTGAGTGCCTTCGCCCTGGGCGTGATAGGCGGCTGGTTCGGAGGTCAGCTCTTGCCCCCAGTCTACGGCAACGGCCGGCGCCGACGGATGCACACAGCTCCCACCTGACGTAATTCGTCCATTCGGGACGATTGCAAATCAAAGGATTACGCTTCCACCGTCGACCGGTGGAAATGCACGTGTTTCCAGCCGCCATCCTTGCGCTGCCATATCCTCGTCTCTTCGAACGCGGTCGTCACAGGCTTGCCTGCATCCGTGGTGCGCTGGTTGAGACGCACGTAGGTGACTACGGCGGCGTCGCCGAGCACGCGCACGCGCGGCGCGCACATCGTCGTGTTGTGGGAATTCTTAGCGCCGCCGAGCTGAAAGTAAAAGCGATGAAAGTCCAGCCCCTCCACGAGCTGGCCCACGGCCTCGGGCTCGAAGGCGGTCAGGGATGCATCGCAGAGTTCCTGGTACGTGGCCCAGTCGGCCTGGGCAATGCTGTCCAGAAGACGCTGATTGAGGTGGAGAAGCTCTTCGACCACGCGATCGGCCATGAAATCTCAACCTATCCCAGTGAGAGTCTGTCCGATTAGCCCCTCTCCACCGCACTCGCGGGAGAGGGGTTGGGGTGAGGGGGAATGGTTTACCCTGGCAAAACCCCCTCACCCCCAACCCCTCTCCCCCGAGTACAGGGGCGAGGGGAGAGCTTGTCGGACAGACTCTCGGTGATCAGTTCTGCTGTTTCACTTCAAAATGATGCGCTGCTGGTTGAACCTGTCTGTAGATTTCCGCCTGCCGGTCGGCAATTTGCTTCGCGCGTTTGTTTAGCTCGGCGGATCTGCGTTCGGCGGCCACGTCGGCAAGCCAATCCGGCGCTTGAAACATCACGATGCCGCGAAAGCGCTGATGCACCAGGGAATTCTTGTCATTGATTGCTGTGAAGACCTTCCGGCCCTGGTCGAAAATCGGGCCGGACGTGAGGTTGCCGAGGTTCACCCCTTCCGCCAATTGCTCGGTTGAATAGGTGCCGATCTCCTTGCCGTCGATATGCACGGCATATTTTCCGGAAGCCAGGCCCGTGACCTTCAGTCCGTACCAGTTGAGGTCGCGGAGTTGATCCACGTAGGGAAGGATGACCAGCCAATCGGGTTGCACCGGCAGCGGCAGTGCTTCATCCAGGCGATCGAAAGATACGCTCGTCGCCGAACTCTGAAGGTTCTCCACCGTGCAGGCTTTCTTTTCGACCTTGTTAGATGCAGCATCGATGCTCACGTCGCTGACAAGGCCCGGAGCATGAAGGCCCACCAAAATCGTGTGCGCCATGAGCAGCCCGCCGGCGGACGAAGTATGAACGCCATCGGGGAAGGGCTTCACGTTTGCCTTGGCAGTTTCGAGTTTTTCCAGAACCGCCCGGGTCACGGCATATTGATCGACGAACGGCAACTCATGCTTGACAGCCAACTCCTTCAAGGGCGCGTAGAACTGCTGCTGGGTTTCAAGATAGCGTTTGAAGCGAGCGTTGACGCGGCGATCCACGGCGTTGGGGGAAATGAGTGCTACGCGCACTCCTGCCTCGCGGGCTGCATCCAACATTTGTCCGGTGTTTTTCAGAAACGTGGCCTGCCCAGCCGGATTGAAGCCGCCATAGCCAGCGTCATTCATGCCGAAATCGATGGTGACGGCGGTTGGCTTCTCGGCAAGTACGTGGCTGGCAAAGCGAGTCGATCCGCCCGTAGCCGTATCACCGCCAATGCCGGCATTCAAAAAAGTCAGGTTCCATTGAGGGAAGCGGGTGGTCAGGTAAAGTTCCAGGTCGGTCGAGTACTGGTATTGTTCGGTAATGCTGTCGCCGAGGAAGACGATGCGATCGTTCTTCTTGAAAAAGAATTCGTTCGGTGACTCCGCATGCAAAGTGCATACGGCCGACACGAGCACAAACATCGCGATTACGAAATGTCGTTTCATGGTGGTCTCGCAGTAAGCATTGCTACGAAAGAGTGTCTTGAATCGAAGTTCTGCAAGCTGTTATGAACCTCGCGCCCTGTGCACCAATCAACCAAAGAAATATAGTAAAAATGCCGCCGCCAGCCGGCGCGTCTGCCAGGCTGCTGATCACGTTGCCATCCCCCGCCTCCGCGTTTTCGGCAAGAACTACCGATTCTTGTTCCATTGATCCCACAACAAAAAGCAGCCCAAGTAGACCCTCGCCAAATCCACTGTGCGAACGGTTTCCCAATCATCAAATGCCTGCTTGGCCCGCTCAATATGGGCCAAGGCTTCACCACGAGTGAAGACCATCGCAAGATTGTAGTCCGCGTCGTGGCGAGCGTCTTGTAAATCTACGAACGCGCCAGCGACATCCCTGATCGCTTGCGGGATGGGCATCACCGCCTTGACTGGATCGAATGCCTTCGGCCATTCACTCTTGGCAAACGACTTGGATATGCGGCTCATTTCACTATGACCGTATGCTCTATTGGTGAGTTTCCATAGTCGCTCATCTCGAACAAATAGCCGGGCGGCTTCGTAAATCAATAGATGAAATAAGGCGTAATATCAGGGCGAACGCATCAAACTTTCTCTAGGTTTCGTGCCCCAGCCAAGGTTTCCTCGAGAAAACCCGTGTCCAAGGCAGCCGCCTTGCGTTTCCGTGCGATGCTCGTTTTGGCCGGATTCCGCTTGAGCAGGCTTAACGC
>DATGZX010000010.1:0-125633 GCA_035296965.1 Gemmataceae bacterium
TCTTTTTGTGGAGGTCGATGCCGACGTACTTCACGGTGGTTCTCCTTTTGTGGAAACTGATATTGTTAAACACGCAATATCCGGTTTACCACGAACTCAAAGGACTCCACCAGTCGGCTTCGGCCTCCTTCATAGTTTCACCCTTGGGAAGATGAGCGTGAATGACGAGGGTTTCAACCTGTTTCAGGATCGCGTTTGCTAAATCGTGCGCGTCCTGGATATCGCGCGGCAGAGTAGCAGAGGGGCTCGGATCTTGCGACATGCTTTCTCACCTTTCCACCGGGCCGGTCCGGGAAGGCGTGCGGAAAGGTGAGAAACCGCATGCACCTACCCGGTCCGCTTGACCGATCCGCTTGCAAGTCGTCTCGGCCGTCCCGACGGGGAGATTCTATCGTTCGGGGGCTGGCTGGGCCGTCACTTCGTCTTCTTCAGCAAATGCCATTTCCCGTCCGTTCCTAGACCGTATGTGCCTTCTGGTGCCGTCTTGGCCTTCTCTCCATTAAGGCTCGCTCCGGCAATCCGCTTGTACGCCCCCTCGACACTCTCATAGCCGCCGTAAGTCTTATCGTGATCCTGGTCATGAACTGCCGGCGTGTTCTTTCCTGATCCAGCAATTTCGGCGTGTTTCACCGAGCTGCTGCGCGCCGCGAAAATGAATACGCCGATGCCGAACAGCAGGAAGATGCTGAACGAGATACCGAAAGCCACGAAACCGAGACGTGCGCGATCGGACATGCTTGAATCCCCCAAGAAGCAGACAATTCTTCAAAATGACCTCAAGTGGTCCACGATTACCTTTTCCCCTCCTACGCAGAATTGGGGGCGGATAATCGCCGATTCGGCCAGCCCGTTGCCACAAGGGAATGGCGTTCAGTTCGCGCTCATTTCCGAATCAACTTTCGGAGGACGATCAGGAGTTTTTCGGCCCATTGCGATGGGGCTGCAAAATACCTGTCCCCGAATTCGAGGTGAAATGTGATGATGGTCAGGCCGCGTTGCTGCCGCCGCTCGATTCCGCGCAAACTAGAGATCTCAATGTAATTTGCTTCCGGGCCCGCCCCGAGCCATTCCGATAGGATCCCACGCATCCAAAAGACCAATTGCCGGTCCGTCACGATCAGGTAATGGGTCAGTATTCCGCCCTGCGCTTCCATAGATTGCTTCACTTTGGAACGCGCGGACATGCCCCCCGATGCAAGGCCAAGCCCGAGACCACTCACAGGGCTGATGCCGATTCCGAACGAAGAAGAGCGACCCGACGTGTGAATTTCGGAGATTTTGTCAAGGGCGCGGCCCGGAACCATCGCCCAGATTGTTTCCTCTTCGTCCAGAAAACCTAAAGCTTTTTGCAACAGCGGAGAGCCAAGCGGTTCGCTCAATATTGCGTTCTCGGAAATCTTCAGTTCAATCCCGTCCATCGCGGCGATGTCTTCAGCCGGCTCATATTCAGTTGCTTCAACTAACCTTGGTGGATCGACCTTCCCGCCAAGAGGCGTGAAGAATCCATTGCATTTCGCGCATTGCACGACGGTCTCGGCTTCGTGCATCTCAAAGGGGATGTTCTTTCGTCCGCAGTGAGGACAGGAGCAAATGGGCATGGTGCTGACTCCCTGTCGGGAAATGCTTGCGCGGCCGACGTGTGGAGTCAATAACCACTGCCGGCCGGGCAAGCCAGGCCGGGGATCAGCCGGCCGTCCCGTTGCCAAGATTCTACCGACCTCTCCGGCCTGTTTCCACAAGGGCCAAGATGGCAGCCTTGATATGCTCGGGTAAGATCGGCCAGGCGGCCAGCACGCGGGCCAAGTCGGGGTCATTTTGCGAATCATGGGCCAAGGGTCCGGGATCCGTCGTTCCACTATCGCTTAGAAGCATCAGCCCGCACCTCCCGCGGCCCGATGCTAATGATGCTATGCTTCTTCCTTTTCCGCTTTTTTCAGCGCCCGGTCGATCTTGTCCACTGTGGCCACGCTCGGCGAATGCTTCCCCTGTTCAATGCGGTTGAGGGTCTCAGGACGGATGCCGGCGCGGCGGGCCAGCTCGGCTTGGGACAAGCCCAGCTTGCGGCGGGCGCGCAAAATGTCGCGGGCCAGAGCGATGGTCAGGGCCTCCAGCGGGTAGTTGCCGCGTTCATTGGGTTGCGGTAGATCCGGTTCCCATGCGTCAGCGCTCCGCGCCAGGCGCTCGTACTCGGCTTCTTCCAGAACCACGAGCCGCTTGCCTCCGGCGGTCAGGTATTGCGGCTTGGGACGCTTACTCTTCATGGCGCGAGTATCGTGGACCTAGACAAGGAGGTCAAGGGGTCAAATCGTTGAGCAGGATGTCATGCGCTCAAATTCCGTGGCAAAGTCCCTCGGCCGGCGGCGGCGTTGACAAGAGTCAGGACGGCGGCCTTGACATGCTTGGGCAGCGCCGGCCAGGCGTCGATAACACGGCCTAAGTCCGGGTCATTTTGCGAATCACGGGCCAAGGTTTGGGGCCGGATTCCACAAGTCGTTTGCTCTCTTCCCCCTTGGGGCAAGTAGCCAGCGGATTGCAAATCCGCCATCCCCGGTTCGAATCCGGGAAGGGCCTTTTTTCTCTTTGCTCGTGCAAGTCGATGCAATACCCGTCGAATTAGTGCGCTGGCAAAGCCCAAAAACACGGCTCTAACCCTTATATGCCCTGTAGTGACATAATGCTGTCACTTGACAGCCAATCTCGATTGTGACCATCGCTTTTTCTGGCCAATATCCATAAGTCCTTGATTTTCAATGGCTTCCTACTCCATTTGCCCCAGGGCGACTGCCAACACGCAGTTGCGAAAGTGGTCCAAGGCAATAATTGTGCTCTCCGTTAAATTTTGACTTCATACGATCTGGCCATTACATTTATCTAAATTGCTGAGAAAGTGCGCAAACCGGCTGTCGCTCTGGAGCGAACTGCCGTTCCCGACGTCTGCCGTGCTTTCGCCCTTTTTTTCAGGGCCACTTGTCCGGAATTGGGCCGCAGCGCAAGGATCCCGCTGCTGGTCGTTCTTGTTGTCGGAACAGCATACAGAGATCCCCCTACTCACCCTGCTTCTTGCCGCGTATTTGCAGCATCCTCGTTGTCAAGGTCGTACCTCCCATGCAAGACATATTGGCGTCCGCCATCGCATTGCATCAGGCGGGCGAATTAGGATCGGCCGCACTGCTCTATCAGCAGGTGCTTGCCCGAGAGCAGGAAAACGCCGATGCCTTGCACCTGATCGGCGTGCTGCGTCATCAGGAGGGCGACCACACTCGTGCCGTGGAATTGATCAGCCGCGCCGTGGCCCTCAAGCCGAATGTCCCCGAATTCCACGCGAACCTGGCTGAGGCTTATCGCGCCCTGGGCAAGTTCGATCGGTCCGCCGGCTGCTGTCGGGCGGCGCTGCGTCTTTGGCCCCAGTATCCTGAGGCCCTTTGCAATCTCGGCCTGGCCTTGCAAGGACTCGGTCGGCAGAGCGAGGCAGCCGACAATTTCCGCCGCGCCCTCCTCCTTAGGCCGGAATTTGCGATCGCCCACAACAATCTCGGCATTGCGCTACGCGAGTTGAAGCAATTCGACGAAGCACTCGACCACTTCCGCCGCGCCGTCGAGTTGGATCCAGGCTCGGCCAGTGCCAGGACAAACCTCGGCCAGATGTTACTCGACCTCGGCAGGTCGGAAGAAGCATTGCCCTACTGCGACGAAGCGATTCGGTTGCAACCTGATGTGGCAGTGCTGCACCATAACCGCGGCAACGCCCTGCGAAATTTGGGGCGGCTCTTGGAGGCAAGGGCGGCCTATCTGGAGGCAATCCGGCTCGATCCCAGCCTGGCACTTGCGCACATGCATCTGGGATTGATCCTGCAACGAGAAGGCCGGTTTGGAGAAGCCCTGCCCTGGCTCGAACGTGCTGCCGAACTGGAGCCGAACGACCCGACATACTGGGAAAATCTGGCGGAGTTACATGGAGAGCGGGAAGAGCCGGCCCTGGCGATCCCCTACTGGGAGCGGGTGCTGACGCTGGCTCCGGATAAGGCGGCAGCACATGTGTCCCTTGGCTGGGCGCTGCAAGAAGAGGGGCGCCTGGCCGAGGCTGGGGAACATTACCGGATCGCCGCACGGCTCCAGCCGGACTTCGCCGCTGCCCGTCTCAACCTTGGCGGGCTGTCCGAAGAGCAGGGCGCGTTGACCGAGGCGGAAGCGGCCTTCCGCGAGGCGCTTCGCTTGCAGCCCGCTTATGCCCTTCCCCACGCCCGATTGGCCACGCTGCTGCGCGGCAACCTGCCTGCTGCCGACCGCGCGGCCCTGGAAGAAAGACTCACCGACGTCGAACTCGCCCCAGGAGCCCGTGCCCGACTTCTCTTTGGTCTGGCCCACGTTCTCGACGCCAGTGGTGAATTCGCCCGCGCCGCTGACTGTCTGCGCCAGGCCAATGCGCTGACCTTGGAAACGGCAAAGGGCCGTCGGGACTACGTCCCGGCCGAACACGAGCAATTCGTGGACGGGCTGTTGCAAGCGTTCACGGCGGACTTTTTCACGCGGATCGCCGGCGCTGGGCTGGACACCAAACGGCCCGTGTTCATCTTCGGCTTGCCGCGCTCGGGCACGACGCTCATCGAGCAAATTCTTGCCAGCCATCCACGCATTCACGGTGCCGGCGAGCTGCGCCGAACGCGCCAATCCTTCGAGGACCTGCCGTCCGTGCTGAGCCGCTCCGATGCGCCGCTGGCGTGCGTGCCCCATCTGGATGCGGCCGCGGTCCGCGGCGTAGCCCAGAGGCACCTCGACGCGCTGGCAGCTCTCGACGGCGGCCGAGCAGACCGGATCGTGGACAAAATGCCGGATAATTACATGTATCTTGGCTTTCTCGCGACTTTGTTCCCACAGGCTGTTTTCATTCATTGCCGCCGCGACCTGCGCGACATTGCCGTGTCGTGCTGGATGACCGACTTTCGCAGCATTCGCTGGGCCAACAGCAGCGAACACATAGCAGAGCGCTTTCGCCACTATCGCCGGCTCATGGACCACTGGCGGGGGGCGCTCCCCGTGCCGATTCACGAGGTGGATTACGAGGAAACGGTGGCTGACCTGGAGGGAGTAGCCCGGCGGCTGTTGTCGGCCTGCGGGCAGGAATGGGATCCGGCGTGCCTGGAGTTCCACCGCACGCAACGGCCTGTCCGCACAGCCAGTGTCGCCCAGGTCCGGCAGCCGGTTTATCAACGCTCCGTCGCCCGCTGGAAGAATTATGAAGGCGAGCTGGCCGACCTGTTCGCGGCCATGGGCCCTGTTTCTTGTAGCTCAAGCTGCCAGCTTGAGCCACTGCCCACTGCATGCTGAAGTTGACAGTGCGGTTGTGCATC
The DNA here is from genome assembly GCA_035296965.1 of Gemmataceae bacterium. Taxonomy (GTDB): domain Bacteria; phylum Planctomycetota; class Planctomycetia; order Gemmatales; family Gemmataceae; genus DATGZX01. The sequence continues at coordinate 5,349 of DATGZX010000010.1, forward strand.
GCATCAAGGTGTTCACATGTTCTCACTAAAGCGTTTCTTTCGTATGACCGTGACCCCGCGGAAGCATTCCACCCACCTGGAGCTGGAAAGCCTGGAAAGCCGGCTGGCACCGGCAGTGTTCAATCCGCTGCCGTCCACCCCGGATGGCGCCGCCCTTAGTTTGCGCGATGCCGTGGAGCAATCTGACAGCGACACGGACAGCTCCAATACGATCAACCTCTTATCCGGCACGTACACGCTCACCGATGCCGCGGCTGGGAACCTAATAATCCAAGACACAGCCAACGGCGTCGCAGCGAAGACGCTGACAATCACCTTCTCGGGCGCGGGAACCGCCATCATCGCGGGCGCTCCCACGTGGCAGGATCGCCTCTTCCAGATCGTGAGTGCTGGCGGGGCAAGCGTCACGGTAACGATGCAAAACGTCACATTGGAGGGTGGCAATGCCCAGAATGGCGGCGTGCTCGGCGGCAACGCAGCGCTCGGTGGCGGCCTGCTGATCGATGGCGGGCAAGTCACGCTCAGCAACGTGGGCGTGGTTAGCAACGCCGCCCACGGCGCGGCCGGTTCGATGGGCGCGGCTGGGGCGGCTGGCCAGGCAGGCGGCTCCGGCGGCAGTGGAAACGCCGCCGAAGGTGGCGGCATCTACCTGGCGAGCGGCGCCTTGACCATCACCAATTCCACCATCAACAACAATCAGGTGGTGGGCGGCCAAGGCGGCCAGGGCGGGGCCGGCGGCAAAGGCGGCAATGGTGCGGCAGGTGCTGCGGGCGTAAAAGGTGCCGACGGAGCCAATGGGCTCAATGGGACGGGAGTTGGCGTCGCGGGAGGCGATGGCCAGCCGGGGAACGCGGGGGGCGCGGGAGGCAATGGCACAGCGGGTATGCCCGGCGGTGCGGGCGGCATTGGCGGGGCCGGCGGCAATGCAGAGGGCGGCGGCATCTATGTGGCTGCCGGCAAGTTGACGATTTCGAACAGCTCCATTATCGGCAACCAGGCCATCGGCGGCATTGGTGGACCCGGGGGCAACGGTGATACTGGCGGCAACGGGGGGGCCGGCGGCAACGGCGGCTCCGGCGGCAACGGCGGCAGCGCGGGCAAAGGCGGCCCGGGTGGGCTTGTTGGTTCCGGCGGCAACGGCGGTGGCGGCGGCAAAGCAGGTCATGGCGGATTTGGCGGAGACGGCGGCGCCGGCGGTGTGGGCGGGACCGGAGGCAATGCCCAGGGCGGCGGCATCTTTTTGGCCTCCGGCACGATCTCTCTGCAATCGGTCACCATCCAGAATAACAAGGCAATCGGCGGGGCAGCTGGAGCAGGCGGAGCGGGCCACCTTGGCGGTGTGGGCGGCGCTGGCGGCCGCGGCGGGAACGGCGGTAAAGGCGGCGATCCGTCTTCTGGCAGCGGGGGCGGCGGCGACACTTCCGGTGGCGGCTGCTGTGGCGGTGGCACGGGCGGCGGCGGCGATACGGGTGGCGGCTGCTGTGGCGGCGGCACGGGCGGCGGCGGCACGATTGGTGGCGGTGGCGGTGGCACTAGAGGTGGTGGTACGTTCGGTGGCGGCGGCGCCACGGGAGGCGGTGGCACGATTGGTGGTGGTGGCGGCACCGGTGGAGGTACCGGCGGTGGTGGCGGAGGAACAGGCGGCGGCACAGGAGGAGGTGGAGGAAATCACCACGGGCTGGGCGGGCACGGCGGACACGGCGCCCACGGTGGTGTTGGCGGCAAGGGTGGTGCTGGGGGCAGGGGTGGTGTCGGCGGTAAAGGCGGCAAGGCCTACGGGGGCGGTATCTATGTGTCCAATGGTGCTTTGTCGCTTTCCGCGGGGTCGATCTCCGCGAACTCCGTCCAGGGCGGGGTTGGTGGCGTGGGCGGCGTGGGCGGGACAGGTGGCAAAGGGGGAGCTGGAGGCGTTGGCGGCAGCGGCGCCAGCGGCGGACCTGGCTTAGAGGGTGGCAACGGCGGCAACGGCGGAAACGGAGGCCTCGGTGGTAAGGGGGGCACGGCCGGTTCGGGCGGACAGGGGGGAAACGGCGGTGGAGCGTATGGCAGCCCTCTCTACGTCGTGTTTGGATCGTCCCTGGTTCAGACTGGCACGAACTTGAGCGACGGAACCGTCCAGGGCGGGAACGCTGGGCTAGGCGGCGCGGCTGGGACCGCCGGGTCGGGTGGCCCGGGAGGCGATGGCAGCGCCGGCGGCCTCGGCGGGTCTGGTCCCCCCTCTGGCACGGCAGGATTAGCCGGCGTCATGAGCGCAAACGGAAGCGCCGGCCTGGCCGGCATGGCGGGCCAGCCTGGCAAGGCAGGCACCGCTCATCTCACATCCACCTCCGTGCGGGGCGAGACGATCAACTTCACTCAGGGCCCGGACTTCAGCGGTGCGGTTGCGACGTTCAGCACCAGCAATCCCAACGAGCCGGTCAGCGACTTCATGGTCGCCATTACCTGGGGGGGCGGTCTCAGCTCAGCAGGCACGGTCGCACCCAACAGTCACGGCGGATTCACCGTCAGCGGCAGCCATGACTATGCTGCACCAGGCGCATACGCGATCACTGTCACCATCACCCCCACAGTTGGCGACCAAGCCACTGCCAACACGACAGCCGACATCGGCGACGCTGCGCAACGGCTCGTGGCCCAGATGTACCTGGACGTGCTGGGACGGCCGGTCGATGCGACCGGCCTGGCCGCGTGGGCGGGCCAGCTCAACGCGGGATCGATCACGGCAGACCAGGTCGTTCAGGGCCTCGTGTCAAGCCAGGAATACCGGGTCAATCTCGTGCAAAGCATGTATCAACAGCTACTGCACCGGCCGGCAGATGTGAACGGGCTGGCGACCTGGGTCAATTTCCTGAACCAGGGCGGCACCGACCAACAGCTCGAGGCGAACCTGCTCGGCTCCGGCGAATACTTCAACAACGCCGGCGCTACCAATAGCGGCTTCCTGTCGGCCCTGTACCTCGATGTGCTACATCGCCCCATCGACAACGTCGGCTCCCAGGCCTGGCTCCAAGCGTTGTCTCAGGGCACATCACGCACCGGCGTGGCCGCGGCCGTAGTCGACAGTGAAGAATCGGACGTCTTTATCGTCAACGCCCTGTATCAGCAGTACCTGCACCGCCCGGCCGACAGCGCGGGGCTGGCGCTCTTCACGGGCGAATTGCGGGCGGGAACGCCGAGGGAGGGCGTAATCGTCGCGCTGGTGGGATCGTCGGAATATGCCCAGGGCGTGGCCGGCGACCCGAATCAGCTCTACGTGGAACAACTGTACCTGGACCTACTCAAGCGTCCCGTCGATGCCTCGGCCCTGGCCACCTTTACTGCCGCGCTCGACAACGGCTCCGAGACGCGACTTCAACTGGTGGATGCGATCCTGAGCAGTTCGGAATACCAAAGCGACGTGGTCGAGTCCCTCTATGAGACCTATTTGCACCGGGCCGCGGATGCAAGCGGTCTGACGTATTTCACGTCCATGTTGGCCGCCGGCGGGAGCGACGAGCAAGTTGCGGCAGCACTTGTGGGTTCCAGTGAATACAGCGAGGACAACGGCAGCACCAGCGATGGCTTCCTCGCGGCGCTCTATGAAAATGCCTTGGACCGGCCGCTTGATGCCGTGGGGCTTGCCGCTTGGGATCAGGCCTTCGTGAAAGGCACATCGCGCGCCGAGGTGGCGGCGCAAATTTTCGGCAGCAGCGAGTACTTGCAAGACCAGGTGAACAACTTCTATCCGCGGTTCCTGCGCCGACCGGCCGACCCCGCCGGCTTGGCTACCTTCGTCAACGACCTGCAATCAGGAGTACACGACGAAGGAGTCATTGCCGACCTGACCGTGTCCACGGAGTACTTTGCGCGGCTGTAGTGCATCTTCAAGGCTAACTAACTTCTGGGGTGCGAGCACGAGGCCAGAGAGAAACGCAAAGCAAATGGCGGAAACGAAAAATGTCAGGTTTTGTCATGTAAAACGGGGGTAGGCAGACGACTTGTCTGATAAAAGAGCATTCTGCAAGTGACTCTTCTACAAAGGATTACATCGCAAATCGGACCTTGGCCCAATGGCAGTTCCACCTGACATTTGTCATGTGTACGAATTTACATGCTTCCAAGGATTCTGGGTCCTTGCCCCAAACCCAAAATCAAGGCTTGAGCACGCAGTAGGTTTTGGCGTTGCCGAGGAGGCCGAGCAGTGCCGTCTGCTCAGTCGCTGGAGAGAAGCCAGTGCCTCTTGCGTGAGCCTCGCCTCGGGAGCACCGCCCGCCAAGGTCTTCAACACATCCAGCGCCTCCGGCGTGGCAATGCGCTCCAGTACTTCGACGGCCCGAAGCGCCTGGATGGTCTTGGACGACGGCGGGCTCGTGTCCAGCTTCGTCAGCAACGTATCGGCGCGGCGGCGCACTTCCAACGAAGTGCTCTCTACCATGGCTTTGCGCAGTCCCGACTCGGCTAATTGTTCGAGCTCGTCCAGCGCGCGTTCGGCTCGCCGCCGGGTCGCAAAATCACTGTTGTCCAGGTCAGCGAGCAGTCGGCCGATGATTGCAGGATCAGGCGACTTGACGGGGCGCAGGAGCCTGGCAAGGAAGGCAACCTCTTGCCGCGCGGTCAGCGCGCACATCGCCTCATAAGCGGCAACCCCATCTTCGCCGGCCAGGTCGTGCCACAGGTTTTCGTTGGTCGCTTTCGCGGTCTGAGGTTTCAGGACGCCCGTCGCGTCCCACACGAGCGCGGTGCCGTCCTCGCTACCGGAAATGATTCGCTGCGCATCGTGGGAAAAAACAATTGAGGTGACCTGCGCTTGATGACCGACGAACCGGCGCCGTTCCTTGCCGGTCAGCGCTTCCCAGAGGCGAACCGTTTGCTCCTTGTGATTCCACAAGCTGCCATCGGCGGTCGCCACGGTTCGGCCATCGAGCGAGAACGTAATATCGATAATCGGGTTTTCGTGCCCCTGCAAGCGGCGTAGCATCTGTCCGCTCGCGGCATCCCAGATATAGGCCATCCCTTCAGCGCCACCCGAAGCCGCGCGGCGGCCATCGGGTGAAAAGGCCACGCAATCGACGATAACGCCGTTGATGCGGGGGTCCCCTTGCTTCGCTTCATGTCCCGTGAAGCAACAAATCTCCTTTCCGGTTGCGATCTCCAGAACGGCACATCTCCTGCCCGGCACTGCCAGCGTCTTGCCGCCCGGCGAAAACATCGCTCGAGGCATAAGCCCCCGGTAGTTAGGTACCACACCGATCTGCTTGCCCGTAGTGACGTTCCAGAGTTGCCCCGTCGGCAGGACGAGCGTCTTGCCGTCCGGCGCGAGATCGAGGCCGTAGTGCCATCCGTTCGTTTCGGCAAGCCGGCGTATCTCCTTCCCCCGGCGCCAATCCCAGACGCGGACGGTGCCATCGTAGCTGCACGACACCAACTCGGCTCCATCGGGCGTGAAGGCGAGGCCACTGACATGGCCCTGGTGTCCTTCGAGCCGCGCCTTCTCCTGATTTGTTTTCAGGTCCCAGAGGTATATGACATTGTCCTCGCCACCTGAGGCCAACGTCGAGCCATCGGGCGAGAGGGCAACTCGAAAGATCCTCCCCTCGTGCCCGCTTCGTTCCTGCTTGCGCTTCCCGGTAGCAAGATCGATCAGGTGGATGGAGGTGCCACTGCCGCCGGCGGCGAGGCTCTTGCCGTCCGGTGAGAACGTGACGGATTGCGCCGATCTTTCTGGCCCCGGCAATGGCCGGCTTTTCCCTGTCTGGAGGTCCCAAAGCCGGAGCGTGCTGTCCGTGGCTACTCCGCCTTTCATTCCCGGAGGATTGCCACTCGCGCCGGACGCCAACGACAAGCCGTCCGGCGAAAATGCCAAGCCCTGGATTGGTCCTAGATGGCCACGAAGTTGCTGGAGTTTTCGACCGGTCGCCACGTCCCAAACGTGGATCAGACAATCGTTTCCTCCCACGGCCAACATGCGGCCATTGGGGGAAAAGAGGACGACATTGGGTTGATTGTGGCCCGGAAGAGTGTGGCGTACTTTGCCGGTCGCCGGGTCCCAAATGAAAACGCGCGAATCCTGAAAACAGGCCGAGGCGAGCGATTTGCCGTCCGGTGAGAACGCGACGCTCTGAATCTGGCCAATGCGCGGCTGAGCACCCTGGGGCAGTTTGCTGAGCTGGTCTTCGTGGCCATTGAGTTGCTTGAGCACCGCCCCGGTGACTGCGTCAATTAGAAGGAGCGCGCCGTCGCTGGCCGCGCCAGCCAGCAATGTTCCATCCGGGGAAACGCTGCAGTGGTGCAAACCACCTTTGATCGGGAGACGCCTTACCTCCCGGCCGTCCGCCGTGGCCCAGATGACAACGCTTTCGCCCCCAGTCAGTATTCGCTTGCCGCCGTCCAGGAAGGCCAGGGCATCCGCATTTTCGCCGAAAACGCCGAGGGGCCGACCGCTTTCAACTTCCCATTGCCGCACTCCATCGCTGCCCACACTGACAAGCCGTATCCCATCAGGGGAAAAGGCCAGACCGTAAAGCCAGCCAGCGTAGCGAAAGCGGATGGTGCCGAGGCGCGCCAACGCCCCGTCCGGCAGCGGGTCGCCGTAGCGGTCGGTGCGAATCTGTGTTTCGGCGGCTTCAAGCTTCTCGCCAGCCAGCGCAACGGGATGGGAACGGTCTTGCAAGTTCGCTTCCGGTTGCTGGATTGGGGACAAGGAATGGGCGCCGACACCCGCGCCCGCAACCAGGAGGCAACCCCCCAGCAGCCACATCGCCACGGCCTTAAATTGGTTCAACCGCATTGATTTCAACATCGCCTGGGCAAGCTGCGCGCTGCGCTCGGACGCGACGGCGCCTGCCGTCATTCTGCTTCCGGCAAATGCGATGGCTCGATGAGCGATGCTCATGGCCAAGCCTGCGGGAAGAGCCGCCTGGGAAGGACTCTCCAGGAGCAGCGCGGTGGATAATCCAGCGGACAGGGTCAAACCCCGTGCTGCTAACCGCTTGCCGAGCAGCTCGCGGCCGCGTTCGACTCGACTTTTTAGCGTGCTCAAAGGCCAGTCAAGCTGGCGGGCGGCTTCGTCGCGCGTGGCGCCTTCCAGGTAACAGAGGACGAGCGGCGCCCGATACTTGTAGGGCAGGCGCGCCAACTCTTCATCGAGCACCGCGCGAAGCTCGCGACCCGTAATTTCGGCCACAGGGTCTTGGGAATGTGGCGTTGGGGCCCTGCTCTCGTGCAACGCCCGGCGGATCGCGGCCGTTCGAGCATTCAGCGCCAGATGATATGCGACCTGGTGAAGCCAATTGGCAATCGATTTCTGCCAATGCCGGGATGCCGCTTTCGACGCGAGGACGAGAAACACCCCCTGGCAGACCTCCTCGGCATCGTGCCAGTTGTGCAGCGTTCGCCGGCAGACCTGTAGTACCATCGGCCCATGGCGGCGCACTAATGTCGCGAACGCGGCTTCGTCCCGCCTACGGGCGAAGCGGTGAAGGAGTTCGCGATCGCTCGTCCCGTCTTCGTCCTTCACGACGAGATTGCGGAGATGCTCCAGAATGTGACCGGTGCGCGTTGGGATCATGGGCATTCTCGCAGGAACGTTGAGCCACCCACTATAGTAATCAACAGCCGGCACGACTTGGCCGAAAAATTGTCGGAGGAGACTAATGCTTTGCGTGCGCGGCTTCTCCGACTATGCGAACACCTCGGCAAGAAAGGCAAAGCTGTGCTACGTCGGGAAAGCCGGCCGGCATGAAGATACGTGAACCCAAGCCGGATCCTTGCGACACGACCGACTTGGACATCTTGCCTGCCAAGTATCCAGAATAAGGATTCCAGTTTTGTTGAAATTGACCCATTCTCGATGGGTTGCGCCCTCCAGCTCACCGTACCGACCCCGGCTGTAGGTAATCACAAGTCTTGTAAGCTGCTCCTCGATGAAAACTGGCGGATTTACGCTCAGCCTGCCTTATATTGAGTAGAGAACGCTCACAGGGAGGCTCGAACCATGGCTGGCGGACGGCTGAAAGATGTTCTGCGACGCTTCAACCGGCAGCTCGCCGCTCCTGCGATCAGCGAATGGACTGATCGCCAACTGTTGGAGCGCTTCGCCAGCCGGCGCGACGAAATGGCCTTTGCTTCTATCGTCCGGCGGCACGGTCCTTTGGTGCTGGGCGCGGGCCGGCGCATCCTTCACCGCGACCAAGATGCGGAGGACGTGTTCCAGGCGACCTTTCTCATCCTGGCCCGAAAAGCTGCCTCCGGCCGTTGGCGGAAGTCGGTTGCCGGGTGGCTCTACTGCGTCGCTTCCCGGCTGGCGAGACGAACCAAGGCAAAAACCCTCCGGCAGCGCGAGCTACACAAGGAAGCAGGGACGGTATTAGCAACGAGGGCGACCAGCGTTGAGGATCGTCGGGAGCTATACACGGTGCTGGACGAGGAGCTGAACCGTCTTTCGGACCGCTGCCGCGAGCCATTGTTGCTCTGTTATCTGGAGGGAAGGACCCGAGACCAGGCGGCGCGGCAGTTGGGCTGGTCGCTACGAACGCTGGAACGCCGCTTGGAAAAGGGGCTGAAGCTGTTGCGGGTACGTCTGTGTAGGCGGGGCATTGAGTTGCCGGTGGCGCTTTTGGCCGCGGGGTTGTCCCAGCAGGCGGCGTCGGCACATCTGTCCGTGGCAACAGTGGCTACCACGGTTGAGGCGGCGGTGGCATTCGGCTCGGGTGTCGCGACTGTCGGCGCTGCGATCTCGGCCACGGCAGTGGCACTGGCGGAAGGAGGGCTGAAGGCGATGGTCGTGACGAAGATGAAAATCGGCGTCGTGCTACTATTGGCGGCGAGCGTGGTGCTCGCCGGAGTTGGATTGGTGGGACACCGTTTGTGGAGTACCGAACAGGCGAAAAAGAACCCGGCGGCAGAGGAAAGGACGGTGCCAACACTGGCAGCGGCAGTGTGGCCGGAAGGGACGACCGTGAAGGGGCGCGTCGTCGATCATCGAGGTAACGCGGTGGCGAATGCCGAGGTCTTGCTGTTGGGCAAGGAACACATCATTGTGGATGCCGAGCCCCGGACATGGTTTGTGCGGGAGGAAAAAGATCATTCAGACGCAAACGACGATCTAGCCCCTCCGTCAGTCCGCACCAATGCGAAGGGCGAGTTCACCATCAAGCGAAACAAAGGGACGGCGGATCGCCTGGCGGTGATTGCGGAGGATCCCCTTCTTTGGACGATTTCCCGCAAGAATCTGAAGCAAGACGGATACGTTGAAATCAAGCTACCGCAGGCAGGCAGCCTTGCCATTAGCTGCAACTTGCCGGGCAAAGCGGCAAAGCAGCCAGTGAATATCGAACTACGGACCTTGGACGGCACAGATTGGGTTACCGACGTGCTCCGTTTTCATTCCGGGTCCTTTTCCGTGAAGAACCCGGGTGAAACGGTGTTCGAGCATTTGCCGCCTGGACAGTACGCTGTCGCGCGGGAGCAGCAAACACAAACTGGAAAGAATACTGCGGAATTGACCGATGTGGATCGGCAGTTGGCAAAGGTCGAATCTAACAAGCGTGTCACTATCGGCTTCGAACGGAAAATAGGCCGACCGCTCATCGGGCGAGTGAAGGGCCTGGAGAAAATCGATCTCCGCTATGCGCGCGTCACTATTCGTTATCCCGGCCCGGAGGAACAGCTTGAACGGAGCGGACGACGTGAAAGATTCTTCACGGCGTTTGACGTCCTACCAATCACATCGGATGGTCGGTTCACGACCGATCCGATTCCGCCTGGCAAGTACTACCTCGACCTCTTCGCTATTTGCTCATCGACACCCGATCAATCGAGCGGGGAATCGGACTTCAACGCGTGGTTGCTGTTCACGGTGCCAGAACGAGGCGACATGCCAAAAATCGAGGTCGTTGCGAAGCCCAACACTCGCAAAGCTCCACTCCCAACCACGAACTGTGTGCGCGTCGTCGACGAAGCCGGCAAGCCGTTGCCGGCGATGCAAGCCACGATCCATGCCGGCAAGGCCGGATATGGCCGCTGGGCCAACGGCCGCGACGGGGTTGTTGGCTTCGATACTCTACGAACCGTTCCTGACGCCGATGCGGTTGACGTGCTCGTGCGGGCCGACGGCTACGCTACAGCCGTCACACGGTTCGAGAGCCAGGAGCGCAATCAGCTGCGGCAAGGCAAAGCCACGATCACCATGCAGCGCGGCCACAAGGTGGAACTTAGCTTTCGTTTGCCCCAAGGGATGACCTGGCCCAGCGGCGTGCTGCCGGAAACATACTTTGAAGACTATCAGGACTATGTCCGTATGATGCGGAATCCGGACAACCGTCAGTACGTGGAAACCGGGGACTTCAACATGCTCAACGTGCGCCCGATTAGCCCGGGGCGGTTCGAGCTTCGGGTTACGCCCGAAACCCCGCCCTTCCACGTGGCCATTCAGGCACCTGGCTTCATGCAATACTTTGAGAGCGGCCCTTTCCGGCTAGCCGACGCGAAGGACGGTAAGCTTGAAATTGTCGTGCCGCGGCCGGCGGGGCTGGACGTGCGTTTTGACCCGGCCGTCAAAAACGCCGAAGACGCACCGTTCAAGGGCGCGCTTCTGCAGGTCATGTGGCGCATTCCGGGAACGACGGGCTCTTTTTCAATAGTCGCAACGAAGGATGTGACCTCGGCGAACGACGAGTTCAAACTGACCGATCTTGCGCCCGGCACGTATCAGGTCGACGTTTATACAAGCCCTAAACGCGATGCTGAGGCGGTGCTTCGCGGCGAGATCAATCCCGGCTACTTCCGCGATTTAAGAGAACTCACTTTGAACCAAGCGCAGTCAGAATCGGTTCGCTTCCGCTACCAACCACCTGATCCCAATGCGTTTCGCGGTCAACGCACCGCTTTGTTGCGCTTCCGCATGCCGGACGGAACGCCGGCAAAAGACCACCGCTTGAAGGTTGGCTACCACGACGGCCACTATGGGTACTTGCCTGTGTTCTCCGGAAGTATTCCCGACTCCGGTACTCTCACGCTTAAGGGCCTAACGGATCGGGTCGCGCACCCTTCAGCCTATCGCTCGTACAAGGTCGAGGTTGATGACGAGTTGGTGGGCTCCTTCGGCTTCACGAAGGAGCAGCTGGCGCAGGAATTTGACTTCCAATTACCACCCCGAGCCGGTGACCTGGCGCCGGATGTCGAGCTGCGAGCAATTGCCAGCGGCACACCGATGCGGCTCAGCAGCCTGCGCGGCAAGATCGTGTGCCTGGAATTCTGGGCTACGTGGTGTGGCCCCTGTCAACCGGCAATGGCGAAACTGAGCCGGTTGGCCGAGGAGCACGGCGCCGCCTGGAAAGACCGCGTGGCCATCGTTCCCATCAGCATTGACGCTAAGCCGGAACGGGTCAAGTCACACGTCGCGCAACGTGGCTGGAACCGGTTGGAGCATTACTGGGCGGGGAAGAGTACTCGCTCCGATTTCGACGCGCCGGCTGCTCGAGCGTTCGTCGTGTGGGGTGTCCCCACAGCCATTCTTGTTGGCCGCGATGGGCGAATTCTGTGGCGCGGCCACCCGTTGGACGAAACCGGGGGGCAGAATCTGCAGTCGCGGATCGAGGCCGCGTTGAAGAAGTGATAGCCGCGCAATTGTAGTGCCGTTTTCGCGGTTCAAATCCCACCAGCCACTCTCTAGGAAATAGTGAGACTTGTGGCTCATCCGGTAACCTTGGCCATCAGGGATGTCCTCGGAACGGATTGCGAATCATCCCCTCGCCCTCCGCATTTCCAAATCCCTGCCCTTTGGGGACGTAGTTGTGCACTACCGGGAGGAGTGACTATAGCAGGTAAAATGCCTCCATCGCTAGAAAAATCCAACAGGGGAACTGCTACCAATGCTGCAGAGAGCCAGGGTGGCTGGTTCAGGGACACTGGCAGAGTCAATGGGGCTAAAGATTTGCCCATCCCTCCCAGCGATGAAGGAGAAATAGGGGAACCTGAATCCCTCATCGTTCCTCGTCCAATCGCCCGTCGGGCCGTGTGCCCTCATGGTTTCGCGCCGGCGGCCTGCTCTCCCGGATGGTAGTGGCGTTCGCTGTGGGCCTCGACGTCGGCCTGCGCGTACCAGGATGGCTTGAACTGCTTTTTCGCATACAGCGCCGCCTGGTCGAACCAGTGAGGAGAAGCAGGATCGCCGGATTCGCCGAACTGAAGAATCGTCTTCGCCTTCGGTTGCGCCGCCAACTCGATTGCCCCCACGAAGGAATGGCCGGCTACGCCGTAGTGGCGCTTCTGGCCCGCTTGAGGAACCGCGTAGAAATTGAAGACGACACCCAGGGGCCCCGGCGCGCCGGCGATGGGTAAACTCGGCTGATCGTCACGAAACGCGCCTTGGCCTCGCTGGTCGATTTGCGAGCCGTGAATCCGCTGCAGACGGTTGATCTCGCCCCAGGCCACTTTCCAACTGCCGTGCGTTTTCTCCAGGTTTGCCAGGGTGGCTTCCAGCGCGCGAATCCGTGGATAATTCTGCAGGTCCCGCTTTGCTATCAGCTTCAAGGCCCGGTCGTAGGTTTCGGCGAACAGCGTCATCGGGACGGAATCGACGGCGCTGATGCAGTCCCAACCCTTGAGAAGCTCTACCGGCTCTTTCAGCTTGGCGGCCCGGTCCGGCTCCTTGGATGAGAGCGCTTCCCATTCCTTCACCAGATCGGGAATACGGAGCTCGGCTTCTAGAATCTTCGTGTTGAAGCCATCCCGGGTCCAATCTTCGTAAGCAAATTTCGCTGTCGAATGAAGGATGCGGCGCGAGATCTGAGCGCGGGGGTTGTCCCGTTCGTGTTCGGTCGCCATCAGATACGGGGGATATTGGCTCGCCTTGGGATTCTCATCCACCTCTCCCGCCTGCAATTCCTTAGCCACCGGCGTTGTGCTAAGAGGTGATTGATTGCAGTTCTGCAAGAAGCCGCACTGCGGATTCTCCAGTTGCGGTAGCTCATCGAAGCGGAGGTAGCCCTGCCACTGCGTTTCGGGGTTCGAGCCGTCGACCGGTTTTGTCCAATCGAACTTTGCAGACCGTCTTGGCACGGCGCCGTTGTACACGTAGAAAATGTTGCCGCCGGTGTCGGCGACAATGGTATTGAACATCGGCAGTTTGCAGGGCCGCATGGCCTCCTTGAACTCCGCCACGCTCTGGGCCCGTCCCATGGCGTATGACTGCTCGATCGCCTCGCCATCTTCCAGCTTGGCCAAGCGGATGGCCAGCGGCTTCCCATTGCGGATGGCGACCAGGGGACCTTGGTGAGTCTTGGTGAAACGGAACCGGCGACTGACGGGTCCGTTCGCGTCTTTCACAGTAACGTCCTCAGTCCAGGCGGTGGCCTGTTTCGAGCCGTCGCCGTACCGGTACCTCAGCGGATCGGTTTTGTCGTCAAAGGTGATGGTGTAGAGATCGACGATATCAGGATTGTTGACCGTGTGGCTCCAGGCGACGTGGCCGTTGTATCCCAGGGTCGGAAACGGCGAGCCGAAGAAGCAGGCTCCAAGCAGGTTCCAGCCTTCGCCGCTGATCACGTGCCCTTCATACCACTGTCCTGGACCGAAGAAAGGCTGATGAGGATTGATGAACATGAGCGCTTTGCCCGACGCCGACTTGTCCGGACGTACGGCCCACATGTTGGAGCCAACGTGCTCCGACATACTTTGCCGGTCCTGTTCCAAAACCGCCAACTCCGCGCGCAGATCCGCGGGGAATGCGACCGCGCCTACTTTGTTGTCGTGAATCTCCTGAACGGCTGGGAGGATGTCGGAAGCCTTCAAGCCCGATTTGCCGTAGATGAACGACTGATAGAGGATAAACCGGCGAAAAGCCAGCGTATGCCACGGCTCGAAGTGCGTGATAAGCCGGGGTTTGACCTGCGGATTGACCGCGAGGTAATAGTTCAAACCGTCGGCTAGCGCCTGGCAGAGTTCCTTGGTTTTCGGCGTGGCCTTCTTATATTCTTCTTTGGAGAGCCGGGTAATCTCCAGTGCTAGGTTTACCAGGTCGTCGGGCAGGGACTTGTCGCCGTAGACCTCGGCGGCCCGGCCCAGCGAACGGAGATAACTGTCTTCGATTTGCCAAAAGTAATCTTCGGCCTGGGCATAGATGAAGCCGAACACGCACGAGGCGTCGGTTGGCCCGTAGACGTGCGGCACGCCGAACGTGTCCCTATGAATCGTCACGGTTCTTGCCAGGGCAGAGGCCCTGGCTGCGGCCCCGGCATATGTCGAATCGTCACCGCGTGCGGGAGCACGCCCTGCCACGATCAAGCAGAACCCGGCCACTGCGACGAGCGTAAAAGAAGATAGCGAAAGCGAAGAATTGTACACGCGTTTCACGGGTGCATTCCTTTGTTGGGGAGACCACGGCAGCCTCGGGACAGACCGGTTGCCAATCGCTTGCACTATATCCTCGAAATGACGGCATTGCCACACGCTTCTCGTTCCCAGGGACGAATCGCGGGAGCAGAAGGTTGGCAGGCGTTCTCAAACATTGGAAAGGTTTTCCATCTCATTGTCAGTTCTGAGAACGACTACCGGCTAAGTAGCCTAGTTTGTGGGGCAAGCTGGTAGCTTGCCGCTATTTGCGGTGGAGCAAGCTGCCAGCTTGCTCTACACGACTTGCCACGGGGATTTGAACGTTGCCGATAGACGGGCATTTCCAACGTATATGTGGCTGTTTGGGCGGATGCCTCCTTGGCCGAGTTCGCGCTAGGCCAGATTGGCATTCGCTTTGCTTTGAAAGGTACTGCTTCCCTCGCGCTAAGGAGTGGAGTTGACATCCTATCGGCTGGCACTAAAAAGTTCCCCGTGGATCAGACCGCCGTCTGTCCCTCAATCACCGATCCAGGAGTAAAACGAGATATCATGTCGGAGCCAACGAACGTTAGCGAAACGCCGGCGGCCGCTCCGCCGCCCAAACCCACATTGCCGCCCAAACCTGCTGCACCACCGAAGACACCTGCCAAGGCGGGGAAGGAACGACGCTTCTTCCTCTTTGCCTTGTTTGCCAGCTGGGCAGCCATCGCCTGGACCGCTCTGACCGTTTCCACCGTTGGCATGGTGCTCGGCACCGTGCGCTTCCTTTTTCCAAACGTACTCTCCGAGCCGCCGAGCAAGGTCAAGGCTGGCATGCCGGACCAGTATGAAGAGGGCAAGGTGGTCGATCGCTTCAAGGATCAAAACTTTTGGGTGGTTCGTTACCAGGGCATCATCTACGCTCTGAGCACAACTTGCACACACCTGGGCTGCACACCCAACTGGCTGGAGCGGGAAGAGAAGTTCAAGTGCCCCTGCCACGGCAGCGGCTTCAAAATCACCGGGGTCAATTTCGAAGGACCGGCTCCCCGACCTCTGGAACGCTGGGGCATCAGCATCGGCGAGGATGGCCAAATCCTCGTGGACAAGAGCAAGAAGTTCCAGAAGGAAATGGGGCAGTGGGATAATCCCGAATCATACATCAAGGCTTAAATCATCTTTACATTTCTTGGTGCTTCAGCCCGGCAGAGTCTCGCACAGCGGCTTTTGCCTCGGCTAAGGACCGAGAAGGTAGGACCAAGGACTATTTCTTATGTCGGTAGGCGATTTCATTCGTAATTCGCAGGTCTGGAAAAGCGTATTCCGCCACCCGGCGCCCCGCGACAGACGCAACCGCGTCGTGGTCATGTTGACCAACGTGTTCCTGCATCTACATCCCGTGTCGGTGCGCAAGAGCGGCATCACGCTGAGTTACACGTGGTGCATGGGTGGAATCACGTTCTTTCTTTTCCTCGTTGAAACCGTGACCGGTGTGCTGCTGATGTTTTATTATCGGCCGACGCTGGAGCATGCTTACAACGACATCCTTGCTCTCCGCGACGTGGCGACGCTGGGCGTCCTTCGCGAGCTGCATCGCTGGGGCGCGCACGCCATGGTCATCACGATCTGGCTGCACATGTACCGAGTCTTCTTGACGGGAAGTTACAAGCCACCGCGCGAGTTCAACTGGGGCGTAGGCGTCATCCTCCTGGTCCTTACCCTGTTCTTGAGCTTTACAGGCTATTTGTTGCCGTGGGACCAGCTGGCAATCTGGGCTATTACCGTAGGCAGTAACATGGCGCGAGCTCATCCGTTTGTCGGCAATGAGGGGCCAGGCTCTGCCTTATTACAGGTGGGAGGTGTGCCGCTTATCCACTCGGGGTCCGATGCGCGTTTTCTTCTCCTGGGAGGCCGCTTCGTCAGTGGTGAGACGCTGCTGCGCTTTTATGTGTTGCACTGCGTTGCGGTGCCCCTGGCGGCCGCCTTGCTCATTGCGGTTCATTTCTGGCGGGTCCGCAAAGACGGCGGCATTAGCGGACCGCTTTGAAATAGAGCCTGCCGGGGGAAACGGGCATGGTCCATGGAGGAGCTTATTCAGGCGGCGCGTGCCTGTGGCGGCAAGTTTCTAACTTGCCGAAAAAACCCGGTAAGTTGAAAATTCGCCGTCACGGAAACTGTAGCCTTGCCATGAACCATGCCCCGCACTGAAGAATTTCGCGGTCGAAAAGGATTGATTTGTTATGTTTGATTCCGAGTTGACCTCTTCTTTGCAAACCGGCCTGGCGATCTATTATCTGGTGGTCGTCTTGCTCAATCTCGGGTTCGCCGCTTACCAGCTCAGGGCGCGGCGGGATACCCGGCTAGCCGCGCTGGGAGCAATCCTGGGGCTTCTCGCTCTGGTTCACATGCTTGCCTATTTTGGCCACGCGAACTGGCAGCTCTCGAGCGGTTTTCGAGCATTTACCACGAGTCTCATGGGAGCCTGGGGCGGGCAGGCAGGCCCCATCCTTTATACGGCTCTTTCGGTCCTCGGTTTCGTCGTCTTCCTCTATTACCGGCGTTTTCTCACCGAGCCTTCCGTTGCCTGGCTGCTTTTGAACGTCTCCCTCGTGGCAGCCGGCTGGAGCATGACGGACGCCAATTTTCGCCTGATCGTCACCAAAGAAGACAACGTGCCCATCACGATGCTGATTTTTTCGGTGGGTTTCTTCACCTGGTTGGCCATGCGCAAGGCCGTCATCAACGATGACCGTATCGCCAAGGGCGAGCCGCCGGTCGAGTCGCTCGAGAATGACAAGGTTCTGGTTTGGCCCGACCTGGTTTACACCGAATTGATCGCGATGATCGTTTGCACGTTTCTGCTCGTGATCTGGGCCGTCGTGCTCAAGGCGCCGCTCGAACAGCCGGCAACGAGCGCCAAGGCCCCGAATCCTTCGAAGGCGCCCTGGTACTTTCTCGGCCTCCAGGAAATGCTCGTTTATTACGATCCGTGGATGGCTGGCATCGTCTTGCCGCTCATGATTATCCAGGGGTTGGTCACCATTCCCTACATCGACTTCAATCAAAAGGGAAATGGTTACTTCAGCTTCGCGGAGCGAAAGTTCGCCATCAGCATCTTCATGCTCGGCTTCATCGTGATGTGGGTCACGCTGATCGTACTTGGCACATTCCTCCGCGGCCCCAACTGGAATTTCTTTGGACCCTACGAATATTGGGACCCGCACAAGGTCTTGCCGCTCAACAATGTTAATCTCTCGGACTATTTCTGGCTGGGGTTGATGCGGACGACTTTGCCCGAGCATTGGTTCTGGCGCGAGCTGCCCGGCATTCTTGTCGTCCTGGGCTATTTGCTGCTGCTGCCGCCCCTGCTGGCCCGAACGATCATGCGGCCGTTCTTCATCCACATGGGCTTCATTCGATTCTTCCTGCTGGTCAATCTGATCCAGCTCATGGCAGCGCTGCCCATCAAGATGGTGCTGCGCTGGACGATCAATCTGAAGTACATCGTCTACATCCCGGAATTCTTCTTCAACATATAGGAATCTATGGCAGCCACCGACCAAAACTACCGCCCACAGAGGACGCTGGACATCGTCTTCGCGTTGTCGTGTGTACTGATGTTGGTCAGCCTTGTCTGGATGTTCGGCCAGGACTACAACCGGGAGTTCAAAAAAATCCAGCGCCAGTTCCGCGACGTGGACGAAGCGCTGACGCAACGCGCGATGCTGGAGAAGCTTCCCGATCCGGAAAACGTGAACACAGCTTCCGAAGCGGTCACGCAAGCGCGCCAGGAATTGAGCCAGATCATGGAAAGCAATCGCTCTGCCACGCAGGCATTGCTGGTCGCCAAGGCACGCCAGGAAGCGGAAGCTCAAGCTGCCAAGGCCGATTACGACTCCGTCATGAGCCTGTGGGTCATCGCGGTGGACGAGCAAGACTCGGCCCCCGACGATAAGCGCCGCCAGGAGTTGCAGGCGGCCGTCGACCGCCGGCGCAAACAGCTCGACGCTTTGGCGGCGAAACTCAACACAGCGCAAGTGAATCTCGAGAAGACGCAAACGGAACTGAGCAAGATGCAGGATGCGGAGAAGAAGGCCGAGAAGGTCCTCTCCGATAGAGAAGATGAACTGAAAAAGGTTGCTGGACAGTTCGACCGCTTTGCCAAGGCTGTCGCTCAGAAGCAATGGAAATTCGGCGATTGGTTCCGCAAGCTGCCGGTGATCGACGGCTTCGCCTCGCCGGTGAAGATCCAGCAGTACACGTTGACTGAATATCCAATCGATTACAGCTTCAAATATGTCACGCGCTACGACCGCTGCACGACCTGCCACCTGGGCATGGAACGTCCGAACTTCACCAAGGCGGCCCTGCGCAATCTGGAATCGCCCGACGACCTGCCTGCCGACAGCGACCTGGGCAAGCAGTTACGCGAAAAGCTTACCAAGGAACAAGAAAGGCTCGACGAAGCCCACCAGCTTGTCATGGATCAAGCTCGCGACCCGAAAACCAAGGAGCTGTTGGGCTTCGATCCAGGCGATTTGCCCAAGAAAGTTACCACGGTCAACCTGACCCAGACGCAGATCAACGAGTACTGCGTTCATCCCCGGCTGGACCTGTTCGTTGACCCCAATAGCGCCCACCCCGTGGAGAAGTTCGGCTGCACCTCTTGCCATGCCGGCCAGGGGAGCGCAACGGATTTCCTTCTTGCCGCGCACATGCCCAGCAGCGCGGAGCAGAAAAAGGAATGGAAATCCAAGCTCGGCTGGGAATCGAATCACTTCTGGGATTATCCCATGCTGGCCAAGCGTTTTGTGGAGTCCACGTGTCTTAAATGCCATCACGAGGTGACCGACCTCATTCGCTACGGGAACAAGCTCGAGGCTCCCAAGCTCATCAAGGGTTATGAACTTGTGCGTGAGAGCGGCTGCTTTGGCTGCCATGAAATCGCCGGACTGAAGAGCGGCCGCGAGATCGGTCCGGATCTGCGCCTCGAGCCGTCGCCGCCCCTGGAAGCCTATGCCCCCGGCGAGCGGGCCAAGATGCTTGCGGATACCGAAAATCCTCCCGGCAAGATGCGCAAGGTTGGCCCGAGTCTATACCGCATCGCCGAGAAGACGAACGAGCACTGGGCCCGGCGCTGGGTGCGGTCGCCCCGTGGCTTCCGCCCCACCACGAAGATGCCCCACTACTATGGATTGAGCAACAACGACCCCAACTTGAAAGGCGTGTTGCCTGCCGATCAGAAGGACTTCCCGGATGCGGAAATCTACGCGGTCACGTACTACTTGTTCCGCGAGAGCCAGGACTATCTCGAAGGCAAGGACAAGTACCGGGGCGCGATGAAAGCCCGGTTGAAGGAGCTACAGGAAAATCAACTGCGGAGTGAGCAAGAAACGAGAGTCATGGAGGAGCTTGCCCGTCGCCTCGAACTCGACAAAGATCCAATCCCGCTTGCCAAGGAAATCAGGGATTCGGAAGGGCAGGTGATCTCGTTGCCGGCGGTTCCACAAGACGCCAAGGGTCAGGAAGATCAGCGCCGCCACGGCAGGTTGCTGTTCACGGAGCGCGGCTGCCTTGCTTGCCATTCTCACTCCGGCACGACCAAGGCGGAGGGGCAATTCGCGGCGGTGGACAGCGACGCCAACTTCGGGCCCGACCTGAGCCGGCTCGCTGCCAAGATCGCCCCCGAGGTCAAAGACCCGGATGCGAAGCGGCGCTGGCTGATCCAGTGGATCCTGAACCCCAATATCCATTTCCCCCGTACGCGGATGCCCATTACGCATCTCAAGGCGGAGGAAGCAGCCGATGTGGCTGCCTGGCTGCTGAGTCAGCCGGCAGAAGGCTGGGACGCTCAGGAAGACGTGCCCGCGCCGCGCCCGGAGGCCATTGTCGATCTGGCCCGAGTTTACCTCCTCAAGGCGCCGGGCATGACCCACGAAGACGTGAGAGAAATCTTGACCCCCGTCGAAGGCAACAAGTGGCAGGGCATGGCGCCGGCTGATGCGAAACGCCTGCCCTTGGATGCGGACGAGCGCCAGCTATCTGGACCCATCAGCGAGGATGCCCTGAAGTGGTATATCGCCAGAAAGGCGATCACGCGCCTGGGCTGCTTTGGCTGCCACGACGTACCTGGTTTCGCCACCTCCAAGCCGATTGGCACTGCCCTCAACGATTGGGGCAAGAAAGACCCCGAGCGCTTGGCTTTCGAAGATATTGTCGCCTACGTCCGCGAGAAGTATCGCCGTGTCAATGAGCTGATCGACGACAAGGGCCACGGTCCCGTCACCGAAAAAGGCCAGAAACCGCCTTACGAAGAATACTTCTTCGAGGCTCTCGAGCATCACCAGCGGGAAGGATTCCTCAATCAAAAACTGATCGAGCCGCGCAGCTACGACTTTGATCGCCTGCGGACGTGGGACGACCGTTTGCGCATGCCGCAATTCAAGTTCGCGCGCGGCCACATCAAGCCGCTCGAGGGAGAAACTCAGGAGCAGGCAGAAGTACGCGAGGAAGCCGAGGCGCGCGAAGCGGTCATGACCTTCATCCTTGGTCTGGTGGCCGAGCCGGTGCCCACCAAGTACCTCAATTCTCCCAACATCGACCGGATGGCCGAGGTCAAGGGCAGGCAGGTGCTCGACAAGTACAATTGCGGCGGCTGCCACCAAATCCGTTCAGGTCTCTATGAGCTAAACCCATCGAGCGTGCTTACAGGCAAGCTGGAAGAGGCTTATACTCGCTCGACGAATGGGGCTTCGTACAAGAGCGATTATCGAACACGCATGTTCTTGGAGCACAACGCCTGGACCGGTCTGCCCTCGCCGAATCCGGACCGCTTGATGCTCTACGGCATTCCTGCGCCGTCCCCTCCGGACATTGAGCCGGGGCAAGAGTTTGCACGCCTGAGCCAGGCGCTGCGCTTTACCGATAGCTCCAAGCAAGTGCACGATATCCCCGCAGGTGAAATCGTCGATTTCACCAACAAGGAACTGATCGCCCGCGCGGAGCCTTTCGGCGGCCGCTTTGCCAACTTGATCGTGCACGCGAAGCACCTGACCACTCGCGATTCACAGAAGTTTCAAACCGCAGCCAATGGCGAGAGCCCCGACTCCCGCGCCGCCTTGCCCCCGCCGCTCCTACGCGAAGGGGAGAAGGTCCAGCCCGCCTGGTTGTTCCAGTTCCTGCGCAGTCCCTTTGCCATCCGTCCGCTCACCATCTTGCGCATGCCGCGCTTCAATATGAGCGACGACGAGGCAATGGATCTGGTCAACTATTTTGCCGCAGTCGATAAGCTCACGAATCCGGGCATCGGCGTGAACTATCCGTACATCAGCCCAATGGCGCAGCGTCAAGAAGGCTTCTGGCAAGAGCACTCACAAGGGTACTTTGCGGGGCTCAAGCAAAAGAATTTGGCCCAGAAGCGCATCGACGAACTCAAGCCGCTCTGGGCCATGATCCATAGTGAGCAGACGGCAGAGTTGGAGGCAGCGATCAAGGCGTCGAAGGATGCCGAGGCACGCAAGGCGCTGGAAGCGAAACTCGCGCCGATCAAGGACTTGGCGGCTTTCGAGAAAACGCAGCAGGCCCTGTGGGAATCGAAGGAGGCCTATGCCACCGATGCCTACCGCCTGCTGGCAAGCAACGACCGTTGTCTCAACTGCCACCAGGTCGGCCAGCTCCAGGCCAAACAACCGACCGGACCGCCATTGAACCTGACCGCCGAGCGGCTGCGCTCCGACTGGACGCTGCGCTGGATCGCCAGCCCGCAACGGCTCCTGATTTATCCCGATGGACAGCATTCCATGCCCCAGAACTTCAAGAGCAACGATCAACCCTGGCCGGAATTCCAGGGCACGATGCTCGATCAAGTGACGGCGGTCCGCGATGTTTTAATAGACTATCCTAGGGTCTCCGCGATCCCCGCGAATCGGGCTTATCATCCGCCCACGGGAGGCAACAAGTAATGAAATGCGCTTTCGCTCATACAACAGTTGCGTTCTTGGCCGGATTTTCACTATTTGTGGGTGCACGCTCGGCATGGGCTGACAACGATGCTTCTGAATGGGGCACCCTCAAAGGTCGCATTGTTTTCGGGGGGGAACAGATCCCCCAGCCAGTGCAGATCAACGTCGACAAAGACCAAGCGGCTTGCTTGGCGAACGGCCCCCTTTTCAGCGAGGAGCTGGTAGTCAACGCAAAGAACCGTGGCGTGCGTTGGGTATTCGTTTGGCTGATCCCTGACCCGGGCAACGGACCGCTCAAGATTCACCCGAGCCTGGTGCAGGTCAAGGACAAGCAGGTGACGATCGATCAGCCCTGCTGTCAGTTCATTCCACACGCACTGGCACTCCGCCAAGGCCAGGATCTGGTCGCCAAGAATAGCGCAGGGATCGCCCACAACATCCACTGGACCGGCCACCCGCTCAAGAACCCCGGCGGCAATGTGATCGTTCCCGCGAAGCAACAGTACGTCATCCAGGGATTGCTCGCTGACAAGTGGCCTGTAGTGATCACGTGCGATATTCATGGTTGGATGAAAGGATATGTGCGCGTCTTCGATCATCCCTATTTCGCGCTCAGCGACGCCAACGGCACTTTCGAGATCAAGAATGCCCCGGCGGGAAAATTCCGCATGATGGTGTGGCACGACACAGGCTTCGGGCCGGGCTTGCGTGAGGGCACGCCTGTCGTGATCAAAGGGAACGCGGTCACAAATTTGGGCGAGCTGAAACTGCGGTAATCAGAACGCGCGCCGCTAAATGACCGTGCGAAATTCGATTGTAGGTCAGGTTTCCAACCTGACCGGACAGATTGGAAATCTGTCCTACCCAGCTGCCGAACCAAGCACGGTGATATAGGAAACGCACCAAAACAAAGCATCAAGGACCTGGCCCAGGATTGGCGCCGGGCCGGGCATCATTTTTTGGGAGGCAGAATAATGACACGTTTTCGTCTATGGACAACCATTCTCGCGGCCCCGGCATTTGCCGCGACCCTCGCAGCCGTCGGCTGCGGCGGCGGCGGAGATAAAGCCACCACGTCGAGCAAGCCAACGGCATCGAGCAGTTCGACA
This sequence comes from Gemmataceae bacterium, assembly GCA_035296965.1. Classification (GTDB taxonomy): domain Bacteria; phylum Planctomycetota; class Planctomycetia; order Gemmatales; family Gemmataceae; genus DATGZX01. The sequence continues at coordinate 28,708 of DATGZX010000010.1, forward strand.
ACTACGGGCGGCTCGACCACTGGTTCGACGACCGCCCCTAGCGAAGGACCGACGGCGCTCGAGCCGCAGGGCTTTGCGACCATCAAGGGCAAGGTCACCTACGAGGGCACTCCGCCTGTCCCCGAGGACATCCACTTCCCCGAGAACCTTGACAAGAACTCCAGGGATGTTTGCCTCATGGGCGAGCACAGGGACCAAACCTGGGTGGTCGGTGCGGACAAGGGTGTAAAGAATGTGGTGATCTGGGTAAGGCCGCCGGCGGGCAAATTCTTCGATGTTCCCGCCGATCAGCAAAAGCCGGAACGAGCCGCGGTGACGGTCGATCAGCCGTACTGCGCATTCATCCCTCACGTGGACATCCTCTTCCCCACGTTCTACGACCCCGCGACCAAGAAGCAGAAGCGGACCGGACAGACATTTGAAGTCCACAATTCGGCGCCGATCTCCCACAATACCAATTGGAACCCAGCCATCAGCCTCCTTGACTCGGGAGGGAATGTGATTCTGCCGTCGAAAAAGGTTCAAAAGATCGATGTGCTGAACTTGGCAGCCACTAAGCCCAATCAGCAAGACCTTCTGAGTTTCAAATGCGATATCCACAAGTGGATGACTTCCTACATCTGGGCGTTCGATCATCCCTACGCGGCCGTCACCAAGGAAGACGGCACGTACGAGATCAAGAACGTCCCGGCTGGCTCGAAGCTGATCCTCATTGCGTGGCATGAGCCGGGCAGCTATTACACGCCGACGGGGCCCGGCTCGAACAAGGGCACCGAAATTGGGCCCCTCACTGCCAAGGAAGTGAAAGTGATCAACTTCGACAAGGTCAGCAAGTAATTGCTTTCCAACTGACTGATCCTGGGGCGCAGGCGAAACCGTTCGTCAGCGCCCCAATTTTTTCAGCTCTGCGCGCGGGCCAGGTCATGGCGCCAAGCGCTCGATTAACCAGCCTGCTTGTGCCGTTCGGCGATAGCGCAGCCGATCGTGCAGCCGGCTCGGACGGCCCTGCCAGAATTCGATGGATTCCGGGACGACCCTGTAACCACCCCAGTTGGCGGGACGAGGGATCTCCTCTCCCGGATATTGCGCATCCAACTCCTCCATCCGTTCTTCAAGGACGGTTCGTGCCGGAATGATGCGACTCTGGGGCGAAGCCCAAGCCCCTAGCCGGCTGCCGCGCGGACGCGTGCGGAAATAGGCATCCGATTGTGCCGGCGACAGCGGCTCCACGTGGCCTTCGATGCGCACCTGGCGCTCCAGCTCGGCCCAGTAAAAAACGAGGGCAGCCAGGGGGTTTGCCGCCAGCTCCTGGGCCTTGCGGCTCTCGAAATTGGTGAAGAACCGGAATCCGCATTCGTCAACGCCCCGCAGCAAGACCATGCGCGCGGAAGGCTTGCCTTCCACGGTGGCCGTGGCCAAAGTCATGCCGTATGGTTGGGGCAGCTGAGCGGCCAGCGCCTCCTCCAACCAAACGCGAAACTGCTCGAAGGGATCCGCGTGCAAGTCGGCTTCGTGAAGGCCAGGATGTACTTTGCTCATATTCAGGTATTCCGGAAACAGTCCTTGCCACCTGCTGCGACGCTAACATTGCACGCAGCGAACCAGTGCTCTGTCATTCTTCCACTGACGGGTTGATCACGGGCCCACGCATCAGAGAAAGAATGAAGATGAAGATTAAGATTTGGAAGAGGATTAAGAGCAAGAGAAAGAGCATGAGTCAAGAGGGAGCGTTGCCTTGTCGTATTGACGTGTCGAGTTTCTCTTGATCAAACCAGCATTCCTGAGATGCACGCATGAAATCCTAATCTTAATCTGGATCGTGCTCTTCATCTTCTTCGTAATCGTAATCTTCCTCCTAAATCTTACTCTTCCTTCGAAGTTCGTCCCGTCAGTCGAAGATTGACCGAACACTCCAGGGATTGTACGCAAGCTACCAGCATAGACCTTGACCCTCTCGATGAGCGAGCATTACCTGGAAGCGCAAGCGCTGATATTCTGGTCGAAAGTGGATTTGGTCTATAGTTTAAGAATGTAAGGTGGCGACGCAGATGGGGCAGGTGGTAATAGGGTCTTGCGGCGGGCAAGTCCATCGTTTCATGGCAGAAGGAGTAAATATGGCGAAAGAAGAGTCGCTTCAGGTGCAGGGCAAAGTTACGCAGGCCCTGGCCAATACGCAGTTCCGCGTGCGGCTGGAGACGGGCCACGAGATCATCGCGCACATCGCAGGCAAAATTCGCAAGAACTTTATCCGCATCCTTCCCGGCGATACGGTCACGGTCGCCATCTCGCCCTACGACCTCACCAAGGGCCGCATCACCTATCGCGGGCCTCTCCGCCAAGCACCTCCTCCCGGCACAGGCCCGGTCTAGAGACGCCCGTCGTTCGCACGCCTGGGGAAAAAGCAAGGCTGGGCTGGTCCAGAAGTCCGGCACGTCCTATAATTCAGGTTTCTGGATCTAGCGGACTGGGCATCGCGGTGCGGCAGAAGGTATCTCCCCCTCCGTAAGGCATCCCCTGTCCTTCTTATTGTGGATGATGAAACGCAGTGAGGGAGGCGCGCTCCTGGGCGGCTCGGGACGCCCAAGGCTCCGACTCTCCCCACTCTGGTTACCTATAGGCTTTTTAGGAGAATCTATGCCCCTGAGAATGCGTGTGCACGACCGAGAACCGATTGGCTCAGCTCTGCGGCGGTTCAAAAAGCTTCTGGAACGGAGCGGGATTCAAAAAGAATTGCGCAAGCGCAAGCACTATGAGAAGCCTTGCGAAGTTCGCCGGCGTGCCAAGCTGCGAAAAGAAAGTGCCATTCGCAAAGCCAAACTCAGGCCGACCACTACTCCCTGAAGAATCCGAGTGTTAGGGTTGGAACAGGCGCCCCGCCTTCTCAAGACCAGCGAGACGCCGATATCATTGGTCACCAGTAGCCCCATCGCTCCTACCAAGCCGAAATAAAACAGGCCCTGTCCACGAGATGGACAGGGCCTGTTTCATTAGTTGCGCTTAGTAACGTCGGCCACCGCCACCACCGCCGGCACCGTAGCCGCCGCGGCCTCGACCGCCGCCGGCACCGCCACCACCACCGTAGCCGCCGCGGCCACCGCCGCCGCCGCCCTCCGGTTTCGGCCTGGCCTCGTTCACTGTCAAGGCACGGCCTTCGACCTCTTTGCCGTTCAACGCGGTAACCGCCGCCTGGGCTTCCGTGTCGCTGCCCATTTCCACGAAGCCGAATCCCTTGGAACGGCCTGTGTCACGATCCATGATTACCTGCGCCGATTGAACCGTTCCATGCGGTTCAAAGATTCGTTGCAGGTCACTGTCACTAATGCCGTAGGCCAGGTTGCCCACGTACAACTTCTTGCCCATGGAGGGCCTCCCGAAAAAAACCGACAAGGCGCACCGCACACCACTGCGGGGCGGCGTCGTCTCGCGAAGTACATCCGATTGCTTACATGGGACAGGGGAGAGGCAAAAAATGGCGCAAGCATAGCCACGGCCGATCCACGAGACCCAAGTTAGACCAATTTTACCCAAACGTGGCCATCCTGAACAGGTCACCCGGCTGATTTCCCTGCAAGATTCACATCAATGCGGCTGAAGCCTGCGGGGGTGGAAGGACCTGCGCGCACTGGGCATCTTCGGGGGGCTCGGATGGACCGCAAAGCTCTGCATGCTCCGTCTCTTTTCTCACGGTTCGCCGCTCAGCTCCTCCGTGCCGACTCATCGCCGGTTCCCTTTGGTCGCCCTGCGGGCAATGAGGGAACCTAGAGACGACACCTACCTCAATGAGGATTGCTCACTGCGCTCGCCCCTCCGATTCTTTCGTCTGGGAATATAATTGCAAGAGCTGCCTCAGAATACAGCAGTGCTGAAGGACGGACCTGACTTCCAGGGAATTTCATTACACTTTCGGAGTGCTCCAGATATGCGCGGATGATCTATGCTTGAAATGAACACGGCGCGAAGAACTGATCTGAAATCCCCAAGAAAGGTGCGGCGAAGCCAGCTATGCACCTTGGCGGCCAGTGCCCAGGTCAAGCAAAGTCACCATGCCCGCGCGTGCGACATCCCGCCGAGTTTTCTTCGCCATCCCCAAAGCGAATGGGATCCTACATGAAACTGAGCCTCTTCGTGCAGTCGCCCGGCAAATGGGAAGGCAAGACAATTCCTATCAAGCTCGCCCAGTTCCTCGTTGGCCGAGATGCAGGCTGTCACCTGCGGCCGGCAAATTTGCTGGTCAGCAAGCGTCACTGCGTCTTGCTCGTTCGCGGAGATCGGGCTTTCGTGCGCGATTTGAATAGCACGAATGGCACCTTTCTCAACGAGCAGCCTGTGAAGGGAGAAGTCGAACTTCACGATCGGGATTGCCTCAAGATCGGGCCGATGGCGTTTCGCATTTCCTTTCGAGAGGCCACGCCTGCTGTCCTGCCGCTGCCTTCTCCTCAAGGGCAGTCTCCCACTACTCCCGCGGAGGATGAAGTTGCCGCGACGCTGCTCCTTACTCTCGAAGACGGCGCGCCAACTTCTGAAGGCGGTGCCGATCAAGAGGATATCCTCGGCGGCAGCACCCTCTTTCGAAATCGTGATGGCAACCGTGCTGATGCGGACGCCGCGGACGCCGAAAAGTCCGATGCGGACAAAGCCAAGGAGAGCGAACGGCCCGCCAAACCCAGCAACAGCGACACGGCGTTGGCAGCCAAGGCGATCTTGGGAAAGTATATTCGCCGGCCGCGATCCTAGAATGTGCAATCGAGATTGGCAGGGCCGCCTAGCAAAGCAGCGCGGGTGTTAACATTTATAAATACTTGATGTTAACTACCGTAAATCAGCGTGTACCCACTCTTCAACGCTGACCTAATCCCCGAGCAGCGCTTCTCGGTTGTAAGATATTCAGATCTAATAGCTTAAGACATTTCTACTGAATCCGCATGCCTCCAAGGGCGCTGTGGTATGAAGTTTGCTTTTCATCGCAGCAATGCCAAGGGGGAACCACATGACCAGTGATTGCAGCGTTGCAGTTTCGAGAATGACCTTACGCTGGCTGATGCAGCGAGACCTTCCGCGCGTGCTTGAAATCCAACAGCAAACGTCGACCCCTGGATGGTCGCAGCAAGATTTCCTGACCGTCCTGCAGTCGTTCGATACGACTGGCTGGGTCGCTGAGATCGATGACCGGATTGTCGGCTTTCTGATCTACATGGTCACCGCCCAGCCGGAGGCCATCGAAAGCGTCGAAATTGCGGGCCGGAAACAGAGGATCGTCAGGCATGATAGCGCTCAGTCCAGCAAGCCTCTTCGCCTGACATTGCTGAACCTTGCCGTCGCGCCCGATTGCCATCGTGCCGGCGTAGGCCGCATGCTTCTTCAACGCCTCGCCCGAAAACTCCGCCATTCCGAAGATTCCATCCAGGCGATCGTGCCCGAAGGCAACCTGCCGTTGCAGCTTCTGATGCGCAATGCCGAATTCAAAGCGACCTGCATCATGCACAAGCACTTTGACACCGAGGACGGCTACCTGATGGAACGTCTCGGCCCGAGCAGCCGATAGTCCGGCGCCAAGCAAAGAACGCGGCTGAAAGTGGATCAGATCTGATCAGCGCGAATCCGCGAAATCCGCATTGGACGTTTCACCCTCGCCTGCTGGCGTGACTTTCTTTTTTGCAAGATAGACGAGCGCAATAAAATCATAGAGCGCATGCACTACGATGGGCACGCCCAGATTGCCCGTCGTCACCCACAACCAGCCCAGATAGAACCCGATCACCCCGGCGACGAGCGCATACGTTGGAGTGATCAGGTGACAGAGCCCGAACAGTATGCTGGCGGCAAGCATTCCGATCCACGGGCCTAGCCAACCACCAAGAACATTCTGAAGCACGCCGCGGAACAGCACTTCCTCACCGACGCCGGCCAAGATGGAGATCGCGGCAAGGTCGTACCATGCGCAAGGCCGAAAGAGAGGCCGCACGACTTCCTCGCAGAATGCCTTGATGCCTGCGAGCGGCTTGACGGGCCAGTTCAAGCACCCAAAAAAGACCAGCAAGAGCGGCAACGTGGCCGGGGCTGCCCAAAGCAATTCGTGGGGTTCTCGGAACATTTCTTGCCCAAGGCGCAAGTCTAGCCAAACGCTGAGGAACAGACCCAAAGCGCAAATACCGCCCTCGCACCCAACTGCAAGGAAGACGATTCTCACTCGTGCGCTGTTGCTCGCATCATCGCTCATGTCCAATCCCACACGCTGGCTCACCCACTCCAAACGCTGCGTCCGGCTTCGCCTCGACCTTCGACAGAGAATAAAAGGGGACGGGGACAGTTTACTGGGCCGGCGGGCCAGCAGCGAAGCGCAAAAGGGGACGCGGACCGTTTACGGCTTCGCCTTGCGCTTGGGCGGGCGACCGGGTGGACGCATCGTGTGGTCCAAGCCTAACTGCTCCACCGTGCGACGTTGCCACTCTTGGGTGCCCAAGGGCTGGCCACGCGCGACACTGCGGCGGACGGCCTCCCATTCTCCTGCTGTCTCCACCCGGTTGACATATTCCCGCCAGCGCCGAGGGCGACGCACCGGCCCGGGATGCAACTCAATCGGCGGTTCCAGGCTTCGCGAGCGCGGGGCCAAACTCGACCACTCCCAGTCTTCGGCGTGCTTCACCAGGCCGGCCCGCAAAGGATTGCGTTCGACATAGCGGAGCACGGTCAGCAAATGCTCATCTTCTTGGATGGCAAAAGCCTTGAATCGGCCCTGGTAGAGGTGACCCGTGCCGGTGGTGTGGTAATGAGCGTGCCAGCGCTGCGTGTGCGTATGAGTGAGCCAGCGCAGAAAGTCGGTCAACTGCCCATCAAGCTCCGGCCAGAGCACGAAATGCCAATGGTTGGGCATGACACAGTAGGCCAGCAAACGGATGGGATGCCGCGCCAAGGCTTCGGTCAGCACGCGCTCGAACGCCTCGTAATCGCCGGGCTTTTGGAAGAGAGGCAGCCGGGCCACAGCCCGATTGAGGGCATGGTAAACATAACCGCCCGGAGCGCTACGAGCATGACGCGGCATGCGGCCACTCTAGCCGGCCGGCGTGGGCTGTCAAGGCGAAACGGTCCGCGTCCCCTTTTTTCTGATTTCATCAAAGAGAATTTATTACTTGACGCGACCATTCGCACCTGTTTAAGTTCGCCAAATAAGGCGTGGCGCACGCGCCTTTTCGATACGGATCGCCAACGGCTAACGTCGTCGTTAACGCCTGGTCGCCGTGTCGTCTAGCACACATCCTTTTGCCGCACGACGAACCCTTGTAGGTTCGGTTAACTTTGCGGATGCGTCGCAAGAAGTGACTTCTCTCCTTGCCTCATCAGGGTCTTTGTTTATGACGTGCAAGGTAAGTGAACCGATCGCACCTGCCACGCAGCCGACGGAACCTCTGCATGGCCCGTCGCCGGACCTGGACCGCTCCAGCATAGCGGCTCTCCTGCCGCTGCGGGCCGGCCACACGGCGAACTACCGACGGCGACGAAATAGCCGCAAACCAAAATTGTTTTCGCCCTGACACGTTCTTGCCTATTCATCGGACGGCGCAAGAGAGGCCGCAGTTTTTTTGGACGCATTGCACAGAGGTTGTTCCCTCGATGCACGACATACTGACGACCGCTATAGAATTACATCAATCCGGGCAGTTGGGGCCAGCCGCGCAGTTGTATCAGAAAATCCTGGTCCAAGAACAGGACAACGCCGCTGCGCTGCACCTGCTCGGCGTGCTGCACGATCAGCAAGGGCAGCATGCTCGCGCCGTGGAGGAGATCGGCCGGGCCGTGGCCCTGCGGCCCAACGTCCCGGCCTTTCACGCCAACCTGGCTGAGGCCTACCGGTCGCTGGGCCAGTTCGACCGCGCGGCGGGCTGTTGCCGCACTGCCTTGCGCCTGTGGCCGGACTATCCCGAGGCCCACTGCAACCTTGGCCTCGCCCTGCAAGGTCTTGGCCGCCACGCCGAGGCCGCCGAGCAGTTCCATCGCGCCTTGCGGCTTCGGCCCGACTTTGCAGCTGCCCATAACAACCTCGGGATCACCCTGCGCGAGCTGTCCCAGTTTGATGATGCGCTTGACCACTTCCGTCGCGCCGTCGAATTGGCCCCCGACTACCCCCCGGCCCGCACCAACCTCGGCCAGGTCCTTCTCGACCGCAGCCTGCCGGAAGAGGCCCTGCCGCACTGCCAGGAGGCCGTTCGCTTGCAGCCCGACCTGGCCCCCGCGCACCACAATCTGGGCAATGTCCTGCGCGCCCTCGGCCGCCTGGTTGATGCCCGCTCTGCCTACCTGGAGGCAATCCGGCTGGACGCGAACCTGGCCATTTCCCACGCCCATCTAGGCCTCGTTTTGCAGCAAGACGGCCAGCTCGGCGATGCGCTGATCTGGCTGAAGCAGGCGGTTGAACTAGAGCCAAGTAACCCTGGTTTCTGGGAATATCTGGCAGAACTGCACATGGAGCTGGAGGAGTTTGCGGAGGCCATTCCTTGCTGGGAGCGAGCCCTGGCCCTGGAACCGGAGCGCCCATCCGCGCACAGCGGGCTCGGCTGGGCGCTCCACGAAGAGGGGCGGCCGGCCGAAGCGGGTGAGCACTATCGAACCGCGCTGCGATTGCGGCCCGATTTCGCGGCGGCCCGCATGAGCCTGGGTGGACTGCACGAGGAGATTGGTGAGTTGGCCGAGGCCGAGACAGCCTTTCGGGAAGCTCTGGACATGCAGCCGACTTTTGCCCTGCCGCACGCCCGTCTGGCGACGCTATTGCGCGGCAAACTCTCGGAAGCTGACCTATCCGCGCTAGAGGGACGTCTCGCCGATCCGCAGCTGGCAGACGGTCCCCGCGCCCGGCTGCTATTCGCCCTTGGCCACGTGCTCGACGGTCGCGGTGAATTCGCCCGCGCGGCCGACTGCCTGCAGCTTGCCAACGCCCTGACTCTAGAATTGGCCCGCAAGCAGAAACGCGAGTACGTCCAGGTCGAGCACGAGCGCTTCGTGGATAAGCTGCTATTGGCCTTCGGGCCGGAGTTCTTCACACGCGCACTTGGCGCCGGACTACACACACGTCGGCCGGTGTTCGTCTTCGGCCTCCCCCGCTCAGGCACGACGCTGATCGAACAGGTGCTGGCCAGCCACTCACAAGTCTTCGGCGCCGGCGAGCTGCGCCTGGCTCGTCAAACGTTCGAAGCGATTCCATCGATCCTGGGCGGCTCCGACGCACCATTGGTCTGCGTACCCAATCTGGATCACGCCGCCATCAGTCGCCTGGCCGAGCAGTACCTGAAGGGGCTGCGAGCCCTGGACTGCAAGCCTGTCGAGCGCGTCGTGGATAAAATGCCCGATAACTACATGTACCTGGGTTTATTGGCTGCCCTTTTTCCGCAGGCAACATTCATTCACTGCCGCCGCGATCTGCGCGACGTGGCCGTATCGTGCTGGATGACCGACTTCCGCAGCATCCGCTGGGCCAACGACCCGGAGCACATCGCCTCGCGTTTTCGGCAATACCGCCGGCTGATGGAGCACTGGCAGACGGTGTTGCCGGCGCCGGTGCATGAAGTCGTTTACGAACAGCTGATCGACGACTTCGAGACCGAGGCCCGGGGCTTGCTGGCAGCGTGCGGCCTGGAATGGGAGCCAGCTTGCGGGCGCTTCCATGAAACGGCTCGGCCGGTGCGAACGGCCAGCGTGACGCAAGTCCGCCAGCCGCTCTATCGCCAGGGGCTGGCACGCTGGAAACACTACGAAGTGACCCTCGCTGACCTGTTCGCCCGCTTGCCCGTTGGTTGACCTTACGGCCGCGCCATCGAAATGCGAACTTGGCCTGACGGAGAGGATTGACTTCCCCCTAACCGCGTGTGTTCCCCAGAGCGCTCTGGAGTTTTGCCATGGTGTCCCGGCTCCGCCTGTCCTGGCTCAGACAGCTTTATCACTCTTCCTTGTTTGGTCGCTGCCGACCGATCCGATCCCGCTTGCCACGCCCGCGTGGACCTATTGTGGAACTATTGGAAGATCGCTTTTTGCCCAGCGTCGACCTCAACCTCATGGAGTTCCATGATCCCAGCCGCATCCCGGCCGGTTTGAAAGCAAGCCGATTGGGAATCCTTCCCATGGACAACGGCTTGCAGTTTCCGGTCGGCTACCTCCCCACGGATATTCAGACGGGATATGGAATCAACAAGATCATCTTCGGCTCCGTCGTGGGCGACGGCACGGGGCAAACGATTGCGATCGTGGATGCTTATGACGACCCCGCCTTTGTCAACAGCACGGCTGCCGGATTCGCCACCAGCGATCTCGCCCAGTTTGATGCCCAGGTTGGTATTTCCGATCCGCCCAGCTTCACAAAGGTAAACGAAGACGGGCAGACGAGCCCATTGCCGAAAACCGATCCGGCGGGCGCCGGAAACGCCAACGGCAACTGGGAGATCGAGGAGGCCCTTGATATTGAATGGGCGCATGGCATCGCCCCCGGGGCCAGTATCATTCTCGTTGAAGCTACGACGGATAGTAATGCCGACCTGTTCACCGCAGTGGCGACGGCCGCGGCTCTCCCCGGCGTCTCGGCGGTTTCCATGAGCTGGGGACTTAACGAATTCAGTGGAGAGAACGCGCAGGACAGCACGTTCGTGACCCCGAGCGGTCACCAGGGCGTCACCTTCCTGGCGTCTTCGGGTGATTTCGGCGGCTTCGCGTACGACAACACCACTGGCCAGCCGACCACAACTCCCGGCATCCTGTACCCGGCCGCCTCGCCCAATGTCGTCGCGGTTGGAGGGACTAGCCTCCAGCTCAATGCCGACTCCACCTATTCAAGCGAGACCGCTTGGTCGGGGAGCGGCGGCGGAACCAGTCTCTACGAAACGCAGCCGACCTATCAGAAAGGCGCTCAGCAGACCGGCTTCCGAACCACTCCCGACGTGGCGTTTGATGCCGACCCGAATACGGGTGTGGCGGTTTACGATTCGTACAATAACACCGATAACAGCGGCCCCTGGGTTGAGGTCGGGGGCACCAGCCTGTCGGCGCCCTCCTGGGCTGGCCTGATCGCGATTGCCAATCAAGGGCGCGTGCTCGCGGGGGGATCCACCCTCGACGGTCCGAGCCAGACGCTGCCGGCTCTCTACGCCATCCCAGCCACCGACTTCAATGACATCACCAGCGGCAGCAACGGCGTCTTCAGCGCGGGAATTGGTTACGACGAAGTAACCGGCTTGGGTTCGCCCAATGCCCCAGGCCTGGAGGCTGCCCTATCCACGTTTGGCACGGCCACTCATATGGGGGTCACGTCTCAGCCGCCCAGCAACGTCATTGTCGGCGACAGATTCGGTATTGTCGTCGAGGCCGAGGATCCCCAGGGCGGCCTGGACCCGGCTTTTAATGGCACATTGACGATCTCGTTGGATACCAATCACCCGGGCACGACTCTCGGGGGAACCCTCACCGCCACCGCCTCTGACGGCGTGGCTGTCTTCGATGGCCTGACTCTCAATCAGGCGGGCACTGGATTCACGCTGCAGATCACCAGCTCGAAGTTTCCCTCGATCACGACCAGTTCCTTTAGCGCGATCCCAGACCCTACACCCTGGCAGGGCACGTTTTACCCAGTGCCGACTGACGCGAGTCTGCGCACCGCCATTGCGCTGGCCGATAGCAACGCCAGCGCGTTCAACACCATCATCCTATCGTCTTCCACCTATCTTCTTTCCGACATGACCGCCGGCGGGCTCGTTATCGGAAATACTTCTTCCCTGCCAAGCAAGACGTTGACGATCACCGGACAGGGACAAACCAGCTCGATTATCGGATCGGTCTTCAACTGGCATAGTCGGATCTTCGAGATCGAGGGTTCTGGTGGGCAATCACTGAATGTCATTTTGCAAGACCTGACCATCGAGGGAGGTAACGCTCTGAACGGCGGCGTTCTGGGCGGATCCAACGCTTTGGGCGGCGGTCTGCTGATCGATGATGCCAACGTTACGTTGACGAATGACGCGGTGCAAAACAATGTTGCGCAGGGCGCGCCGGGGGCAGCCGGAGCGGCCGGAGCGATCGGTGCAGCCGGGGGCGCCGGCGGCAATGCCGACAACGCCAGCGGCGGCGGCATTTACCTCGCCAGCGGTACGCTCTCCCTGTTCACCGACACCATCAGTGGCAATGCCGCGCGGGGCGGCATGGGCGGCATGGGCGGCATGGGTGGGGGCCAGGGCGCCAAGTCCGCACCGGCGGTCACGCCGGGTCCGGGTGGTCCGGGCGGCAATGGTGGTTCAGGGGCCGGAGGTGGCATCTATGCGGCGGGCGGAACGGTGCTGCTGCAAAATGATACCTTCCGCTCCAACCAGGCCGTTGGAGGGCCAGGCGGCACTGGGGGTACAGGCGGAAGCGGGGGACATGGCAAGGACAGCCCTCCAGTACCCGGCAAGCCTGGTGCCATTGGAGGCGCCGGAGGGCGTGGGGGAGCGGCATACGGTGGCGCGATCTATCTCGCCGGTGGAAGCCTCACCTTGACCGGAACCACCTTGCAGAAAAACTCCGCGCTGGGTGGTCCCGGCGGGCAGGGGGGAGTCGGTGGGGCTGGGACTGCTCTGGTTAGCATCACGGGAATCTTCGGAGGTACCGGATCGACGTTAAATCTCGGGGGTTTCACAGGATTTTCCGGCGGAGGCGGCCCCGGAGGCAGCGGTGGACCAGGTGGCATGGGAGGCGCGGGATCTGGAGGCGGGATTTACGTCTCGAGCGGCAGCCTTACGTTGGTCAACGCCACTCTCGCTGGCAACCTGGCGACTGGAGGGCAGGGCGGCTTGGGAGGCCGCGGCGGCAGTGGCGGGTTTGGAGCAGGCACGCTGACTTTTGGTCTTCCTGTCGGCAAAACTGCTGGTAATGGCGGCACAGGCGGTGCGGGAGGGTCGGGCCACGGGGGTGGAATCCTGGTGGCTGGTGGAACAGTCGTCCTGTCCGCCGACACATTGAATGCCAACATCGCTGCGGGAGGACAGGGGGGCAAGGGCGGACCTGGCGGCGAGGGTCCCATTGCCGCACTGGGAACTGGGAGTCTTGGCCTTGGCACCAGCCTCACTGGGGGAACGGGGTTAGGCGGCGGTACTGCAAACGGCGGCAACAGCGCTGGGGCAGGTGGCAACGGCGGCAATGGAGGGACTGGCAACGGAGGCGGCATTTATATCTCCGGCGGGGCCCTCACGTTGACCAACGCCACCGTTGCCGGCAACACTGCCGCCGCCGGGGCGATTGGAACAGGCGGCCAAGGTGGAAGGGCGGGGACCGGTGCCCTCACAGGCGGCCCAGGAATCGCGGGGATACCCGGTGATTCCTACGGAGGCGGTGTCTATGTCAACGGTGGCACGGTCACCCTCAACAACTCAACGGTTGCCCTCAACATTCAGAATGGCGTCGGCTCTGGAGGCGGAGCTGTCGTCCAGTCCCCGGGGGCGGTCACCGCTGTGAGCACGCTCTTCGCCGATAACGGTCCGGTCAATTTCTCCGGTACAATCACCGCGACCGACTCGCTCTTCCAGACCGCACCGATCAATGGCACGCTTTCCGGATCGGGCAACGTCGTCGGAATGGATCCGTTGCTCGCCGCCAATGGACTCCAGAACAACGGCGGCCCCACGCAGACCATCGTGCTGCAGGCGCTGAGCCCTGCCATCGGTAAGGGGGCTGACCCGGAGAATCTGTTCGCCGATCAACGCGGCTACGGCCCGCGCACCGGATCTGGCGGCACCGACATCGGCGCCTACCAGGCCAATGCGCAAACCGACACGCAGGCCCCCACCGCCACGTTGCAGGCGAACCCGGTGACAGATGGCAGTGCCACTTCCTACACGTTCACGATCACCTATTCGGACAATGTAGCCGTGGCGGCCACGACTCTGTCCGGCGCAGTTGTTCAAGTCCTTCCTCCCGGATCGGGAGCACCCATTCCCGCGACCGTCGAAAGCACGATGGCGGTTGGCGCGACCGATGGTCTCGGCAATGGCCCTTCCTTCATCGTGACTTACCAGATCACCCCCCCCGGGGGCGCCTGGACATCGGCCGATAATGGCAACTATACCGTCACTCTCGGGGGCGGTACGGTCACCGACCTTGCCGGCAATCCCGTGGCAACGGGAACCTTGGGAACGTTTTCGGTCAGTGCCTCAACGACGAAGTTCGATGTGAGTGCTTCTTCTACTGCGACGGCGGGAACTTCCTTCAGTATTACTGTGACCGCTGTGGATGGGAGCAACAATACACAGACCAACTACACCGGCACCGTGCAGTTCACCAGTTCCGATGGCAACGCGACCTTGCCCGCCAACTATACTTTCACCGCCGGCGATCACGGCGTGCATACATTCAGCGTGACGCTGAAGACGGCAGGTACTCAATCGATCACTGCGACCGACACGGTGACGAGCAGCATCACGGGCAGCCAAACGGGCATCACGGTAAACGCGGGGGCGCTGAGCGCGTTACAAGTGAGCGGTTTCCCCTCTCCGGTGACGGCGGGCACGGCAAGTACTTTCACGGTGAAGGCGGTGGATGCCTATGGAAACACTGTCACGAGTTATCGGGACGCCGTCACCTTCACGAGTGCCGATACCAAAGCATCCCTACCGTCCAACTATACGTTTACAAGTACCGACCAGGGCATACACACTTTTACGGCAACTCTGAAGACGGCCGGGACGAAGTCGATCACCGCGACCGACCGCACGATCAGCAGCATCAAAGGCAGCGAATCCGGAATCCTGGTCAATCCGGGGATAGCGGTCGCGCTGACGGTGACAGTGTTCCCCAGTTCGACCACGGCTGGCGTCATCCATACGATTGGAGCCACGGCGGTGGACGCGTTCGGCAATGCCGCCACATCCTACCGCGGTACGATTCACTTCACGAGTACGGACCCGCAAGCCGTCCTGCCGGCAAACTACACGTTTCTCGCCAGTGACGGCGGCGCGCATTCGTTCCAGGCGAGCACGACGCTAAAGACAGCCGGACTCCAGTCGATCACGGCGACCGACACGGTGACAAGCTCCATTACAGGTAGCGAGACCAAAATCAACGTGACTCCGGCCGCCGCTCACACGTTGACGGTCGCCGGCTTCCCGTCGCCTGCATTTGCTGGAATCTCTAGTACTTTCACGATCACCGCCAAAGATATCTACGGCAACACAGCTACCGGCTATACCGGTACCGTCGCATTCACCAGCAGCGATCCTTTGGCCGTGCTGCCAGGGCATTCGACGTTGACCAGCGGTGTGGGCACCTTCAGCGCCACCCTTAATACTCTGGGTACTCAGTCGATCACAGCCACGGATACGGTCACGAGCAGCATCAAAGGCTCGCAGACCGGAATTACAGTCACGTCGTCGGCGACGGTTGTCGCCAAGTTCCTGGTTACTGGCTTCGCGGCCTCCGTCACTGCCGGCAGCGCGGGCACAATCACAGTCACTGCCGAGAATCCATTTGGCCAAACAGTCACCAGTTACATAGGTTCGGTGCATTTCACGAGCAGCGACGGTCAAGCGGCGCTGCCGGCCAACTACACGTTTACCGCCGCTGATAACGGCGTGCATACCTTTAGCGTGACCTTAAAGACGGTCGGTACCCGGTCGGTCACGGCCACCGACGCGGTGACTGGAAGCATCACGGGCAGTCAAACGGGAATCACAGTGAACCCGGCCGCGGCAAGCACATTTGTGGTGAGCGGCTTCCCGTCCTCGATGGTAGTTGGCGCGCCGGGCAACTTCACGGTGACGGCGAAGGATCCTTATAACAACACCGCCACTGGCTACACGGGCACGGTCGCGTTCAGCAGCAGCGATCCGTCGGCCACGTTGCCGGGTCACTCGACACTCACCAACGGTACGGGCACCTTCAGCGCCACGTTCAACACCTTGGGAACCCAGTCGCTGACGGCCACGGATACGGTAACGGCCAGCATCACCGGCTCGCAAACGGGGATCATGGTCATTACCCAGGCTGAAGCTGTCGCGAAGTTTGTGATCACGGGCTTCCCGACGTCCATCACCGCAGGCAACGCCGGCACGATCACCGTGACCGCAGAGAACTCCTCAGGCCAGACACTTACGACTTACACCGGCACGGTGTACTTCACCAGCAGCGATGGCCAGGCCGGGTTGCCGGCCAACTACACCTTCACGAGCGGCGACAATGGCGTGCATACATTCAGCGTGACGCTGAAGACCGCAGGGACACAATCGATCACGGCGACCGACACGGTGACGAGCAGCGTCACTGGCAGCCAGACAGGTATCACGGTCAATGCCGCGGCGGCGAGCGCCTTGGTCGTCAGCGGCTTCCCATCGCCTGTCACGGCGGGAACGGCCGGCGGCTTCACCGTGGAGGCGGTGGATGCCTACGGCAATCTGGCCGCGAGCTATCGCGGGACGGTGGCCTTCAGCAGCACGGACGCCAAGGCCATTCTCCCCTCGAATTACACCTTCACGAGCGCGGACCAGGGTCTGCACACATTTAGCGCGACGCTGAAGACATCTGGCACGAAATCGATCACGGCGAAGGACAAAACCACGAGCACGATCACCGGGACCGATTCCATTATTGTCAACGCAGGCGCCGCAATCGCCCTCACCGTAACGGTGTTCCCCTCGCCTGATACGGCGGGGGCAACTCACACTCTTGCGCTGACAGCGGTGGATGCGTACGGCAATGCGGCAACTGGCTATCGTGGGACGATACACTTCACGAGCACAGACCCGCAGGCAGTGTTGCCGGCCAATTACACATTTGTCGCCAGCGACAACGGCGTACACTCCTTCCAGTCAAGCACGACATTGAAGACTGCGGGCAAGCAGTCGATCACGGCTACCGATACGGTGACGAGTTCGATCACGGGCAGCGAGACCAACATCACCGTCAATCCTTCCACTGCTGTCGTGCTCGTGGTCTCGGGGTTTCCCACCTCCGTAGTCGCGGGCACGGCCGAGACCTTCACGGTGGCGGCGCGTGATGCTTACGGCAATATAGCGACCGGCTACACGGGCACGGTGCACTTCACAAGTTCCGACGGCGCGGCTGCCTTGCCTGCAAACTACACGTTTACCGCCGCCGACAATGGCAGCCATACTTTTACGGCCACCCTGAACACCATCGGCACTCAATCGATCATGGCGACCGACACCTCCAAGTCGACGATCACCGGCACGGAATCAGGTATTCAGGTGACAGCCGCCACGCTGGATATACTCTTCCAGGATTGGTCGGACAAAGACGATGTCAGCGACGGGGTTCCGGATCTCATGGAGGCGAGGGCTGTTCTGGAGCAGGTCGCGTGCGCCACGGCCAAGCCCGCAAGCTTGCTGGACGCAGTGCACCATGATTCTGTAATCGGCGAAGGCGCTGGAATTGCCAATCCACAAGCCTCATGGGCGTCAGCAGCACTGGGCTTGTTCTGGTGGTCGAGACCTGCGGAGTCGAAGGAAGACCGCCGTAGGCGCCGGGATATAAAAGGTGTCAGGACCCTTTTTCGCGTTTAGTTTCCGCTCTCTTGGCCGGCCGGCCTTGCGCCCGCAACGTGCTCTCCAGACCGAGGCGCTCAGGCGCCCGTTTCGACCACCGCTCCGGACCGTACGACTGCCCCTGCTGCACGCACCGTCGCAGTGCCTTAAGGCCTCGCTTTGGGCACGGTTGACCTCCTCCCAGCTGTGCGCGGGTCTCTGACCCCGCACTCGGGCTGACCGAAGGTCTCCCCGAACATGAGGAGACCTTCGGTCAGCGGCAGCGGCGAGGTCAGGGGACTTTCGCCGAACGCGTGCTTCACCGGGCCGGCCCGCAAAGGATTGCGTTCGACATAGCAGAGTCAGCCACGCGGCGTGGGCTGCCAAGATGAAACGGTCCGGGTCCCCTGGTTTCTTACCCGTCTTCAGCGCGGCGCACCAAGCCCGCCCGCAAGTCGTTCCGCTCCACGTAGCGGCAGACATGAAGGAAATGCGTGTCAAGCAGTAAAGGGTCCTGGCCCCTTTTCCGTCTCCGAACGCACTAAAGGGTCCTGCCACCTTTTCTTTTCTGCAGCACTTTCCCCCCGGGCTCGCTTGATTGACATTCTCCAGAGCAACGGTAATAATCGGGTAATCGAGGGAGGGGATCAGATGCCCGACGAACCCATCTCCGGCCTGGACATTTCACATCAAGTCTGCATGCAGACTCAGCAGTTGCCGCAGCCACTGCTGCAGGTCTATGGCGAACTCTGCAACATGGACATCCTTCATCTGGCTTATGCGGATGTCCGGAGAGACTTCCGGGACCGAGGGATCGACCCACTCACCCTGGAGGCTTTGGAAGCGGAAGGTCTTGCGAGTTTTCTTGAACAACTGCTCCAAGACCTCGAATCACACACCTATCCGCCGACAGCCCCTTGCCAACCTGAGCCGACCAAGGACCCGTTGGAACCCGAGAGTAGGAATGCTGTCCGCGACCAGGTGGTCCTTGCTGCACTCCACCTCGTCTTTGAGCGCGCATGGGCACCCACGGCGCCGCAAAGGTCCCAACCGGAGGAGGCAATCAAGTGGATTGCCGCCGCCATCGAAAAAGGGTTGACACGAATCTATGCCGAGAACATTGAAGCATGCCTTGGGGTTGTGGACTGCGACCGTTTTCTGGCCAAGGTAACTCAGCGAATCGCTGACCTTGAGGTAGTCGGCTTGCTCCAGAAAATCCTATCGACGCGGCCGCCAAGCTCCCAGCGCAAACTTGTCGCACCCTTCCTCGCCAGCATCGTTTTTGACGGCATTGAGCGCATGTTACGGCAAGCGAAGGCCATCGGTCGGCAGGAAGGGTTTTCCCATCTCGAATACGCACGGTTTGAGCATGACCTGATAGTTCTGTCAGATCCTGACCCTCGTTACGAATGGATATTGCCGGCCGTCCAGAAACGCCTTCGTGAGGAATTGTCCGAGTTTCAGTTCGAGACCAATCCCACCCAGACTCAATGGGTGAACATGGCGCGTGGGGGGAAGTTGCGACTCCTGGGTTATGAGCTGCGCGCTGCCTCGGATTCCAGTGGCAAGATTCACGTTCGTTACAAGCCCCTAAGAAAACCTAAGCACCTCCAGTCCGAAGCTGCGCCTTCAACGCCGACCAAAATGGAACCTTCCCGCCGCCGGAAGCTCGACGGTAAATCCTTGCGCTGGCTGGCCTACGCCCTCGCAGCGGGCGCACTGGCAGTTACAGTCTTGACAGCAATTCTCTGGAATCGGCCAGCCGAGCTGACCGAACACGGCTTTATAAAGCGCATTTGTCCACGTGACCTGGCGACGCAGAAGACAAGGTATGTCGTCTTTGTCCCCCAGAGCTACGAGTACAATGGCACGGAAACGTATCCCCTGATCCTCTACCTCCACGATGCCGGCGAGCGAGGGCACGATGGTTACCGACAAGTCCAAACTGGTTTGGGGCCAGCTGTGACTGGGAGCCAGTACTCCTTTCCGTTCATCACGCTGTTTCCTCAATCTGAAAATGGAGGGTGGCAGCCTGCTTCGGACGATCTCAATCAGGCGCTGGATGCGCTTGCCGACGTAAAGAAATCATTTAGGGTTGATACTAAACGGCTTTATCTGACGGGTGTTGGGTCAGGCGGTCTGGGAACTTGGCACTTGGCCGCAGAGCATCCCGAACTTTGGGCCGCGATTGCGCCCATTTCCGCCCAGGGGTATCCCGAAAAGGCCGCACTCATCAAGAACATCCCCTGCTGGTGTTTTCAGGCTCAGGACGAGTACTTTGCTGACCGCGTTGAGCGGGCGCGGGCAATGATCCAGGCCCTCAAAGACGCAGGCGGAGCCCCTCGTTACACTGAAATGCCTGGTGTCGGGCCTTATCACAATATGGTTTTTGATCGCGTTTACGAATCACCGAAGATATTCGAATGGCTGTTGGAGCATCGACTGCCCTAGTTTCCAAAGCGACGCAGTTAGGTGCTGCAGGGCATTGGCGATGTTTCTTCGGAGTGTTTTCTGAGTCGAGAAGTAAAATCGCGTCCAAATCCTAAGGGGCTGCTGCGGTTCAATGGCGAATTTGTTTTGGCCTTGTTGCGGCATAGCCCAGCGAGTCAGGAGGTGCGGTCATGATTCGGAATATCAGTTATTGTACTGCTAAGAGGCGCATGGCGTTCTCCCTGGTCGAGTTTCTGGTAGTCATCGCGATTATCGCCATCTTGATTGGCATCCTGATTCCTGCGGTCCAAAAGGTTCGCGAAATGGCGAACCGGGCGTCCTGCCTGAACAACCTGAAGCAGATTGGCCTGGCACTCCAAAACTATGCCGGGACCGCCACGACCTTCCCTCCCGGAGGGGTTACCCCTAATGTTTGCTGCGAGACTCAGGACTCCAAAAGCAACGCGAACTGGGCCATGCTAATCCTGCCTTACATCGAACAGCAGCCACTCTACGACACTTACGATCCCACCAAATACTGCGAGGATCAGGCGGACGCTTTCCGAACGGCCTATGTGAAGACGTACGCTTGTCCATCGGACATTAACACGACGCAGCCTCTACAACCACAAGGCGGACCGGGGAAAGACAAGTTGTTCATGCCCTCGTCCTATCGAGGGATGTCTGGAAGAGGCAGCAATGACGGCGATCGCTTTTTCACCCAACCAGAGGAAGCTTACATCATGGAACAAGCGGGTCTGCGCCAGTACATAGGCGTGCTGCACACTTATTATAGCTGCGACGGCATCAACATGAAGGAGCTTGGGAACGAAAGCTTCGCAACCATAACGGACGGAGCTTCCAACACTCTGATGGTCGGGGAATACACGACCACGACCGTGGTTGCCCGCCGGGCTTACTGGGCTTACACGTACGACCAGTATCCGCTATCCGGAGCTGTCCCCTACTCCCAGACCATCGGCAGCAGTTACGAGGCTTGCACCAATGACCCCGACCGGACTTTCGATAGCGACGCCTGCAAGCACGGCTGGGGCAGCATGCACCCGGGCGGACTCAATTTCATGTTTTGCGATGGCTCCGGGCGCTTTCTCAGCAAGAGCATGGACATGGAAGTCTTCTGTGCTTTGGCGACGATTGCGGGCGGCGAGACGGTGGATGGAGGCTTTTAGGGCTGATGTTGTTCTGCCGTCTTCTGGGGGTGAGACGCCGGGTTCGTGCGAATCAGGAAGTTCGATGAGTCACGCAATGCAGAGGTTGAAGTCCGTCAGATGGAAGAGGCCCTTCTCCTCGCGCTTTGGCGTGTACATGGCGATTGGTGGAGCTCTTGGACTTGCCAGCATAGTTTTCGGGTATTCTCTATTTTCAAAGGCTTGGTTCCAACCTGAAAAAAAGCACGGCTTTCTGCATCGCGTCCACCTTGACCCTTCTTCAAGCGAACGCAAGTACATGATCTTCGTGCCTCATTCGTATGATTATGAAGGATCGCACACGTACCCCGTACTGCTTCTTCTGCATGGCTTGGGTGATAGAGGAGAAGACGGCTATCACCATGTGGGAGTGGGCTTGGGACCCGCAGTTTCGGCCCAGCAGAAAACATTCCCATTCATTACTGTCTTTCCACAAGGTAGAAAGGGAAGCTGGGCGCCGGGCGACGAGGATTGGCAGCTCGCGCTAACCATCCTGGATGAAATAGAGCGCGAGTTTCGTGTAGATCGTAGCCGTATCTACTTGACGGGCATTTCGAGCGGCGCCGCAGGCGCGTGGGAAATGGCAGCTAGTCTTCCCCACAAATGGGCCGCTCTCGTCCTCCTCTCCGGCTCTTATAATCCCCGAAATGTGGAGAAGGTGAAGCATATCCCGTGCTGGATATTTCAAGCGCCTAATGACAAAAAGCTAGCGATCGAGACAACAAGGAAGCTCGTTACGGAGCTAAAGGCTGCAGGCGGAAACGCGAATTATACGGAGATCCGCGGCGTCGGGCTCAACGACCATAATGTTTGGGATCGCGCCTACGCCATGCCAGAACTATACACGTGGTTACTCGAGCAGCGACTGCCTTAAGAGAATTCTCGCGGTCGCTTTTGCGAAGGGCCTTACGGCCCCTGCCGGAACAAGTCTTGGTGGGTAGGGCAACGACTCGGTTCGATGTCGCTCGACCTCGACTAGTTTGCAAACCACTGTCGCTCTGCTGCCCGCGAGAGCCGGCGACCTGGCAAGCAACGATTGGTGACACGATGGGCTTCTTGAAGATCCCACCAATCGAATGACAGCCCGTAAACGGAGCGGCGCCGATCCGAGGTAACTGTTGTTTTTTCGCTCCGGACTTCTCTTGCGTGACTACTCAATTCGCCGCCAGACATCATGAACTCCAACACGCGTCCCTATGTTGCCCTGGTACTGGTAATGCTCTTCGAGGTCGGCCTGTTCGTCGCTTCCCTGGATCAGCGCCGCCAACATCTGGAGATAAGGCAGCTAGCGAAGCAAGCCGACGAAGGCCTAGTCATCCGGGGGAATGGGTTGGGTTATTATGCCTGGCTCCGCTCGCTTTTGATCGACCACGATTGGGACTTTGGCAACGAATTTGACGACCACGCGATCGTGGGCGATTATGTGCCGCCCAAAACATATGTGACCGACCTTGGCCGCCGCGCCAACCAGTGGTCAGTCGGGCCGGCATACGTTTGGGCATTGGCGGTGGTGCCGACCCATGGTATCCTCGTAGTGCTCGGCGACTCGTCACCATGGCCTGCCGACGGCTATTCGCTGCCGTACCAAATCGCGGTCGGGGTGACTACCCTGCTTGTGTCTTTCGCCGGCCTGTGTTTTATTTATGGCATCTGCCGGCATTACGCCCGGCCCAGCCGAGCCGCGCTGGCAGTTGCCTTGCTCACGCTGGGCACGACGCTCATCTATTACAATGCGGTCGAGGTGAGCATGGCCCACGGCGCAGGTGCGACCTTTCTGGCTGCGCTTGTTTGGTACTGGCTGAGAGACTATGGATCGCTTCGCATGCGCCGGTGGTTTGTCGTCGGCCTCTTGGTTGGAGCGACCGCACTGATGCGCTGGCAATTGGTGACGTTTGCCGTGCTGCCGGGCGCGGAGGCGGCGCTGTCGTGGTGGCGGACGAGAGAGAATCTCGGGAAGCATTTCGCCGGCTTGACACTGGCGGCATTGGGAGCGGCAGCAGTCTTCTTTCCACAGATGATCGCCTGGAAATGCGTGTATGGGCACTGGCTGGTCCAACCGGTGCCGCAGATCGCCTATCACTGGCTCAGTCCCTCGTTATGGCAGGTCTTTTTCTCCTACGACCGGGGGCTATTCTACTGGACGCCGTTATGCGCGCTGGCGTTGCTAGGCTTCTTCGTTGGTCGATCCGCACGACCCGAGTCGTTCGTTCTCCTACTGGCAGCGTTCGCGCTGCAGGTTTACGCCTTGTCAAGCCTGTGGGGAAAGGGGGATTTTCTAAAGGATGTGGGGAACTTTGCCGGCGCCTTCCCTGCAAGATCGTACGGCATGCGCCACTTGACGGAAGCCCTGGTCGTCCTCGCACCGGGGCTCGCACGACTCTTCGAACGGGCCGGCCGAATTTCATTTCGCTTGCTTTGCTGGGCGAGCTTTCTGTCGGCGCTTGGGAACCTGGTTCTTGTCTACCAGTACAGCAACGGTGCCCTTCCCGCGGATGCAGGAGCTGAGCCTGGCAGGTTGGTTGAGTCGGTTTGGGGCTTCATCGACAAAGAGCCGATGCTATTCATGCTTCTTGTCGAAGGGGTCGGCCTTGTTTTTCTGATCTTGCTTTGGGCCGATCGGCAGGCGGCGCTGCCGGACCCCAATGGTGTGCCGAGCAAGAATGTAACTTTGGTGACTGTCCGCTGGGGTATCCTCGTTCTCCTGATTCTCGGGTCTTTGCTCCTGCGGTTCCTGGCGCCTCAGCCAGTTGGGTTCCAGTTCAAGACCTTTCGAGACGCGGCCGGCAATGGTCACAGGTATGCGGTCTTTATTCCTCACAACTATGACAGCCATCGGTGCTACTCGGCCATTCTCTTTCTGCACGGGTTCGGCGCTCGAGGAACTGATGGCATGCGGCCGACGCAAGGCGGACTAGGGACGGTAATCCGGGAGCAAGAATCAACCTTTGACATGATCGTCGCCTTTCCGCAGTCGGAAACCGGCGCCTGGGATGCCGAGACACCCGACGGAAAGAGGGCGCTGCAGATTCTGGACGAGGTGATGAAGGATTACAAAATCGATCCCGATCGCGTCCACCTCACAGGATACTCACGGGGCGCTTTTGGGACTTGGAGCCTAGCTGCCGCTTATCCCGACAAATGGGCCGCGATCGTCCCCGTCTCCGGTGGCGGTGATCCGAACAAGGCTGAGCAGATCAGCCACATCCCCTGCTGGTGTTTCCACGGCGAGCAGGATAAAGTCATTTCGGTGGAGGAATCCAGGCGGATGATCGAGGCTCTGCGGCGAGCGGGAGGAAACCCGCGATATAAGGAATACGCCGGAGTTGGGCACAATTGCGTGGACACTGCTTATCGGTCCTTGGATCTTATTCCTTGGTTACGGAATCAGGCAAGAGAACAGAAACCGGCCGAAATCCCAGTTAAGTGATTTCTCAGTACTCTTTGACTGATCCGATGTCCTCGGCTTTTCGAGAATTGTATTTCCAGGAGTAGAAGCGCAGGCTGATCGCACCGACGACCGCGCTGCCTACAAGAGCGACGCGAACTACTGCCTGATCCGCTGAAACTGAGGGACCGTTGATCCAGTACAAGAACGGGACGAGAGCGAGGGTTGTCCAGGAGAAGAATTCAAGACGAGAGCGGACTTTCTGCCATGAAAGTTCCGCGTCGAGCGAGGCCCGCTGATCGAGTTGTTCTGATGTCATAGAAATGTCGTCCCTTGTGAGAGGACGCGGGAGATCAGCGCCATGGGTTATCTTCGCGCCGCCGCGAGCACTGCGCGTTCGACAACGAATTCGAGTCCGCTCGACATTTCGGGGTGTGGACTAATCGCGATGACTCTCCCGTCCCCAAAAGTGTCGGCGATAATCGCTGGAGTGTCGATCATCGTTCCCCTCTGCTGATCGTACTGTGCTGTCTCTGTGCGAAAATATGCCAACGCCAAGTATTTCGGGGATTCCAGCATGGGCGCACGCCTGAATATTGGTCCATTGGTGTACCGAACACTGCCTGACTTCGCCAAGCTGCCAAGAACTGTTAGTCCTGCACCAGTGAATTCGAGCTGGACGTTTCCGACGCCGCGATCCGACATCAGCCTAATGCCTAGATCAGGAACATCAATGTCTCCCGACAGATAAGGTGCATCGAGCATCCCCAGACCCCACTTACATTGTGCCGTCGCCAAGTAGGCCCCAGCACAGATTCCCACATAGCCGCCGCCGCCACTGACGTACGCGCGGACCGCGTCTTTGCCCTCGCTTTTGAGGGCTTCTGACTGATTCAATGCGTTACCCCCCGGGAACACGACGACGTGGAACGTATCTAGTGCTCCGGCCCGCATATCGGCTCCCGAAACATATTGCCATGTAACATGTGCACTTTGGCCCAAGACATCCGTCAGGTGCTTCGAGGGCTGGATATCGTCCCCTTCCTTGAAAACAGCTACCCTTATCTGCGGATCCTCCCTGCACTCTGGCGATCGACAGAAAGATTGCGTGAGTTCATCGGTCCGGAGCCCAGCGGAAGTGGCGTGCCGTGCATATTGCCACGCCGGGTATGCGCCGGCACAGAGACAGCCAATCGCTCCACCGACAATCAGTCGCCACATCCAGTTGCGAATTGAGCGCTTAGAATGCTCGAGGAGTGCTTTCTCGGCCATCTTGCCTCCTTCGTGACAATCCACATCTCCGCGCGCCATTATTCAGAAATTGTGCCCGTCGGGATATCAGCTAGGCCAAGCTCGCGTCGTACGTGGTTTGCTTCGCTAGTCGAAATGTGGTAGATGTAAAACGAATATCCAGCCATGGCGAATGGCTTAAATCGGAGGAAGTACGAGTAGTCGTCGGTGCGGTCATGAATGCGATGAACACTCAACGCGTACCATCCGGCCATCGGCGCGCACTTGGCTGGCTCTAGTTGCACTGTCCGTTGTTCACCAGTCCCGTTCAACAAGTCGCCGGAAAACGCGTTGGTGAAAAGTACCCGGAGCGGCCGCGCCTCGGGGTGTTTCTCGCACCAACGCTTCAAGTAGAACACATCTTGACCCCAATCGATAGTCGAGTCAAGAAGGTAGAAATGGCCATTTGTCGGGCCGCCTACGATTTCGTTAAAATAAGACATGCTGTGCGGATAGATCCACAAGCAGCTAGCAATGATCCAGATTACAGATACTCTTGCAAGAGCGCCGAGGGCCCAGGGCAGCCTCCCGATCGCAGGAGCAATGCTGCTAATCCAGATAACAAGAAACGGATACGCAGGAAGCACATATCGAAAATGGCGGCTGAAGCCGGTCTGCAGACTGACGAAGACAAAAAGAACAATGCCCGGCGACAAAAGAACGAGTTCGTTGGGCAAATTGGCCCTTACCCAATTTTGGGAACGGCTGATCCCATCTTTCGTTCGTCCAATGACAATGGTCTTAAGAGATGCAAGCCTGATTCCGATCGCGAGAAGTGCCAACAACCACATCCCGATTGGGATTTTCAATGCCGCACAAACAAGATAATAGTACCACCAACCGCGATCACTCCATTGGCCCAATAAATATGATTGCATGCCCCGCTCAAAATCCAGTTTTTGAAGGTCAACGCCACGAACATAGTCGCGTGGCAAAGGCACGCACACATCGGAAAGCCAGGTTCCGGCAAATTGGTTTCCTCCCCGACCTCCATCAAGGATCGAGTCATTTCCCGCCAGCGTATGGCTGGTGAAGGTAAAGTGCCCCAACTTCGTGAAAGTTCCATCGAAGGCGTAACCGAGGTTGAGTACAAAGATACCTGCCAGCACAACCCAGCCAAGCTGCATAACTTGCGTCCTGAAGGGAACGTTGGTTTTGCGCGAACGATGACAGCAGATCAAGCCTACCCAAAGAAGAGGCCAAAGGCCAAACAGAAGAACCCATGTCATCTTCGTGAGCTGAGCCAACCCAAGAAAGACGCCTGCCAACGTGGCGCCGGAGCAGTCTGGTTCTTTCAACCAACGCCAGAAAAAGTAGCCGGCAGTGACGCCCAACGCACCAGCGGCGGCGTCGGGACAAAGCGTTGCCGACCACGCGAGCACGTCTGGCGTAAAGCACCACAGGATCAGCGCGATCCGGCCGGCACACTTACCGTAAAGCTCTGTGGCCCAGCGCCAGCAGAACCACGCTCCCATCATGGCAAACGGTATGCATGACCAGCGAGCAAGGGCAAAATATAGTGCTGCGCTATCAACGTTCCGGCGAAGAAAATCAAGACTCACGCTCCACTCGATACGTTTTGCTACCTCCTCGCGTTGCTCCTGGTAATACTTCCAATCGGCGACGGGATTGCACAGTTTGACAGGTGCAGATGCGATGATCCTCAAGAGGGGTGGATTTACGGGATACAAATCGAAGGTGCCGAGTTCCCAACTTGCAACGCCCGCAGCCAAGTGGCCGACTTCGTCAACCGCCGGGGCGTTTCGTAGATCCAGCCATATAAGCAGTCCCGCATAGCCAATCAGTGTTGCGCCAATGATGAACGAATCCGCGCGCCGCAACTCGCCCGCTATTCTTGAGACGATCATGTGGGAATCGACTTGCGTCGTCGCCTGCGTATTAGAACGACCACAAGTAGAGCAATAGCGATGCCAGCAGCGTTAACAGCCAGCAACCAACCGAACTTCGTACGTCTAGCTAAGGCCGGGGCAACGTACTCTTCATTATAACCTGCCAATCGCACGGGAATCCCAGCGTCGTTTACAATGAACACCGTGCTTTCCATATCATCCAGTATCAAATCTCCCGTCTTCAGGCCAAGGGCACCGTAGCTAAATTGATTTGAAGGGAGTGGTGAATTCAGCGAACATTCCTTGAGTGTGATGACTTCGTTTAAGGTGTCGACATTATCAGGAAGACCATCTGGATGCCACACCTCATGAATGACTGCCGGGAAGAAGATGCCGTCCACTTGCTTCCATTCCCAGGAGATAGACTTAGTGATCGGGCCTCCAGCATTTTCACCTTTCGAAAAGATCAAGCTGACCGGGTTGTAACCGGCTAGAGGACTCCAAACCGAAGTCCAGGTCGTGAACTTCCCATCCGGAGACGTAATCGGTAAACGAAGTCGGTACCAAATGCTGCCGGCCTGTTCCGCTTCGTCGATCTCTAACTTCTGTACCTTCTGTTGCTGGTCAGCCCCCTTTTCGCCTTTCAGCGTGGACAAATACATCTGAAGCTCTTCCCAGCTCTTTTGGTTGGAAGCGCAGCGGTAGAAAGTTCGAGGATCTAGCAGACCGGAATACTCCCTTCCCCTCGCCTTTTCTGGGGCAAGCCGATGCGCCATTCGTTTGTTTTGGGCCTTTGGGTTGTCGCCGGCCACGACACTCGTAGCGGGCGGCTGCTTGGGGTTGAAAAATGTGTAATCCTCTGATGTGACGATGGAACGGCCGTCGTCTGCATCCCCGACGCCAGGCATGATAACAGGTTTTCTTGAAGTAGTCGTCAATAAACGAAACCTCTTGGTCTCTCGTTCTCGGAAAACCCGCCCCGATTCCATGTCAATAGCCACCTTCTGGTTCACCTCAATCTCCCGGATTAGTGCCGGCGAACTATCCTTTGGTAGCCGCGCCCCAAACGCCTCTTTCACAAAATCGCGCGAGAGGTAGTCCTCGTGGTGAACCGAGTATGAAGCTTGCAAGGTTTCAATGCGTTCATAATTGGCGCGCGTCTGGACGCTCAGTAGTTCCAAGATCTGAGACCTGGCAGAAGGTTGGACTTTGTGCCAGGCAAGATCGGCGGGCACTTGGGCATAGCTCACTTCCGTGTCAAAAAAACCACAGTAAGCAAATGCCAACCAAAGTACATAGGAAATCTTTCCAAAACGAGCCATGGCAGTAGTCCTTGGAGAGCTCTAAAGTACGAATGTGGCGCGCATACATAGGAGGCGAGAGCTCCCTTGTAGTGTTCGGACCCGCCGGAAAGCGTTGTGGTCAGGTGTATAGCCCCGACCACAACGGCGGTCCTCCGTCACTGAGCGAAGTTATCCATCGGCCTCACGATCGCATCAGCCGTTCTCATTGCAACCGTTATCCTTACATGAATCTTTAGGGTTATTGTTTATTCCTGGCATTGAAGCACATGATTGGCAGTTGGCTCCGCTTCCGTTACACATAATTCCAAAGAGAGTGGGGCCACAGATGCCGGGTATTGTGGTAGCAGTACAGGGGTAAACTGTTGTGCAAGGCACCTGCTCCGTCGAGACTTGTGAACCGCCGATACCATTCTGGTACAGCCAAAGCCCCGAACCTTGCGATGTACCAGGGCCACAACTTGTTGTGGGCGGATTATTGTAGCAATACGGGCAAGTGCCTTGACTTGGAGCAATACATTGGGCAAATGGTGTGCAACCTGAGGTGCAGTTGTTAGCTAGGGCTGAGCTGCCTGATAACAGCAGCGTGTCAAGAGCAATCAGCCCCACTGCGAACATTCCAAGAACAAACCACAAGCGTCCAGACATCGTCAGACTCCTCCTGAAAAGAGACCATAGTGTAAGTACTGGGTGATCCGTGCCTTAGCCTCTCGGCCGTCGTTCAACGCGGATTCCAATCGAACTCTAATATCATGTTTATAGCGGACAAGTGTGGGTGCATGTGACCTCCGACAATCCTTGCAGAGAGGCAGACTCACAACTTACGACGCGTTCCAATTCCAGCGCACTTGATCTCAATTAGCTCCTGGTGTGATCCAGATGTGACATTCGCCAGAATCGTATCTTGCCACAGTCCCGCGGCCAGTAGCTTGATCGATACGACTAGCTCAAGACCATCGGCCTTTCTCTCGATCCGAACGGCAGCTTCGCGGGGGATGGTTTTCAGCTTCACCTCGAGAGGATCCCCATTCGCCGATCTGAAGCGAATGCGATAATCGCGCATTTCACCGACAGGCAATTCCCCTAAGGCAATTGCGCTGGGGATGACAGAAACCCTTGGTGCCACCTCGAAGATGATGGGAACCGGAATTTCCGGTGAGAAGCGGCTGTCCGTAATCAATCGGGCAATCTGGCTGTACTTTCCTGCGGGATGGTTAGCGAGGTTGAGTTCGAACGTAACTCTGTACGACCGGAGACCCTCAGAATCTTGTGAATTCGCGATGCGCCAGCTGAGCGGCGGCCCTACCGAATCGATTCTGCCAAGTTCATAGCGATCGACAGGCGTCTCCGTAACGGTCACAGAACGCAAGTACGAGCGCCCCGGCCGGACTAATCCAAAGTCAATTGCAGCTGGTTCGACGGATTTGAAGATCGCCTGGCTTCCAAACAGAGACAACAGCACTTTGCGAGAAAGGTTCGTTTCTGGCTCAGTCAAAGTCAAGTACACGTATTGGCGTAAGGAAGACGTGTTCCGTGAAGCGACGTCAACCGCCAGGGCAATCGATCGGCCAGGCTTTAGCACAGTATCGCCGATAACCGACGTGGTTGTGCATCCACATGACGTGCTCGGCATGGCAAGTACGAGTGCTAATTCGCCGACATTCGTTAAGGTGAAGGTGTGTGTGACTTTCTGATTTGGTCTGATCTCGCCGAAATTATGATCGATCTCGCTCGCACGCACGACACCGGAACCAACAGCTATGGGAACACCCGGATTGGCATTATGCAGCCTCCAGGCTTTTGGAAATCTCTGCTCCAAAAATGCGGATTCCGGAACGAGTGCAACTTGGGAGGTTCCATGTACCATCTGATAGAACGTAGAGCCACCGACTGTAACGGCACCCAGAAGTAAGTGCAAGTGGCCGTTAGAGTCCATGAGAACCCCCGGCAAGGGCCGATTGTTGTTGGCGTCGTCCAACAATTCTACGGGACCAACCTCGAAAACTGCCGATCCGGGTGGTTTACACTCCGCCTGGATAGCGCGCATGATTTCTTCGGTCTCCTTCGGTCCCTTCTGCGGCAAGTTATCGGGGTCGAGCCCGAGTTGAGCACGAACGGCAGAGATAGTTTTTGGCAAACACGAATCGCGACAGTCATGCGCATTGCTTTCCAGGCTAGTCGGATCAGAACGATTCGAGTCGTCGGACTTTGTGGAAATCGGCGTGCCGAAACGCCCACACCCGGTGATTGACATCATCGTCACGAGCAGGAAGCAATGAGACCATCGGCTGTGAAAGAGTGCAAACGACAAGTTTTCACTTCGAGGACTAGCTGTAGCTAGCACTGCCGCGCTAGATCGGTTCTCAAAGCAAGAGGAAAGTGCTCTATAAACACGAGCAAGTGAATCATTTTTGTATTGGCTTCGATGCACGACTCAATCTCCGTGGCAAAACAGGCAGCCTAGATCGTCCGCGCGTCCGATCGCAAGATTCAACTCTCAAAGTCGGTTGCACGCGAACATGATTTACATCCTTCAGAGCATGGCAATCACTCGACTGTCACTTCTACCTGGACCACAAAGGCAGGCGATTTGCCGGCCGTTGCCACGGTTCCCTCGAGAGAGAGGGCTCCTGCAAAGGTGGGATCGTGCGTGAAATCTACCGTTGCTGTGGCTCTCACTTTTCGCCCGGGTGGGATAGTGGGTGTGTCGACGGCCACCGAAAGGCATTCACAGCTAGTTTCAATCGGCCCTATCACGATTTCATCTTTGCCCGTGTACTGCAGCCAGAATTGTATCACACGCCTGCCGCCTCTCGGTAGGTGCCCCAACTTCAGTCTTGCCTCACAAGGTATCGATACCGTCTGACCTTCCGATAGTTCGACGATCTTCGCGCCAGCCTCGGCGACTGAAGTTGGAAGAGACTCCGCTCCAGCGCGTTTCCCCGAGCAGCCGAGCGAAGCCCCATGCGAAACAAGTAAGATCAATAGGAAAAAAGCGCGGAGGAGGATTTTGGCTGGGGCTTGGGGGAAATGAGCTCCGGTGGCGGGGCGCCAATTGAGTCCAAAGGAGAAGGGAAACGCTCGCCAATGCCCGGGATTGTAGATTGATAAGAGAGCGCAGATTGCAACGCAATTCTGCATCGTCACCAGTCTCCCTTTGGGAGAGCCGGGCGAACGGTCAATAGCAGGGCGGTGGTTTATCATAGCTTTGATGCGGTAACATCGGCCGTGCGATTTCCCTTTCGCATGTCAGATGCGCAACACTACCCCGTGGTGAGAGGAATTAACCAAGGATGACTGGGCCGATTTCAAGGAAAGGCTCTCGGCCTTCATCTACGTCAAAGGGCACGAAGCTAACCGTCTTCGACCTCACAAAACTTCCTCATCGAGGCCATTTGACCGATCCCTTCATTGCAGTTGCATTGCACGACGCGCCCGTAACGAAATTACCGTGACCAAGCGCGGCTTTGATTGTCAGGGTGACAGATTGTGGTGTCAAGTGAAATCTTGGCGATTTTGCGGATCGCGATCATTCATGGATCATGAATTCTAGCGCTGTGCTCGCGATGCGAAACGCTAAACCCCTGGAGATGAATTGGGAGGAACAAAAAGGGACGCATCTATTTTATTTGACTTGTTACTTTAGCCGTGGTCGCCGCTCTGCAGCAGCGCGTCCCCCTTCTTTCTAGTATTCCTTTCCATCGTCGGCGTTTATCCTGGCGATGGGCCGAGAGCAAGGGCACAATTCTCCTGGGCTGCCGTTCCATGTCCCCCTTGCTGAATCTACAATAGCGGCATCGCGACTCCGTGAGTCGCGACCAGCGCGAGTGCTTGGTAATTCGTGACCTGAATCGGCCAAGCGGACCATGCAAACCCGGTGTGCTCTTCCCTGGAAGATCCTGTGGCCGTGGTGCCCTGAATCGAGGAGGCCCAGCGTGGGTCTCTCCAGCGCTAAGGAGGCGATGGCCGTTCCAATCGCGCATTTGGCTGCCGAAAGGCGCACTTTCGGCGTACTTTCAGCGCACCTTTCGCCACGCGCGGGTTGTGGTGCACAACTCGACGCAAGCTGCCACTTGAGGCAGACACCGTTTCCCTGAGCCACCAAGATACAAATAGGACGCAATTAGGACGCATTTTTAGAGGCATTTCAATGTTTGTGGACTAGTAACATGGACGGTCAGCATGCTGCCCGCTTCCCTGCGGAACGACAGAACATCATTTATGCACGATTTCTCAGAGCTTTTCAGCAAACCGCCGGTCGTTCATGCACAGGCGCCGGGGCGCGTGAATCTGATTGGCGAGCATACCGACTACAACGGCGGTTTTGTCTTGCCCACGGCGATCCCTCAGCACACTCGAGTGGAACTGGCGCAGCGGCAGGACCACGTTGTGCGCGCCTGGTCGAGTGCCGTGGCGTTGCCGGCACCTCGGATCTACACTCTAGGCGAGGAGAAGCGGACTGCGAGCTGGCTTGATTACATCCAGGGTCTGACAAGCATCCTGCGGAGCGAAGGGCACGCGCTCCTGGGGTTTGATGTCCGCATCGAGTCGAGTGTGCCTCTTGGCAGCGGGCTGTCGTCCAGCGCTTCGTTGACGGTCAGTTTG
The DNA here is from genome assembly GCA_035296965.1 of Gemmataceae bacterium. Classification (GTDB taxonomy): domain Bacteria; phylum Planctomycetota; class Planctomycetia; order Gemmatales; family Gemmataceae; genus DATGZX01. The sequence goes on from DATGZX010000010.1 coordinate 62,254, forward strand.
CAGCGCGCCCTGCGCGCGGCATTCGCGCTCAGGCTCGATGATGTGACCATTGCCCGCATCAGCCGGCGCGTGGAGAACGAATTTGTCGGAGCGCAGGTCGGTATCATGGACCCGATGGCAGCCAGCCTCGCGGACCAGGGGACGGCCCTATTCCTCGATGCCCGCAGCCTCGAGTTCGAGCGCGTTCCCTTGCCCGTCGGGGCGGAGCTGGTCGTGATCGATTCGAGTGTGGCACACCGGAATGCGGCCGGGGATTACAATACCCGTCGGCGCGAGTGCGAGCAGGCTAGCGCGCTGCTCGGCGTGAGCCAGCTCCGCGACCTGACCGTCGCAGACTTGCCCAAGCTTAGCGCGTTGCCTGAGCCGCTGAAAAGCAGAGCACGCCACGTGATCACCGAGAACGACCGCGTCCTGGAAGCGGTGGCGGCGATGAGAGCCGGGGACCTGGACCGCTTGGGTAAGTTGTTCTATGCGTCGCACGCCTCGATGCGCGACGATTACCAGGTGTCGATTCCTGAGATCGATTCGCTGGTCGAACTCGGCCGGACAGAGCCCGATGTCTTTGGGGCCAGGCTTACCGGAGGAGGGTTTGGCGGCTCCGTCGTGATGCTCGCGCGTGTAGGGACTGGGCGGACAGTTGCACAGCGTATCGCGCAAATATACGACGAACAGTCGGGCTTCCGCTCGAAGATCCTCGTTCCAGCCTGTTGAGGGGGAAAGGAAAAGGTGTCAGGACCCTTTTCCGTACCGGAAGAACGATGGGCCGTAGTAGGTGGCTGAAAAGGGTCCTGCCACCTTTTCCTTTCCTGAAGCTTCTTTCGAGGTTGCTATGCAGATAACGCAGATCGATCATTGCTCGGTCGTGATCAGCGACGTGGAGCGTAGCCGGCGATTCTATCGAGATATCCTCGGTCTCAAGGAGATCAATAAGCCGAGGACGTTTGATTTCACGGTCCTGTGGTTTGACCTGGGCAATCACCACATCCATTTATTGCTCAAGGACCGCCCCGACACGATCAGTCCGCGCCACTTTGCCCTGCGCGTACAGGATGCCGCCGCGGCTCGGACGTATTTCCGGGAACACGGTGTAACGACGCAAGAGACGACGCCAATCCCCGGTGCCGATCGCTTTTTCATCGCCGACCCTGACGGTAATCGCATCGAGATCATCCAGTGGCTGCGGCCATATAGTTCCGAGGAGAACGCACGGCCGCGCTAGGCACGCAGGGGAGATGGGGGAGATGCGGGAAGAACGAACAGGGAACGAACGGGGTTAATCTCAGTTCCCTCGCCCCTCTTCCCTTGCCCCTACTTCAAAACGTCCATTCGCCACGGAAAAAGACGCCCTGCTCGGTCAGGTCGGCACGGGAGGCGCCTGCATTGGCGATGTCCCACCATTGTTCGAATTGGTAGCCAAAGGTAAAGCGGCCTGGATACCGGCTCCAGCGCGGCGTCCAGCTCAGTCCAAGTTGCAAGGCGAGCACCGGTACAACCTGGTCGTGATAAACGTCGCTGCTCGCGCCGACGGTCGTGCCGTCGGAGGCGACGAACGCTTCCTCGAATGCCTGATGGATGCGCCCGAAAACCCCAGCGCTTTCGACGCGGCCAAAGAATTCCCAGCCGGCCCAGTCCAGCCGCCGCGTGAGATCGAGCCCAACGTGCGGCCCGCCGCCGACAAAGTTATTGTTCTGGGTTTGCTCGATGTAGTTACCCTGGGCATACGAATCAAAATAGATACCCGCCACTCGTGCACCCACGCGCCATTGCATGTCCCAGTTGGGTGCAAAGTTGATAGTGCGGGTGGCGTAGTCGAAGTCGATAACGTTCATGTTGAGCCGGCTCTTAAGCCAGCCGTCGCTGCCATCGAGGTCAAAGCCGGGCAAGTCGGCGTTTCCTTCCGTGACCAGGAAACGATACGACACGAGGAACGCGCCCCAGCCGTCCGCAAAGCGGTAGCCAAGCTCGAAACGAGGCGAGCCGGTCCAGTCGAGCTGGGCGATCGGCAGCGCGATTTGATCGGGATAATAGCCTGGGACGGTGACCGAGCCATTCAGGTGGTTGTTGATGTGCGGACCGAGGACGCTCAGCTCAAGGGCCGCGAACAGTCCAGGCTGGTCCTTAGGAGCGACGAGCAAGGGGTCGTTGCGCAGGAGCGGGCCGTTGCTGTCCGGGTATGGCCCGTAGGGCGGCGGCGTGTAAGGACCAGGTGGCGGCGGATACGACCCCGGGGGCGGCATGTAGGGGCCAGGTGCCCCAGGGAACGCAGGCGGCTGTCCTGTTCCGTCATACGGGCCAGTGGGCGGAGGTAAACCGGGCGTCGGTGGAGTGTATTGCGCCGGCACTGTTTGAGAAGGAGGGCCAGGAGGTTGATACTGCTGATTGCCTGTTCCAGTCTGGCCTGGAGTCGACGGCGCGATCGGCACCGGGCCCGACGGCAAGACTTGAGCGCTTGCGTCCCTGCCTGCCCACACCACCCCAAAGACCGCACCGGCCCACAGCAGACGAGTGAGTTTGGGAACCATAATAGGCTCTCCCTTCCAATCAATTACCGGGCGAGTATCGAAATCGTCTTCCCTTTGGAAAACGTCCGCGACATCCCCGATAGATCACACGAGCGTTCCTAGAGCTAGCGGATGGATCTCCATACCCAAAGCCGCCGGGCAGGGCAAGGCGTCTCGGAGCGCATGGCAATCCAGCAGCGCAGCCCGCCTTCCTTTCCCAGGCAACCTGCCCCGATCATTTTGAGACTACTGAGCAGAAAAAATGACGTGCGCGCAAATTAATGCCTTTCACGAAACCACGCAAATTACGTCGTTTTCGCGCATTTCTGGAATAATGAGAATTTGCCCCCCCCAAAAACGCGTGGCTGGAGCCTCCGAAAAGTGCAAAAAACACGAGGTTTTTTATTTCGAGACTATTTTGGGACTCATACGGGGGCGTACGCAAGAGTGCAATAATCGACCCATTTATTGCGAAAACTACATATTATGACGATGTATAATTTCAGTTATTGGCAAGTTTCCCCGGCTTCACCTGCTTTTCCGGCCCGAGCTCTGACATTTGCATGCTCTTCTTGGGACGCTGGTCGCAACGCCTTGCTCACTGTCTCCCGGCACTCACTTCGAGCGCCAGCAGCGTATTCTCATTGCGGACGAACAGTCTGCCGCCGGAAAGCACCGGCACCGTCCAGGTGAGTGCCTTGGCGTCGAGGATTTGGCAACGGCTGACCTCGGTATACTCGGTCGGCGTCGCCTTGGCCAGGACGAGTTGGCCATGCTCTCCCAGAAGGATCAGCATCCCGTCGGCGAGGACCAACGACCCCCGGCCCAGGCCGCCGACCTTGTCCCATTGAACCTTGCCGGTCTCAAAGTTGACGCAGCGCAGGCGTTGCTCGCTGAACCCGTACAGCGCTCCCTCGTGGAGGATCGAGCAGGAGAAATGATTCTGCATGGTCAAGGCCTTCCAGACCGTTTCCGGCGTCGGTTTGTCCGAGAGACGGAAAACGGCCGCCCCAGTGCCGTAATTGGACGAGATGAATACCTTGCCGTCCGCGTAAATGGGGGTCGCAATATTGAGGTCGAATTGCGTCTTCCAGGGATAGCGCCAAAGCAGCTTACCATTTTCGGGAGCGACGCCGATCGCGCCGGCTCCCGTGAAGTAAATGACTTGCGGCGCGCCGGCAACCAGGGCCCAGACTGGCGTGGCATGGCCGATCGCGTCGTCGAGCGTTTGCCAAATTACCTTGCCGTCGTTCTTATCCAGTGCGGCGATCGATTTCCCCTTGGGCCCGCCCGGGTCGACATAGACGCGCTCGCCCACGACGAGGGGGCAGCCGCAGTAGCCATGCGAGGGGCAGGTCCGGCCGGCGAGCTTGAGCAACTCTTGCTGCCAGACGACCTTTCCGGTTTTGGCCTCCAGGCAATGCAAGATCCCCGTGGCACCCAGCGCGTAGACGCGCGCGCCGTCGACAACCGGCGTGGCTCGAGGCCCGGTGCGCGAAGGCGGATAGCCTCCGCCCGTGAAGGTCGGATGAGCCTTGTAATCGCAATCGTACGCGTAGCGCCAAAGTTCCTTTCCGGTCGCCGGCTCGAGGCAAAGGACGATTTCCTGGTTATTCTCCTTCGTCTGCGTGAACAGCCGCCCCTCGGCGACGGCGACGGACGAGAACCCGCCCGACAACTGGACTTTCCAGAGCTGCCTGGGTCCGCCCTTCGGCCACTGCGTCAGCAACCCAGTCTCGCGCGAAATCCCATCGCGATGCGACCCCCGCCAGCACGGCCAGTCTTCCGCCCGAGCCGGCCTCATGGAGCCGGCGGCGAAGGATACCATGCAAAAAATCACAGCGAGCAGCCTGTTGCCAATGCGAAATGCCATGCTTGCTTCCCCTCGAAGACCTGGTTCACTCACGTTCGTGGCGGCCGGTTCATCGGAATACACTTTTTCTACAGGCATTGGCCAGCCACTTCCATCCAGGAAGCAAAATCGTTGACGAGATGATTCCTGGCGGCCATGCTCGTTGCGTTCGAGCGAGGCGCAGTACGAGCTGCCAGCTTGTACTACAAGAGTGGTGCAGAAGGCGAACAATAGGCAACGAGCGATCACAATTGGGAAGCTTGCAAGCTCCGCAAGGTGTCAAGCCGGTGCCGAAGGCATGGATGGGAGTTGAAATAAATTGGTGATTCATACTCCGTTCGAGGTGATGCAATGAAAAACAAATTTGAAACCCTCGATGAGTATCTCGATGCCCTGGATGCCATCAAGCACCGCGTTGCCCAGAGGACAGAGGGGATGACCACCAAGGAAGTCAAAGCCTACTTCGCCCGCGCTTCGCAGCGACTGGAAGAAGTGACAGGACAAAAGGTTCGGGTTCGCCGCAACATTTAGTAAGGTTGCTAAGGCCAAGGGTCGATCCTGAAAGCCTATGCCTGGCTGAAAAGATGAGGGTGTTCAACGGATAGCGACCGCCCAGCGAATTCAACTAGTGCTCACTTGACCATGGGATGATCGTCGCCCGCTCCGTAGCACAAGCTGGCAGCTTGTGCCAGAACGCCCTTGGCGAGCCGGCGTGCACCTAATCCTCTTCAATCCCCGCACTGACCCGGAACGTGTGGCCGTCGGGGAGGCGGAGGTGGAACTCGCGGACGTGCCAGGGTTCGTCCGTGGGCGACATCGTGACGGTCAGCCCGTGCTGCAGGGCCAGGGCATGCGCCGCATCGACTTCGGCGCGGCTGCACAACCACCAGCTCATCCAGACGCCGCCGGCGAAGAGGTGGATTACAGTCCGTGGACGAAGGACCAAATGGACGTGCTAGCTGCGGTAACCGCAGAACTGCTTGCCGGAGACGGTATGGACGACGCGCTCGGCGCAGGTCTCCTGACCTCGCCGCAACCGCGACCGCAGGTCTCCTCTAGTTCGTGGAGACCTGCGGTGACTCCGAGTGCGGAGACCCGCGCACAGCTGAGGATCCGGCGGGCAGATGCGCTAAATCGCTGGGCGGATAGACATCAATTGTACTTCAGGCCACCTGGAGGGGGCGATAGTGCAAGACCAAGAGCTGCTCCGCACGCAACGCGAGCATGGCGTATGTCCTGCCCTCGTTGTCTGAAAACTCGACTTCATAGACGCCCGGCGCCAGGGCCTCCACCACGGTTCCCACTTGACCGCGTCCTAAGCCGCGCTCGGGCAGGTCTTCGGTCAAAGCGACAACATCCAGTAGTTGGATTGCACTACTCATTCCCTTGCCCTCACTTCAAAGCACGTAGCAGCTTGCAACCCTTGGGAAGTCTTCCCCACTGAGAATGATCCAGCTGCTTCGAATGCAGACCGTTCCATTCGGCCCCTGCATTGTAAAGTCCACAACGTATCTTTGGCCATATGCATCCAGATCTGTAGGACTTGCTTCTTGGGTGCGTGCGGCCTCCAAAAGCGCAGCTTGCAGCTCGGACGCATGCTGAGATGTCAGCCCAAGAGCGGCCGCAAAGACGCGCCTTGTGGCGCCCACGAGGATGGTCTGGGCTTAGGCAGTAATCCCGCAGCCTGGCAATGTCCACGACCGCGTGCGCGCCATGGGGCAGCTTCATTGGGGCGTCGCCTCCTCGACGAGCTTAATCTCCTTCTCCATCAGGCCGTAGAGATTGTATACGAGTCGATCAATTTGGCGGTCGGCGGCCTCGCCTTGGCTCTGCCCGACGAATCCGTCGTGGGGCCTTCTGGCGTCAGCCAAATTGGCTCAGCCAGGGAAACGCTCAGCCTGGCTGCAGTTCCTCCAGCACGGCCAATAGCTGTGCCAGCGTAGCCGGATCGAACCCGGCCCGCACGCCGAGCGGCTGGCCGCGCGGGAAGACGACTTCAATCGGGCTGGCCATGGTTGGAGACCTGATCTCGACCGGCACGAGGAGCGGCAGGGAGCCTGTGTGCACCTGCCACAATCAACCACACTACTTTCTCTCTGGCAGGCGGATACCCGTTGCAGCCGCGGGTCTTTTGCAGGACTTACCTCAAAGCTCAACGGCGCAACGTTCCCGCAGGCTTCCAAACGGATTTCACGCTTCATTCTGGCCAGTAGCTGCTGGTAAGATGAAACTGGGCGTGAGGACGCACGCCAGGAGAGCAACATGCCCCGAGTGTTTCGTGTCATGAGGAAGGAGGCTGATGGTTTGCCGACAGTGAGCCCAACGGCTCTAGGCATTCGCGCCAGGGTTGATGTAGACGTCGATGCGCAGCACAATGTGCTCGTCAACGGCAAGGGCATGTCGGTTGCGCCTAACTGGCGGGACATCAATGTGAACCGCGTTCCGAAGCGACTTCGCCCAATCCTGCCTGGAGCTGGCGGCAGCAACAACACCTTCTGCTTCCGCACCGGGAATGGTGCCTTTGTGCAGGGTCCCTTCGCGAGCGGCCTCACCCTGGAACTGGACTCTGCAACGCATGGCAACGTGGCCCCGGCGCAGGCCGTTCCCCTTGCTTCTTACGAAGCAGACATCGCGGCAACCCGGCCGGACTGGGAAGAAGACGAGACGTGATCATGGCCCCTAAACCCCTGACGATGAACCCCAACTATCTGGCGATGGTGCGTGGCACTCGCGAACTGCACCAACTCCTGGCCGCGGGCAAGGATGACGCGCCTGAAGCCGACGCCCTTCGCGATGCGACAGATGGCCCATGGGAAGCACTCTCGGAGATCGAACGCAGCCGTGTCCGCAACCTCTCGGAGGATCTTTACGCGCTTGTCGAGCCCCCCTCTGCCGCACAACCGATGAATCCCCAAGCCCAGGCCAAGCTCGGTGAAGCCTTTGAGGCCAAACAGCGGGGTGAGTGGGATAGGGCGCTCGATCTCCTTCGACGTTGGCGAGCCTATATTGACCCGGCGCTCGTTAGCTACCTGCGCGGCTCGATCTGGCTGGAGGCTGGGGATCCGGCAACCGCAGCGCTCTTTTATGACCATGCCTGCAAACTCCAGCCCGACAACGAGAACTATCTGGCGATGTTTCTGGATGCCCTGAACCGCGCCGACCGGACAGCAGCGAGAAAGCGCGCAGAAGAAATCCTTCAGGAATACAGCAACTACTCGCCGGTCGTCGTCGCACGTGCGGCCGACATCACACTTATGTCGGCCCTGTCCGCTTCGGAAACACAAGCGCTCCGGACATTTGAACTTCTGGAGCCAATCCTGAAGAGCACGCTTACCAAGTTCGAGCAGCAGGAACTGAGCAACATCGACCGTTCATATTTCGTACTGACGCTTGCCCTGCTTGGCTTCGGTTATCAATTCCGCGGCAATTCGCAAGCCGCCCTGGAGTACTATTCACGGGGGCTACAACTCGAGCCGTACAACGATGCACTGCTGGTCGACAGGGGCACTCTTCTCTACGGGACCAGCACCCGCGCGGTCACAGACCTCGAGATGGCGATCCGCGTTGGCTCTCGTCTGGTTTGGCCCTACGTCTTTCTTGCCCATCACAATCTAGCGAACGGCCAGTTCGAGGAGTGCCGAAAACTCTGCGAGCAAGCGCTCAGCATGAATGGCTCTGCGGCCGTGATGAGTGAGGTTTCGGAATGGATGGCAATCGCACAAGCTGAATTGGGCTTCCCAGCCGACCTCGTGCGAGCGACATTCGACAACGCAATTCGACTCGATCCGTCGAACGAGCGAGCCAAGCGCAATCTGGCCGCGTTCGAGGCTGCAAACAAACCGATCTCCGTAAAGATCTGGGAGACCCGTACCGCAGGTGCTCTCCGAACGTCAGGCCTGGCCGAGAGGCGGTTTGCGATGGCGGCGTGAATGCTGACAACCGGATGGACTCGGTTCGAAGATGGGATCGACGCGGCAGTCACTCTTCTAGCATCGTGAGTACCTGTGCACGCGAAGCCGGATCGAATCCGCCGCGCCCGCTCACCATCTTTCGACGTCGCGAACGGAGCGTCATCACCCCAGGGATCGCAAATACTCTTCAATGGCGACATGGCCTCCGGCAGCCGCCAATTCAATGGCTGTCTTGCCGTTGGCATCGCGAAGCCGATGGTCGGCACCATAGCGGACAAGCAACTCCACGATCTTCTCCTGACCATTCCTGGCAGCCGCGTGGAGAGGAGTGCCAAATACTCCCTGGGCATTAACATCGTCGCCCTTGTTGAGGGCTACTTTCACTTCCCACATGCGGCCGCTAAGAGCCGCGCTCTCCAGGCGACCAATCGCTTTTGCACTAGGGACTATATCCCTGATAGATCGGCCCGGCTTATTCACGGCTCGTAAAACCTCGTTAATTTTGTGGTCCATATCAGCAAGGCGCTGATCTTCAGCATCAAACATGAGACGTGGAGGGGGAAGAAACGCTGCGAAAACAACTCGTTGAAATTCATCCGCGGAAATGCGCCAAGAATTGGTCGCCAGATTCGACTTCTGGGCCGCGACACCAGCGCTGTTATTTTCCGCACACAGCAATGAAACCTCGGGCCAAGAATCCTGAAAATGAAGTTCATTATCCCAGATCATCAGGGAAAGAATGCCATGGGCGACACGGGTGCCGTCATAGACAAGTGTCTGGATCGGAGCAACGCCCATAGGCCGATCAGGATTGGGGCGGTGAAGCTTTGGATTGGCATAATAGAGCTGCAGTTCGGACCAGATCTCGCGCGCCCTTAGCCTGCGCAGTCGGGTGATGCGAGCGATCGGTTGTTCGGGTTGATCGCTGTTAAGCAGGCAAGTGATGGGGGCCGCGATCCTGAGTTGAAGCATTAGGAACAGTTCCTCAAGCGATCCCCCGCGCTCGGGGCATCGTTGCCCCGATTCGATAAAAGCGCGATATTCTGGCCATAACTTCCAAACATCGAACTCCGTAAGGGCCGGCGGTTCAGTAGGAACTTCATTGCGATTCACCCAAATCGTTGCCACATAGTGCAACAGCGCCACTGGTGTCCAGACTCTTTCCTCAAATGACTTCCATTTGGGGCCGCCCTCTTTCCCGCCGAAGTAGATGGTCGAATGGTCGTTGCTTGTGCTCATCCTAGCTTCACGACATGTCAGGGATTGCCGCTTCCAGTACTTCGTCGTCCGGCGGGGTGGTGGCAACGGACCTCTCCATGGTTCCGCCAAAGTGGATCGTTGGCGGTTTGCCTAGGAGCCATTCGACCCAGGAGCGCCGGAACCGGGACAGACGGAAGAGCGGCGTCAGTCCCTTTTCTCCCAGGAATTTCGTGATATCTCCTCTTTGCGCATGCACGGTTATTCCGGCATCGATCTTGGCGAGGTTCAGGCTGTCGATGCCGGCCTTGGCCTTGAGTTCCAGCTTGGCGTCCCTCGAATTGGATATGAGGATGGTGGTGCTGCCGGCCCGAACGAGGGTATCCACGACTACCCAATCCAGCTCCCATTCCTTTCGCTGGTAAGCCAGGGTCAACGTCTTGCCGATGGTAACCTTGTCTTCGATCTCGTCCACGTAGCAATCCATGGCGTGGAACAGGAAGGCTCCCTCGCTCGTGAAGTCGATGCTCAGGCCCGCGTCTTCGACCGGCAGGCCGGGCCCCGTCACTACTGCGGCCTTTGGTTTGATTTTGAAGCCCGACTTGGTGTCGTCGTTGAAAAGCAGCGGCTTGTCCCCCGGACGAACTTTGAATTTGACGCCGAGTGCCCCGAGAGAAGTTTTCCGTTTGAATAACTTCCCTTCCAGGACGCCCACATCGCCGAGCGCCACGCGCGTATTGGGCAGCCAGGCGGCGAGATAGCCGTAGCGCTGGTAGAGGCCTTGGACGTAGCTGTCGTAGACATTCTTCATTCACAAATCCTCCGCTGTGCCAATCCGAAATCTTAAAACCCGGGGTGCCATGCTTTCGCCGCCACTTGAGATAACAAACTCACCTCGCAAGACCTGGCGAAAGCGTGTCTCGACCCATTTCAGAAATCCCGCACTCAGGACTGGTCAACTGTCGAGCGGCCGGAAATGCTTTCGCCATTGCAGCATATAGTTTCTGCCCTGGCCAATGGCTCGCGAAAGCATGGCATCCTGCCGAACGGCCTTCCAACCGCACAGCGGTTGCACAGCTTAGCCCTGGGTCAGCGCAGCGCCACCCAGGGAAGAGGGACAACTGGGTTTTCGTGTACCCTGCAGGGATACCACAACCGGACGCCCGCGATTGTGGCACCCTTACAGAGTGCGGAAGATCCTTTATCGACCGTCCGACCCAGGGTGGCGCTACGCGTTGCTCCGCTTACCCTGGGCTATGTTGTGTCACGCATTCTGCGTGAGGAACGGAGGCGGCCAGCCATTTCGCCAAGGCATTGTCTACGTTCCTTGCTCTTCGGGAAACGGGCCGAGGCCGGCTTGCTCCCACATGGCCTTGAGCTTTGCTTGGTCCGCGGGGGGAGCAAGATGCAACACTCTGCCGAAGTTCCCTGCATAGCCTCGCGCATCTTTCTCATTCTTTGAATTGACAAAGCCCGCAACGGACCGGATAAAGCGCTGACCAGCTTCCTGCCACTGACCTCCCTTAGCCGCGATAATTCCCAGCTGTCCATGAGCGTGTGGCGCTAAAGACTGATTGTCATACCGCTCCGAAATGCTTAGCAATCTGCGGAAATGCTGTTCTGCCAAGGGAAAATCACCCCGGAGGCAAGCAATTAACCCAAGATGATAGCAGCTAGTGAGCGCACCAGGCTCGTCGTTCTCCTTCTCTTTGATAGCTAGGCACCTACTGAACCATTGCTCGCTATCGACTAGATGGCTCCCCCCAAGCGCTACAATGCCCAATTCGCAGTAGGTCAAGGCGGCGCTATGCTCGTTGCCTTCTTCCTCTTCAATTACCAAACACTTTCTGAGCCATTGCTCCGCTGAAACAAGGTCACCTTGCTTGCGCGCAGTAACGCCGAGATGATAGTAAGTGATGCTCGCGCCGTACTTGTCTCCATTTTTTTCCTTAATCATCAGCGACCGTTGGTACCACTTGTCGGCGGCCTCGAAGCGGTTCTGGTTCTCTGCTACGACGCCTAGTTGATGGTACGTAATGCCAAGATTGTAGAAGTCCCCTAGTTTTTCATTGATCGCTACGCTTTGGTGAAAATATCCCTCCGCGCTCTTGAAATCTCCTTCGGCAGCTACCATCATTCCAAGGTCATGGTAGATCCCTGCGCGACGACCATCATCTCCGGTTTGCTCGCATAAGCGGAGGGCCTTATCGTACCACTCCTGGGCCTCCGCGGTACGTCGCTCCTGTGTAGCGATTTGACCAAGCAACTGGTAGGTTCCGACAGGCATCCAGGTATCGATCTGACTCTCGGTGATAGCCAATGACTTGCTGCACCAGTCCTTGGCCGCCTCAAAATTGCGTTGCTGGAATGACAGTTCGCCAAGGTTTAAATAGACGTCGGCAATGGGGTATGCCTGGCCAAGCTTCGTACCGGCCAAAAGTGATTCATGCCACCACTTTTCCGCGGTCTTGAAATCGCGCTGATCGGCTGCGATCGCGCCAAGCTGGTTAAAGGAAGCGACGTCCCCTCCCAGTATATGCTTGCTAGCACTGTGCGCAGCGAGTTCATTTAGCAGACTGCGAGCAGATTGGAAGTCACGTATCTCTTTGGCATCGAGCGCCAAGGCCTGCGTAAGTATAAAATAGGGAAGGTCCATGTCGAGGCGTTTGGCCTCTTCTCGGGCCGAGTAAAAGCTCGGGCCGTAAAGAAGAAATGCGCCTCGATGCTCGTTCTTTGGGCGAGCCACGAGTGCATTAGCCACGATTGTCAATACATTTACAAAACCGCGAATCCACTTGTCTCTAACGTCAGGCAAAATACCTCGTATGAAATTTGCCCGCAGAAAGCCGCTGAGAGCTGGATGTAGTTCGAAAACAGCTTGTCCTTTTCCCCGCAATAAACCCGCCGCGCTCAAGATCTGCAACAGGCGATCAACCAGTGGGCGTGAATCGAGCTCAATCACACCGTTGGCGATTTGGGCCAAAACTTCCGAATGGAGGGATCCTTGATGCATGGCGACCGGGACGAGCAGTGGCTTCAAGTCTTCAGGCAACGATTGCTCGACGAAAGCTAGGGTAGCCGTTAGCGCCTTCTGTGATTCATCCGTGTCCGGCCCAAACCTGGCGAGGTTATTCCGAAGCGCCTTGGCAACCTCTGAAGCTGTCAGCCTCTCCAGCCGGGGCAAGATCGCACGCATCGCGAGCGGGTGGCCGTCCAGCATTTGCATCAACTCTACCAAATCCCTGTCATCGCGATTGACGGTCTTCCCCAGGTCGCGCAGAATAGCGGTGCAGTACTCCCAGCGTTCTTCTCCTTCTAGCCCTCCCAGCGGCAACAAAAAGCGCCGCTGCGATCCCAACCAATGCTCCGGCGACCGGCTCGTAATGATCACCTTGGTCGCACCGCCACGCAGCTTGTCCAAGAAGCGCGCCAACAACTCGCGGTCTTCCGGAGACAGATTGGCGGTGACATGTGTGCCGGGAATGCCCTGCGCCACCTCAAAATTATCCCACACGATCACGAAGCGATTCTCGCAGAAAGCCTTGCCCAGGGCGTTGATCTTGTGCTCCACAGGCGCGGCCGCAAACGTCCCGCCAATCAGCCTTTCCCCCATGCGATTGAAGACGTACTCGGCCGAGCGGATTTCCTGGAACCCGAACCAGAAGCTGCCTTCGCCCAAGCCGTTGGTGGCGTCGAGCCACTGAAGGTAGCCGCGGGCCAGCGTGGTCTTGCCTACGCCGCCCATTCCCTGGATCAGGATGGCGGGAGGCGGTCGGCGCATCGCCCGCTCCAGCTCCAGGAGCGGCCCGTCGCGTCCGACGAAGCCGTGTGGGTCACGATTTTCCAGCACTTCGGGGGGCAGCTTCGAGGGGGCTGGCTCATTTGCTTGGGCCGCCGCTTTGGCGAACGAGAAGTCGAGCGGTTCTTGCTGATAGAGGACAGGGACAAGCCAATCGTCCAGGGGAAATGTGCCGCGAACGCAGACGCGGCCGCGCTCTTGGAGCATCGCCTGCCGGCCTGCTCGGACGGCCTGGGCCACGCTTCCTTCTTCGAAAAGCCGGCGGTAGAAGGCGGGTAGAAATTGCTGAGCGCCGCTGACATAGAGGGAATACGCCATGGCCACCACACTGCGCATACCCGAGCGCAGCAAAGCCGCGGCTACCGAGGCGAATTGATCCTCAGCTCGATCGTCGACCATAGCGGATTGGCACGCATTGAGGACGACCGCCGGTACCGCGCACTCGCGCAGCAGAACGCTCAGCTGGTCGGCGTTCATCGGGTCGGCTTGGCCGTCGTCCTTTTCGAAAATGAGGGCTCCTTGCGGTCCCTGGTATGTGAACGGGCCGGACGCGCCGGCTATTTGGCCATAGGCTCCATGCCCGTCGAAGTGCAGAATGTGGTAATAGCCTGGCCGCTCGCGAAGGTGGTCGCGAAGGCGCGAAATCGTCGGGGGCCGCAGGACGTCCACATGCGCCGGCAGGTGGTTCTTGGCGATTAGCTCCACCAACGGCCGGGAGATCGAGCGATATTGCACGTCGCCCTGGTAGGGCCTGGCAGTAACGAGCAGAATATTGACGCGGTCCCTGGGCAAACTTTCTGGCAGCTTTTGCACGTCGCGGATTTGGTTCAGCCGGCGCTCGATCTGGCAGGTCTGCGCAAGATAACCGACCTCGGGATCGTAAAGCGCCTCCCACGGCCAGCCCAGTACGCGCGGATCATCGCTGGAGATTTGCAAGTGTAATTTGATGTACGCATCGCTCGTAGCCCCGTCGAACAGCCGGCCGCCCGCCCGGTCGCCGAAGAGGGACTCGAAGGCTTGCTTTCCCCAGGCACGCAAAGCGTCCTGCACCCGGCCTGCATGATCCGTCTCCGGTGGGAATGGGTAGTCCAGAAATTTCTCAAGGTACTACTGCGTTTCGCGTAACAGATCGCTCTGCGGCCGGCCCTCGACAGGGAAGCCGGCGGGCGAGCGAATCTCAATGGTCTGCCCGGAGGTCTTGCCATCCGGCAACCGCGTCACCTGAAATTGCGGTGGATCACTCTGGGGGATATGGCGAACGAGGAGGGCGTTCATTCACAGCCTCTGGGCCGTAGCTGCTTTTGGGGGATAGAGTGGGCACTGTTTGAGATGATAATCGAAAGGCGAAGGGTTTCAATAGAACAGAAGGCAACACGCCAACTGGCGAAGTTCGCCACGTTCAATCCGCATCAGTTCGCCGGCCAGGTCGCAAATTTGGGTTTTTGGTTGGCCGAGGTCCGCCATCGCCTTGCCGTCATCGACGGCTATGCCGAGAGGTTTGAGCGGCTCAAGGCGGCGCAGAAGAAGCACGTTTCGCAACACAATACGATCGAGTTTTCCCTGTTTGACCCATGTTGCACCCAGGGACGGCCTTCTCCGCCCAGGCGCGCCCCGCAAACCGAGCTCAAAGAGGCGCGCCACAACCTTCGCGAAGCGACGTATCGCTTCCTCGTGCGCGCCTTTCGTGAGAATATGATCGAGGAAGCGGCCTTATGGCAAACGTGCGACGAGCTGGGGATCAGCGTCAATAAGAGCGACTTGAAGGCCCGAATCTAATCGCGGTAAGCGGACAGGCTTTGTCTTCAAAAGGAACAGGAGGCAACGGAGGAAACAGAGGGCGCACCCTACTCCCGTCCACCTCCCGATTCCAAGAGCCAGAGCCGGGCCAGCGCGACAACGATCGACTGGGGCCCCGCCTCTGCACTTCCGGCTATTTTGACCGAAGTTCCGGCGGCGGACAGCGTGCCGGCCCAGGAGCCGTCTGGCTGGCGGGTAAGGGATACCTGCGTCCCAGCGGGAAGGCTCTTGAGCGCCTCGCCCCTCTTCGGCAGGGCCTCGGCCGCCTTCTGCTGCTCTTCAACCAGCTTGGCGGCACATTCGGCGCAACGGGTCTGCTGGAACTTCGCCAGCCGCTGCGCACGATACTTATCCACCGTATAGTGCTGGAACTCTTGCTGGTGTCCGCAGGCCCTGACCACCATGGGCCGCGCCACAATCTTGCCTGAAGGCTCAGTCATCCGTCTGCTCTTTCGCGTCGGGGAATTTGTAATCGGTCATCGGGTGAGCGCCCCTGCCGGGAGGGAGAGGTCTCCGGGAGTCCTTGGGATATTCTAGCAAACGAATGACCACGGTCAGCCCCCGCCGGAAATAGGTGGCAGGTGTCATGGCTGTCAGTTCATTTTATTGCCGAGTTCGAGGGCGCCCTGGTTTGGTTCCAATGGAGGTGGCAAGTCGAGTTGAGCAAGCTGCCAGCTTGCTCTACAAATGCGCGTCAACCCTGCAACGGTTGCACAGCCAGCCGAGGCTCGTTGTGCAACGCTTGCATGTCAGCTAGTGCTACAGCTAAACGCAACACAAGCTGTCAGCTTGAGAAACACATTGAAAGATCGCACCTGCGAAGCGGCGCAGGCGATTTGATGAACGTGCCCTTCTCTGCGCGCGGTCAGCTCTTGGGATTAGCCTTCAGGTCGATATCGAATTGGCTCTGACCGGGGATTACGTCGTAGTGGAGGGTAGTCTTTTCAGGATCCGAGTAGAGTGCGGGAATCTCGATGGTCTCGACCTTGACGGCCTTGCTGGGATCGGCGCCGGCGGACCAAGTGGGTGCGCGATTACCGAGCCTTTCGCCGGCTGCTGCCGAAACTGCTGCTGACCGAGCGCGGCAAGTTTGTCGCTATCCACGAGGAGCGGGTCATCGACAGTGATCGTGACGAAATGGCGTTGATTGCCAGAGGGCTGGCCGAGGTGGGCAATGTCGATATCCATGTCGGCCTCGTCACGGACTTGCCTGAGCCGGTCTACCGCTCGGGTGTCGTGCGCGATCACTCGGGGTCGGCAGCACCATGATTCGCTCTGCGTTCCTCACCCAACTAAGCGCCCGCAACTCTAGGAACTTATGAAATGACAATCTAGCCGTAGGTATTCTCCCCTTTTATCATGTCACGGATTGGGCGGTGGAGGAGCAACGGGGGTGTTTGTCGTCGCCCCACTTCTCCCGCCCCCAGTGGTTTTGGCACCTGCCGCATTCTTGGTCAGCTCCTTCACCCTGTCGGCATTCTGTGCGGGGTTCCCGCCGGTCGGAGTGGCACTGCCGGAACAACCCGCAGCAGGGATCAATAACGCCAGGCCAAAGAATATCGATAGAACAACGCTCTGCTTCATAAAAGGTTCCCCAACAATTTGCGATGAACGATTGACAGGCCACCACAGGCGACAGGGACCAAGCAGGTATGAAAGAAGTGCCCGGGATCGCTCCCGGGCTATGCTTCGCTTCCACACAAGGGTCGAGTAGAGATGGAATCGCACCAGGCAAGCCTAGTTGAATGCGCTCGCATCGACGACGTTGCCCTCGTGCGCGCCGGCCAAGTTGGCCAACACGTAGAAGTCGATGCTCATGCTGATGCCGTGCACCGAACCATCGACAAACACGAACTGGATGATCCCAGTGTGATCGCTGCTGAACTGGCTGTAGTTCGCTCCGACGCCATGGCCCAGCCCGAAACCGGTAACCAAGTTGATGCCGGCGAACCACGGCTTATCCAAAGCGTTGGCGCCGCCGCCGAAGTCGGGGTCGTAGCGGCCAACTGTTTCTCCGTACATCAGCGTGTTGCTAGTGCCGTCCTTCACATCGCTAATTCTTAACTGGCTGCGTGCACCAAAGACTCCGGTGTACTGTCCCCAGTACGTCGACAGCCCGCTGGAGCCAGCAGCGCAGGGACCGTAGACACCTCCGCAGCCGGCGTAGTTGGTCCGACCCATGGGGAAGTCGATTTCAGCACCCCACCAGTTATCCGGGAATATACCCCAGGAGTAATAGCCGGTGCCTTCGAGCCAGACATCGAACCCGGTAAGAGTGCCCGCATAGGGAGGGGCAGTTGGATTAGCACCATAGGCATCGTTCACGGGATTGAGGTCATTGTTGGTCGACGGGCAAAGGAATGTCTTGATTGAGGTGTGTGCCACGGCGTAATTCTGGCAGGGATAAATGCCCCCGGTCGGACCGCCACCCCACCAGTTGAGTTGACTTCTGTAGTCGAACAGGTTGTAGGTGTTACCGGTCGACTGACCTAGCTGATAATACTGAAGCTGAGCGTTGTTCCAGAGGTTTTGCTGCTCAATGAAGGGCAGCAAGGTGGCCAGATTGCCGACAAATTGGCCATTTGCCCAATTCCCAATCGGCATGCATCCGCAGTAACCGACCGGCAAGACGCCATAAGCACTTTCGTAATTGAGCGCGGCCAGTCCTAGCTGCTTCAAGTTGTTCTGGCAGCTCATCCGATTGGCAGCCTCGCGCACTTTCTGGACGGCTGGGAGCAGGAGCCCAACCAAGACGGCGATGATGGCGATCACCACCAGCAACTCGATCAGAGTGAAACCGGAACGACGGGACAGGCGCATGATCTTCCCCCCCAACGGAGATATAGAAAGAAAATGAAAAAACTCAAGATTACCGCTCCTGACTTCCCAAACACGGTGAGGTGCGAGGCAGGTCGCCTTCAGGAGAGACTCGCTCAAACTTAATGATATCCTTATAAACATGAAAATCTGCAAATGCAAGCGGCAAATCGAGAAAAATAAATTTGCATCTCTTTTATTGCAAGCCTGACGCGTGCATTGGGTGCGAAATCCCCAGGTGCGGCCTTACCATCAGATGCCACTCCAGCGGCCATCTCTGGCAAGGCCACTTGTAGGCGTCTCCGATCGCGGCGGATGAAGGCCACTCATTCCTGGCCTGGAAAAGTGAAGGCGTTAGCACTTCCCTCTGTTACAATTTCGTCCTGGTCAGATTCCTGGGGCTCTCCTGATTTTGAGGAGTAGTTTCTCATGCGTTGCCTCGTTTGTCTCACCGTGTTGCTCCTTTGTTCTCCGCTGCGGGGGCAGGTTCCAAGCAAGGAACGGTCCTATCCACAGTTGCTCTCTACCTGTTATCCCAAGGGCATTGCCGCAGGCAGCGCCAGGCCGACGCCCTCATACGATTTCGTCGACAGGACCAAGCTGCCCGCCGGCGCCAAGGTCCTATCGGCCGCCAAAGCTCGTGAGGGCACGATCTGGGTGGTGACGGATGCCGGAGCGTTTCGCTCGGAAGGAGGCCCGTACGCAGCGCTTGCCGAATCTTCCATCCGGCCTGGCTTGCGGGTGGTGGCCGTGGCCAGTGATAGCATCGGCCATATCTGGGCAGCAACGAATAAAGGGTTGCTCGTAACCGACGGCAAAGGAGATTCCCACCTGATCGATGGTAAGGACGGGGTTCCCTACGAAAATATGACGTGCCTTCATCTCGCCGCCAACGGAGACGTATGGGGCGGCACGGCAAACGGGGCGTGGCGCTTACGCGGCGGCCGATTTCGCTACTTCTGGGGACGGCGCTGGTTACCAGGCAACGCCGTGCGCACCGTTTGGACCGATGACCGCGGCCGCGCCTGGCTGGATACGGACGGCGGCTTCGCCTGTATCGAAGAAAAGTCGATGACGCTTTCGGAAAAGGCGGCTCATTTCGATGCCATCGCCCAGGCCCGGCACATACGCCGTGGTTTTATCAACGAGATTCATCTCAAGTCCGCGGGCCATCCGGCACAGGGTTACCGTTTCGAAGTCAGCGACAACGACGGCTTGTGGAACAGTATCTACGTCGGCGCCATGACATTTCGCTATGCCGTCAGCAAAGAACCGAAGGCGAGGCAACAGGCGAAGCAGGGCCTGGAGGCGATGCTCGATCTGGAGCGGCTCAGTGGCATACCGGGTTTCCCGGCCCGCGCCGTCGTGACCGACGAAGAGCTGCGCCAGGGAATCGACGGCGTGGATTTTCAAGGGAGGGTCAATGCGCCGGGAGAGACTGCCAAGGTCTGGTATCGCTCACCGGTCGATCCCACGGTTTGGTGCAAGGGGGATACCAGCAGCGACGAGACCGATGGCCACTATTTCGCCTGGTACGTGTACCACGAGCTGGTTGCCGATGCCTCGGAGAAACAGAAAATTGCTGCTGTCGTCCGCAGGGTCACCGATCACATCCTAAGCCATGACTATACGCTTGTGGACCACACCGGCCGCAAGACGCGCTGGGGCATCTGGCGGCCGGCACTCATCAATCATGATCCCTTCTACATAACTTTGCAACCGATCAACTCGCTCGAGATGCTGGCCTACCTGACCATTGCGAGCCATATCACGGGCGATGAGAAGTATGCTCGGGCCTATGAGGAGCTGGTCCAGAAGCACCATTACTTGATCAACACGCTCCGCATCCGCCGAGGCTTACCGGGACAGTGGATGGGAATCAACCACTCCGATGATGAAATGCTGTTCATGATGTACTACGCCATCTTGAAATTGGAAAAGGATCCCGACCGGCGTCGCATCCTGGAAGAGAGCATCACGCGCGCCTGGGAAGGCGGTGGCGACGAGCAGGGCGTTCGCTTGGAACACAGCCCGCTCTACAACTTCATCTATGGAGCAACAACCGGCAAGCCCTGCTTGGCCGAGGAAGGCATTGAGAATCTGGAGGATTGGCCCTGGGACATGATCAACTGGAACGTGAAGAACCGCCAGCGGACGGACGTTCGCATCAGGTCTGCTCCCGGGCGCAACCGCAACGATGTCAATCTCGATCGGGTCCTGCCGCCATCGGAACGTTGCCTGGAACGCTGGAACGGTGATCCCTTCAGACCGGATGGTGGCAATAATGGCGTGACGGAGGACGACGGCGCGGCCTGGGCCCTGGCTTACTGGCTAGGCGTCTATCACGGTTATGTGCCGGCTGGTAAACGCTAAGAACGAAAGGGACTAATTGCCTTTGTCACTAGGGCCCGCGATAGAGCGTGCCGCCCTTCATGACCAAGCGCACTTTTCGCAGGACCTTGATGTCCTGGACAGGGTCACCTTCGACCGCGATGATGTCGGCCAAGAGGCCAGGCTTGATCGCTCCAAGACGGTCGTCCAGGTGCAGGACCTTGGCGTTCACGGAGGTAGCGGCGCGGAGCGCTTGCAGGGTCGGCATGCCGTATTCCACCAGGAGTTCGATTTCCCGAGCCTCCTCGCCATGGGCAAAAACGCCAACGTCGCTGCCGTTGGCAATCGTGACCCCAGCTTCGAGGGCCTCTTTGAAGCTGGCTCGCTTGGCCTTGACGGAGGCCGGTTCCGGGTCCGTGCCTTTGCGCCAGCCGCGGTACTTGGAGATGGCGTCTCCGGCGGCCAGCGTGGGGCAAAGCGCTACCTTGCGATTGGCCATCAGGCGAAAGACTTCGGCATCGCCCTCGTCTCCATGCTCGATCGTCTCGACGCCGGCCAAGGCTGCGCGGCGCATGCCTTCCTTCGTCGTTGCATGCGCCGCCACCGGACAGCCGGCAGAGCGGGCGGTTTGCACGATCAGCTTGATCTCTTCCAGCGAAAAAGTCGGCCGCGCTTCGCCGCTCGGTCCCCAGCGGTAGTCCGCATAAATCTTGATCCAGTCGGCCCCATGCCCAATTTGATTACGGACGACGCGCGTGAGCGCGTCGACTCCGTCTGCCTCCTCCGCACCTTGATGAATGGTCAACTCAGGGGCGAATCCCTTGGGTGCGTAGCTCCCGGTAGCCACGATGGCGCGCGTAACGACCAACATCCTCGGCCCGGGAATGATGCCCTGATTGATCGCTTCCTTGATCCCAACGTCGGCATAGCCCGCCCCCTCGGTGCCCAGGTCACGGATCGTGGTGAAACCCGACAGAAGCGTGTCGCGTGCGTGATTGCTGGCTCGGCAGACCCGCAGTGCCAGGGCCTCCTTGAGCACCTGGTCGTTCCACGGCGTTTCGTTATAAGGATGCAGCAGCAGATGCGAGTGGGCCTCGATGAGCCCGGGCAGGAGCGTTGTCCCGGGAAGATCCAGCACACGAGCGTCGGCGGGGGCCTTCACCTGATCCGCCGGCCCCACCTGCTCGATGCGCTGGCCGCGCACGAGCACCACCCAGCCCTCATGCCCTTCCTGGGAGAAGCCGTCGAAAACCCGCGCGGGCTTGAGCAGCAGCGGCTGGGCGGCATGCGCCCGGCCGCAGCTAATAAGTGCACAGCCAATCGCCACAGCTATGCGAAGCACCCGGAGCATATGATTTTCCCTTGCCTATGGATGTGATGCTCAGCCTGTCAGCCAGCGCACGGTAACCTGCCAATCAGGTGAATACAAGAGCCTCAAGTCTGGGTGGCGTCTCACTTTGCCGATCGGTATCAGTTTTCTCGTAGCTCAAGCTGCCAGCTTGAGCTACTACCGAACGCCGCAAATCCTTGACAATGCCGGCCCAACGCGCGTAGGATCTGGCGGGCATTGCGGCGGCGGATGAGAATTCTATGAGAGCAGCGTAAAGAAACTGGAGCTGTTTTTGCCGGTTTAGCGCTTCTTTCGTGGCAAAAGAAAGCAAGGACGAGTCGCTCATGAGGAATCATCTGGTAATGTTGCGATCTTTTTTTGTGCCGTGCCATCCACCCGGCTCAAGAGCCACGGTTGTTCTGGTGCTGTCACTGCTCATTCTCGGCGGGACTGCCGCCGCCTGGCCCGATCCGCCGCCCACGCCTGCGAATCAGCCCGAAGGACGTGAGGCAACGGCGCAGCTGCCAACAGAAGGAAAATCGCCTGCCCCGCCCGTGTCAGGTATTGAGCTCAAGATCGTCAAATATCCGGAGCTGATCGCGGCGGTAAAGGCGCAGCGAGGCAAGGTCGTAGTCGTGGACGTTTGGGCAAATACTTGCCTGCCTTGCAAAAGGGAGTTCCCCAACCTGGTCAAGCTTTACCAGGAGTACGCCATGGGTGGGTTAGCCTGCATGTCGGTGACTGTGGACCCGCCGGAAAATCGCGAAGCGGCCCTCAAATTCCTCAAGAATAAGGGCGCCGGCTTTGCAAACTATCTTCTGGACGAAGATGCTGCGCTGTGGCAAGAAAAGTGGAACGTGAAGGGGGTACCGGTGGTTTTCGTGTTCGATCGTGCGGGGAAGCGCGCCGCAAAGTTCGACAACGACGACCCCAAAAAGCAATTTACGTATGCGGACGTTCGCAGTCTGGCCGTAAAGCTTCTCGAAGAAAAGCCATAAGGCATTGCAATTCAATCCGTTTTGAGGCAAACTTATGTAGGGTACCTCAACCATTGGGAGAGTGAACCATGATGCTTAGCAGTCGGCGGGGCTTCACCCTAGCGCTTGGCCTTCTCACGGTCTGCGGACTGGGAACGGCCAGAGCAGCGGGCAATGATCGCTCGCCAGACCGATCTGTCTCGTTCGGGGCCCTGCGGGCAGCGAGCGAAGAGGTAGCCTTGAAGCAAGCGAGCGATTGGCTCAAGCAGGTCGGCAAAACCGATGGCGCTTCCACCAAGGCATTTCAAAGCATCTGGTCCAATCCCGACCGGCCGTTATTAAATCGCATCGCCGAAACCCTCTCCCTCGGCGATGCGGACGCCGCCAAGCTCCTTGCCGATGCCAACGACCCCACCAAGCCGGCCCCGCAGACCGTGCCTGCAATCCTGAAAGACACCAAGCGGCCTGCCTTCTTTCGGGCGAACCTGGCGCTGGCCTACGCCAAGGCGCTTTCCAATCGTCGAATCTTTGAAGAATCTTTGGACACTCTCAGTTCTGTGAAGCCTGAAGAAGTAGTGGATCCGGGCGCTTATCTTTTCCACCGCGCGGTTGCCGAGCACGCTCTCCTGCGCAAGGATGAAGCGACGCGCTCGATCATCCGTCTCCTGGACGATGCCGTTGATGTGCCGGAGCGCTACAAGATGGTTGCGGTGCTGATGGCCTTTGACATGCAAACGTGGAAAGAAAAGGACCTGGGCGAGATCGCACGCAAGATGGATAACATCGAGCGGCGCCTCGAATTGTCGCGTGGCGGTCCGAAGACGCAGAAAATCCAGAAGGAAGTCGTTGCCCGCCTCGACGAAATCATCAAGCAGCTCGAAAACGAGTGCAAGGGCGAGTGCAACGGCGGCTGCTGCCCGAATGGCGGCCGACCTGGAGCCGGCAAACCCAATTCCCCCATGCGCGACAGCATGATCGGGCGCAACTCCGGCCCGGGCAATGTAGATCCCAAGCAGTTGGAAACCATCGCCCGCGGCTGGGGCACACTCCCGCCAAAGGAACGTGCCCAGGCCATGCAGGAACTGACCCGCGACATGCCGCCGCGCTATCGCGAAGTCATCGAGACCTATTTCCGTAAACTGGCCCAACAGACTTCTGAAGCTTCACGATAATCGACGAGGGGCCAACCTCTCGGTGGCTCGCAAGGAAAAGACAATCTTCAAAGGGCGTGGCTGCACAGCAGCCACGCCCTTTTTGCTTAATTCGAGCTTCGCAGATTTTGAAGCGTTGGCGGAGTGAATTGTTGAGGAAGGAAAAACAAAAGCGGCGGCAAAGCACCGCACTCCAAAAGGGACTTCTTTGGACTGCGGTGCTTTGCCGCCGCTTTTGTTTCCCCTACTTTTTCTTCTTCTCAATCTTGGCCCACGTATCGCGCAATGATACGGTTCGATTGAAGACGAGCGCCTGCGGCTTAGAGTCTCGCGCATCAACACAGAAGTAACCTTGTCGTTCGAACTGATAACGACTGCCGGGAGCAGCGGCCCCGAGGCTCGGTTCCACGCGGCAGGACTTCAGCACCGTCAGAGAGTTGGGATTCAGGTTGGCGCGGTAATCCGATCCTTCCGGCACATCGTCAGGGTCAGGCTTCGTAAAGAGGTGATCGTAAAGACGTACTTCCGCCACGACGGACTGGGGAGCCGACACCCAATGAATCGTCCCCTTGACCTTACGGCCATCTGGGGCATTGCCGCCGCGGGTGGCCGGGTCGTAGGTGCAATGAATCTCGACGACCTCTCCGGTCATTGGGTCCTTCACGGCGCTCACGCACTTGATGAAATACGCCCAGCGCAGTCGCACCTCCCGGCCCGGAGCCAGCCGGAAGAAGTCTTTCGGAGGATCTTCGCGAAAGTCATCCTGTTCGATGTAAAGCTCGCGTGAAAAAGGCACCTTGCGCGAGCCGGCCGCCGGATCCTCCGGATTGTTGATGGCCTCCAGCTCCTCGGTCTGCCCTTCGGGATAGTTATCGAGGACGACGCGCACGGGGCGCAAGACAGCCAGCACGCGCGGCGCGCGCTTGTTCAAATCCTCGCGCAGGCTGTCCTCGAGCCAGGACATGTCGATGATGCCGTTGAATTTCGATACGCCAATCCGCTCGCAGAAACTGCGGATCGCCTCGGGCGTGTAGCCGCGGCGCCGGAAGCCGGAAATCGTGGGCATGCGCGGATCGCTCCAGCCTTGCACGTGACCTTCTGTGACGAGCTGAATCAGCCGGCGCTTGCTGAGCACGGTGTAGGTGAGATTGAGCCGGGCAAACTCGATCTGCTGCGGATGGTAGATGCCGAGCGCTTCAATGTACCAGTCGTAGAGAGGCCGATGATTTTCGAATTCCAGCGTGCAAATCGAGTGCGTGATTTTTTCCACGGAGTCCGATTGACCATGCGCCCAATCGTAGGTGGCGTAGACGCACCACTTGTTGCCGGTGCGGTGATGCTCCGCATGCAGAATGCGGTACATGACCGGATCGCGCATGTTCAGATTGGGCGACGCCATGTCGATCTTGGCCCGCAGCGTGCGTGAGCCATCCGGGAACTCGCCGGCGCGCATGCGCTGGAACAGGTCCAGGTTCTCTGCGCTGGTGCGGTGGCGATAGGGACTATCCTTGCCGGGCGCCGTCAGCGTGCCCCGGTACTCGCGGATCTGGTCGGCCGTCAGATCGCACACATACGCCTTGCCTGCCTTGATCAGTTTTACGGCCCACTCGTAGAGTTGCTCGAAATAATCGGAGGCGAAGAATTGCCGGTCTTCCCAATCGAAGCCGAGCCAGCGCACGTCTTCCTTGATCGAATCGACGTACTCCACGTCCTCCTTGGTGGGATTGGTATCGTCGAAACGCAAGTTGCACTTGCCGCCATATCGGGCGGCGAGACCGAAGTTGAGACAGATCGACTTGGCGTGGCCGATGTGGAGATAGCCGTTCGGCTCCGGCGGAAAGCGCGTCTGCACCCGGCCGTCGAACTTCTTGTTCTTGACATCCTCTTCAATGATGGCCTGGAGAAAGTTCAGCGACGGCGCCGCTTCCGTGTTTCCTTCGTTGCCACCAGGTTCCTTGTTGGATTTTGCCATCGCTTCCTTACCTTGTAATTACGGAACGACTGCATCGTCGCCGTAAATGCCTTGGGCGCTCATGTAGTAGAATTCTGTCCGAGAAGCCCCTCTCCCCCGAGTACGGTGGAGAGGGGAGAACTTGTCGGACAGACTGTAAGTTTCTGGAAAACAGCTGGATCACGCAAGACTTCTTGCCGTGCGCGCTCAAAGACGGTTCAGCGCCCGGTCGATTCGTGCCAGACAATGTTCCCTGCCCAGGATCGCGAGGCTGTCGAAGACGCCGAACCCGACCGCCTTGCCGGTCAAGGCAACCCGCAACGCATGGATGATCTGGCCGACGTTGACGCCTTCGGCCTGAATGAAATCTTGCAGCAGCTTCTCCAGCGTCACTGCATCGAACGGCTTCACTTCGGCCAGGCGCTCGCGAAACTTCTTCAGAAGGGGCCCAGCATCGGGTGGCTTGCGAATTCTTTTCTCGAAGGCCTGCTCGTCATAGGAGAAGTGATCGTCGCGCTCGAAGAAATCTGTGTAATCGAGGATGTCGCCGGCGGTCTTGATGCGCTCCCCGGCCGCGCGCACGATCTGCGTCAGTAGCTCTCGCGCTTCGAGGGGCGCGGGCGCCTGCGTAAGTCCCGTCTTCTCCAGGTAAGGCAGGGCCATGGCGGCCTTGCGGTCGAGCGGCAGCTCCTGCATGTAGTGGTCTTGAAACGCCCAGAGCTTTTTCGGGTCGAAGCTGGCCGAGGCCTTGTTGACGCGATCGAGCGAGAACACATCGATCATCTGCTGTCGGGTAAAGAACTCCGTCTTGTCGTCGAGAGCCCAGCCGAGCAGTACCAGGTAATTGAGGACGGCGTCCGGCAGGTAGCCCACCTGCTGATAGAAGTCGACAATCACGGGATTGAACGTCTCCGCCGAGGTCTTTAGGCCGATCTTGGCCGCGATCGCCTGGCCGTGCTCATAGACCTTCTTGAAATCCGGATTCTTGAGGTACTGGGCGATTTTGCGCTTGCTGAGCTTGTTCTTGCTGCCCGGCTCGGCGACGAAAGGTACATGAGCGTAGAGCGGCGGCGCATAGCCCAGTCCCTGGGCGATGAAGACCTGCCGAGCCGTGTTCGATAAGTGTTCCTCGGCGCGGATCACATGCGAAATCTGCATGTCGTAGTCGTCGACGACATTGGCGAGGTTATAGAGGACCGAACCGTCCGCGCGCTGGATGACATGGTCCTGCTCCTCTCCCCAACTGAATTCCATCAGGCCGCGGATGAGGTCGTTGAAGTTGCAGGCCCCATCACGCGGCATCTTGAGACGCACGACCCCCTTGCGGCCTTCGGCTTCGAATTTGGCCCGCTGCTGCGGCGACTCCGCCATCCACTTTCGGCTATAGAGAAACTTGCGTTTCTCCGTGTTTGCCAACTCTCTCTCGACTTCGACCTCCTGGCTGGTGGCGTAGTCGTAGTAGGCTGCGCCCTTGTCCACGAGGGTCTGAACGGCATCACGATAGCGCTCTAACTTTTGCGACTGATAATAGGGGCCGCGCGGGCCACCGATTTCAGGCCCTTCATCCCAGTGCAAGCCCAGCCAGCGGAAGCCATCCAGGATCGGCTGCAGGGCCTCGGCCAAATTGCGCTGCTGGTCGGTATCGTCGATGCGCAGAATGAACTGGCCGCCGTGATGCCGGGCGAACAGCCAGTTAAACAGGGCCGTGCGGACCCCGCCGATGTGCAGGTAGCCTGTTGGACTTGGGGCGAAACGTGTACGAACCATAGGCTTCACATCCATTGCCAAAGGGGAGATTATAGCGGACCGGTGCAGTGAAACATAGGCCGCGGATAAGCACCGGCTTTGTCGGATACGCCTTGGTCCGCTTCGCGCAGCCTTGCAGAATCCACGTTGTTGTACCTCATCGCCACCTTGCCATTTTGGAGGGTTTGTCTTCCTCCCTCCCTCTATTAAAGTAGAGGGACGAGTCCCCAACGAGTGCTCACGATGACCCAGACCCCACTTCCAGGCGTGCTTCCTTCCCTGCGGCGGATTTTTGCAGCGAAGGAAAGCAGCAATGTGCCCGACAGCGAGTTACTGCGCCGCTTCGTGCAGCAGCGCGACGAGGCCGCCTTCGAGCTGCTGGTCTGGCGCCACGGGCGCATGGTGTTACATGCCTGCCGGCGCATCCTCGCCGACACGCATCACGCCGAGGATGCCTTCCAGGCCACGTTTCTCACGCTCGCACGCCGCGCCAGCTCCATCCGGGGGCGGTCGTCCGTTTCGGGTTGGCTGCACAAAGTGGCCTTTCGCATTGCGCTGGCCTCTCGTGCCCGCATCGCACGCAGGCAGGAGTTGGAGCAACCGCTTACGGAGCCGACTCCCGACAAGGGCCTGGACCCAAGCGCCATAGCGGCTTGGCGCGACATCCGGCAAATCCTCGACCGTGAGGTCAACGGTCTGGGTGAGCGTTACCGCTTGCCGTTCATTCTCTGTTACCTCGAAGGCAAGACGAATTCCGAGGCGGCCAAGGAGTTGGGCTGTCCCGTGGGCACCATCGAATCGCGCTTGCTGCGGGCCCGTCAGCGCTTACGAGCTAGGCTCACCCGGCAAGGATTGGCGTTGTCGGTCGGCATGCGCGGCCTGGCTCTGGCGCGGGCAGCTTCGGGTGCTCGATTGCCGGCCGCGCTGGTCGGCTCGACGGCAAGAATGGCAGCGTTTTTTGCGGGCGGCGTGGCTGCGGAGGCCATTCCTCCCGAGGTCTTTTCCATGGCAGAAGGGGTGTTGCGAACCATGTGGCTATTCAAGATCAAATCGACGGCAATCTTGGCGGTGGCAATCCTGGTAAGCGTTACGGCCTGCGTCTTCGGCCGGCCGGGCCGGGAGCCCTGGCTCCAGGCGGACAAGCAACCGAGTGCCAAGGAGCAAGCTCAGCACAATCGGGCGGGCAAGAATGCTCCAGCAGGAGAGCATGTTGAGTCTGGCGTGATCGAGAAGCTGGATCTCGCACAGGGTGCGATCGTGGTGAAGTCCCTTACTTTCTTCGCAAACTTGAACGGGACCATCGGAAATTCGTCCAATGTCATTCTTCAGCCATATCTCGCGACGCCGATGATAAGCACGGCAAATGGGCTCCCCAGCGGCTGGACCAGCTATGAACAACTAAAGGTGAATCCATCGCCATCAGCTAACTATCTCAACCATATCGAACACACCATACCGTTTAACACAACGCATAACTTCGGCCCGTTTGCCGTAAATGGTGCGATCACGGCATATAGTAACGAAGTGCGCCACAAATTGGCGCCTTTGGTGAGTGTGTGCATTGATGGCGAGGAAGCAAAGCTTTCGGACCTGGTCCCGAACATAACCGTCCAGTTGAGGATCAACA
Source organism: Gemmataceae bacterium (assembly GCA_035296965.1). GTDB lineage: Bacteria > Planctomycetota > Planctomycetia > Gemmatales > Gemmataceae > DATGZX01. Next base: position 91,241 of record DATGZX010000010.1, read on the forward strand.
AGAGTGGCCAAGTCACCCGCATAGAAGCGGACGGCAGCACGGTGGATGATTGCCTTGTCGATTCCCTCGACCCGGTCAAGAACACGCTGGCAGTTGCTCATGCCGGCAGTCCAGCGCAGTGGGAGATCGGTCAAAAGGTCAACGTTGTCATCAACAACAGAAAGAGCCGGTTGGCTGACCTGAAGCCGGAAATGACGGTCTCTTTGCGCCTCTCGGCGATCAAGCCGAAGGTCCTCGGCATCACCGCCACTGGCCCCACGGTCGAGTGCGTCCTGAAAGGCATTGACGCCGAGCGTGGCCGGCTCACGGTCGGCTTGAAGAAGGAACACATCACGGTATCCAATTTAGTGGTGGATGCACAGGCTCCCGTTACCATCGACGGTCGCAATGCCCGGCTCGTGGACTTGCAGTCGCGCGTAGGCAGGCAGATTCGCATACGGATGGACGCCGACGCCGAGCAAAACCGGGTCATGGCAGTGCACTACGACTCTCCCAAGCCAGGCAAGTAAACTCGGTACGGTGGCGCTCTGAACACCAATCAGAACTTGGTCAAGATCTCGACCCGGATACCGGTTGCAGTGTTGATCGCGTTCTTCAAGACAGCGCCGACTCCCAGAACGTAATGGCATTTTGAGAATGGCACACCTGGTTTGGGAGACGATTTTCCCTCCGCGCGCATCATTAAACCACGTAAAAATCAACGTCTGCGAGTTTTGGGACTTTTGGGACTAAAAAGCCCCCCTCCCAATTTCGGCATAATTCACATGAACTAAATGTGTCCTATTTGTCCTATTATCGTCCTATTTCTTCAAAAATCCCTTGCAAATCACACCAACCCGCCCAAACCGAGCGCAGAGCCGAGAGGATCGAGGGCGAATTTTAGCGTCAAAAACGACCTTGCAATGCAGCTGCCTGGCTGCATACTTGAATGATGGACGATGACATGGACAAAGTGTTCAAGGCACTGGCCGACCCCAGCCGCCGGGAGTTGCTCGACTTGCTGCACGAGAAGACTGGCCAGACTCTCTGGCAACTCTGCGAGTACCTGGACATCACCCGTCAGACGGTGACCAGGCATCTCAAGCTGCTGGAAGACGCCAATCTCGTAGTCACGATCCGGCGGGGCAGCGAGAAGCTGCACTTCCTCAACCCGGTGCCGATCCAAGAGATCTCCGAACGCTGGATTGGCAAGTACGAGCGGGGCGCTCTTCGCGCCCTCGCCGTGCTTGATAGGACAAGCAGAATGTTCCCAGTTTAAGTACTCCCCGAACCATTCGCTGCTAGCGGCGTTAACGGATAATGAACAGAGCCAAGTTCTCCTGCAACGGGCCGGCCAGCGAGTTTTCCTCAACACGGGCGAACAGGTCATCGAGCGCAACGCGGGTCGATGTCTCCCGGCTCCTCGTCTGCGGCAACGCGAACCGAATGGAATCGCCTCCGGCGGGTCGGGGCATCGAGGGGGCTTCAGCCATCCGGGCCGGATCGTTCGTCAGACTTATGCTGACCATGGTCGAGGGGGGCACAGTTCCCACCTGCAGCGTGGCGGTGAACCCAACCGGCAGGTCCCTGTCTGCGGTCGCCGGCGCGACTTTGCCGATTTGGCCCGTAGCTTGGCTGCCGGTTGCCGCGATCATTAAGCTGCTTGCCTTGATAGTCGGGATCAAGAGGAAAGCATGGTGTGGCCCGCTGGTCAAGTAGCCTTGGCCCACGATGTCTCCGGCATCATTGACCCCGGTGCCAAACTGTAGTTGAGACCAGCCGGAGTTCTTCGGGATCTGATTATTGAGATCGATGACCTTGCCGTTTTTCCAGACAATGGCGCCGCTGAACTCTCCATTTCCAACCACCTGCACCTTGGTGGAACAGTTCATCCCGAAAGCTTCGGTCGCGGGGTCGCGGGGAAGCGATGGGAGAGCCGTCATGGTGCCTGTCGGCCCGTTTGGCTGGCTCGGGGTCCAGAGAAAGGACATTATGGGGTCTTGGGCTGTCGACGACCTGCCAACAACCTGGCCGACCTTGTTGATGGCGTCGGCGTAGCTCACGTCCGAGTCTCCCGCGAGCGTGCCCAGGTCGGTGGGCACACCGCCGCCTATCTGCCAGAGGAAAGCGTGGGTCTGTCCGTTGTGGACCCCAAAACCCGCGATCTGTTGGTCATCATTGATGCCGTTTGCGGAGGCCAAGTCCCAGCCGGAGTTGGCTGGGAGCAGGGTGTTGAGATCCGTCATCACGCCGTTTTGCCAGAGCCAGGCGTGCTCCGAACCGGAGGCGATGACCCCCTGGCCAACCACCTGGACGGGGTGGACGCCGGGGACCGGGTTGTTGACGGCCTGCGGACCGGTCCCGGTACCGGCGCTGCCGCCAAGGGTACCGAGGTCGGTCATACCCGTGCCGCTTTGCCAGAGGAAGGAGTGGAAGTTCCCGCCGGAGTCTTCCAAGGTCCCGACCACTTGGCCGAAGTCGTTGAGCGCGGTCGCGTAGCTGTACGTGTCCGTGTAGCCGGGGAGCGTGCCGAGATCGGTCATCATGCCGCTGCTGTAGAGGAAGGCGTGACCTGCGCCGCTGGCGGTATTTGCCTCGCCGGCCACTTGGCCGGCGCTATTGATGGCGGCGGGGTAACTGCCCGCGCCGCCCAATGTGCCGAGGTCGGTGATGGAATAGCTGCTCGGGCAGAGCCGATCCTCCAGCTTCTCCAGGTGTAATCGGAGAGCGACTGGTCTTCGGCGTGTTGACCGCAGCAGCGTACGCCCGGTTGGCGCATGTTCAACACTGGGAGTCAGATGTGGAAGCCAAGAAAGGAATCGCATGTTCGGGTCTCCTGTTTGGGAAAGCGGTCTGCGATACAATGAACAGGCCGTTGCTCCAGGCGCGCAGACCGAGCGTCCGGGAGATGGCGGGCCGGTGAGGGCTCTGCTTGGCGGCAAAAGCTTACCGGCCGCTTTGCTTCTTTCTCAGTGCCCCGTCGATTTCAATCCTTCACGATCACCGTGTAGGTAGCCTCAATGGAGTACGGCCCGCCAAGTACGTCGAGAATGGCGTCACCGTCAAGAGTCCCTTGGATCGTGACCGTGTGGATGCCCTTGGAGAGCGGCGTCAGAAACGCGCCGACCTGGATGATGTGCTTACCGTCTCCGTCCAGCAAAAAAGGCAGAGTTGCCCCAGCCGCGTAGGCCGCGCCGAGCGTTGTTGCTTCGCCATCGACCACGATTTCCAAATCGTGAGCGCCCAGTTGCTTCCTCCCGAAGACGTAATGGGCGATGTCGTCCTTATCGTCGGGGAAATCACCGATGATCGGCATGGAATCATCGACCCAGAAGACCGGCACGAAGAACTTCGTGCCGGTGTTCACCGTGAAGGTGTTCGTCGTGTCGGTGTTCGGGTCGGCGAGGTAGAGGATCTGGAACGGCGTGTCGGGATAGAAGTCCAGGTCGTTGTAGCTGGTGTTGAAGTAGGCCATTGCTTCGGCCATGTCTTGCAGCGAGTAGCCCAACGGAGTGGCTGTGGCCGGCAGAACTTTGCCGCCTCCCGCCCGCGCCCGCGCCGGTCCAGCCAGGAGCAGAGCCACAGCCGCCAGGCCCAGAATGAAACGCTTCATCGCTAAACCCTCCCTACGGATAAGCTCCCCGCTGCCGCCGAACGTCGGCAAGCAGCTCAAGAGGAGCGAACACTTCAGTTTTCAGTTGGTCTGCGACAGAATGAAAAGGCCGTTGCTCCAGGCGCGCAGACCGAGCGTCCGGGAGATGCCGGGCCGGTGAGGGCTCTGCTTGGCGGCTGAGGCTTACCGGCCGTATTGTTTTGGTCCACGATCCGTGATTATCGAGCCAGCCTTTGCCCGCCCAGAGTGCCCGTAAGGCGGGAATACGCTCCGAATGTCGCCGATGCAGTTCGTGGCAATCAGGAACCTTGTCGGCTGCGCTGGCCTGGGCGATGACAGTCGACCATATCGTCCTCCGCGAGTCCGTCCCCGCCCGGTCGACAAACTGCGCTGCCGGGTCGCACGGAGGCCTGGAGGACTGGACGAAGCAATTCTCCGAATGTCTTGCGGTTGTCGGTTCCGGATTTGAGATCGTTTGCGCGCATGCCCTTTCAGAAATCCCACCCTGCGCACTCCACGAAACGCGCGTCTTCGAAAGCAAGATCATCCGCGTCGATTGGACCGCACATACGCGAACAAAATAAAGGCGTCGAGCGGGATCGCACGGCCAAGCGAAGCAACAGGGCATCATCCTCAAATACGCCAAGCGGCAGTGGAAGGATGTCAACTGACAGTTGAGGACGGGGAGTGAAGATGACCATGAAAGTTTTCCTTCACGAGCAGTCAATTCGTTTCGTTGGCGAAGACGCGTCAATCAAGCCTTCCCAAGCAGGATGCCCGTCTGCTTTGCGAACCCGACACCCTTTTTGAAAAAAGATGTCGGCCTCAAGCCAGGATTCGGGCATCCTCTTGTGACGGAGGAGACAATGCCATTTTCGCAAAGCTCGGGCATCTACCGTCTTTATGGTTGTTTCGGAGAGAGCAATGCGGTACGCTCCAGCTGGTTTCGTGCCCGCTTTGGGTTTCGCCCAAGGAAACCAGCCCATGCCGTCGGACGGTTCCGTCACGCGTTGGATCAGCCAGCTTCAAGCCGGCGATCCGGCGGCGGCGCAGCCACTCTGGGAACGCTACTTTCATCTCCTGGTTGAACTCGCGCGCCGCAAGCTCGGTGCCGCACCTCATGGCGCCGACCGAGAAGACGTGGCCCTCAGCGCCTTCGACAGCTTTTGCCAGGGGCTCAAGCGCGGCCGATTTCCCGAACTCCACGACCGCGACAACCTCTGGAAACTGCTGGTCGTCCTGACCGCGCGCAAGGCGTCTCATTTGATGCGCGATGAGCAGCGGCTCAAACGCGGCGGCGGGCAAAAGGCAGGCACCGCTGAGGAGCTGGAACAAGTGGTGAGTCAGGAACCGAGTCCGGCGTTTGCTGCCGAGCTAGCGGAGAATTGCCAGCGGCTTCTGGATCTTCTGGGCGATGCCGAGCTGCGAACGATTGCCCTGAGCAAGATGGAAAGCTACACGACCGAGGAAATTGCCGGCCAACTGAATTGCGCCCCGCGCACCGTGGAGCGGAAGCTGCGGTTGATTCGCAGCCTTTGGGAAAAAGAGTGCTCCTCATGAACTCAGATGACGCTTTGCCCTTGTCGCTCGAGCAAAAAGTGGACCAGGTCTGCACGCGCTTTGAGGCGGCCTGGAAGAGCGGCGCCCAACCGCGCATCGAAGATCATGTTGCCGACCTGAGCGACGCTGAAAAGCGGGAAGTGGTGCGTGAGCTGATCTTGCTGGATGTCTTCTATCGCCGGCAGCGCGGCGATTCCTGCAGGCCCGAGGACTATCAGCCACGATTCCCGGAGATCGAGCCCGCCTGGTTGGCGCAGGCGTTGGACCCAGCGGCCTCCGCGCCGCTAAAACCGACTGTCGATGAACCGCGCCTCGTTGAAAGGCCGGGCAGCCGCATCGGATCGTACAAGCTGTTGCAGCAGATCGGCGAAGGCGGAATGGGCACGGTCTTCATGGCCGAGCAGACGCACCCCGTGCAGCGCAAGGTGGCCCTGAAGCTCATCAAAATCGGCATGGACAGCCGGCAGGTGATCGCTCGTTTCGAGGCGGAGCGCCAGGCCCTGGCGCTGATGGATCACCCCAACATCGCCAAGGTGTTCGACGCGCGTACGACGGAGAGCGGCCGGCCTTACTTCGTCATGGAATTGGTCAAGGGGGTGCCGATCACCCGCTACTGCGACGAGCACCACCTGACTCCCAGCGAACGGTTGGAACTCTTCGTCCCGGTCTGTCAGGTGGTACAGCACGCGCACCACAAGGGCGTCATCCACCGCGACATGAAGCCGTCCAACGTCATGGTCTGCATCTACGACGGCAAGCCGGTGCCCAAGGTGATCGACTTCGGCGTGGCCAAGGCGACCGGCCCCAAGCTGACCGAACGGACCCTGTACACGGAGTTCGGGGCCATCGTCGGCACGTTCGAGTACATGAGTCCCGAGCAGGCGCAGCTGGACCAGCCGGATATCGATACGCGCAGCGACGTTTATTCTTTGGGCGTGCTCTTGTACGAGCTGCTGACCGGGACAACGCCGCTGGAGCGCGGGCGCATGAAGGAAGTCGCGATCCTGGAGCTGCTGCGGCTTATCCGCGAGGAGGAAGCGCCCAGGCCCAGCACGCGGCTGAGTACGACGGAAGGGCTGCCGTCGATCGCGGCCAACCGGGGGACGGAGCCGAAGAGGCTTAGCGGCCTGGTGCGCGGGGAGCTGGACTGGATCGTGTTGAAGGCGCTGGAGAAGGACCGGAACCGGCGCTATGAAACGGCCAACGCTCTTGCGGCCGATGTGCTCCGCTATCTGCACGACGAGGCGGTGCAAGCGTGCCCGCCGTCGCTAAGCTACCGGCTCAAGAAGTTCGCACGCCGGAACAAGGGCCCGGTGCTGGCGGCGGCCGGGTTCGCGGCGCTGGTGCTGCTGGGCATCGGCGGCCTGATTGCAGGCCTGGTAGCACTGCAAGCGGAGCAGCGCCATACGGCGGATGCTTTGGAACAGGTGCAGCAGGAGCAAGCAAGGACGCAACAAGCCCTCGTCGCGGAGGGCGAGCGGGCTGAAGGCGAAAAGAAAGCCAAGCAACAGGCCCTGACGGCCGCTGAGGACGAGAAGAAGGCCAACGCCCAGGCGCAAAAGCGGCTGGCGCAGATCCAGAAGTGGAACGTGATCCTTTCTTCGGTGTTCACCGATCTGGACCCGCGGGCGGAGGAGAAACTTGGCAAGCCGCTGCTGCGGATCCTGGGCGACCGGATCGCCAAGGTAGCGGAGCAGCTCGAAGGCGAGTCGGTTGGTGACCCGCTCCTGGTGGCCGGTCTGCAAGAACGCCTGGGCCAGTCGCTGCTAGACCTGGGCATGGCCGACCGGGCGATTGCCCTTTTTGTCAAAGCGCGGGCCAGCTGTGCGGCGAGTTTGGGCGCCGACCACCCCGACACGCTCACGAAGATGGCTAACCTGGCGCGTGGCTACAAGGCCGCCGGCAAGCTGGACCTGGCCCTACCGCTTTTGGAGGAAACCTTAAAGTTGATGAAGGCCAAGCTGGGCGCGGACGACCCCAACACCCTCGCCAGCATGAACAACTTGGCCAATGGCTACCAACACGCCGGCAAACTAGACCTGGCATTGCCGCTCTTGGAGGAAACCCTCAAGCTGCAGCAGACCAAACTGGGCGCCGACCACCCCAACACGCTCAGCAGCATGAATAACCTGGCGGATGGCTACCGGGCCGCTGGCAAGCTGGACTTGGCCCTGCCACTTTTGGAGGAAACCCTCAAGCTGCGGAAGGCCAAGCTGGGCGCCGATCACCCCGACACGCTCAACAGTATGGACCACCAGGCGTTGGGCTACTGGGCCGCCGGCAAGCTGGACCTAGCCCTCCCGCTTTTGGAGGAAACCCTCAAGCTGCGGAAGGCCGAGCTGGGCGCCGACCATCCCGACACGCTCAGCAGCATGAATAACCTGGCGGTAGGCTACCAGTCCGCCGGCAAGCTGGACCTGGCATTGCCTCTTTGGGAGGAAACCAACAAGCTGATGAAGGTTAAGCTGGGCGCCGACCACCCCGACACGCTCAAGAACATGGGCAGCCTGGCGGCGGGCTACCGGTCCGCCGGCAAGCTGGACCTGGCCCTGCCGCTTTTGGAGGAAACCTTCAAGTTGCGGAAGGCCAAGCTAGGCGTCGACCACCCCAACACCCTCGTGAGCATGAACGATCTCGCTTTCGGCTACCGAGACGCCGGCAAACTAGACCAGGCCCTGCCCCTTTTGGAGGAAACCCTTAAGCTGCAGAAGGCCAAGCTGGGCGCCGACCATCCCCACAGGCTCACCAGCATGAACAACCTGGCGATGGGCTACGAGTCCGCCGGCAAGCTGGACCAGGCCTTGCCGCTTTTTGAGGAAACCCTCAAGTTGACGAAGGCCAAGCTGGGCGCCGACCACCCCGACACGCTCGTGAGCATGAACAACCTCGCTTTCGGCTACCGAGACGCCGGCAAGGTGGACCAGGCCCTGCCCCTTTTAAAGGAAGCGGCTGCAGGCATCGAGAAGCGGCGGTTCCGACACGAATACGCCGGCCGGATCGTATCCAACCTCATCAGCTGCCACGAGCAATTGAAGCAGCTCGACCAGGCAGAGGCATGGCGGCGGAAATGGCTGGCGGTGGTCAAGGAGCGGGCCGGGGCCTACTCCCTGCCCTACGCCGGCGAGCTGGCAGGTCTCGGGGGCAACCTGCTCCAACAGAAGAAGTGGAACGACGCAGAAGCAGTGCTGCGCGAATGCCTCCCTATTCGCGAGAAGAAGTCGCCCGATGAATGGACGACTTTCAATACCAAATCCATGCTCGGCGGCGCGCTGCTCGGCCAGAAGAAGTACGCCGACGCTGAGCCGCTGCTGGTTGCCGGCTACGAGGGGATGAAACAGCGCGAGGCCAAGATTTCCCCACAAGGCAAACTCCGACTGACCGAGGCCCTGGAAAGACTGCCCCGGGTCTACGACGAGTGGGGCAAACCAGGCGAGGCGGCCAAGTGGCGGAAGAAGCTTGCACCCTCCAAGGTGGGGATCGTACCAAAACCTTAGGCATCAACACGGATCTGGCTGCTGCGGTCGATCACGGTATCCCCGTTTTCATTTCCGCCGCCGAAACATCCTGACTGAAGCGACGACGCCCATCCCCACGATCCCACCAATGCCACACCATACACCCAAGAGCAAGTACGAGAAGAAACCCGCGCCACTCTCACCATGAGCTGCAACTGGGCTGTACATGTCTCGGACGAACTTCTCGCCGCCATGCACCACACGATGAGCGACGACACTGACTTCGCCCGCTACGCCGATGACTCCCGTTCCCTTGGCGGTGAGCTCGGCGCTCAGGCGGCGATTGACGCCTCCGTTAACGGCAAGGGCCCCTTCCTCCTCGCCACCCACGCAGGTTGTGCCAGCGAAGCACGCTTGGATTCCGGTCTCGCAGGAACCTCAATTAAAAGACGGTCGGCAAAGTTCAAGCGCGCCAGTCCAGGAGTCAAGGCTGAGTACTTCGGCGAACTGCGGCGCATCTCCCAATGATAATCAAAAGAGTTAGCTACATGGGGGCAACGCCCCCGGAAGCGGCTTTCCAATACGAACCCTCCGTATTTTTGAGCGTAACCAGATGGAAGCAGGGAAAACGCGGACATGGGTTGCTGGAGGTGCACAAGATACGCCTACCGCCACATGGAAAATAGTGGAAGCTCAATCAATCTGGTAGCAGCCAGACAGTCATACAGTCAGCCTTAAGTCGACAGGGTTTAAAACGGCCCCAAGGACTGTCTCGTTCCGCGATTGCGTGCGTTAGCTCATTCAGGTAGTGCGAATTAGAAGCGACAGGCAGGTAACACTCCCCTCGGCTTTCGCGAATTCAGAAACGTCAATCGGTCTAACGTGAAAACCCCGCTGCCGAATCATCTCGGCGGTCTGCACATGTTGCCCGGGAATGCAAACCGTAGCGCCGATCGGCAATGTGTTTGCCCCCCAGGGCTCAGCGCGGGGAACGGGAACCTGTTCGAATCCGGCCAGAGAGTGCAGATCCAGCCACGAAGGGTTCAACAGCAGGCTGCCGTCCGGCAGAGCAGTGCATGCCGTCTTCAGGTGCAAGCAACCGCGCACCGTCACGGGCACCACGACATACCCGTGCGGCCGGACGATTGCCTCGAAAGCTTGCACGCCAGCGGGATTGGTTCGGGCCGAGACACCGACCAGAAGCGTGCGCCCGACGCGCAGGACATCGCCCCCCTCGATGGTTGCCGGTAGCGCGATCCGCTGCACCTGTCGATATTGCCTCAGCTCTCTCTCAATGCCCGGCAACTCGGCACGACGTGCTTCGGTACCCATCGAAGTAAGCACGGCCACTTCATCGAGCACAATGGCGGTGTCTTCAAGGAATGTGCCATCGGGACAAGCGCGATTGACATCCAGCACCCGCACTTCTAGATCGCAATCCCGGAGGGATTGGCAATAGCTCGCATGCTGCTGGAGGAGCAGGTCCCAATCGATGAGCGTGCGCGCGACATGGCTCCGTTGCCCAAAATCGATGCTTGGCGACGGTACCTGGGTAAGGGCCAGCATGTCCGATCGATGCCTCGAAACTGGAAGGGGATTCGTTATTCTTGTGGAGCTTTTTGTCGTGCCGAGGTCGAATGCTCCAGCGCGATCCGCAGTGCCCGCGAGCGCCAGCCGGAGCCCGTAAACAACTCGTCGGGGAACCGGCGGTAGCTCAACATCTCCTCGTGGATGTTCCCGCTATCCATTTTGTTCAGCTCCATGCCCGCCAGGTACTGGAGCCGCAGGTTCCGGTCCCGGTTGATCAACGCATTTTCCAGCCAGGGACTTAGATCGCTTGCCTGTCCGCCATAGGTCGCCAGCAAGCTGACCACGGTCTGAAAACCGACATTTTCAAGGGATTCCGCCACCGCCGCCAGCTCGGGACGCTTGAGACGCTCAAAGAGCTCGTCCGGATCGATTGTGAGCGAGTCCGCATGGCTAAGGAGGACGATGTCGTACCCCGAGCCATTCTGGTCGTTGCACCAAATCGTCCCGCCCGGGAAAACCTCAAAGAACGTGGCGATTTCGCTTCTCACGACGTCCCTGTCGCTCTCATAGAGAGGCACCCACTGCGTGATCAGCCCGCCGGGGTTCAAACGTCGTTTGCACAGCTCGAAATACTCCTTGGTGTAGAGTGTGGCCGCCCCCTTGACCCAGGGGTGAATGGGGTCGGAGGTGATGATGTCGAACTTCTGCGGAGTCGTGAGAATGTAATGGCGCGCGTCGTCATAGACGATCTCGACGTGAGGATCGGTCGCGACCCCATAGTTCTCCTTGGCGAAGTGGGCCGCGACTGCCCGCGGAACCAGAGGCTCGAGTTCGCAGATGACCACCTTCTCAATGCCGGGATGCACCAGAAAAGAACCGGCGGTAACGCCCGCGCCGAATCCAACGACGAGGACCGACTTCGGGTTCCCGTGAAAAAGCGCCGGCAGATGGCCCAGCATGCGCTGCAGCCGCATGTCTTGCGCTTCGCTGGAGGCTTCCGTCTTGCCGCTGATGTGGAAATAGCGTGCGCCGGTTGGCGTCTCGGTGACCGCGACCGAAGAGTTCATACCTTCGCCCATGAACAGGTTCTTCCACTTACCCTCGTAGCTGGGAAGCGTTCGCCCAAACGCGACCAGTTCCCAGGGAATGCCGGGGAGCATTTTGGCCAGATACGCAGGCGGCGCGGCGATACAGGCCGCGAGTACCAGCGCGCCGCCGACTCTGGCTATAGCTCCGAATGGCCCATACGCGGAGGTAATGCTCGCAAGGAATGGCCGGCTGTACGAGACGATCATGAGAATCGCCCCCACGGCCGCAAGCCCGATCAGGACTTGCTGTGCCATTTGCGTACCAAGCCGAGGGATGAGGAATAAGCTTGCACCGAGCGCGCCGAGGATTGCCCCGACCGTATTCGCTGCATACATCCCTCCGACCAGTCGGCCGGGATCCTGTCCCTTGTTCGCCCCGGCTGCGAGCGCCAATGGGAAACTGGCGCCCCACAGACACGTCGCCGGCAAGATGACCCATAGACAGCGCACCAGGTCGAGTTGGAAAGTGAACCAGGGCGACGCCGAAAGATAGGGATTTATCGGCCAGTACGGCACGGAGCGCGCGAGCATGAATGCGGTCCAGGCAATTGCCGCAGCCAGAAGCAATTGGCAGCAGCCCAGCAGTAATCTCGGCCGCGGACTTGTCCGGGCCAGCATCGAGCCAACGCCGCTGCCGATTCCTAACCCTACCAGGAATACAGCGAGGATGATGGAGAACGTGTAAACAGTTGCACCGAGCAGCAGCGAGAGCAGCCGCGTCCAGACCACTTCCGCTGCCAGTGCCGACGCTCCCGAGACAGCGGTGGTGACGTACACCGGCCAGGATCCTTGCCAGGCGGCAGATGATTCCGCGGCGGGTTCCTCGGCACGAGGGCGGTACGGAGTCAGGGCGGCCAGGGTGAAGCTGGCCAGGGCCACCGTGCCGTTCAATGCTGCGGCCAGATAAGTAGCAATTGCCATGTCATGTACGCGCAGCAAATAGAAGCCCGCCAGCAAGCATCCGAAGACCGCGCCTGCGATGTTGCCGCCGTAGAACAATCCCAGCCACGACACTCCTCGGGGACTCGACTCCACCCACCGCGCGATGGCCGGCAGCGTCGCGCCCATGAGCGCAGTGGGCGGCAGTAAACACACTGCACAGACAAGCCCGCGCAGCAAAATCCCGCCTGGCCCACTCCCACCCGACCTGGCATAGATGGCATCGACCAACGGCATCCCCATGAGCGCAGCGATGCCCATGATCCCCAATGCCAATTCAAGCAAGGCATAAACGCGCAGCGGATGAACCCGCACGGAGACGACGCGCGGCAACGCGAGACTCCCCAGGCACATTCCGCCCATGAATGTTCCGAGCAACACGCCTAAGGAAATTGCCGAGGAGCCGATGACCAGTTGCAAGAGCTGAAACCAGACGATTTCATAAACGAGCGCCGAACAGCCGCTGGCCGCAAACAGCAGCATGAGCAGCGGTAAGAAGCGATGTGCGGTGGATAGAGCTGGCGGCGCGATAGGTTTCTGTTGGGTCATGTCATGTTGCTATCAATTTCAGTGCAATCAACGGCGTCGCCCTCCTGGACGTAGCTCCGTTACCAAACATTGCTGACGAGCCCTTACATTCTAGCCAGACTTGCCAGCGCCGCGGTAGAGGCTCACGGTCGCGCGCTGGTGGGGACCGACTCGGCAACCGTTCATGTGGAGCCAGCCGAATCCCTTGTAGCCGAAAGGGGGACGCGGCAATCGTAGCAGGCAATGATGAAGGAAGAATGATAGGGGGCTGTTAAGGATATTTAGCGCCCGGGCCCTAACACTGTTAACCCCGCCAAACATCCGAGTTTTTCCCTAATTTTACTCTCATCTCTCACAGGCATTGTAACATGCTGCCTCGTAACGAGTTAATTGCGGAGAATGGCCCCAGTGCGTGGCTCGGGGTCATCCCGGTACGCCTTTTGCAAAGTCTTTCCCCAAACGGACGGCGGGAGGATCGCTGATCGTTACGAGCTTTGGCGGTGTCGCGGCTGGCAGAGCTAATGAAGTTCAAGGAAAGCCAGGCGACCCATTCCCGCCCTGCAACTCTCCCAACGTCTGCCTCGTGTGTGCGCTGCGAGGTCGACGCGTGCCATCCCCGCATGGAGCGCCTTGGCGATGCAGTTGTGACTATCTGATTGCACTGTCTTATGCACACGAATCCTTCTCTAGCATTTTCCAAATCTTCAAGCGGAGCGCGCCCCGAAGCGCTGACGCTCGAGACGTTCCCGGAATTGCCTCGGTTGGCCTGGTACGATCCCTGCAAGGCCGCAGCTGAATTGCTCCTGGCGGTCGTGTTGTCGATTGTCGGTGCGCCAATCATTCTATTGGCTGCTCTTGCCGTGAAGCTGACCTCGAAGGGCCCGATTCTCTATTCACAGACACGCCTGGGAAAGAACGGCCGACCGTATACGATTTACAAGCTGCGCAGCATGCTGCACAACTGTGAAAAGCAGTCAGGGCCATGCTGGTCGACAGCGGGCGACCCGCGGATCACTCGCGTCGGCCATTTCCTGCGTCGCAGCCATCTCGATGAGCTGCCGCAGCTGTGGAATGTTCTCCGGGGCGACATGGGACTGGTCGGCCCCCGTCCGGAACGGCCTGAGTTTGTACCGCGGCTGGCCGAGGTGTTTCCGCTCTATCGCTCGCGGCTTCTGGTGCGGCCCGGCGTTACAGGGTTGGCACAAGTGCTGCTGCCGCCAGATACTGACTTGGCAAGCGTCCGTCGCAAACTCGCTTACGACCTGTACTATGTCCAGAAAACTAATCCCTGGCTCGATTTCCGGCTGCTCCTGGCCACCGGGCTGCATGTGGTTGGCATATCTTATGAGCTAGTCGGCAAGGTGGTCTCTTTGCCCAGTGACGCGGCAATCGAGTCGGCTTATCGAGACCTGAATAGCGCCCAAGGCACGCAGACTCACGTGGAGATCAGCCTTCCTGATACGAAAGACACAACGGCAAAGGTGGAGATGGCGACCTGCGTTTGAGTTCTGCGTCATACGCCCTTCTCCTCAAGTGAAGGCCCGCCTCGATCCTGAGGCGGGCTTTTTGCTGCTCCGCGACATCCGCGTTCCTGTCCAGCCTGACTCCGTGAATGTTGAGGATTCCACACAACAATTCGTGAGAGCCGCCCGGTACTCAACAGCTAGTTCCAGATGATGCGAAGGATCTGGCGTGGACGTTGATTGTCTCCATCACGGCGACTGCATCACGGGCCTTGCGAAGATAGAACCAGCCTCGGCTGATCTGGCGTTCTTTGACGGCAAGTCTCAACAGCCTTTCTGATCCGCTCACGATTGGGCCGGGGGTTGGGCACCCGTAGCCAGCGCAAGCCCGGCGACAACGAGCACCACTAAACCGCCCGCAATCATCACGACTGCTGTTATGCCCGCGCCTTTGCTGAGGAACTCGCCCAACGAGCCTTCATTCTTCAGCACGCTGGACGTGAAACGCCCGACCAGGAGAAGAGAGATGAGGATCGCGCCGGCGAGCGACCACGTGGGCAGGCGCGGTATGCCAATGGCGCACAGAATGAGCAGAATACCCGCGATTCCCCCGGCTACCAGCGAAGCGACACTGGACGCCTTGATGTAGCCGATGGTGCCGCCCACGAGCGAGATCAGTCCATAGAGACCCGTAACGATCGCAGCTACCATATGCATCGTTGGCATCCCGTTCATAGTTTTGTCCCCTCTTTGCAGCACGTGGCCGGGTCGAACCCCACTCACGCCTGCTTATTACTCTTTGTTTCAGATCTTAAGTCGCGTCGATAGCGCTCTGCCAGCCGGTCGATGTAGGCGGAGTAACGGTCCGCGATCTCGGGCGAGTGCATGATCACCATGTTCTCCGCATTGAGCGTGGCGCTGTGGGACAGATTATAACTTCCCGTGATGACCGCATCGTCCGCCACCAGCAGCTTATTATGCATGAAGTCGTGCTTGCTGCCTGGGTTGTAAGGAGTCGAGCGCTTGCCGGAGAGCTGTCCAGCGGCCTGCTGGAAAGCCTGGATCTTCCACTCCGCGGGTGTGCCGTGCCATTGGCTGAAGACGCTCTCCATCTGCGTGCGGTCATAGAGGCCGCTGTAATCCGCCACGCGGCCGTGGCTCACCGTGTCGCTCAGCGCACCGAGAATAGACCCAGCGGTGATCACCATGGAGCATACTTTAAGGCGCCGTCGTGCCGTGCCGACGAAGTGGGCAACCTCGTGGTCGATGGATCGGCCCTCGCCCGGTGCGAATGCGACGTCGATTCTTGCTTCAGGGACGTGGAGTGTGCCATTGTCGTGGCTGCCCGAAGTGCCGATGTCGCCTCGCGACCATAACTCTTCGAAGTCCGTTTCGTAGTAAGTGCACAGGTCCGCAGAGTCGATGCAAACGATGTTGTTTTCCTGCAGGGTCCAGGAATCATCGGTGAAATTGGTGGATCCGGTCCAAACAGCACCGGCGGGAGTTGTGCCGTCGCGAATCACATATTTATGGTGCATTAACTTCGGGGTGGCCGGATCTCCACCGGTGATCGCCTTGGAAAAGATCCTGGGGTCGATGCTGCGGATGAAATCAGCCGACCCGGTCGGGGCGGGCTCGGTACTGGCCCCTCCGAGGGAGGTAGCCCATTTGCCGGCGTCATAGGCAATGCGGACTTCGACGCCCGCGGCAATACGGCCACGCAGCGCCTTTATAACGGGTTCGGCAAGGGAATCACCAAGGCGGAAGTCATAGATGGCCAGATGGAGGGAGGATCGGGCAGCCGCCAGAAACTCGGCCAAGAGGGCCGCCACCTGGTGTGGCGGTTGGCCATTCTGCTCCAGAAAGTGGACGGCGATTGGCATGCCCGGGTCTTTCAAAAGGATATTTCGCGCGCTCCGACATTCTAGAAGATGCGAAGAGGTCGGCTAGCAAGGGAGGGAACGAGTGTCGGTCAGTCTTCGTTCTCGGGTGGCAGGCTTGCGAACCAGCGTAGCACGTGGTAGATTCACCTGATGAAGCCGGGAACGGCTTCGCTGACCTCTGCGGTGTTCGTGAAAGACGTAAACTTTTGAAGAACCGATGCATTACCCGCAGGGAGCCAATATTGGTTCGGCGCTTGCAAGCCCACCTAATGTAGTGGGATCCAAAACCCGGGCCTGAGGCACCCATCTGCACTGCGGGTTCTCAAAAGCGTCTGGACGGCACAGGCGGAGGTTTTTTTGCGCAATTCCTCCCTAGCCATCCGAGTAACAGCTAGGTTTTAAGTTGCGGGGCCAGTACCCAGCCACGGTTGGCGCGTGCCTTGCCGTGAAAAAGAGCCCACGCACCCCGCTCGTACAGCTGGTTTCAGGTGGAAGATTCGACAAGATCGCAAGCGCTTTTATACCAGAAGCTTGCATCAATCCTTCGGACATATGAATCAACACTTCCTTATGCACGAATTCGTTGTTGGCGCGCCAAACAAATTATTTGACAGTCGTTGCCTGTTGTGGCGCAACGGCTTCCGTTCGGAAAAATGCCTTTCGTTATCGGGCCGAAGTTTTTCAGTTGACATCAGCTGTGAAGAGTGTAACCTGTCCCCTCATGAGTTCGACCGCTGCACTGCACCGGTTGCTCATGCGAGCTTCATTTGAGGCGCACAGAAGAGGGGGTGGCGGCCACGATGCCGATCCCACAAGCTTGGATGGTGGCTAGGATTTTCTTCTCGGGCGGTTTCGAACAGCTTTCGAAACGTTGAGAAATCTCCTGGTTTTCTTCTCTTTCATTTTCGTAACTTTGTTCGCGCGATGATTGTTCTCATGTTCGGGGTGCGCGCTCACTCAGCATGCGGAGGATTGAAGCAAGTCACCAACTCGTGAACGGTGCCCGCCCAGGGCCAAGAAAGGCCCAGGCAGGCGACCAATGGATGGCGAGGGTCAAAGGGCGGACTCCAGGCTTCCGCCCGATAGCGGCACTGTCCGCGTTGGTGAGTTGACTTACTCCTGCCGGTGACACGGTTGGAGTATTTGGCCGCAAGGATGCGTTAGGCCAGATTCCGATGAGGCCGGCCGCACGACGGATCGTGCAGCCGGCCCTTTTCATTATCTTCGATCCTCCGGTCGGCCAAAGCTCAGAAATCTTCGTCCGCAATCCCGCAATCAGCCTGGATTGCCTCCTTCCGCTGTCGTATCCTCTTTATTAGGATATTCTGTGCCTTTCGGAATCTTGCATGGAACCGCCATGTTGATGTCAGCGCGCATGAGTACGCAGCAGGTTTTGGAAGAATTGCTGGCAGAGCGCATTCTTGTGCTTGACGGCGCCATGGGCACCATGATCCAGGCCAACCAGCTGAGCGAGGCCGATTTTCGCGGCAGCCGTTTTCGCAAGCACCCTAGGGACCTGGCGGGTTGTAACGATTTGCTCGCCCTGACACAGCCGCGTGTCGTCGAGGCCATCCATCGTCAGTACCTCGAAGCTGGGTCGGACATCATCGAAACCAACACGTTCAATGCGACGGCGTTGGGTGTTGCCGAATACGGTTTGCAAGAACTCGTCTTCGAGATCAACAAGGCCGCTGCCGAGATCGCACGCCGCGCCGCAGACGCGATGACCCGGCGAAATCCGGACAAGCCTCGCTTTGTCGCGGGCAGCATAGGCCCGACAAACAAGACGTTGTCTTTGGGAGTCCACGTAGAAGATCCGAGCCGTCGCGATGTCACCTTCGACGACATGGTGGCCACCTACACCGAACAGATTGCCGGATTGGTCGCCGGCGGGGTCGATCTGCTTCTGGCGGAGACGTCTTTCGACACCCTGGTCATGAAGGCGTGTCTGTTCGCAATCGACAAGTTCTTCTTCGAGCGCGACCTGCGCTTGCCCGTGATGGTTTCGGGCACGATTTTCGAAGGAGGTAGGGGGCTTTCGGCTCAATCGGTGGAGGCGTTCTGGGTTTCGGTAGCCCACTTTGACATGCTGAGCATCGGGCTCAATTGCTCTGTGGGCGTTGATCAAATGCGGACGTTCATCGAAACCCTTTCGCAGATTGCGCCAAAGTACATCACTTGCTATCCCAACGCCGGCATGCCGGACGGCTTTGGCGGATTCGTCGGCACCCTGGAGCACATGGCGGGCGCTCTGGGCGAATTTGCGCGGAGCGGCTGGGTCAACGTTGTCGGCGGTTGCTGTGGGACCACGCCGGCCTGGATTCGCGCCATCGCCGGCGCCGTGGCCGACATTCCGCCGCGTCCACTCCCGGACGTGCCGCGCTGGAGCAGCTACAGCGGCACCGAACCGCTGATCGTCCGTCCCGAGAGCAACTTCATCGTCATCGGGGAACGCACGAATATTACCGGCTCACGGCGGTTTGCCCGACTGATCAAAAGCGGCAATTTCGAGGAGGCGTTGACGGTCGCTCGCGAACAGGTCGAAGGCGGCGCCAACATTCTCGACGTCAACATGGACGAAGGGCTCATCGACAGCGAAAAAGCGATGACGCACTTCCTCAACCTGATCTCTGCCGAACCCGACATCGCACGTGTGCCGATCATGATCGACAGCTCGAAATGGTCGGTCATCGAAGCGGGACTGAAATGTGTGCAAGGCAAGGCCATCGTCAATTCGATCAGCCTCAAGGAAGGCAAGGACAAATTCCTGGAGCAGGCCAGGCTGGTCAGACGCTACGGCGCCGCGGTTGTCGTGATGGCATTTGACGAACAAGGCCAGGCGGTGGCCGCCCCGCGCAAGGTCGCCATCTGCGAGCGCGCCTATCGCGTGCTGACGGAGGAAGTTGGCTTTGCCCCTTGCGATATCATCTTTGACGTCAACATTCTCACGGTCGGCACGGGCATTGAGGAACACAACAATTATGCGGTGGAATTCATCGAAGCCGTTCGTATGCTCAAACGGCTCTTTCCCGAAAGCAAGACCTCGGGTGGTGTCAGCAACGTATCCTTCTCTTTCCGCGGCAACGACGTTGTCCGCGAGGCGATGAATGCGGCCTTTCTCTACCACGCGATCCGCGCCGGCCTGGACATGGGCATCGTCAACGCCGGTCAGCTCGAGGTCTACGAGGAGATCCCGAAGGACCTGCTCGAGCGCGTCGAGGATGTCTTGCTGAATCGCAGACCGGATGCGGCGGACCGACTGACCGAATTTGCCGAGACGGTGAAGGAGAAAGACAAGGAGGGCGCCAAGGTATTGGCCTGGCGTGACCTGTCGGTCGAAGAACGTCTGAAGCATGCGCTGATCCAGGGCATCGTGGATTTTATTGACCAGGATGTCGAGGAGGCTCGGCACAACTACAGCAGACCGCTCGCTGTCATCGAGGGGCCGCTCATGGACGGCATGAATGTCGTCGGCGACCTGTTCGGCGCGGGCAAGATGTTCCTGCCGCAGGTCGTCAAGAGCGCTCGCGTTATGAAGAAGGCGGTCGCATACTTGCTCCCCTCCATGGAAGCTGCCAAGGAGCAAGCCGACGGCACACGCCAGGCGCGCGGCAAGATCTTGATCGCAACCGTCAAGGGGGACGTGCACGACATCGGCAAGAACATTGTAGGCGTCGTGCTTGCTTGCAACGATTACGAGGTCATCGACCTGGGCGTCATGGTGCCGTGCGACAAGATCCTGCAAACGGCGCGCGAGAAGCAGGTCGATATGATTGGCCTTTCCGGTTTGATCACGCCTTCACTCGATGAAATGGTTCATGTGGCCAAGGAGATGGAGCGTACCGGCTTCCAGGTGCCGCTGCTCATCGGCGGCGCCACGACGAGCGTGAAGCACACCGCTGTCAAAATTGCGCCGGCCTATCACGAGACTGTCATCCACGTGAAGGACGCATCGCGCTGCGTCGGCGTGGTGGACAAGATACGCCGGCCGGACCAGAAACCCGCGCTCGATCGCGACAATCGCCTGGCACAGGAAAAGGAGCGGCAATCCTTTGCGCAGCGCCGGCAGCGAAAGCTGGTGCCTTATGCGGAGGCCGTCCGCCGCCGCCTGGCCCTCGATTGGCAGTCGCAGCCCCCAGCCGTTCCTCAATTCCTGGGCCGACGACTACTATGCGATTTTCCCTTGGCGGAACTCCTGCCTTACATCGACTGGTCACCCTTCTTCATGGCCTGGGAGCTGCGCGGCAAGTACCCGATGATCTTCTCGGATCCCGCAGCTGGTGCGGAGGCCCGCAAGCTCTTCAACGACGCCAACAAATTGCTTCAGGAAATCGTCGAAAAGAAACTGCTACGTGCCCACGGCGTCTACGGTTTCTACCCGGCGAACGCCGACGGCGATGACATCCTCATTTTCAGCGACGCGGGCCGCTCACAGGAACTGACCCGTTTTCACGCGCTGCGGCAGCAGTGGGAACGCGAAGGGCAGACGTCTTTCAGGAGCCTTGCGGATTACATCGCTCCCAGCTCCAGCGGCATGGCTGACTTCCTGGGCGCTTTTGCCGTCACTACCGGTGCTGGCTCAGAAGAACTTGTGCGGCGCTTCGAGGCCGAACACGACGATTATAGCGCCATCATGACCAAGGCATTGGCGGATCGGCTGGCCGAGGCTTTCGCCGAGTTGTTGCATGCGCGCGCCCGGCGCGACTGGGGCTACGGCACGAAGGAACAACTGTCGCATGAGGATCTGATCCACGAGAAATACCGCGGCATTCGACCTGCCCCGGGTTATCCGGCTTGTCCGGACCATACCGAAAAAGGCACGCTGTGGAGACTTCTGCGTGTCGAAGAAGCGACCGGGATCCGCCTGACGGAGAGCTATGCCATGTGGCCGGCAGCCTCGGTAAGCGGCCTTTATTTCAGTCATCCGCAGGCCCAGTATTTTGCAGTCGACATGATTACGCGCGATCAGGTTGAAAGCTATGCAGAACGCAAGGGCATGCCCATCGCTGAAATCGAGCGTTGGCTGGCGCCGAACTTGGCATACGATGCCGGTTGAGCGAATCCTCGCTTCCGTCTGCAAGTGATGAACTGAAATCGAACGGCGGTTTGCATTTGATAAAACCCAACTGGATCAACCTCGAGCCGCTACGAGCTTCTTCATCCATGGTTGACCATTGCCAGGGCTCCGCGACGTTTTCCCCCGCTGCCGGTATTGCCCAGTCATCTGCTCCCGAGCAACTCCTGCAAGATTGATCTTTCTCTTCGTCCCATTTTCAGCTAAACGACCCCATTCTTGAGACATCGCCAACAGAGCTGCGTGGACGATCGTTCCTTCCCGATCCTGCAAAGTTTGCTTTCGCATTGAGGAAGTCCTTCCATGCATACGGCAGCTTCTCGTCGCATTAGCCTCACAAGATATTTCGCCATCCCGCTGGTCCTGGCAGGGTTCTGCTGGTCCCGACCGGCCTACACTCAGAACGGCGAAGGCGATCCCGTCGAAGAACTCCGCCAGATACTGAAGTGTTCCGTGAACGACCCGGCCGTCCGCGATCGTAAGTCGCAGGAGCAAATTCGAGCCTTGCACGGTATCGGCGACCTGCGTCGAGCCCTGGCTCTGCGCGAGTGGCGCGATTTGGAATTTGACGGCAAAGTAGGCGACGTGGATCAGCGCAACCGCGCTACCTTGGTTGCGCAGCTCGAACTGGCAGTACGCGACGTATTCCGCCAAGGTGACGACACCAGTCGGCTGGCGGCGTTGAGCATCCTGAGCGAGATGGGTTGCTCCGCGCGTGGCGTCGGCATCCGCAGCGGCTTAGCCGCCAGCTTTGCGCCCGATTTGGTCGACTTGATCAAGCATGGCGCGCCGAAGGTGCGCGAGACGGCCGGTCGAACCCTTGGACTCATCAACCCGGATCCACAAGTGGCAATCCCCGCACTCGGCGATCTGCTTCGTTCCAATGAGCTGACGGAGCGAATAGTGGCGGCGGACGCACTCGGGAATCTGATTCGTTGCGCCACTCTGCTTGCCACTGCACCCCACACAGCGGAAGATGTCACGGCGACGCGAGAAGAGGTCGTGCAAATGGGGCATGCGTTGGTGCCCCTCGCAGGCCTGGGCTTGCGCGACTCGCGACCTGAGGTTCGGCGACGTTGCGCGGCGGCTATCGGCCATGCAGCCGAGGCATTGCAGAAGCTGGTCAAGGAGCCGGGCCCCTTGGATCAAACGGGAGGGCTGGATGTACCCCCTGGCGACGCCGCGGCTGAACGCGGCGAATTGATGCCTTTGATCCTCGCCCTCAAGGACCAGGGTCCGGTTTTGACTCGGGCATTGGCCGATTCGGATGCCCAGGTTCGGCTCCTGGCCCGGCATGCTCTCGAAGACATGACCAATCCGCAGCTTCGCCTGCTCGAGCGCGCCGGCGGTACGACCGATGAAAATGGCAAGCACGCTCAGGTCGCGCTTCAGCCCTCGCGGTTTGTTCAAGGTTCGGCCTCACCCAAGGACTCCCTGGTCGAGGGACTGCATGCAACCGTAATGGCCCTGGCTGGAGGGCTCCAGGAACCTGACGCTCGCGCCCGCCGTGCCGCGATCGACGTGCTGGAAACGCTTGGACCGGCTGCCGCGCCGGCTGCCTCAGCGCTGGTCGCAGCTCTCGCCGACACGGACCTCTTTGTGCGCTGGGCCGCGGCCCGAACGCTGGGCAAGATCGGTCCCGTGGAAGCGGACGCCGCCGTTCCTGCTCTCGGCCGGCTGCTGGAAGATCCCGACCTGGACTTGCGCCTGTCCGCGGCGACGGCGCTTGAGCGTTATGGTCTCGCCGCCAAAGCGGCGGTTCCGGCTCTGGCACGGGCGATCGGCTCCAGCGACGCCGAGTTGCAGGTGGCCGCGATCCGCGTCCTGGGCGTCATAGGCGGCCCACACATCATCGCGGCTCTTCCTGCACTGAGCACGGCGCTAGCCGATCCGAATCCGCGCGTGCGGGCCAAGGCTGCCGAAACTTTGGGCAAGCTCGGGCCGGCCGCGCGTTCCACCGTCGATCCCTTGCGACAAGCCCTTCAGGACAGCAATGCCGACGTGCAAAAGGCCGCCAGCGAGGCGCTTCTCAAGATCATGCGCCCCGCCAAGAAGTGAACCTTTCCAGGCTCCCGCAATC
Source organism: Gemmataceae bacterium (assembly GCA_035296965.1). GTDB lineage: Bacteria > Planctomycetota > Planctomycetia > Gemmatales > Gemmataceae > DATGZX01. Next base: position 114,433 of record DATGZX010000010.1, read on the forward strand.
CTGCGTCTCTTCGCAAGCGTTTGTCCATTGACTGCCAAGAGAGCCGTGGCTATCGTGCCTCACTCTCCGCGCCAGGGGTTTCGACCCGGCGAAGGGAATGAGAGAGGTTGTGCATGACGAGGTGTGGCTGGGAATTGAGGTTGGTAACGGCGATTTGCCTCGGCCTGGGACCGGGATGTTCCCATAGCTTGGTATCGCCTTCGGAAAGTGGCACGACCCCGATCACTTCCTCTTCGGAAATCCCACAGGCTGAAGGCCGTCCCGTTGCCAATGCCGACTCACCCTATCATCCGGTCCCTAGCCGGCCGGAGCCCAGCGCCGCTCAACCGGCGGCCGTGCAGGTGGAGAGATCTCACTACCCCCCAGCAACGACGACTTCCGACCTGATACCCGTCGCCGCGCCGCCAGTAATCGCCGCCAATCCGCCTGTGCCTGAGGACCCTGCCCCGCCTTCCCCCAAACCGGAAGAAAAGAAGGCCAAGCAGGTTGAAGATCCGCCCCTCCTTGCCGCTCTACGCTATTACATGAATAAACAGCCGGCACAGGCAGTGGCCTGCTTGCAAGTTTACGGCAGGCCCGCGCAGGATCTGCTGCTACGATTGCTGCCGCTAATCGTGCGCCTGACCGAGCCAGGAGAACTCCGCGATCCCGCTGAGGCGGTATTGGTCACGGCTCAGCTCGACGAGGTCAAGGCCACACTGCAACCCCGCGTGCCCCTCGTAATCAGCAAAATGTGCTTAGTCGATTCGATTAAGGACTTCGGCTACTTTATTCCAATGCCTGAGGACCACGCATTGCACGCGCATGACTACGTCCAGATTTATGCCGAACTGGAGAATTTCACCACGGAGCGTCAGGACAGTTTTTACTGCATCCGCACCGACAGCCGAATCGAGATCTGCGAATTCAATGGCAGGAAGCGCTGGGAATCGGCCTTCCCCCACGAAGCCAACCAGCCGGATCTGAGTAAGACTGCACGGCATGACTTCTTCATAAAATACTCGTTCACCTTACCTCCACTCCCGCCCGGCCCTTACACGCTGCGGCTACACATCACCGATGTCGCAACAAAACGCAGAGCTACTCGCACGCTTGACTTCCGTGTCGCCCCGCCGCAATCTACCCGAATGGACTGGTAATCAAGAATCCGGGGCCAGAAACGGCAGACCACTGGATGAACAAGCGCACTCCAGATAGAACATATAGTCTGTAAGCTGATCCAGCATCGCGACGAGGTAACGAAATGACTGTCATCAAGGCGACGAACATCACCTGGCACGAGGGGCACGTTGGCCGCGAGGAGCGGCAAAACCTCCTACGGCAGAAGGGAGCAACGATTTGGTTCACCGGGCTGAGCGGCTCGGGAAAGAGCACTATCGCATTCACCCTGGAGCACGCGCTCGCACAGCGCGGCCATCTTGCTTACGTGCTCGACGGTGACAATATCCGCCACGGTCTCAATAAGAACCTGGGATTCTCGGCTGCCGACCGGGAAGAGAACATTCGCCGCATCGGGGAGGTCGCGAAGCTGTTTGCCGATTGTGGCGTTGTCACCATGACCAGCTTCATCAGCCCCTACCGCAAGGACCGCGATGGCGTGCGCGCCTTGCATAGCGCCGTCCAGTTGCCATTCATTGAAGTCCATCTCAGCACACCTATCGAGACCTGCGAACAACGAGATCCCAAAGGCCTTTATAAGAAGGCCAGGGCAGGTCAATTGAAGGGCTTTACGGGTATCGATGACCCTTACGAGCCCCCTCAAAATCCCGAGCTGACGATCGACGCCACGTCGACTTCTCCACAGGAAGCGACCGTGACCCTCATCGACTACCTGATGAAGCAAGGGATCATTGCAGGCGTGTGACAAGACTACCAGAGGCCGGTATGAGCCTATCCGTCCCAGGACAGCGCCTGCTGCGGAGTGACGACGAGCACTAAGCCTTGAGCAGTCTGTTGTATGCCCGGCCCGAGAATTAGGATTCGCTAAACTCCCTCGTCCAGAGTAAGTATTCCTGGGAGGCCAGGAATGCCTCGGCAACTCCGTCCTGAGAAATCTGGTTATTTTGAAGCAGATTGAGCCAAGCCTGCCGCCCGCCCAGGTCGGCCGGGCGATGTAGTAAGGTAGCGTAATAGCCGTCGATCGTGCGCACGCAGAACTCGCCAGAGCCTAGAATCTGCTGCACGACTTGCGGTCTGCTAGTGCCGCTGGCAAGCTCTTCGCTAAAGAATGCTGCACCACTGGGGTCGATCGCTCGACCCAGCAAATCGTTGTATAAGGCGGAAAGGTAAGACGCGTTGCCGGGATGAGCAGCCAGGAACTCGCCAGAGGTCGCAAAACCGAGTTGAATAGCCGATTCGGAAGCTCCGGAGAGGAAAAGATTCAACCAGTACGCCATGCCCGACGAGTCGGCCTGCCGGTTCAAGAACGTCTGGTAGTAGTCATCGATCTGTAACTCGCGGTGTTCGGAAGACTGCCATATTGCACTCACGACCTGCGTCGGAGACGCACCGCCGTTCAACATCTGTTCGAAGTATTCGAGGCCGGCGACATCGGGGGCACGGTCCAGGATATCGCCATACAGGCTTGAAATGAAGGCGGTCTGCGGATCCGGCTCGATGCGATCGACGCCGAAGTTGGCGGTCATCGTGCTGTCATCTTGCGCGGTCCCGGTCGCAGGGCCGCCGAAGCCCGGCACGTTAACGAGCGAGGGGGTCAGAATCTCACGTATGCTGTAACTGCCGGGAGACAGATTGATGAACTGGTAGGACCCGTCTGCACCGGTTACCGTCGTGGGATCGCCGCTATCAAGCTGCCCGTCGTGGTTCAGGTCGATATATACGGTGACGCCAGCCAGACCCGGCTCTCCCGAATCCTGGACGCCGTTATGGTTGAAATCGAGAAACACACTTCCAGAGATTCGGGCGGAGTTGACTTGCAAGAAAGGCACGTTCGTGCCGTTGATAGCGCTGCCAAAAGGCAGATTGTTGGAAGTCGGGGTGAGGCCATTCCCACCCGTCGAACCGCTGCCCGGCGTGCCGGTCACGGGAATGGAGGTTGCGGGACTCGTAGCCGGGCCGAAATACAAACTCAGTAAGGGACCAGCAGAATTATAGGGATCGTACTGCATGGCCGTGGCCGAATCCAGAATGTTCATTCCCAGCACTCCGTCCGCGCCATTGGCGACGTTGAGGACGAAGACCGGCACATTCAAGAACCGCAGTGTGCCCCCCAGATCCGGAACATCCAGTTCCTTGATGGTGAATCCGGGAACCTGTTCACTGCCACCGATTCCTTCCACCTTAGCCGTGGTAATTGGATGGGACAGATCGAGGCCTAGCGCTTCGGCAGTAGCCGTGGAGATAATGGTCATCTGGGCGCCGGTGTCCAGCAGGAAGCGCTGTCCCCCCTGAGTGCTATTGCCGTTGCTAAGCGTCAGGCCGTTCAAGATGGGTACCGGCGCTTCGGTCACCGCGCCGGAGACGGAGGGATCGGAACTCCCTCCCGACAAGGTAAGCGGCACCTGCACCAAGCCCGTCGTATTCGAGGCCATGAGCGGCGTGCCCGCGCGTACGAAATCAAGGTTGGGGATGGCGACGCTCAGTCCCGGCACCAAGCTCGTTAAATTCAGAAGGGCGTCGTCCATATAGACGTCCGCAGCCAGGCCATTGGGGTTGGCAGGCGAAGGAAGCAGAATTGGCGTACCCGTCAGAGTTGGCATGAGCGGACTGCCAGTTTCGGTGCCGACGAAGACCTGCAGATTGGGCACCTGCGCGCTATTCGAACCGATGCTCGGACCGATCTCGGGATTGCCCTGTGCAGTGATGGATACACTCGCTGCCGTCAAACCATTGGCAAAGACGGTGCCGGGCTCGGAGACATTGCCGACTACTGTACCCCCGATTCCCTGGGCGCTGGCTCCTCCGAAAATCTGAATCGGGATAGGATGATTCTCAGTCGTCAAGAACGTCTGATCTTGCGCTGAAAAACTGATCACGCTCGATCCGGTGTCGAAGATGCCAAAAGAGGATGAGACCCCGATCCCATACGGATGGATGACGTCAACACTGGCCGGTGTCGCCACGATATAGTCATACTCCTGAACGGTGACGATCTCATGACCGTATACGGAATCCGGTCCCAGCGGGACGGTCAAATTGCCGGAGCTGAGGACGAGCCGTTTTTCCAAGTCTTCAAGATGGAGAGTAGAACGGCGCGGTGAGCGACGGTGCGGTCTCATGGAAGCGAACCTCGACATCCAGCGGGGGTGGACGCGCGACACAGAAGCTGCTGTCATTTCCAGCGCTTCCTCGATGGCCAGTAATACCCCACTATAACGAGAGGTCGGGCAGGGCGTCTAGCATAAACGCATTGCAGATAGAGATTTTAAGAGAATTTTCATTACTTGATCTCTAATTCGTTTTGGTGGAATGCTCGCGGGCTAAAGCGTCCTGAAAAGGAGGTCGCCTCCCATGAAGCTCCAGGGCGCAGAGCCTTGCTTGGAAAGCTTTCGCGTTTCTCCTTCAAGTAACCTTTCCAGCTGAAGTGAACTCGACCAAGCCTCAGCGTGCACGCGTTATCTTCACAATGCTGAAGAAAACTTTACAGCTGTGAAATTCATCGTCCGCGAAAAGGGTTTAGCGACCATTTTGGTATCCAGCTGTTGCGTGGAATTCGCAGCTATGCATGGATGGCTGTCGTGCCACGCGCCGTATTCAGGGTGTTCTTCTTCCGTGATTGCTGGGTCTTCCGTTTGCTCCTGGCTTGCCGTAGTGTTAAGTCATGGCAGATTCCGGGCTCTCTCCTGCGGTTAGAGAAGAAGATCATGACGTATCGTCCTTCCTTGCCCGATGGCGTAATGGGGCCTCCACTGACTTGGTATCAGCAGCAGGCTTCTCGTAGGGCAGGGCTATTGCTGAGCTTGGCCGGGTGGATTTTGATCGCGCCATTTGCGGCAGGAGCAGAACCGCGCAAGGCGCGACATCCTCTCGATCCTCTCAGCAGGGAGGAACTGGCCGCAACCGTCCGCTTGCTGCAACTCCAGGGAAAGGTGGATCAGCAAAGCCGCATTCCTCTGATCGTTCTCCACGAGCCTCCCAAGCGCGAGGTGTTGAATTTCGCTCCAGGTTCACCGGTCCGGCGGCAGGCGTTTGCTGTCGTTTATGAGCGGGCGCGCAATCGGACTTTTGAAGCCGTCGTCGATCTTACCGACAAACGGCTGGCCTCATGGAAAGAGGTCCAAGGAGTGCAGCCGCCGCTCATGGAAGACGATATCGAGTTGGCACAGGCGATTGTTCGTGCTGATCCGCGCTGGCAGGACGCGCTTCAGAAACGAGGCATCGCGGATCCAGAGAACGTGGCCATCGACACCTGGCCCATCGGGGACCAGATTCCGGCGGATCAGCGCGGCATGCGCCTCGTGAATGCGGTCTTCTATTACAAAGGCCAGTCACGCAACTACTATGCTCGGCCGATCGAGGGGCTTGTAGCACGCGTCAATCTCACGACCCAGAAAGTCTTTGACCTCATCGACCCAGGCATCGTGCCCGTGCCGAAAGCAACTGCCGAGTACGATTCCGAGTCCGTAGGCAAATTGCGCAAGCCAGCCAGGCCCCTGAAAGCTGTGCAAGCCCAGGGTGTCAGCTTCGAGATTCTTGGCAATGAGGTTCGCTGGCAGAACTGGCGTTTTCGGTTTGCCTTGCATCCACGCGAGGGCCTGGTCCTCTACACAGTTGGCTATGAAAACCAAGGGAAAGTGCGTTCCATACTCTATCGTGCGTCGCTGGCTGAGCTGGTCGTCCCATATGGTGATCCAAGTCCCGCATGGTCGTTTCGCAACGTTTTTGACATGGGGGAGTGCGGCCTGGGCTGGCTGGCCGCTTCTCTTGAACCGCAGGCTGATTGCCCGGACAACAGCGTCTTTGTCAGTGCCGCGGTGGCGTCGGACCGCGGCGTGCCCCGCGAGCTTCCGCGCGCGATCGGCATCTATGAACGAGACGGCGGCCTTCTTTGGAAGCACTACGATTACCAGACAAACGAATCTCGCCGGGGGCGGGAGTTGGTAATATCGTTCATTGCCACGGTCGGCAACTATGAATACGGGCTCAGCTGGATTTTCCATCAGGATGGCTGTCTGGAGGCGGAGGTGCTGCTGACAGGGATCATGTCTACCAAGGCCGTTGCTGGCGGCGGCATGGGACACGACAAGGAAAGTCACGGGCACCTGGTAGCGGCCCACGTGGAGGCGGTGCACCACCAGCACTTTTTCAACTTCCGCCTCGATCTGGATATCGACGGGGCAAGCGGCAACTGCGTCTCCGAACTGAACGCCCAACCTGTTCCCGCCAAGACCGCGAACGGCAGCGCCATCGTGATGACCGAGACGCTCTTGCGGCGGGAGCTGGAAGCGTGCAGGCAGCTCAACCTGGCAGCGAGTCGAAAATGGCGGGTATTCAATCCGGCAATCAAGAATTCTTTGGGCCAGCCTGTCGGCTACGTGCTAGTTCCGGGCGAGAATGCGATTTCCTACATTGACCCCAACTCTTCCGTGGGGAAGCGCGCCGGCTTCCTCAGCGCTCCTCTTTGGGTCACTCCGTATCATGCAAGCGAGAACTACCCAGCAGGCGACTATCTCTTTCAAAGCAAGGGCGGGGAAGGGTTACCGCGGTGGACGCGTGCGAACCGCTCCGTGGAGAACGAGGACGTGGTCCTCTGGTATACAGTGGGGGTGACTCATATCCCACGCCCCGAGGAATGGCCGGTCATGCCGGTGCAGCGCGCGGGGTTTAAATTGCTGCCGAGCGGCTTCTTTGCGCGCAACCCAGCCCTTGATATTCCCGGCACGAAGAAAAGCGCCACCAAGAGTGGTACTTCGAGATAGCGCGGCCTCACTTGTTCCTCGTGTAGAACTGATTCTTTGCTGCCGAATGCAGAAAACGGAAGCGGCGGGTTGGCCTCAGACCCTTCGATGGCCCGCACGTCCAAGCAAGGCGCTTGGTCCGCATGGACAACGCCTTCTCTTTTTAATTGCACATTTCAGGCAAATGATGATAGCTTGAGGTCAGGGGAACATGCCGGCCTTGCTCGTGCTGCCACAATCCTCACTCTCGGGGAGAGTCGCACTTGTCCGCACCAACAATCTCTGGAATGCGAATCGTTACGCTGGTTTTTCTCATAGTTGCCACAATCACGGCCGCCGCGGCAGAAGATAAGAGGCCCCCCGGAGTCATTGGGCGCTGGGATATGACCGTCCAAGGAGCAGACGGGGCCTATCCATCCTGGTTGGAGGTGCAGCTTTCCGGATACAAAACGCTGGTCGGCTCTTATGTCGGCCGGTTCGGCAGCGCCAGACCTATTTCCCGTGTCGAGTTCCTTGACGGCCAAATCCGGTTCTCGATGCCACCGCAGTGGGAGAATCGCAAAGATGACCAGCACTTCGAGGGTGTGCTCCAGGGCGACGAGATCCATGGCACGACCACGGACGAACGAGGCCGCCGTCTCTCTTGGACTGCCCGGCGCGCGCCTTCGCTGCTGCGGACAAATCTCCCGACCTGGGGGAAGGAGGTCGAACTGTTCAACGGCAAAGACCTGACCGGTTGGAAGCCACGCTCCACGGATGTCAAGAACGGCTGGATCATTCGCGACGGGCTGCTGATCAACGCAGTCCCAGGCAACGATCTTGTTACCGAGCGCAATGTGAACGACTTTCAGCTTCACGCGGAATTCCGTTACCCGCGCGGAAGCAACAGCGGCATCTACCTGCGCGGGCGCTATGAGGTGCAAATCGAGGACAACTACGGCGAGGAGCCCGAATCACACAGGATCGGCGGTGTCTACGGTTTTCTGACGCCGAGAATCAATGCCGCAAAGAAACCTGGGGAATGGCAGACCATGAACATCACGTTGGTTGGCCGCGTGGTCACGGTGGTTTTCAACGACGAGCAAATTATCGATCGACAGACCATTCCGGGGATAACGGGCGGCGCTCTCGACAGCGACGAAGGCGCTCCAGGCCCGATTCTGCTGCAGGGCGATCACGGCCGCATCGACTTCCGTAAAGTGACCTTGAGGCCGGGAGAGGAAGCGAAATAGCAGGAGGCTGCACGCTCGCCCCACGTATTTCACTCCGGACCCCAAGGCCGTCGCTGGTGACAACATGGCTGTTTCGGTTACGTGCAATAGTTGCGGCAAGGTCCTGCAGCTGCCGGAGGACTTCCGGCGGCCCAAGATTCGCTGTCCGGATTGTGGTGTTTATTGCGAAGTCGGGACGGCTGCTGTGCGAGGCGGGGACCGCAAGAAGGCGCCCGCTGACAGCGATACGTCGCTGTCGCCCCCGCCGGAAGGAAAGGACTTAACGCCTCGCCCTGGACCAGTTCCAAAGGAGACGGAGAAAACGGCAACGAATGTTGCCTTTTCCAGGCCGCCTGGCGGTCAAGTCACTTCCCGTCCAACCTCGCGTGGGATTCCGAAGACCTCCAAGAAGAAGGGCGGAGTGATCACGTGCACGCATTGCGGCGAGCTGGTACGTTTGCGCTCGCGGCAGTGCCCAAACTGTGGCACCGCGCAGAATGAGAGGCCCAAACGATCAAAACCGACGGCACCCGTACCGGTGAGAACGGTTGCGGCGCCTCAAGTGCCCGCGCCGGTTGCCGCGGAGGACGAAGAAGGCCCGTATCAGTTTGGCGATGGCGCGCAGGAGATCCATTGCCCCGAATGCCGCGGAAAGCTGCCGGCAAATGCCGCGCTCTGTGTACACTGCGGCTTCGATCTCCAGAGTGGAGAGAAAGCAAAGCGCGTCTACGAGAAGATTGAGCGGTGCTGGGAATCGAACATGTCTCTGCGCCGGCGCAAGACGATTTACATTATCAGCCAGGCCATCATCTTGCCTCTAATGCTCGCCACCGCTTTCCTGAAAGGTGAGCCTTTCATCTTCATTGTTCCCTGGTTGACGTTTAGCGTGCTCCTTGCCTTTTTGCTGGGGACGTTCGATCGCATCGACCTCAAGCGCAACACACGCGGCCAAGTGCAGCTCTCGAAGTCCTGGCGAGTCTGTTTCTTCGAACGCGCGCCGCTGAAGGTTGTTCCGTGGGAATACGAAGGCATCAAAATCATGCGGTCCCATAACGTCCAGGTGCTGGACATCATTATGCTGGTGATGTTGGGTGTCATGGGAGTTATTCCCGGAATCCTTTGGTGGAAGTGGAGCATGAGTCGGGCCACCTATTACGTAGCCATGACGCGCGACCATGGCTTTCCAGAACTGGCGCTCTACCATGGCGGCAGCGAGGACCAAATGCAGGACATTGCCCACACTCTGTGCGATGCGACGGGGCTGCCCTGCCAACAATCGTAGCGCGAGTTCTGTGAGCATGGGGGAGTGCTGGAAACTGGACGACGCGAAAGCCTGATTCGGCTACTCCTCGTTGGGCGGAACTATCAACCTCCACCGCCCCTCTACCGCCTCGACCTCCATAGGGAGATAGCCGGCCGGATCGCCATCGATTTGAATCGGCACTTTGTCCTTCGACCATAAGCGGACTCGCTGGATCTGCCGGCGCTGTACGTCCTTCAAACTTAGATGCATGCCAAGGATTACTGCGCAGAGATAACGGACCAATTCCCATCGGCCGGGCCGCTGGAACACGTACAGGTCGAGCCGGCCGTCGGCAGGGTCTGCCTGTACGGCTACCGGCAGCCCCAAACCATATGCCGGCAAATTGAACAGCATGACCATGGCGCCGCGGAGCCGTTCCCCAGTTTCCAGGATCTCAACATCAATCTCGGGAAACTGATAGCCGCGCCAGGCTCTTCTGATTGCCAGTACGTAGGTAACCTTATTAACGTGTCCCCTCCTGTGCTGATGGACGCTGTGAACTACCTCCGCGTCGAAGCCGACTCCCACCATGAGCGCGAAGACCCGGCCATCGGACAATCCCAGATCGAGAGGGCGGGTGATCCCAGCGCGCAGGGTCTCGGTCATCTGGCGACTGGATCTGCGGAGCCCGAAGTGACGCGCCACCAGATTCTCGTTGCCGAGTGGGAAGATGGAGACAGGGGTATTGCCGACGCGATTCAAGACTTCGCGAAGAGTGCCGTCACCGCCGGCGGCGATGACGCAGCGGATGTTGTCTCCCTGCTGGGCAATGATGTCACTGAGTTCCTCCGGCCTTCGGCACACGGAAGGTTTCAGTCCGGTTGCGCGGAGAACATCGATCAGCTCATGGAGAGATTTTCTGGATGAGCGTGTGCCGGCAATGGGATTGGCCAAGATCGCTACGATGCACTCCTCCGCGCCCTTGCCCATCTGCTGGTGTTCCGCAAACAGTCCAATGGATCGAAAGCCACCCGGGCCGTCTCGGGTTCATGATGGTGGAAAGCGGTGGCGATGATTCGTCCAATTCGACGGTGATCGCAACAGGGAGGAGACGTGCCGGAGAATCGAGGGTATGGTTGGGATGCTTCTCTGGAATCGCCTTCCACTTCCGCCCCTGAGGAGACACATTCTCCACCCTGGGCACAGCGAGATCCCAAAGCAGTTCGCGTTTAGTAGGGGCCTGCTTCGTGATACTGCTTCATGTTGTCAGCACTTCAGCTAGCTTCCGAAGTTTGTCAGCGCCAATGCGGTCTGCCACTTCCTTCACCGCTTGAATCTCATCGAGACTGAACGCACCCACTTTGCCTCCGCCAACATTTGCCCGCGGCTGCTGAATGATCGCGCTCTTGCCAGTCGATTTCAAGGTGCTTTTGTAGTTGGAGATCATGTTCGGTTCCATATCGATGTCGAACTGCTCCTTGAGGAATGCCTTGATTACGAGCGGCTTAGCGTCGATGCCCAGTTTGGCAAGCGCTCGCCGAACTCCTTCCATCTTGCTGATGCTTTCGCCTTCATTCTGGCGGCTTGCTTCGAATTCTTTCCGTGGTCGTCCTCGTGGCACTTTTCTTCTCCTCGATTGTGGTGAGGGCGAAGTCCAGGCGAAGTATTAACATAGTATGTTATTGACGCTTTATGGCAATAGGCATGTGTACGGCATCAATGTCCGTCAATGATGATGAGTTAAGCGAAACGTATTTTGTTAGCGCGTCCCCCTCTGTCCCAGGTTGGGTTTGCTTGCAACTGGCGCAGCTGAACGGCGTTGTCGTTGCTAGCATGAATGCATGGATGTTCTTGTCTGTCGCGGATGCCGACAACGTGAGCAGCGCATCC
>DATGZX010000011.1:0-34963 GCA_035296965.1 Gemmataceae bacterium
CTCCGATGGCAAGTCTTTGAACTCTTGCGCTGTGGTGAATAAGTTCTGTTGTCGTAGGATTTACACGTGGCTCAGACGCAACGAAACACTGGCTGGTTTTGAGGCGCCCACAGGTGGCTGGTTTTGAGGCGCCCTTTGACAATATGCGATGCGAAGGCGCGATCGAGGCTGGGATCGCCAGAGATTGCGGATACGTGGATGTCGCTTATTTCGGCTGGGCTATAACGGGCCTCTCCGTCGACCGATGGGCCGCTCTCCGGCATGATGCACGGAGAGCGTCTAATCTGAGATGAAAGAGATGTCTCATTAAGAAGATGGATGTGATTGAGAGGCAGCGGGTCCGCCATCGTAGATTTTGACGAGCTTGGCAGTGCCGGCGCTACTGAGCCTGAGCGAAAACCCGGAGCCTTTTGGCATTTGGGGAAGCAAGGCTATCTCTGGCCACACGTGCAAGATGGCCCTTTGCTTCTCAAACCCTCTCTGTCGATGTACTGCCGCGCTAAGCAAGACGTGGGTTATAAAGAACCTCCTGCATAGCAGGGGAAGTTTCTGGCCACCGGATTTTCCACGGTCGCCAGTGATAACTATCCAGCCCTCTTGTGCGATGCGCGGAATCCAATCCTGGTCAAGAATTCCTTGGCCTTGAAAATCCAGAACATGGGCTAATTCTGGCTTCTGTTCGCTAGCCGCCAGCACTTCCCCGAGGGCTAGCATCAACGGTCTTCCGAGGCACTCGTCGAACAAAAGCCTCAGATTCGAGCTCACGCAGCGGAGTTACCGATTAGATGGTCGTAGTACCTGCACGCTGCCTCCACTTCTTCCGCTTTTACGCCGTATGCCTCGGCCGCCGATGCCAGGCTGCCCTCAGACGAATAAGCATCCCAAAGGGCTTGCGCCGTATACCCGCAAGAGACAACAATTGGCTCCCCGAATCGAACCTTCGGATTCATCAGGATGTCGTGGCCGTTCCAATTCCAAGCCCGGTAAAGGCTGGCCAGCCCGCCTGTCCCCTCGAAGCTCAGATCGAGCATGTAAAGCTCAACCACTTTTGTGAGCATTCGGTTTCTGGCATGCTTGCCGGTTATCTGCACGTACTCCGGTTCCCCGTCCTGTTCACCCACCTTGATGATGATGTCGCTCTGGAAAAGAAATGTCGTGTGCTTGCGGGCGAACGGGTAGGGAACTCCGTATTCGTTTTCAGCCCTATCCAAAGCTTGGCGAATTTTTTGAAGTGAAACCTTGTGCTGGACTCGAATCGCGCGAACAGCCATCGCCTGCACAAAGTCGAGAAAAGTGACAACCTTATCCTCTTTGCCTGCCAGTTCACGATGGACGACCGCTTCACCGCGAATATCGCCAAATATCCAGCGATTCATCATTCCGGTAGCGACGCGCGCGTAAAGCGCAGCCTCAGCCGGGGTGTACAGCCCAATTCCAAGCAGATCTTGTGGGGTGGCGTTAACCATAGAGAACTATAACTTAACGCGCGTCAAGGTAAAAGTCGCTGTGAATTATACGCCTTAGCGAGAAGGGCAGCTGCCGCAAGCTAGCCTTCGCTAACTTAAACCTGGTTGCCCCAATATCGAACAACACCGAAGGCACCCAGTACCGATGGTTTGTTGCATTAGCAATCGACTGGTCCACTACCGACCTGGTCCCTTTGTCGCGGCGCGCGTTGCTAAAAACGCTGTTGGCTTCGTAAGTTGAATGGCAAAGACAGGATGGCGCCGCGTGAAGGGCCCGGAGAATGGCGGAAATTGCACTGCGCGACATCACCAAGATATACCCAAACGGTACGCAGGCGGTGCGCAACCTGACAGCCGAGGTCAAGGACGGCGAATTTTTCGTGCTGGTTGGCCCTTCCGGCTGCGGCAAAACCACGACGTTGCGAATGATTGCGGGACTGGAGGAGCCCACGCGCGGCACTATTTTCATTGGCAGCCGCGCGGTAAACGCGCTACCCTCGCGCGAGCGGGACGTCGCCATGGTGTTTCAGAAATCCACCCTCTATCCCCATCTGACGGTTCGTCGTAACCTGGCTTTTGGCCTGATGATGAGGCATCGGCATGGGACTGCCGGGCGGAGACTGCTAGGCTGGCTGATTCCGAAGGTACGGTCGCAGCTGCAGGCAGAAGAGCAAGAAGAGACGCAACGAATCGCGCGCACCGCGCGGATCCTGGGCCTGACTGACGTGCTCGAGCGGCGGCCGGCAGAGTTATCCGGCGGGCAGCAACAACGCGTTGCCCTTGGCCGAGCCCTTGTACGCCGGCCGGGTGTGTTTTTGTTGGATGAGCCGCTGAGCCATCTCGACGGGCGTCTGCGCAGTGAGTTACGACACGAGTTGCACTTGCTCCAACGCAGACTTCGGGCGACAATGATCTATGTTACGCACGACCAAGCAGAGGCGATGACCCTGGCGGACCGCATCGTTGTCCTCAACGAAGGCGTGGTCCAGCAAGTGGACGAGCCTCTTACAATATATGAGAGGCCCGAAAACCGCTTCGTAGCCGGCTTTTTCGGCTGGCCCGCGATGAACTTCCTGGAAGGGAAGTTGACCGGGGCGGACGAGCTACTCTCACTGTCGAGTGAGGATTGGTCCGTGCGGGTCGCACCTGGAAAGGTTTTGGGCTGGACTCCTTATGAGGGTCGGCCTGTCGCCGTGGGGCTGCGGCCGGAGCATGTTGGGTTCTCGGACCCCGGCCAGGGTGGAGCAGCCTTGGTCATGGAAGTTGCGTTGATAGAATCCCTGGGACACGCAAGCCTGGTCACGCTGGAGCGCGCCGGTTTGCGTGTGACGGCCAGGCTGGTTGACAGGTGCTTATTGAAGCATAAACAAATGGTGGAGGTATTCTTCCACATGGAATGCGCCCATTTGTTCGATGGTTCCACAGGCATGAATCTTGATAAAGGCCGGCTGACCGGGTAACGGGGCCGGTGCGCTCCTGGCGCGGCGCGCAGCCGCACCGAGGAGGCATCCAAAGTGGGACTTGTTCCCACTTTTTTTGTTTTTATGACATGTGCTGGTTGGCATGAGCCGCAGACCGGCCGCTTGCTAGGAGGATCTCAGCGTATGAACGGCGCCGACTTGTTGCGGATTGTGGACCTGATGCACCGGGAAAAGAATATCCCCAAAGATGTCATCTTTGACGGAATCGAAGCGGCCCTGCAACTGGCGACCGAAAAACACTACGGCGACGAGGCAGACATCGCCATCACGATCAACCGCGAATCCGGTGAGATACGTGCTCAAAAGGGCGAGACGGTCATCGAGCCCGAGTTGCTGGGACGCATCGCAGCCCAGAGCGCCAAGCAGGTGATGATCCAGAAGATCCGCGAAGCGGAGTGCAACGCCATCTTCGACGAGTATGCGGCGATGAAAGGGGACCTGGTGCACGGCACGGTACAGCGTTTCGAAGGAGGCGCGGCCACCATCACGCTGGGCAAGTCGGAGTCGATCCTGCCTCGCGGCGAACAGATCCCCGGGGAAACCCACCACGTCGGCGAACGGGTCAAGGCCGTCGTCCTGGAAGTCCGGAAGGTGGGCCATCGAGTGAAAATCATTCTCTCGCGCACCCATCCCGACTTCGTCCGCCGTCTCTTCGAAAATGAAATCCCGGAGATTGCCGACCGCACGATCGAGATCAAGGCCCTGGCGCGCGAGGCAGGCTATCGCAGCAAGATCGCCGTCTCCAGTATCGACCTGAAGGTGGATTGCGTGGGGGCATGCGTCGGCGTGCGCGGCAGCCGCATCAAGAACATCGTCGATGAACTCGGCGGCGAACGCATCGACATCGTTCGCTGGAACGACTCTCTCCAAGTCATGATCCCCAACGCTCTCCAACCGGCACAGATCGAGGAAGTGTTCCTCTATCCGCGGCTTGGGCGGGCCATCGTCCTCGTGAAGGAAGACCAATTGTCTCTCGCCATTGGCCGCAGAGGCCAGAACGTCCGCCTAGCATCCAAGCTGGTTGGCTGGGACATCGAGATCATGACCCACGACGAGCTGAACGAGGGTATCGAAAAGGCGGTGAACTGGTTCGGCCAGATCCCGGGGGTTAGCGAGGAGCTGGTTGAGGGATTCATCGAGGAAGGGTTCCTGTCCTACGATGATCTGACGTTCCTTGAACCTGCGCAACTTGCTGAGCTAGGTGGAGTTACGGAAGAACAGGCCGAGGAGTGGATCGCATTCGCCGAGGAAGGCTCCGAGCGCGTGGAGGAGGAGAACCGACTTGCCCGAGAAGCAGCTGCCGAGGCAGGACCCGTCGAGGAGCCAGCTGCGCGCACCAGCTCTGCTCCGACAGCGGCGAATCTCTTTCCCCAGGATACGGCCGCCACGCACGCCGAGGCCAAGCCAACCCTGGAGAGCTTGTTCGGCCCCGAGCCAGCCTCCAAACCTGATGAAACGCTCAATGCCGAACAAGTGTTTAGGGACGGGACACCCAGCTTGGCCGGTCAGAAAAATGAGGAAGAACACAAGGAGGACTGATTCCCGAGAGCACGGATTCTCTTTCCCAAGAAACGTAAGCTGGTTAGAATGAAAAAGCGCCATTTTTGAACACAGGGACTTGAATGGGGGGCACGGCAGATTGACTGTACAGGAGTTCCATTTGCAAGAGAAAATCCGCGTCTATGCTCTGGCCAAGGAATTGAACTTGGACAGCAAAGATCTTATTGATCTTTGCAAGCAGGCCGGTATTGACGTGAAGAACCAGCTGAGCAGTCTGGATCCTCAGCAGCGCGACGTCGTTGTGCAACTGGTGAAGCACGGCAGCGGCGCTGGGGGTGGATCTGGCGCTGCACCGGCGAAATCGGCCACTCCTGTCATCCCGCAAGTCATGAGCCCCGTACCGGTGTTGCACCAGGCACGTGCCCCTCGGCGTGAGCCAGAACCCTTGAAGCCGGCCGCGCAGAAGCTCCCAGCCAAACCTGCCGCCCCAACCACGCCCGAAGTTCCGCCGACCGAGGTGCCGGAAGCGCCGTCCAAGGCGCCGGACGTGGAGCCTATCGCTCCCGCACCGCAAGCGCCAGCAGCCAAAGTCCCCGAGATCCCGCCTGAATCGGGCGGCGGCCGGCCTCCTGACGCGACCACCAAGACGCCGGCGTCGCTGGGCGGCAGCAAAATGCGCGATCTGAGTCAACCGCGCCCGGAAGGCACCTCTAGGCCGCGCGCTGCCCGCGTGCTGCGCCCGCAGGCTGTTGTCCGGGTTGCCAAGCTCCCGCCTCTCAAGCAGCGGCCGCTCAAGGATGAAAAGAAAGCCCAGGAGCCGATCGCTCAGAAGCCGCTCATGAAGCTGACGCCCGAAATGATAAAGGGTCCCGGCGTCAAGGCGGAAGACCTGATCAACAGGAATATCAAGACCGATCTGACCGTGCCCCCAGTGGAGCTGGAAGACGACGATGATGCGAAAGGCAAGGTTCGCCCCGGCCAAGTAACGGGCCGCGACAAGCGTCATCAACAGCGCAATGAACGAGCCAAACAGCGAAAGGACCGCATCGAAGCGGATGTGCTCGGAGCCCGAGCGATGCTACCGACGGTCGAAGAGGATCGCCCGCAACGCGCCAAGCGGCTTCACAAGGTCAAGAAACACCTCGCACCTACCCAGCCGCGCAAGGGGAGAGTGCCCGTCGACTTGCCCATTACCGTTCGCTCTCTTTCCGAGGCTATCGGCATAAAGACCGGCGACCTGTTGCTGCGCCTGCAAGGTCACGGCGTGACCAACGTCAACATTAACTCCACCCTGGAGTCGGACCTGGCCGAGACGATCGCCCTGGAGACCGGTTGCGATCTGGAAATCAAGCGTCCGCTGGATGCGGAGGATCAGATGCTGGCCGCCATGCGGAAGGTGGATGACCCCAGCGAACTGGTTCTCCGAGCGCCCGTTGTCACTATCATGGGCCATGTCGACCACGGCAAGACCACTCTGCTGGACAAGATTCGCGAGAGTAACGTGGCGGCTACGGAGGCGGGGGGCATTACGCAGGTCATCCGCGCGTGGCGCGTACAGCATAACGGTCGGCCCATTACATTCCTCGACACTCCGGGCCACGAGGCTTTTACCAAGATGCGTGCCCGCGGCGCTCAGGTGACCGATATCGCCGTGATTGTCGTGGCTGCGGACGACGGAGTCATGCCTCAGACCGAGGAGGCCATCAACCACGCCAAGGCTGCCGGCGTGCCCGTCGTGGTCGCGATCAACAAGGTGGACGTGCCCAACGCCAACCTCAATCGCACCCGCCAGCAGCTCTACAGCCTCGGTTTGCTGCCCGACAACATGGGCGGCGACATTCCTTTCGTCGAGACAAGTGCGACGAAGGGGCAGGGGATCGATCTCTTGCTCGAAAACCTATCGATCCTCGCCGAGCTGAAGGAATTGAAGGCCAACCCGAACAAACCTGCCTACGGGACATGCCTGGAAGCAATGTTGAGCGACGAAGAGGGCGTACGCGCCACCCTGCTCGTGCGCGACGGCACGCTGCACCGGGGTGATGTGATCGTGTGCGGGGCCAGCTATGGCCGCGTCCGCGTCATGTACGACGACCTCGGCCGGCCCATCGAGTCGGCCGGGCCGACGGTCCCGGTGCGCATCACGGGCTTGGACGAAGTACCCAACGCCGACGATCCTTTCATCGTCGTCACCGACCTGGCAGTTGCTCGGTCCATTGCCGACAAGCGCAAAGCCAGGTACCAGGAGGCGACGCTGATCAAACGCGAGCCGGTACGGCTCGAAACGCTCGGCGAGAACAAGATCGCCGAACTCAAGGTGATCTTGAAGGCCGACTTCCGCGGCTCGATCGAGGCCATTCGCAAGGAACTCGAAAAGCTCCGGCACGCAGAAGTCCGCGTCCGCGTCCTGCACGCCGCGACGGGTGGCATCACGGAAAGCGACGTGCAACTGGCACTGACGTCGCCGGAAGACACGATCATCGTCGGCTTCAATGTCGTCCCGGACGGGCGCGCCAAGGCCCTCGCCGAGGAGCGAGGCATCCAGATCCGCGAGTACAACATCATTTACAACCTGACGGACGACATCAAGTCCGCGCTTGAGGGCAAGCTCAAGCCGCGCGAAGAGGTTGTGCATCTGGGCCGGGCGATCGTGCGCGAGACATTCAAGATCAGCCGCGTCGGCACGATTGCCGGCTGCTTCGTCACCGAGGGTACGATCGAGCGCTCTGCCAAGGTGCGCTTGATCCGGCAGGGAGTCGTCATTTATCCGCCGCCGGATCGCACCGTGGGCCTGGAATCGCTCAAACGCTTCAAGGACGACGTCCGCGAAGTCCGGCAGGGGTTCGAGTGCGGTCTGAAAGTCGCCGGTTACGACGACATCAAAGTCGACGATGTGATCGAGGCATACCGCGTGGAGCAAATCCTGCGCACCTTGTAAGGAAGGAGTCACGAAGAAAAAAGGAAACCGAGGGCCGGGGTGCGATGGATCGGCGCCTCTCTCTTCACTCCTTTTTCCTTTCTTCGGGAAATGATTGTCGGGTCTCTCCGTGTCCGGCTCCTGATTCGCGAGTCGAGGAGCCTGAAAGACAAACGCCAGGTAGTGCGCAGCATCCAGGATCGGTTGCGGAACAGGTTTAACGTTTCGGTGGCGGAGGTCGAGGCTCACGATCAGCGTCAGCTGGCTGTCCTCGGCGTGGCGATGGTAGCCAATGAAGTGAGCGCCGTCCGGGCGGCCTTCAACGAAATTGTCGAGGGGCTGCGAAGCCATCCGGTTGCGGAGCTTCTGGATCACCAAGTGGAAATCTAAATGACCATGTGCAAATCGGCTGATCCTAGCCCGAAGCGTTAGCGAGGTTCTCGCTGACGCTTCGGGCTAGGATCAGCGGAATTGTGCACGGTGATGTAGAAGCATCGCAGAGATCGAGGGGCTCCAGACATGAAGCCGTACCGGTTGGCGCGCGTCGCCGAGGTCGTCCGCGAAGTCGCGAGCGAAACGATTTTGTTCGAGCTGCGCGATCCGCGCGTCAAGGGAGTGACCGTAACGCGGGCGGAGGTATCCGGAGACCTCCAGCATGCCAAGGTTTACGTGTCGATCATGGGGACGGCTGCCGAGCAGAAGCTCTGCATGTATGGCTTGCAGCACGCGGCAGGCTTCGTGCAATCGAAATTGGCGGGCCGCTTGAAGACGCGCTTTACGCCGGTGGTCCACTTCCTGGTCGACGAGGGCGTGAAGAAGAGTATCGAAGTAACTCGCCTGATCAATGAGGCCTTGGCCCAATCCCGGGCCGGGGCGGGTCCCGCTGAGGGAACGGCGGAGGAGGGATCCGCGGATTCCTGAGGTGAAATTGAGGAGCAAGCCGACATCAACGTCGCAAAATCTGAAGGGGCAATGGTCCCTTCAGCGCCCGGGCGACTTGGTTCGTGCCCCTGCCCTCAAGTCCTTGAAATGGAGTGATGGATAGGCTATGCCCACCACAACCAACAAGCAGCGCGTGATCAACCAGATCTTGACGACGCTCAAGAAGCGCTACGACCCGACGGATCCAGAATCCCGCCCGGTGCTCGAGCAATTCGTGTACGCGGTCTGTCGAGAGGACGCCACGCGGAAGCATGCCGATCGGGCGTTTCGCAATCTGCAAGAGCGTTTCTTCGACTGGAATGAGGTTCGCGTCAGCTCGCCGCACGAGATCGAGGAGGCCCTGGCCGGCTTGTCCAACCCGGAGAATCGGGCCAACCGGCTGATCAACTTCTTGCAGGAAGTTTTCGAAACGACCTACTCCTTCGATCTGGAGGCTCTTCACAAGAAGGGACTCAAGCAAGCTGCCAAGCAGCTCAGCCGGTATCAGGCCGCGAACGACTACGCGGTCGCCTGGGTCGTTCAGCAATCGCTCGGCGGGCACGCCATCCCGCTCGATGCCGCCTCCCTGCAAGTCCTGAACCGGCTCGGGCTCGTCGAAGATGACTTCGAGGACAACGAGGCCTTACGGGCAAGTCTCGAGCACCTGGTTCCCAAGTCGCGCGGCGCGTTGTTCGTCGAGCTGGTCAGCGCCCTGGCCCACGACCCAGGGTGGGAAAACGATCCAACATGCCCCGTTCGCTCACTTGTGCTCAACGGCCCAGCTTCCGAGGAAGACCCAGCTCCAGCCATTGCGCACCGCGGCAGTCGGCCGAGACCGCGCTAGTCACGGTATTGCCAGCTTGCGGGCGCGAGCCAGACAATCGGCTCGCGCCCGCGACAACGCCCTTCTTTGGTTGGCTTGGCAATTCCTGATCTTTCGGTGTACAATCCCATCCCGGACGGCCGTAGTGGTGTAACCGGAACACACCCTCGTGCCGCAGGAGCAGAGGCGGCCTGGCGTGTTGAAAAAAGGGTCTCACTCCCTTGCAGAGGTGCAATCCCCTGCCCATGAGCGGATTCTTCCCTGACATGAACGGCTCAGACCCATTTCTCAAAATGCCTGCCCGCGCAGTCCTCGATCGGAGGTAATCGGGAACATGAGCATCTCCAGGCGCTTATGGATTGCGCTTTGTCTGCTGGCTGCCCCCGTCACGGGGGAAGCGCGCGCACAGCAGCCGGTGCTGGCGGACCACGCGGCCTCTTACGTGCCGCTACGGCCGCAGACTCGACAGGAAATCGCCCGCCGCGAAGCTCTTGAACTCTATGGGCTGGCCCTGGTGCGCATGCACCAGGACCGCCTCGTCGATGCGGCGCGTCTCCTGGAAGAAGCGCGCACCCAGGATCCGGAAGCAAGCGCGATCCATAAATCCCTGACGCCTGTCTACCTGGCGCTGAGCCGGACGGACGATGCCTTGCGGTCGTGCCGGAGGTCCTTGGAACTCGATCCTGGCGACTTCGAGTCCTGGGCGATCTATGGCCGGCAGTTGAAAAACGAGGACAAACTCAAGGAAGCGCAAAACGCCTGGGTGCGTGCCCTCGCTTGCTTGAGCATGGCAGATCATCCAGACCTCCGCGCGCAGCTCTCTTTCGACCTGGGTGCCCTGTATGCGCAGACACACGATTGCATGCAAGCCATCGCGGCTTTCGGCGTGGTTATCAAAATCCTCGACGACCCGGAGGCATTGCCCGAACGCGAAGGCTACAACCGTGCCGAGCTTCAAGAGCAAGCGACGGATACCTACGAGCGCATGATCAAGATTTGCATCGAGGATCGACAGTACGAGCGCGCTCTGGAGCTATTTGCCCAAGGGCGAAAGAGCCATCCTAAGCTGGCTGCTCATCTCAATTACCACATGGCCAAGGTCGAGCTTGCGCAAGGGCGCCCGGATCGCGCACTGGTTCGACTGGAAAGCTACCTGGCGGGCCAGCCGCCCGGCACCGACGCCTACGAACTGCTCATCAGCATCCTCAAGGAATTGCACCGCAGCGACGACACGCTCGATCTATTGAAGACATACGCCGAACGAGATGTCCACAACACCGCCCTGCGGCTTCTCCTGGCGAGGGAATACAGCAGCGCGGGCCGTTCTCCCGAGGCGGCAGGGATCTACTCCGCGCTGGCCGATGAATCTCCGAATGAGGACATTTACCGCGGCCTGTTCAGTCTATATCGCAAGGACGGCATCCTGGAGAAGGCCCTGGACCTTTTCAACGACGCTATCGGCAGGTCGACGGAAAGGGGGAAGGAATCCAAGGGCGCGCAGCAGGCGGCCGCAAAGGCCCGTGCAATGTTGGCGGCCTTGCGTGACGATGTGGGCTTGGCCAAGGATATTCTCCCCGCGGCTGAGCAAAAGATCAAGAACGGCGAGAATCTGTATGGCCAGACGCTTTTCTTCATGGCTGTGCTTGCCGACCGCGCCCGCGAACTCGATAGGGCGGAGCGCTTCTACCGCACTTGCCTGGGACAGCTGGGCAACCCGCGCCACCAGAGAGAATCGAACAACCCCCAGCAAGAGAGCACCGTGTATCTCGGCTTGCTCGATGTCCTCTGGAAAGCACACAAGTATGAGGACGTGGTCGAGGTGTGCGAGCAAGGGCTGCAGCACACGCAGGCAACCAATCACTTGATTTTCTACCAGTTCCTCTCGCGGGCCCTGCGGCTTCTTGGCAGGGGCGAAGAAGCGGTGGCGGCTGCCCAGAAGGCGTTCGAAATGGCCAACGAGGACAACCGGCGCTCGGCACGCATGAATTACATCGGCGCCCTTGCGGCCGCGGAGCATTTTCAGCAGGCGCTGGCGGAATGCCAGGCGGCGCTCAAGGAGACGCAGGATCCGGCCGACGTGCGGGCGCTTCGCCTCGAGCTTTCCAATGTATATTCAACGATGCACGACATCCCCAGATCGGAGGAACAACTTCAGCTGATCCTGAAGTCGGACCCCAACGACGCCATCGCGAACAACAACCTTGGTTATTCCTGGGCGGATCAAGGCAAGAATCTCGAAGAAGCGGAACGCATGATCCGCAAAGCACTCGAACTCGACCATGAGCAAAGGGTCGGCGCTATCGCCCCGAGCGAAAACCCTACGTATCTGGATAGCCTGGCGTGGGTCTTGTTCCGTCGAGGCCGCCTGAAGGAAGCGAGCGCAATCCTGGAGAAAGCGTTGCAGCTGATGGAAGGGGAAGAAGATCCAGCGGTTTGGGACCATGCGGGAGACGTCTATTTCCGTATGGAAGAACGGGAGCGGGCACGCGCCGCCTGGCAGAAATCGGTTACTCTTTACGAAACAGAGAAGCTGCACAAAGCCGATGATCATTACAAAGAACTGAAGCATAAACTGCACTTGTTGGAGGCGCCAAAGCGACATCCTTGAGCCTTGCTCCCGCGCTCGGCGCGGGTCTCCCGACCCCGCCGCCTTGTTCGGACGGCCTTCACGGGCGAGGACCATTGAGTTGACTTGCCAAGCAACATCTTCACCTCTGCGACGGAGGAGTTATGTCTGGACATTCTCACTGGGCAACGATCAAGCACAAGAAAGGTGCCATCGATGCCAAGCGCGGCAAGCTGTTCAGTAAGCTGAGCCGTGCCATCATCATCGCCGCCCGGCACGGCGGCGGCGACCCCGAAACCAATCTCAAGCTGCGCTACGCCATCGACAAGGCGCGTGGCGTCAGCATGCCCAAGGACAACATCGAGCGCGCCGTCAAACGCGGCACCGGCGAGATGGAGGGGCTGGTCTTTGAAGAAATCCTGTACGAAGGTTATGGCCCCGGCGGCGTGGCCATCCTCGTGGAAATTCTTACCGACAACCGCAACCGCACCGCCAGCGAGATCCGCAAGATCTTCGAGCGCAGCGGCGGAAAAATGGGCAGCGCGGGCTGCGTCGGCTATCTCTTCGAACGCAAGGGCACCTTCAGCATCGACGCGTCAACCACCGACGAAGACACGCTCATGGGCATCGCCCTCGATGCCGGTGCGGACGACCTCAAGCGCTCCGGTAGCACTTTCGATATCACCTGCGACCCGAGCGTCTTCGCGCAGGTGCAGGAAGCCCTGCAGAAGAACGGCCTGGCCGCGATCGTGGCCGAAATCAGCCAGGTGCCGAAGGCGCCAGTCGAGGTCGAAGTCGATACCGGCCGAAAAGTCATCCGCCTCATGGAAGCGCTCGACGATCAAGACGACGTGCAAAACGTTTATTCGAACGTGAACATTTCCGAGGCGATGGTCGCGGAAGTAGAGTGAAATAGGGTGCTAGCAAGCGGCCCCGGAGTGAACATCGAGCGCGGTAGCCGCATTCGCCAGAATGCGGGCTATCTCACACAGTTTCCCCGCATTCTGGCGAATGCGGCTACGGCCTATTGGTATCAGTATTGACCGCACGCCGTATAGCGTTACTTGATTCTTGAAACTCATAGCGGTTGAGTCAGGCCCTTGAGAAGGGCCGAGGCGAGAGCAAGATGAAGAGTAAGATGAGGACGAAGAGTAGGAGCAAGATTAGGAAGAGGATTAAGAGGCACAATTGAGACGGTTAATATCCTTTTCTTACTCCTGCTCATAATCCTTTTCCTAACCTTCATCTTGATGTTTCTCTTCATTTCCCATGAATCCATGAGATGACCTCGTTGGCGAACGCGATACCGCTCACCTCCCGCGCTGAACTGGATGCCCGCCTGCCGCTTCTCATCACCGGCATCACCGGCGTGGCGGGGTACAACGCCTTCCACTATCTGCAGAAACGCTATCCCGCGAAGGTGATCGGCGTGCGCCCGCGGCGCGCCTGGCGGCTCCGGGGAGAAGGCATCGTTGCATTGGATATCGAAGATGTGGCAGCGCTCGGCGCCTTGTTTCAGACGCATCGCTTCCGGTCCGTCCTCAATTGCATCGGCAATTGCGCTTTGAAGTCCTGCGAGCTGGACCCGGCCATGGCGCGTCAGCTCAATGTCGACAGCGCGGCTGCAATTGCGGACAACGCACGGGTGCACGGCAGCCGTCTGGTTCACCTTTCCTCCGACCTGGTGTTCTCGGGCAAAGGCGCCGGGAACTACCGCGAAGACGATCCGCTCGATCCCGTCACGGTCTATGGCGCATCGATGGCGCAGGGCGAGGCCGTGATTCGTGAAGTAGACCCGACGGCTGCGCTCCTGCGGATCTCGTTGCCCATGGGGCCCAGTTTCAATCGCCATGCCGGCGCCATCGACTGGATCGAATCCCGTTTCCGCCACGGCAGGCCCGCAACGCTCTATTTCGACGAAGTCAGGTCCTGCACGTACACGGACGAGCTGAATCGCGTCTTCGCGCACTTCCTGGCAGGCTCGGAAGCCGGCCTCTTTCATCTGGGCGGCCCGCGCGCGATCACACTTTACCAGATAGCACAAATCGTCAATCGCGTCGGCGGCTATGATCCTGCTCTATTGAAAGGCTGCCCGCGGGCAGAGGCCGGCCCCATCCCGCCGCGCGCAGGCAATGTGAGCATGTGCAGCGACAAGCTGAGCGCAGCCCTGGGGCGGAACCCGTTTCGGGCCTGGCCAGGGGATGAGAGTTTGCTGCCCGCGGACCGGCAGTGGCACGTCAACCGCCCGGTCCACGAGAAAGGATCGCACGAGCGCATCGTGGACCAGCTCTATCACCACCGGCGGACCGGCCTGTGCCAGGGCACCTGCGAGGCGGGGATGGCGGCAGCTGATTGAGAACTCGTCGGGTAGCGCGTCCGCTGGGAAAAGGTAGGTGCGCAACACACAACCAACGTTAACAATCGCGCATTTTTCTAAGGACCTGACGAATGCGTAGCTTGGCCAGCCGGGTCTGACGCTCTCTGCGGCGTTGTCGGCGTTTGAGACGCTCCACCGCTGTCAGAAACCTGACGGCTTCTGGCTTGCCAAATAACATCGTGCAACTCCGTGATGGACACTCGGCCGGGGATGCTTGCGCGGAGGGAACGCTGGGGCTGAGCGGCCGGATGCTGATACTCATGGTGCGCGGTCATTGCCCAGGATGAACTAGCCCACTTCCCACGCGCCGGGAAATGACCAACCTATGTCATGTATACCAAGGCTAAGACGCGGCTGCAAGCGGGGCGCTCGGGTCGTAGAAACCAGCCGGTAGAGTCTCAGCTCGAACTCTTTTCGATCAGGCCGACCAAGCTCCTTGCGCTAGCGCTGTGCGGCCAAGGATGCCTGATTCCTCATCTAACCGACCATCTGCGCAGGGATATTCTTTTTCAAGAATTCTTTGATCACTCTGGGCTCATTCCGACTGATTTGATCCAGCACTTGAATTTTGCACGGTCCAAGCAGCTCGATTCCGAGTAGTTTTCCGCCACTATTGTAGTTTGCGTATGCGATGCCCTCTGTCAGTTCAAGAACCTCTGCGGCCCTGCCTTTACGAACCTGAAGGTAGACCGCCAAAAGGTGGCCGCTCTCGTTATCAAACTCGGTATCGAGATTGAAATGGAGATTTCTCAACGCCGGCCGTAATTTTGATTTGGTCCAGGCCGCGCGCCGCGTCCTTGTTTCAGCTGCAATCTTCATTTCCTCCGCCTCCTCTCAACTAACCGCCTGACTTTTGCTATTACCGTGATCACGCGAATCCGGTCTGGCAGCTCTTCGTAGACAACCTTTATCTGAGACCGCACTGTTTTGTTCCAACAAGCAAGCTTCCTTCCCTCGCGGGACTCTTGCACTGGGAAAGACGGATTTCTCAGGGTCCGAATGACCTCGCCTTCGCTCACCTCCCGAATCCTCATTTGGTCGATGGCGTGACGCAGTAATTCTACTTTTTCGTACCCGAGTACGCTGACGCGCAGGACTTTTCCCGGTTCCCTCCGAAAAGGCTCGCCTGGCTTCATCGTGGGCTACCCCCAGAGGTTGCAACCCAGTTCTTATCATAGCTCGCCGCGCTCCCGTCAAGAATGAATCGGCAGCAAATGATTGAGCAAATTGGTGTGGCACGCCCCTCGCTCCGCTTGGAGCGTGCCACCCAATCCATCCTTGCTGCCGAATTCTGCGTCTTGATTTAGCTGCATCCCGAGGTCGCCCCACAGGTGTCGCATTTGCAGCAGGCGCCGCTGCGCACCAGCGTCAATTGGCCGCACTCGGCGCAGGGATCGCCTTCGTAACCCTTGAGCCGGGCCAGGCGGATTTTCTCATCCATGGTGCCGTTCGCTGCGGACAGGCGGCTGAGCGTAAGCTTGTGGCCGTGGCCGTTGCCATTGCCGTTTTCTGACAGCGGATGTAGATGCTCCGAGCGCGGCGCCGAAAAAGCACGCGTGGCCAGCTGAGGCTCGACCAACCGTTCCGTGACGACTTCTTCCGAATCGAATTCCTCATCGTCTTCCAGCGCATTGTGAATGGCGTCGCCGCGCAGGTCTTCGGGCTCGACGTGGGCCAGGTCGTGGCGGCCCAGGTAAGTGATCGCCAGCTCGCGGAAGATGTAGTCGATAATTGACGTCGTCATCTTGATGTGCGGGTTGCCCTGTACGATGCCATTGGGCTCGAAACGCGTGAAGAGGAAGGCGTCGACGAACTCTTCGAGCGGTACGCCGTGCTGCAGGCCCAGCGACACCGCGATGGCGAAACAATTCGTCATGCTCCGGAAAGCGGCGCCTTCCTTGTGCATGTCGAGGAAGATCTCGCCCAGTGCGCCATCTTCGTACTCGCCGGTGCGCAGATAAATCTTGTGATTGCCGATGCGGGTCTTTTGCGTATAGCCGGCGCGGCGGTCGGGGAGCCGGCGGCGGCGGGCGATGTAACGGTGCACGATTTTCTCGGCAATGCGGACCGGTTCGGCCTCGGCTTCCTCCGCGGCCGGCTCTTGAGAATCGGAAACCGAATTGAGCGGCTGACTCAGCTTGGAGCCGTCGCGGTACAGGGCATTGGCTTTGAGCATCAGCTGCCAGCTGAGGAGGTAAGCCTGCTTGACGTCCTCGATGGTGGCTTCGTGCGGCATGTTGATCGTCTTCGAGATGGCGCCGCTGACGAACGGCTGAGCCGCGGCCATCATGCGGATATGCGCCTCCGTGGACAGGAAGCGCCGCCCTGTCTTGCCGCACTTGTTGGCGCAGTCGAACACCGCATAGTGCTCCTGCTTCAGATGCGGCGCACCTTCGATGGTCATGGTTCCGCAGACATAGGCGTTCGCCTCCGCAATCTGTTCGCGCGTAAGACCGAGTGCCGCCAGTAGGTCGAAACCGGGCGCATCGAGTTGTTTATTCGTCAGGCCCAGGTTCTTGCGGCAGAAGTCGTCGCTCAGGGTCGCGCGATTGAAGACGAAGGAAATCTCAAACGCGCCCGGCAGCTGGGATTCCACGCGGCGCAGCATCTCGTCGGTGAAGCCGAGCGCTTTCAGCCGGGCGCTGCTGATATGCGGACAGCCTTCCAGGCTGCCGGACCCGCGGCAGTGACGAACGATCTCCTCGATCTGCTGGTTCGTGTAGCCTAGCCGCGTCAGGGCAGGGGGGATAGAGGCGTTGATGATCTTGAAGTAGCCGCCGCCGGCCAGTTTCTTGAACTTCACCAGCGCAAAGTCGGGCTCGACGCCGGTGGTGTCGCAATCCATCACCAGACCGATCGTGCCGGTCGGCGCGATCACCGTGACCTGCGCATTTCGGTAGCCGTGCTTCTCTCCCAGCTCGACCATGCGGTCGCACTC
The DNA here is from genome assembly GCA_035296965.1 of Gemmataceae bacterium. Lineage (GTDB taxonomy): Bacteria > Planctomycetota > Planctomycetia > Gemmatales > Gemmataceae > DATGZX01. Next base: position 16,987 of record DATGZX010000011.1, read on the forward strand.
GCGACGCGCGGCCTGCAGGAGGTAATCGGGACAGACCCGTCTGTCGATGCCGACGGGCAACATCGTGAGGCCGTCGTATTCCTCGCGCGGAGCGTTATAGGCGGCCGCCCGGTGATTGCGAATCACGCGCAGCATGGCGTCGCGATTGTCGTCGAAGCGCGGGAACGTTTCGAGCTCGGCAGCAATTTCCGCCGACGTGCCATAGGCGGCCGCATGCATCAGCGCTGTCAGCGCGCCGCACTGGGCCCGGCCCTCCGGCGAATCGTACGGAATGCCCTGCACCATCAGCAAGGATCCCAGGTTCGCATAGCCCAGGCCCAGCGTGCGGAAGTCGTAAGACTTCTGCGCCACGGCGACGCTGGGGAACTGCGCCATGTAGACGGAGACCTCCAGGATCAGCGTCCACAGCTTGCAAGCATGGCGGAAGGCATCGACGTCGAACCGGGCGGTGCGGGCGTCGTAGAACTTCAACAAGTTGAGCGATGCCAGGTTGCAGGCCGTATCGTCGAGGAACATGTACTCGCTGCACGGGTTGGAAGCGTTGATGCGGCCGTCCGCGGGGCAGGTGTGCCATTCATTGATGGTCGTATCAAATTGCACGCCCGGATCTGCGCACGACCAGGCCGCAAATGTGATTTGGTCCCAAAGATCGCGGGCCTGCATGGACTTCCAGGGCCGCGGCGCCCGGCTCTCGTGCTTGGCCTTTTCCTTCTCGGTGCGGCGGTACAGATGCCAGGGAGCGTCCTTGACCACCGCATCCATGAAGCTGTTGTCGATGCGCACCGAATTGTTGCTGTTCTGGCCGGAGACCGTGTAGTAGGCCTTGGAGTTCCAGTCGGTGTCGTATTCATCGACGCGCAGCGAGGTGAAACCCTGGCGCGCCAGCTGGATGACGCGCTCGATGTAGCTGGCCGGGACAAGAGCCGTCGTCGCTTCACTGATCGCCCGGCGCAGGTCCTTGTTGCGGTTGCGGTCGAACTGCTCCTCCGCCTTGGACCACTGGTGGCAGGCCTGCATGATGGCGTTCAAATGCCGGTTCAGCAACCGGGAGCCGGTGACGAGATCGGCAACCTTCTGCTCCTCCGCTACCTTCCAATTGATGAATTCCTCGATGTCGGGGTGATCGAGATCGAGCACGACCATTTTGGCGGCACGGCGTGTCGTGCCGCCGGACTTGATGGCGCCGGCCGCGCGATCGCCAATCTTCAGGAAACTCATCAGACCGCTCGACTTGCCGCCGCCGGAGAGCGGTTCCCCTTCGCCCCGGATGGTCGAGAAGTTGGTGCCGGTGCCGGAGCCGTATTTGAAAATGCGGGCTTCGCGGACCCACAGGTCCATGATGCCGCCCTCGTTCACCAGGTCATCCTTGACAGACTGGATGAAACAGGCGTGCGGAGCGGGATACTCGTAGGCCGAGGTCGAACGCGCTACCTGCCCCGTTTGTGGATCCACGCGGTAGTGTCCCTGCGGCGGTCCTTCGATGCCATAAGCCCAGTACAACCCCGTGTTGAACCACTGCGGACTATTGGGCGCCGCCATCTGGGCAGCCAGCATGTAGCAGGTTTCATCGAAGAACGCACGGGCATCCGCCTCGCTCGAGAAGTAGCCCCCTTTCCAGCCCCAATAGGTCCAGCAGCCGGCCAGACGACGAAAAACCTGGCGGGCGTCGGTTTCCTGGCCGCCGTTGTCCTTCGGGTCGACGGGCCGGCTGCGCTGCAGCCAAACGGGCATCCCTGGTTCCGGCATGGGCTCGACGCGGGCCGGCACGCCGGCCTTGCGAAAATATTTCTGCGCAAGGATATCCACCGCGACCTGTGACCAGCCATCCGGCACGCGCACGTCCTTCATCTCAAACACAACCGATCCGTCCGGATTCACGATGCGCGAGCTGCGGGCGACGAAGGTCAGGGAGCCAAAAGGGTCATGCCCCGCGGTGGTATAACGACGAGTGATTTGCATTGCAAAAGTTCCTCGCCCCATGACGGCCAGGGGCCAGCCTCCATGTAAACTTTCTTTGGCTCCGGATCCGCTCGGAACCAATCACGACTCCTACGTGAGAAGTAGCGACCCTCTTCCTAAGAAAATCTGTTCCTATCCCATCCTTGCCACGGGCTCATTCTCCCCTCTCCCGCTACTGCCGGGAGAGGAACGGCGGTGACCGGCACATTCTCCCCTCTCCCGGTACTCCGGGAGAGGGGTAGGGGTGAGGGCGTTCTGCCAGTATCACTCGAGACGATACCCTCACCCCCAACCCCGCTCCCGGAGTACCGGGAGAGGGGGGCAAGACCATCAGAGAAGCAATGAAGAAAATCCGTTCTCATAGCTAACGAATCACTACTTTGCACTGCCCATCAAGCGACAAACATCCGCACCGGCGTGATTCCGTGCCGGTTTACAGACGCGAACGGCAATGAGCGTCACTTATGACGGTCTGATCCGAGAACGAATGGAAGAGTCAGACCTTGCTGGTCCTGATACTTCCCCTGCTTGTCCGCATAGCTGGTACGGCATGGCGCATCCGTGCGCAGAAAAAGGATCTGGGCGATGCCTTCTCCTGCGTAGATCTTGGCCGGCAGAGGAGTGGTGTTGCTGATTTCGATGGTGATTCGGCCCCGCCATTCAGGTTCAAGGGGCGTCACATTCACGATGATCCCACAACGCGCGTAGGTCGATTTGCCGACGCATATGGCAATGACGTCGCGCGGAATCTCCAGGTATTCCACGGTCTCCGCCAGGGCAAAGCTGTTCGGCGGAATCAGGCAAGAGTCGCCGTCCATGTCCACGAAAGACGCCGGGTCAAAATGCTTCGGATCGACCACGGCACAGCGCGCGTTGGTAAAGACCTTGAAATGCCGGCCGACACGGACATCGTAGCCATAGCTGCTCAGGCCGTACGAGATCACACCCGCGCGCGGCGTACCGGTCGCGAACGGCTCGATCTTGATGTCCCGCTGGATCTGCCAATCCGGCAATATTCCCACGGCTAACCCCTCCCCTTGGCGCGGCAAACCATCCATGTTTTATTCTCGCACATTGCTAGACAAAAGAACAGCAAAAATAACAGCAGTCGTGAAGAAAAATCAAAGATCTAGTGGAATGGGCGGATGGTAACACAAGATCTAGTCCATGATCAAGCGAAATCAAGACCCTCTTTTAGATTTCGTGAATCTTCCGGGAAAACACGGAGAAAATAGCGCAGGACGTTCCTCTGGGACGCCTGCGGGCGCTTCGCTATCATGCACAAGTCGGCTCATGTACACTTCAGCTGCGATTGCCGACGCTACCGCCAGCTTTCAATCGGGACAGAGGCTAAGCAATGCCTGACCAGGTACAGGGTCCGCAACCGCCAGTACTGCTCACGCTTCTTCCAGGGCCGGACAGGAAGCGCGTGCAAAGGACGTACTCCTACCGGCTCACCTATCGAAATCCACAAGCCAACGCTCCCGGCTGCCGCACGATCTGGGAAGTAACGGGCGGTCGACTCATCTACCAAATTGTTCTGGAACAAACTGCGGCTGGAACTCTGCGCTTGCATTGCAGCTGTGCCGACGCCGTCTTTCGCGCGGAAGGCGAAGGCCGCTTCTGCAAGCACATCCGCGGTCTTCTCCAGTTCGGCCTCGCCGGGGAACAAGCGGTCGATCGGCTTCAGCCGCGCAGCTGCCTCGGCGCCTGACCGGCACGTCTGCAACTACCGCTTCTCAGCCCGCGTCAGCTTGGCGTTGATTTCCTGTCTTTCTTGCGTGCTCATCACGCTGCGCACATAGTGGATCAGATGGCTATCCCCCTGATCGAAGGTCGCCGTTGCATAGGTGCGCGGCATTCCAGGCTGCGTGTCATGTTCTAGGAAATCTTCCATTATGGTGAAGAGGTAAAGCATGTCCCGATAGCGGAAAAGCCTGGGCTCCTCGGGTTGACCGTCGCGCGTGGACGCCACAACCTTGCCGTCGCGCAGGTGCACCTGAAACGTTTCTTTACTGCCGATTTTCTCAATGGTGTATTCCAGATCGTAGTCGCGCGGTCCCGCTTCATGCCAGCGCGCGCGCGCGGCATCGAGCTTTTGCTGGGTCAGCTGCTGGGACAAATTGAACGAGATCTGCACGGTGATCGATGTGATCGTCAACACGATCAGAATGCCGAAGAACCACAGCCAGCCACGCGAGCGCCGTCGCTGAGTTGGCAACGGGCCCTGGGCTGGCATGGAGGAGAAGGAAAGCATGATGCGGAATGCTCTTGTTCTGCACTGGTCGGGGCCACTAACGGTTCACGGCCGCGAACGACTCGGGCAGCTCGGCCTTGGCAATGACAACGACCCCTTGCTCGGTGAGCTGGAAGCCGCGCTGCCTATCGTGGTCCAGGTCGTAGCCGACAGTGGTATTCTGTGGAATGTGCACGTCCTTGTCGATAATCGCCCGACGGATCTTGCAGTGCCGGCCGACATCCACGCCGTCGAATAGGATGGAGTTTTCCACGAGCGCGTAGCTGTTGACACGCACATTGGCCGACAGAATGCTGCGGCGCACGTGGCCGCCGCTCAAGATGCAGCCGGCAGAGACCATGCTGTCGTGCGCTTCGCCGCGGCGGACCTGTCCGCGCGGCCCCTCGTCGCAAAAGACGAATTTCGGCGGCGGCAATTGCGGCTGGTTCGTGCGGATCAGCCATTCCCGGTCGTACAGGTTCAACACCGGATCGATCTCGACAAGATCCATGTTGGCCTGGTAGTAGGCGTCGAGCGTGCCAACGTCGCGCCAATAGGGCACCGCCTTGCGGTTCTTGTCCCGGAAGCGGTACACGTAAACCTTATGGGAGTTCATGATCCCGGGAATGATGTTTTTGCCGAAATCGTGGTCGCTTTCGGCATGGGTGGCGTCCTGGCAGAGCATCTCGTACATCGGCCGAGCGGTGAAGACATAGATCCCCATCGATGCCAGGCAGTGATTGGGGTCGTCGGGCAGCGGGATCGGCTCGCGCGGTTTTTCCTGAAACCCCTTCACGCGATCCTGCGCATCCACCTGCATGATCCCAAAATTGCAGCCCTCTCGTAGGAGGGCGGGGATGCAGCCAATCGTGAGATCCGCGCCGCGTTCGATGTGCGACCGGATCATGTCGCCGTAATCCATCTTGTAGATGTGGTCGCCGGCAAGGATCAAGACATAACGCGGGTCGGCCTTTTCGATGCTGTAGATATTCTGGTAGATCGCGTCGGCGGTGCCCTTGTACCAATGCTCATCGATGCGCTGCTGGGGCGGCAGCACCTCGATGTATTCGTCGAGCTGGCGGCTGAGAAAGCCCCAGCCGGAGGCGATATGCCGATCGAGACTGCGGGCCTTGTACTGCGTCAGCACTAGGATCCGGCGCAAATTGCTGTTGATGCAGTTGGAGAGCGTGAAATCGATAATGCGATACAAGCCGCCAAAAGGCACCGCCGGCTTGGCTCGGTCCCGTGTCAACGGATCGAGACGCGTACCCTTGCCCCCGGCGAGAATCAAAGTCAGCACATCTTTCACAGTGGGTTCCTCCCAGGCTACGCCGTTGTCCGCCTGCGGCTACCAAGCATTCTGGCGTCTTGATGGGCCGGAGGGAAGAAAAAACAACCGCGCCCAGAGAAAACTCTCTCGAACTTCACCGCTTCCCTGTCCCTTAGCTAGCTTTCATACAGTTCGGCAAACCGGTTTACCATATCGTTCACGGAATAATGAGCGAGCACGCGCTGCCGACCGGATTCGCCCATTTGGCGGGCGCGCTCCGGCTCATCGAGGAGCAGACGCGTTTTGCGCGCCAGCCCCACCTTGTCTCCCGGGGCAACCAAGTACCCGGTCGCGCCGTCGATGACGATTTCCGCAAGGCCAGGCAGATTGGAAGCCACGACAGGGCGTGCCGCGGCCATGGCTTCAAGTGCCACGTTCCAGCCCGCATCGGTCTGGCTTGGAATCCAGACGGCTTCCGCCTGGGCCAGCAGCGCGGGCACGTCGGCTTGCGCTCCGGCAAAATGAACGTTTTCCAGGGTTCCCACCGTGCAGGCGAACCGCTCCAGGGCAGCGCGCGCGGAGCCCTCGCCAACCAGCAGCAGATGCAAGTGCTCGTGCAGGAATTGGAGAATATCGAAACCCCAGATCGCATCGCGGAATCCTTTGCGGGGCTCCAGAGGCCCCACGCCTATCAGCAGACGCGCCTCCGCGGGAAGACCTAGCGACTGCCGAATATCCCTGCCCACCTGCGCGCCGGCCGGAGCCGGATTGACACCGGGCGGGATCATAACTATTCGTTCGCTGGGCAGTCCGATCTGGCGATATTTCGCTGCACCCACAATTGCTGCCGGGACGACCAGGTCGACCCGATCAAGAAGGAAGCGGAGGAATCGCCCTTGGAGAGCTCCCTTGGGCTGATGAATTTCGCCGCTGAAGATTAGCCGTGCGCCGCGGCGAGGAAGAAGCAGCGCGGCCGCCTTCAGGCTACCCAGCCCCCAAACATGAATCACATCGGGCCGGAGCTGATCGACCAGAGCCCGCAATCGAAGCAATGGGTTGGGATCGATAAGCCGGCGCCAGCCGAGCGCGCACAGGTCAACGCCCGCGGCACGGAGCGGCACGGCGGCGGGTCCTTCTTCTCCCAGGCAGGCGACGCGGCATTCGAAACGCGCTTGCGGCAGACGCGAGGCCAGGAGCGTTAGCTGCTTTGCGCGACCGCAAAATTCCAGCGTGGAAGTCAGGAAAAGAATCTTCAGCACAGGTTATTCAGGTTGTAATCCACTGGCCCGCATTGGCGAGAACAGATCAACTGTCAGGAGCATTTCTCTTGCGGAAGGATCGCCACATAGGGCAAGTGGCGATATTCGTCGTTAAAATCGAGCCCGTAGCCTACCACGAACGCGTCCGGAATATCAAAGCCGCAGTAATCGGGCTGAACAGGCACGCGCTGCCGGCCCTTCTTGCGCAGTAGCACAGCTACCCGAACGGACTTGGCGCCCAAGCCATAAAGATGCTCGATCAGGTAGCTCAGCGTTTGTCCCGTGTCCAGGATATCGTCTAGAAGCAACACCTGGCGTCCGCGAACGTCGGGAGCCAGCTCCGGCTGCACGTGCAGAGCGCCGGGGGTCGTCGCCGTGCCTCGGTAGCTGGACGCCTGGATCAAGCCGATGCGCAGCGGCAGGTCGAGGTGACGAACCAGGTCTGCGAGGAACATCAAACTTCCCGTCAGCACGCCGACAATGGTGACCGGCTGATTGTGAAAATCGACGGCGATCTGCCGAGCCAGCTCGCCGACACGTTTTTGAATGCGCGTAGCGGGAAGAAGGATTTCCATGTGGGAGAACGCTCGACAGTGATGGCTCAAAGCGTGTCGAAAAGGCCGTCCAACGCCTCTTTTAATCCGCTCAAATGGAAGAACCTATTGAACACGAATGGAAGAACTAGGGGAAGGATAATATTTGCTCAGGCTGGCACGCGCTCTTTGGCTCTTCGGCCTTTTGATTATAATTGCTGCATGCATGGTTCATGGACCGTCGTCGAGATCGCCGGCAAGCAAGCAGACATCTATGATCCGCCAGGGCCGGGCCGTCCGCGCTTGGGCATCTTGCACCTCCACGGGGGCGGTCCTGAGACGGCCGCCGATTTGTCCGAATTCACACGACTCTTCGCCGAGCTGAAGCTGGCCTGCGTCCGCCCGCAAGGTGGCCGCTGCTGGTGGGGCGAGCGCCTCTGCCGCGAGTTCGACGCCGGCATTTCCCCCGAAGCCTTTCTTTTGAGCAGCGTTTTGCCCTTCTTTCGGGAGCGCTGGGGACTTGCTCCGCGCGCCATCGGCGTGCAAGGAATCAGCATGGGCGGACAAGGTGCTTTGCGACTCGGGTTCCGGCATCCGAACCTGTTCCCGGCAGTGGCAGCCATCGCCTCCGCTGTGGACTATCACGAACTGTACGGCCAGGGAACTCCTCTCGATGATATGTACGACAGCAAGGAACAGTGCCGCCAGGACACGGTGCTATTGCACATACACCCCACCCATTACCCGCCCTATATCTTCTTTTGCATCGATCCGGAGGATGAACGCTGGTATCGCGGCAACGATCGATTGCACGAGAAACTGAATGCCCTGGGGATCCCTCACGAGGCAGACTTGACAACGCGGGCGGGCGGTCATTCCTGGGACTATTTCAATCACATGGCGGATCGTACTGTGCGTTTCCTCTGCGCCGGGCTGGAGCACGAAAGCCGGCGGCTGCTCTAACTACTCCCAAACCTGATGCCGAAAGTTTCCTTGATGGTGACCTGCCTGGGCGATGCCCTCTTCCCCGACGTGGGCGTCGCCACGGTACGCCTGTTGCGCCGCCTGGGAGTAGAGGTCGATTTTCCGGCGCAGCAGACGTGTTGCGGTCAGCCCTTCTTCAACAGCGGCTACCACACGGAGGCGCGTGAGCTGGCGAAGCACACAATTACCGCGTTTGCGAATGACAGGATGGTCGTCACCCCCTCCGGGTCGTGCGCGGCCATGGTGAAACTGGAATACCCTCAGCTGTTTCACGACGAGCTCGTCTGGCACGAACGGGCGGAGGACCTGGCGCGGCGCACGCATGAAATCTCCGATTTCCTCGTGAACGTGCTCGAGGTGGAAGACGTGGGCGCGCGCTTGCCGTGCAAGGCAACCTATCACATGGCCTGCCATCTCCGCGGCCTAGGATTGCTGACCGAGCCGGAGCGGCTTCTATGCCGGGTGAAGGGCCTGGAATATGTCCCTCTCGAGCGCAGTGACGAGTGTTGCGGCTTCGGCGGATCGTTTTCGGTGCGCTATCCCGGAATTAGCGGCGCCATGGTCCAGGACAAGGCTACGTTGATCGAGAAGACCGGGGCCGACGTCATCGTCGCTACCGATGCCGGGTGCTTGATGAACATCGCGGGATGTTTGCGTCGCCGCGGTTGTGCCATTCGACCGATGCACCTGGCGGAGGTCCTCGAGAAGACCTGAAATCCCGTTCGGCTGAAGCGTTTCCGCGGTGAGAGAGAGGATTCGCCATGCTCTGGGACCCGAAGCAGTATGCACAATTTGCGGGAGAGCGGTCCCGCCCGTTCTTTGATTTGCTGGCCCAGGTCCGCAACGACCAAGTGCTTCAGGCGGCAGACCTGGGTTGCGGACCAGGAGAGCTGACTCGTGCACTGGCCGAGCGTTGGCCAGGAGCGCAGATAGTCGGCGTGGACAATTCTCCGGAGATGCTGGCCAAGGCGGCACGCTGGGCGCTACCGAATCGACTGTACTTCTTGCAGGCTGACATCGGCACCTGGAAGAGCGATCGTCCGCTTGACCTGATCTTCTCGAATGCCGCTCTGCAGTGGGTGCCAGAGCACGATAAGGTGCTGGATGCCCTGGTCGGGATGCTAGCCCCTGGGGGCACGCTCGCCGTGCAAGTGCCCAACCATTTTGCCTCGCCGGCCCATCAGCTCATCAAGGAGACGGCGCAGCAACCGCGCTGGAAGGGCTTGCTGGATGGCGCCGGGCTAGAGGCGGCCGCGGTCAAGCCGTTGACCTGGTACGTGGAACGACTGCTCGGCCACGGTCTGACTGTTGACGCCTGGGACACGACGTACATCCATGTCCTGCAAGGTGCCAACCCCGTTTTGGAATGGATGAAAGGCACAGCCCTCAGACCGTTGCTTTCGCGGCTGGACAGTCAGCAGTCGGCCGACTTCTTGCGAGATCTCGGCGCGCGCTACCTTGCCGCCTACCCGGCGAGCGGACAAGGCTCTACCTTATTCCCTTTCCGGCGCATTTTCTTCATCGCGACGCGGCCGGGGTAGCCGACCTTAGCGAACTTCTGAACGCAGTGTTATGCAGATCGTAGCATTGCTAATTGGATAATTAAGAGGGGCTGGATTGTAACTACTCGGTGGGGGCCCGGCGGCTTAGCCCAAAAGCCGGGTTTTCTGGGCAAGTTCTTGGGCGAACGCGTTTCTTGCCTGAAATCAAGGTTCCTTGAGACCCACGGCTGAACCACCTTCCCCGTACTCTTTCGCTCACGGTTAGGCCGGGTCTGACGCCAACAACAGCCGAAAACTTTTTAAGATGCTTGTGCCTCTCCTCATCCAGTACCTTCGACCCGAGAGGGCGGTTGTTCGCCTTCCCTAAGATGAGAAGCCAGTGACTCATAGTCCGTGGACTTATCGTCCAAGTTCAAGATATCCTTCCCGGGATGGACGAGAAGACGGATGTGCTGCTGCGGTTCGGCCAACGGGTTCGACAAAGGCGAACCGCTCTGGGCCTGTCCCAAGAGGCTTTCGCCGACAAGTGCAAGTTGGACCGCACCTACATCAGCGGGATCGAGCGAGGGAAGCGAAATGTAGCGCTTCGCAACATCGAGAGTATTGCAAACGCACTGGGGATCACCCTCGCTGAACTCGTGCAGGGGGTCTGACAACCAATGCCGCTGCGGGGTGAGTCGCTGCCATGAGTCCGAGATTCGCCGACCTCACACCCGCTCTGCTCCTCGCGTGCGGAGAATACTGGAAGACATACTACACCGCCATGCGCAACGTGCACGTCGGTTCTGGCCGCACCCTCCAAGAGCCGATCAGGGACCGCAACCTCGGGACAACCGCATCGAGCCACATCGCCGTTTTCGAGCGATTCTGGCGTGAGAAGTTGGCCGCTGCACTCGGCGTCCCCGAGACAGAGGTAGGACCGCGTACAGTCCGCTTTCGAGAACATCGGAGCAAGAGTTTCGACGTTTGCTGGCCGCTGACGGGCGAACCTCTGATCCTCATCTCCGTCAAGAGTATGCAGAATGCCTACCGGAACCTGACGAACCGCATTGAAGAAGCGCTCGGCGACTCAGCCGTTTTGCGGCTGTACAGGTCGAACGCGGTGTTCGGTTTTTTCTTCTTCATCCTCAAGGGCAAGGTGGCGGATGGTCAGGCCGAACAGGGTGTTTCTTTGAGAACCACAGGGGCCAAAGGATTCGCACCCTACCTTGAACTGATACAAGAGGGTGGGGACTTCTTCGACCTGTCCAACGTTGATCGCTACCGGAAGAAATCCAACAGACAAAAAAGGGAACGGCAGGACACCACCCGAAAGGCCGAGCAGTCGCTCCTGGACCTCACCGTCGCCGAACCTGCTGAGCAGGGTGGCATTCATTACGACGCCATCGCGTTGACACCGGCCCGGATCAAGCGTACCAAGAAGGATAGGGGCGGCACGGAGCTTTGGGACATCACCATCTCGGAAGTGGACGAACGGCTCGATCCACGCACTTTCCTGTCACGCCTGATCACCACCGCTCGACTCCGTGGCTTCATCAAATGAGCCGAGCAGGATCGAGTCCCGGTGAGACAGTCCGTACATCTCGGCTATCGACTGACGCAGTTTTTCTGCATCGCCGTCTGCCGCTGCCGCCGCCACGTCTTCGACCAAGGAGTCGGACACGCCAATTCTCGGTGGCAAGCAAATGCGTCTCAAGTATTGAGCTTGGAAGCGGTAGTAGCCCAGCCGCATCTTGACGCCGTACATGAAAACGAAAAAGCGAGCGATGTCCGAACGCAGGATCGCCTGCAACACGCGCAAGTCCCAGTAATCGGAGGTCACGAAGTACAGGTTGTGGTGCGGGTAATACTTACCTTCCTTCAAGGCGATGGTCTGGTTGTCGACCTTGATATCGGGGATAAGGATCATTGGGGTAGCGGTCAGCCGGTGGTAAATACGGTCGATGGTCCTATACCATCCGGTCGGGTTCCGCTTGCCGACGCTGCGGCTGAGGAGGCGGTCCCGGTGCGACTCGAAATACCGCCGAGCTTTCGGGAACTTGCTCAGGTCGATCAGCCGACCGGAGTTGTCAGGGACAAACGGGTTCACTAAAAACTTGCCCTTCCACCGGACCTCCCCTGACACGATGTCTTTGGTCGTCACCAGTGGCAGCAGCAATTCCTGCTCGATGTCGATCTGGTCTTTAGGCACGATGTAAATGTCGTCCGCACCGGTGGCAACTCCGATGCCCAGTCTGCACCCGGACCCCTCATGACCCAGCGGAATCCCTGCGGCCTCCAGCCGACGTAACAATCGAAGATGGTCCGGGGAGTGGGTGGCCCATTTCGTCTCTCCGGAAAACCATGACGCGTAGCGATGATACACGACGTTCCCTTGTACGCCGACCTCTTCCTGCGCCAACGCCCGTCGTGCTTGCTCGCACTCTTCAGGAGCCCCATCCCGCATGAGCACATGGTTGACGGATTCGGTTGTTCCCCTTTGGACAACGTAGATGCCGGGATACGAGAGAACCTCGGGCTCGAAGGGCGATCCGTCGGGCAAGTCCACGACATGCGTCAGCTTGAAGTCCTCGGCGATCCGTTTTCGGAGCTTGCGACCGTAGTTGTTCTTGGTAAACCGATTCGGGCAGATGAAGGCCAGAGTGCCTCGCTCGGACATCATTTCCAAGCCGCGCTCGAAGAACGCGACGTACAGGTCGGCCCGGTCGTAGAAACACGAGAATCTGTTTCGGTACTCATCTACAAGCTCCTTCGGGATGGCCTCTTGTCGCACATAGGGCGGATTGCCGACGACAAAATCGAATCGCCTTTCAGTCCTCATCGCAAGGAAATCACCACAAACGACCCACGCTCCTGCGAGGTCGATGGCCGTCGCTCTGTTCACCCCATTGGCAAGCAGAACCTCGACCAGAGAGCTTCTGGTCCGTTCAACCAACTCGGCGCTTTTCTCAACCCCTAATAAGCATGGCGCGAGCGACTTCAACGAGACATCCGCTGGTCTGGTGGCGAGGAGTCTTTTCGCAGCCGCGACCATAAATGCCCCACTCCCGGAGCCGGGTTCAAGAAGCATCGTGTTTCGGAGTGGCTTGTCAGCGGTATAGCCAGCCAGATCGAGGATGAACTCAACGATGTGCGCCCGCGTAAACACCTGTCCATGCACTGCCACAGCGGGGACACTGTCCATCTTCCGAAAGACGCTGAAACCATCCCCATTCGTCCCGGCCTTCTTCGCCATTGGTTCGCCATTCTTGGTCATGTACACATCCACGCTCGGCCCCTGTAGACTATAAGTAACAACCAGTGGGTTGTCAATCGAAAGGACCGCTTGGACGCTAATGTCAGCGCTTGCTTTGACCACTGTTTTCGGACGCTCTTGGCTGCTGACCTCACGCTGTCGGCCAAGCTCGGCTTGCCGATCTAGCGATACAACTTGAGGAAATCCTCGGCGGCGTGGCAGGAGTCCAAGTCCCGTTCCTGCGGTTCGTTCCGGACCAACACCCTGATTTGGTCGAGCACCATGCCCGATGTCCCAGCGTCGTCCTCGATGATCTTGCTGAAGCTCCTGATCCGGGCTGGTTTCGTGCAGAGAAGAACTGGGACCTGCCCTGTAGCCATGGTGGAGCTTAAATCGCGGGTAGAATCGTTCGGCAACAATTTCAACAATCGGACGGACTTCCTTCCCGCCGGGCGGTTCCATTGAGGCGCCAGCGCAGAATACGATCTATACATGCGCCCATTATATTTGACACGCGTCAGGGAACCAGGGGTAGCGGACAGAACTCCAGGCAATTCGCCCGGGATTTATGCGAAGCGCAAGACGAACCGTTTTCATAGACAGAAAGAGGGCGCCTCTTTCGACGAAGCGGAAGGATTAGCCATGTTCTCCTCCGAGCCTCAGACCGCGATCAATAACAAGGCATCGCCACCTCTCTTCTGGGGTTCACCGCGTCACGCATTGATGATGTTGATTGCCGCAACGTGCTTCTGGGGCCTGTCCTTTCCCCTGACAAAGTACTGGCAGGTGAACACCGTGGACTGCCCGGGGGGAGCGATCCTTTCCAGTTTGACCTTGCTTGCCATTCGGACGGTCCCCGCGCTGGTCGTGCTCGCGATCTTCAAGCCGCACTTGTTTGTGCTGGCCGACCGGCGCGCCCTCCTGATCGGTTCGTTTCTTGGCAGTATCAATTTCCTGGGCTGTTTCTTCCAGATCCTCGGGCTCGCTACCACGACGCCTACGCTGTCGGGATTCTTCACCAGCCTGGCCAGCGCCTGGGTCCCTTTGCTGGCACTGGTTTGTTTCCGGATCTCCGTCGCGCCGGCCACCTTGGTAGGGATCTGCGTCGGCATTGCCGGCGCAGGCGTGCTCGAGATCGATACCAGCGGCCCCCTGGTTCTGGGCATGGGCGAGGGCCTTTCGCTGCTCTGTTCCGTGATGTTCGCCCTAGTGATTCTGCTGCTCGACCGACTTGGACGGCGCGTCGAGTCTTCCCATTTGACCGTGGGGTTCGTCGGCATGACCGGGCTGCCAGCCCTGGTTCTGGCCCCCCTTTGGGCGCAGAAAGAAGAGGTGCTGGGCCCCTGGATGAGCTGGCTGGGAGCGGTCCTGCAGACTCCGGGACTTCTGCTGGACGTGGCCTTGTTGACTCTACTGTGCACGGTCCTCGCGTATCACTGGATGACAACCTATCAGCCTCGCGTGCCGGCCAGTCGGGCGGCCCTGGTGTACTTGATCGAGCCGCTCTTTGCCGCCACCTTTTCGGTCGCTTGGGGATATGATGCGATCACGTTGCGGCTGATCCTGGGGGGCGGGCTTATTCTGGGCGGCAACTTTCTCGTGGAATTACCGGCTTGGCTGCCCAGGTATCAGAAAGCCGGCTGAGAAATGCGTTGGGCGAATTCGGGCCGCAGTCAATCGTCGTTGCCATTCCGAGGGACCGGTTTGCCGTCGACGATGATGACATCATGCCTTTGATAAACAGCCTTGCCGCGCAGCTTGGAGGCTGGATTTTTCACGCCGAATGTGTGCGTCCTTCCCCCACCCGCTCCACCTGCGGAACTCTTTTCGTACTTCCAATCCGATTTATCAAGGAACCGGTGGCAAGGGAACGGAAGTGTCAAAGTCATTTTTTCGCGCCAAGTCGGGCAAGCTCCTCGGGTTCGCATTCAGCTAGAATGGGGATGGCCTTGGTCGCGAGATGGAAATAATCATCATTGAGTTCGATACCGACGCTTTGTAAGCCCGAAGCAGCAGCGGCGGCGATGGTCGAGCCCGAACCCATGAAGGGATCCAGAATAATCCCCTCTTGAAGGGGAAGGGATGCCCGCACAAGCTGCCGGAGGAAATGTTGAGGTTTCAGCGAGGGATGCGGTGCGGCCACCCGTTCAAACCCGCGGGCCGGCGCTGATGCGATCAGGTCCTTGAAGGGCTCGGTTGCGGAAATGCGCCGCAATCCACCGGTCTTCCATTTGCGCAGGTTGTCCTGGACGCGGCCTTCGCACGGTTTGCGGAAAAGGCCCCATGGCTCCCAACACGACTTCGGCATCACCGAAACCTCGGGAAACTCTTCGTGGGCGTTCTTGGGTCGATCGCCGCCGCGCAGTGTGTAAACCAGGCGGATGATCTCGCCGCGCTTCTCGAAGCCTGCTTCCAGAAACGGGTCGTAGACGTAGTGCGAGACCAGCGGATTGGTCGCGATGAAGACGTGTGCGCCAGGGACGAGGATTGGAAGCAGCCGCTCGGCCAAGAGTTTGAAGAACGCGCGCAATTCCAGCCGATGTTTTTCGGTCAATACAGTAAAGCGGGGCAGCGGGCTGCGTTGGCAACCGTCGAACGAAGGCGGTATCCGCCAAACTCCCCCGTGACCATTCCGCATTTTTTGCAGTTCACGCGGACTAAATTCAATGAGACCATAAGGCGGATCGGTCACCACGGCATGGATGGAGCAGGGCTGTGCCTGGGCAAGCCAGTCGAATGCATCTGCGTGGACGATTTCAAACGGACCCAGCACGGTAGGAAAAAGCGGAGGCGTTCTTTCCCGGCGTAAGTCCCTCTTGGATCTTTGTCGCCCGGCCATCGGCATACCCATGATCGTGCAAATCGATTGCACTCGGCTTTCTTCCCTCTCCAATCGTTACTAGTGTAGACACTCCCTGCCAACCGAGCAAACCAGGAGCCGGCATGACATCGTTCAATGCTTCGATAAGATCCCTCTATGAATGTCTTCGCAGCTCACGAGCATCACGCCTTCGTCGAAGCCGTCGATCACGCTCTCCATGATCCCCAGTTACAAAAGGCCATGGCCGGGCTTACCGAGACGCTTCTCGCCGCGAATCGCCGGGGGTATGCGGCCCTCCCTGGCAGCGCTGAACTGCGCGATCATGCCAAACGGATCAAGGAGCACGCGCTGTCTCACCTGGACCAGTACCTTGAGCAGCTCGAGGCGTCGATCCAACGGGTCGGCGGTCACGTGCACTGGGCTGCCAATGCGGAGGAGGCCCGGCAGATTGTTGTCGAGATCGCTCGGAAAGCTAACTGCCGCCGGGCCGTCAAATCCAAGTCGATGACCTCCGAGGAAATCCACCTCAACCCTGCCCTGGAGGCAGCCGGCATCGAAGTCACGGAAACAGATTTCGGTGAGTTTATCATTCAGCTCGCGGGCGAACGGCCGTCCCATCTCGTGGCACCGGCTGTCCATCACACCCGCCAGAGCATTGGCCGGATCCTTTCGCGGCGCGCTGGGGAGCAGCTAGCGGATGATCCCGCGAGCCTGGCGTGCACAGGCCGCCGGCTCTTGCGTGAGAAGTTTTACCAGGCCGACCTGGGCATCACCGGGGTGAACTTCGCGGTCGCGGAAACGGGAACCATTGCCCTGGTAACCAACGAGGGCAATGGGCGCTTGACCACGACCTGCGCGCGCGTGCACGTCGCCCTGATGGGCATGGAAAAAGTGATTCCGCGTCTGGCGGACCTGCCGGTATTCCTCAAGCTGCTGGCGCGCGCGGCCACGGGGCAAACGCTTTCGGTTTACACGACCCTGATTACCGGTCCGCGCCGGCCGGGTGAGCTCGATGGCCCGGAAGAGTTTCACCTGGTCATTCTGGACAACGGCCGGTCCAGGATTCTGGCGACGCCTTTTCGCGAGAGCTTGCAGTGCATTCGCTGCGGCGCTTGCCTCAACGCTTGCCCGGTCTATCGCCGCATCGGCGGTCATGCCTACGGCGGCGTTTATTCCGGACCGATCGGCAGCATCCTGACGCCGCTCTACGATAGCGTGAGCGCGAACCCGCATTTGCCGCATGCTTCCTCGCTGTGTGGCGCTTGCCAGACGGCCTGCCCCGTGCGCATCAACATCCCACACATGCTCGTCGGCCTGCGCGAGCTTCAGCACCAGGGCAAACCGAACCGCCTGGAGAAGCTGGCCTATCGCACGTGGTATCACGTGTTTCGCCGGCCGAGGCTTTACCGGTTGGCTCTCGCACTGGCCCGGCTGTTCCTGCGGCCAATGGCTCGCGAGGGTTGGTTGCAGCGCTTGCCCGGCCCCGGCGCAGGCTGGACCGCGACGCGCGACTTTCCCGCGCCGGCCAGGCAATCATTCCGGCAACGTTGGCGGGACTTGTAATGAACTCCGCGCGTGATGCTTTTCTGGGACGCGTCCGGGAGGCGGTGGCCGCGGGCAACCGCGCCGGCCATGCCGGTCCGCTGGAGCCACGGGGCAGCGCCGGTTACCAGGGAGCCGGCACCGATCCTGTGGCCTGCTTCAAAGACACGTTCGCGGCGGCGGGTGGCCAGACCCACCTGGTGTCGGATACCGAGACTGCTGTCTCTTGCGTCCTTGGATTGGTGCAAGCGGCTGGGGCACGCAAGATCTTGCTTGGCAGGGGCAACTTCGTCGACAAACTGGCCCTGTCGGAACGCTTACGAAGCGAGGGTCGCGAAGTCTGTCTAACAGATGCTCTCCCCGCTGGGCAAAACCGGGAGATTCTCTTTGCAGCGGACCTGGGTATCTCCGGCGTCGATTACCTGATCGCCGAGACCGGTAGCGTTGTGGTCCTGACGCGAGCATCGGAGCCGCGTTCTCTCAGCCTGCTGCCGCCGGTGCACATCGCCGTTGCCGAGCGCTCGCAGCTCTTGCCGGATCTGTTCGACTTGTTTGGACTCTCCCCTCTCCCCCGCTTCGGCGGTGAGGGGTGGGGGGTGAGGGGGAAGAACCATCCCGGGCTAGGGCCCCTCACCC
>DATGZX010000012.1:0-33938 GCA_035296965.1 Gemmataceae bacterium
CCATGACGCAAATCGGGCTTCGTTCGACAAACGTCTGGAAAACACTGGGTAACATCCGTGTCGCCTCCCAAAGGACTCTTCGTAAATCCTGGAAGGCAATAGTTTAACGAGACAGCTGCGCACCTTGGAAGCCCTGCCCCTCAAGCCGCCAATCCGCGGACGAACTGGCCAAGCCCCTCTCAAGCGCCGAGCAAAAGCTTCTCAAGGAATACATCAGTGATCTACGGAATAGCGACGCCGAGGGGCGTACTGCAGCGGCTGAGGCGCTCGGCAAAATGGGGGCGGCGGCGGAACCGGCGATTCCGGCCTTGATCGAGGCGTTAGCGGACAAGAAACCAGTCTCCAAGGCAGCGATCAATGCATTGGCACGCATCGGCGCGGGAGCAGTCCCCGCGCTGACTAAATGTGTGTCGGATGAGCGTCCTGCGATTGGTATGGGGGCCGTTGCGGCCCTCTATCAGCGCTGCTGTCTGAGACGCCACGATCAGGCCGCGCTAGCCGGCTTAGCGGAATTCGTTCGCAAGGGTGAAAAAGGAGCATGCTGCTTCGCCGCCTGGGAGCTGGGCGACATTGGTCCCGACGCCCGGGCGGCTGTCCCAGCCCTTATTGCAGCGCTCAACGCCAAGGACGAGGAGGTATGCTCCGCGGCCGCGCAGGCTCTTGGACGGATTCGCCGGGAAGCGGCTACCGCGGTGCCGGCGTTGATCCGCGCGCTCAAGCGTGATTCTTCCGTAATTCGCATGTTCAGCCTCGACGCCTTGGGAACGTTTGGTCCAATGGCGAAGCAGGCGATCCCTGTTTTGAACCAGCTTATGCGCGAGGGCAGCGAAGGAGTTCGAAAACTCGCGATCCACGCGCTAGCAGAGATCGGTCCCGAGGACGATCGCGATGTCCCAGCTCTGTTCGAGGCGCTCAAGGACAAGGACACGCAAATAGGCATCCCGGCAATCCTAGCCTTGGGCAGCCTCAGGCGTATCTCTCCGGCAGGGGTAGCCGCCCTCGTCGACACTTTGGCGGATGAGAGGATTGGCTCAAGTGCCATGCTCGTGTTGCTTCATTGCGACATGTCCACTGGTGTTGTAATCCCCGGGCTATGCAAAGCCCTGAAAGACCCAAACCCTGTGCGCCGGCGCCTTGCCTTGCTTACTTTGTATCGGTACGGCCCCCGCGCCAAGAGTGCCGTACCGGCCCTGATTGAGGCCCTCGGCGAGAAAAATGATCTGAATCGTGCCATCGCTTGCGGGTCCCTGGGATCCATCGGCTTCGAGGGCAAGCCAGCGATACCTGCGATTCGGAATGCTCTTCAAGATCCATCCCCCAGGATACGTTTTACTGCCGCTGCAGGCCTCCTGGCTTTCGAGCCCGCGGACGAGGCTGCCTTGGCTGTCGTGCGAGGAGCCCTCAAAGAGGCGAGCACGTTCCAGCGCATAACCGCCTGTGAACATCTTTGGGAAGCACAGCACAAGAATGAGGAAGTGCTCCCGGTGCTAATAGCGGCCCTGAACGACAAGGAGGCGTTCGTTCGGATGCGGGCAGCCAGGGTATTACTCAAAGTCGACGGCGGAAAGGAGCGGGGATTGTCCGTGCTGCGCGATGCACTACGTGGCGCGGACTTGAACGATCAAATTGCTGCGGAGTCGGTCGTCACGCAGCTTGACCCCAAGGACGTGGGCTGGTTGCCCCTCGTTGGCGAGCTCCTCCGCGGCAAAGACCCTATGCGAGGACTCGGGGCCCTGGCTAAGTTAGGCCCCGCTGCCAAGCCCGCAGTGCCATTCATTGTGGCAATTCTCGAGCAAGATCAGCTCGGCCCGCCGGAAATCCGGACCAGGATTGCGCCAGAAAAGGCCCTGAAAAGGATTCGTGTGCAGGCGCCCGACGGCAAGCCACCTGAGCCGGTCGTCGCAACCATACTCGAACAAATTCGGCAAGCACCGCTGGAAACTATGACCAGGATTGCAGCAGAGAAGGCCCTAGAAAAGATTGATCCGGAGGCGGCGGCCAAGGCCGGAATTCGCTAGCGAGGAGTGGGGCGCAGACGCCACCACCACAAAGGGAGTGGGCGCCCGCGCACCTCCTCAAAATGTGCTTCAAGCACGCCTCAACTGACAAGCGTATCCCGCGCCCTAAACCTCAAGCTTCCAAGGCGACCGCATCTCCCGGCTGAGCATGCTGTTGGCCTCGGTGTCGCCGACGAATTCCTGCGTGGCGGGGTCCCAGTGCAGCTTGCGCTTGAGTTTAAGAGCAATGTTGCCCAGGTGGCATACCGTTACGGAGCGGTGGCCGACTTCTACGTCGCAGATTGGCCGCTTGCGGCTGCGCAGGCAGTCCAACCAGTTCCCCATGTGATCGTTGGAGACGTACAGCCGGGTGGCGTCCTGGGGCAGGGGTTCCTTGAGCAGCTTCTCGTCGCTGGCGCGAATGTGGCCTCGGTCCACGAAGATCCAGCGGTCTTTGCCGGGGCGTTTTCTGCCTCTTGCGTCTACCGTCCCCGCTTCCGGCTCACCGACGAACAAGATGCCGTTTTCGCCACGGCCCATGCAGATGACCTCGGCGCCGTTGGCGTACTTGTAGGAGATCTCGAAATTGCGCGGGTGATTGTAGCAGAAGGGCCGGGTTTCGATCGGGTAGCCCATCGCCTCGACAGAAATCGGGCCGTTGCCGTCCATGCCGAGGCCCCACTGGGCGATGTCGTTGTGGTGAGCGCCCCAATCGGTCATCTTGCCGCCGGAGTAAGTTTGCCACCAGCGGAATTCATAATGGCAGCGCTGCTTGCAATAGGGTTCCACCGGTGTCTGGCCGAGCCAGAAATCGTAGTTGAGTTCCGCCGGCGGCTCTTCCTGTTTGAAAGGTCCACCCTGGGGGTTTTCGCCGATGCGCGTTTCGACGGTGCGAATCTTGCCCAGCCGGCCATTGCGGACCAGCTCGCAGGCCATGCGGAAGCGGGAGTCGGAGCGCTGCTGGCTGCCCGTTTGAAAGACGATATCGTTGGCCCGGGCCACCTTGAGCATGGCCTTGCCTTCGTTGATGGTGAGCGTGAGCGGCTTCTCGCAGTACACGTCCTTCTTGTTCTTCATGGCCTCAATGGCAGCCAGGGCGTGCCAGTGGTCCGGCGTGGCCACGACGACGGCGTCGATGTCCTTGCGCGCGCAGAGTTCGCGGAAGTCGCCGAAGCGGGCCACCTCGTTCTTGTATTCCTTCTGCGCTTTGTCCGCGACCTGGTCGACGTGCTTCTTGTCCACGTCGCAGCAAGCAACGATAACGAACGGCTTGTGGCGTTTGACATCGTAAAACAACCCGCCGTTGAAGCGGTCGCCGGAGCCGATGACGCCAATCTGGATATGGTCGTTCGGCCCAATCTTTTTGGCGCGGGCCTTGGCCGCTTCTTCATCGCTGGCCAAGGTCTCGCGGGCGTACCAGAGCGGCAGCCCAGCGGCGGCCATTCCCGTAAGCGAGCGTTGCAAAAATCCACGACGTGACAGGTTTTCTTTATCCACGGTGGGTCACTCCAAACAAAGTAGTGTTGCGGACGGTCCACCGTGATAGTAGTAGCGTCGGGAGCGGGACGCAACAAATAAACGGAATTCTAGAATGAGGACGATTAGGCCCCCAACGATCCGGTTCAAAGCGAATCGGAGCGTGGCTGCTGGGTCCGTGCCAGAACGGAGATCAATCGTACAAGGTACCCTGTCGCGGACGGCCGAGGTTTGCGACGACCCCCCGGAAATGTGTTCTTTGCCATCCGACACAATTTCTTGCGGGAGCGGCTGCGACAATGCTGGTATGCTTATGAACGAACAATTGTCATTTTGCCGCACGGAATCATTCGACCGGCGTCCAGGGTCACATTGTGAAGGAAATCTTGATTTGAAAATCACCCGGCACGGTTGCCAATTGGAAAATGCCAGAAGCACAGGACTGCAATTCGGCTGATACTTTCGAAGAGACCGCAACGATGAGACCTTGTTTGTGTCTACTTCTCCTCGGCTTCGGATCGACATTCGTCCGCGCCGATGAGGATTTTGAAAAGCAGGTGCGACCGCTTTTGGTGCAGCACTGCCTTGCCTGCCACGGTCCGAAGAAACAGAAGGCGGGCTTGCGACTCGACTCCAAAGCCGGTTGGCAGACGGGTGGCGAGAGCGGGCCGGCCATCAGGCCCGGCAAGCCGGACGAGAGCCTGCTCATCAAGGCGGTGAGTTACGCCGACCAGAAATTGCAAATGCCGCCCAAGGGCAAGCTCTCCAACCGCGAAATCGCCATCCTGACGAAGTGGGTGAGGGACGGCGCCGTCGACCCTCGTGACGACCAGCCGGTCCGGCTCGGAGGCACCACGCTCGCAGAAGCAAAGAGCTGGTGGGCATTTCAGCCGGTAAAACGCCCGACCGTTCCCAAGAATGTGTTCACCCACCCGGTCGATGCATTCATCGCCTCGAAACTTGCGGACCACGAGCTGTCCCACTCGCCTGCCGCCGACAAGCGGACGCTCCTGCGCCGGGCGACCTACGACTTGACCGGTCTGCCGCCGACGGTGGCGGAAGTCGATGCGTTTCTGAAGGACGAATCTCCGAATGCATTCGCAAAGGTCGTGGATCGACTATTAGCTTCGCCGCATTACGGCGAACGCTGGGGCCGTCACTGGCTTGACCTCGTTCGTTACGCTGACACTGCAGGCGAGAACAGCGACCACCCGCTGCCCCATGCGTGGCGCTATCGCAACTGGGTGATCGACGCCTTCAATTGCGACAAGCCCTACGACGAGTTCCTCCGCGAACAGCTCGCCGGCGACATCCTCGCCGCCGAGGGACCGCCCGAGAAGTATGCCTCGCGCATCATTGCCACGGGTTTCCTCGCACTGGCCCGGCGCTTCGACCACGATATTGACAAGTCCATGCACCTGACTCACGAGGACGGCATCGACACCCTCGGCAAGGTGTTCCTCGGTCTGACACTCGGCTGCGCCCGCTGCCACGACCACAAGTACGACGCGATCACGTCGCGGGATTACTACGCTCTGTACGGCATCTTGGATAGCACGAAGTTCGCTTTCCCGGGTTGCGAGGCGAAACAGCAGCCGCGTGACCTCGTGCCGTTGATGCCCCCGCAAGAATGGGAGCGCATCGCGAAGTCGTACCACGACAGACTTGCCAAACTCGATGTCGACATCCAAGCCAATCAGACCGCGCAGACCAAACGTGCCCTGACTTTGAAGACATCCTTCGCCAAGTCGCAACGATTATTCGCTTCGGGGGAGATTGCCGATGGCGGGGAACAGAACTTCGAGAGAATGCCGGCCGAAATCGAGACTAAAGTAGGTGAGTTGTTGCAACTGTCTGTTACACCGTTGAAAAGCCATGGGGCTGATTCGACACTGGTGGAATGGGAAATCGTCGAGATCGGCAACTCGCAACGCCGCTGGAATGTGACTGCCGACCTTGTGGATGATCTGTTGGCGGGAAATCCCCACGCAGACAGGTTCGGCAACAAGTACGTCTGGTGGTTCTTCGATACCCGCAGCGGCCCGATGCCGTTGCCGGAAGCAGTTCGAGATTTCTCCGGAAAAGCGGGGCTGAACATCTGGCGAAACGGGGATACGCCGTCGGTATTCGTGAACGGATCGAAAGACGTGATCAGCGTGTGGACGAAGTTGCCCGCGCGCTCGCTGTTCGTGCATCCTTCGCCGCACGGGAATGTCGCCATTGGCTGGCTCAGTCCGCTGACTGGCAAAGTGCGGATCACCGGCCGCGTGAAGGACGCTCATCCCGGCGGGCCGGATGGCGTCGGTTGGATGATAGAACAAATCGCCGCGGACGTGCGCAGCGATCTCCTTGCGCTAGCGGCGGGTTCCGAACAACGGCGGGCCTTGGACGGCCGGAGAGCGGAACTCATCCGGACTACCCCGAAACAGGAAGTCTCGTTCGCCGTGGTCGAAGGCAAACCCGCGGATGCCCGGATACAACTGCGCGGCGATCCCGAAAGGCTTGGCGACACCGTGCCGCGTCGCTGGCTCGAAGTCCTGGGCGGCACCCCCATCACGACCAAGACGAGCAGCGGACGGCTGGACTTGGCCCACTGGATCGCTTCCACGTCCAATCCGCTCACGGCCCGCGTGATGGTCAACCGCATCTGGCAGTACCATTTCGGCAAGGGGCTGGTGAAAACGCCCAACGATTTCGGCATGCGCGGGCTGGCTCCCTCGCATCCGGAATTGCTCGACTGGCTCGCGTCGGAGTTTGTGGCCTCCGGGTGGAGCGTCAAGGCAATGCACCGGACGATCATGCTCTCGGCGACCTATCAGCAGGCGAGTTTTCCGCGTGCGGACGCGGCGAAGATCGATGCCAATGACGATCTCTACTGGCGTTTTGAGCGGCGCCGCTTGACTGCGGAGGAACTGCGCGACAGCCTGTTGACGGCCAGCGGCCAACTCGATCGCGAACCAGCGAAGGGCCACCCGTTCCCACCGGAATCGTCGTGGCGGTACACCCAGCACGTTCCATTCAGCACCTTCTTCGAGACGGACAAACGGAGCATCTATCTGGTGAGCATCCGCAATCGCCGGCACCCGTTTCTCGGGCTGTTCGACGGCGCCGATCCGAACGCCACCACGCCCCAAAGGCAGACGACCACCGTGCCGACGCAGGCGCTGTACTTCCTGAACGATCCGTTCTTCCACGCGCAGGCCGCGAAGTTGGCGGCCCGAGCCATGGCGCAGCCGGACGCCGAGCGCATCGACGAACTGTTCCGCATCGCATTGCAACGGTCGCCCACGAAGACAGACCGCGACTTCGCCGCTGCCTTCCTCGAACGCTATCGCAGCAATCTCAGCGATACTTCTGAGAGTCTATCCGAGAAGCCCCTCGCCCCCGCTTCGGGAGAGAGGGGTTGGGGTAAGGGGGCACGGCTTTCCCAGGCAAAACCCCCTCACCCCCAACCCCTCTCCCCCGAGTACAGGGGAGAGGGGAGATCTTCTCGCATAGGCTCTGAGTTGGATCGAACGAAAGTCTCATGGGACGCCCTCGCTCGGATCCTCCTTGCCAGTAACGAATTCCTCTTCGTGGAGTAAGGCCATGTTTGGCGTTTCGCGTCGGCAATTTGTGCAATCGGCTGTGGCCGGTTCCATTTTGATGCCCGGTCTGCTTAGCGAATTGCTGGCGGCCGACAGCAACGACCCCCTCGCTCCGAGAAAGCCGCATTTCCCGGCGAAGGCGAAATCCGTGATATTCCTGTTCATGAGCGGGGGGGTGTCGCACGTCGATTCGTTCGATCCGAAGCCAAAGCTGATCGCCGACCACGGCAAGCAGGTGATATTCGACCACCCGGAAACTCGCAACCGCCCCGGCTACGAGAAGCTGTTCCTGAAGAAGCCGGATTGGAAATTCGTCCCAAGAGGGAAGAGCGGCATCGAGGTCAGCGACCTCTTTCCGCAATTCGGCGAGCAGATCGACAATGTAGCGCTGATCCGCTCAATGAACACCAGCCATTCGAACCATTACAACGCCACCCTGGGCATGCACACCGGTTCGTTTGCGTTCGCCCGGCCGAGCCTTGGCGCGTGGACGAGTTACGGCCTCGGCACCAAGAACCGCAACCTGCCGTCGTTCCTCGTGATCGCTCCGCAGATGCCCTACGCCGGCACACAAGTTTGGGCTTCAGACTTTCTACCGGGCGCGCATCAAGGCACACGTGTCGTGCCGGGAGCCGAGCCGGTGGCGAACCTTCGTCCGCGGGTGCTCCCCGCAAGCCGACAGCGGCTGGAACTCGACGCCCTGCAGGCGTTCAACGAGTCGCACCTAGCGAACCGGCAAGACGACTCCTATCTGGCAGCCCGCATCAAATCATTCGAGACCGCATATGGTATGCAATTGGAAATGCCGGGGGCGCTCGACCTGTCCAGGGAGACCGCCGCGACGCTCGCCTTGTACGGCCTGAAGCGCGGACAGACGGACGGGTTCGGCTGGCAGTGTCTCGTCGCCCGTCGACTGGTGGAGCGAGGGGTCCGCTTCGTCGAGCTGATTCATACGGGCTCGTCGGGCAACTGGGACTCGCACGGCAACATGGCTGACCACGGCCGCCTGGCCAAACAGGTCGATCAGCCGATGGCCGGGCTGATTCAGGATCTGAAGCGCCTGGGCTTGTTCGACGACGTGCTGGTGGTGTGGACCACGGAGTTCGGCCGCACCCCGTTCAACAACACCGCGCAGAACCCCGGGCGAGAACACCACAATTGGGCTTTCAGTTCCTGGCTCGCGGGGGCGGGAGTGAAGCGCGGCCTCGCTCACGGGGCCACCGACGAGCACGGCATCCGAGCGGTCGAGAAGCCCGTCCACGTCCACGACTTCCACGCGACGATCCTGCACCTGATGGGTCTCGACCACACGAAATTGACCTATCGCCACGCAGGCCGCGACTACCGCCTAACCGACGTCCACGGAAACGTCGTGAAAGAGATCTTGGCGTGAGACACTGCAACGATTCCTGAGCGCTGTTCTCGCTTCTCGCGGCTCCAACTACAGCGGGGCGAATGGTCTTCGGAAACGATCACTGACTACGCAGAGACACGTTATCAAGAGGGCCGCTTGACTTTTCTCGCGAGAGTTGAGAATCGCCGTTTTCAGATTATCACCGTGTGAGAACTCTCAAGCATTTGTTGCAGCTCTTGTCAAACCCATCGCATCTCCGATGATTTCTGGCCAGGGCATTGGTCCCAAAATGATCCAGTCTAGGGCGTAAAGAAGAAGGCACACTCCGATTCCGAATGCTGCCTTATTGCATATTGAAGCGGATAGCGTCGACCTATCCGAGATGAAGAATGGAGAACGGAAGCTGACGCTCAAGGAGGGTAGTTCGGGAATTACAGGAACCAGCACGTTGCTGAAACCAGCAACTATAAGATCAGGAAAGTGCAAGTGCCCCATTGACCGTCCCGAGAGCAAATGGTGGATGGCGATTGGGTCTGCTAGTAGCTCTTGGTTGCCTGTCTTCCGGACCCTCCGCCCGACGACCCCGACATAGATAGGGTTACGGGCCTCAGGAAAGCCAGGCGGAACGCTAATGGTAGATGGGTCCTTCGTGTTAATTACAAGATAGGCGTTAATGCGGTTCGCTGGGATTGCCTCCCGCTTTGCGCAGAGGGCTTTTACCTTGGAAACCTGCTCGCAGGCGTGCTTGAGGCTGGAGGGGCCTTCGCCATCGAGTTCAAGCGTATGCTTCGCTTCGAGATAGGCGTAGACAGCCTCGATCGGCACTTTCTCCTTCCGAGAGTAATCCTCCTCGGCCAAAGACCGCAAGGTTGGGTAGAGAAGTCGGTCATAGATGATGATGTCATCGCCTGCAACATCGCCCTGGGCGTCCACGACGAAGCCCCGACAGATGCCGGCCTTCGGCGGAACGATCTTCCTCAATGCCCGGCAAAGAGCGACTTCGAACTCGTCGCCCAAATCGAAGTTGTGCTGTGCCTCAATTTCAGACAAGGCTTCGGTGAACCTGGTGGAAATTTTCCCAACATAATCATCGTAAAGTCGCTTGGTCATTTTGCTCAGGTTGGGTTAGTCCCCTAATTGTCTCGCAGTATCAAACACACCCTGTGATCCCACCTGCCTCTGACGGACATGCTGACCATCCTCGGCATACATAACCGACAGGTCACCCAAAGGAGCCTGTCGCGATGCGTTGCGTTTCTTATTCCGACCTAACGCCAGATCAGCGTCTTACCCAGATGGCCATCATTCTCGCGCGTGGGGTCCTTCGCCACAAGCGGCTGGCACGGCTCTGCGAATCTCCTCCCGAAAAAGAAATCGCCAGATTCTCGCCAGGAGGCCTTGAGGTTCCTGGAAATCCGAGGCTCAGTGTGTCTCGGCGTATCGGGACTTAAAATACCAAGAACCAGCGAGGTATTTCATGAAACTTAACGTCGAGAAGGAGGTTGCTGCGCTTCAGCAGATGTCTATGGGACAGCTGCAGGAGCGCTAGGTGCCTCGAAGGTGTCGGTTCAGGATTCCTTTCAATTATTGGTGGGCTTGTCGTTTTGTGGCCCGCAGATTCAAGAAAAAATCTGGAATTGTGCGAGGAAGGACAGAGCAGGATGCCGACCGGAGGCGATCTGTCTTTTGTCGTCCCTTGCGGAGCGACCTCTGCGGGTGCTAGGATGCCGGGTCGGTTTGGCGGATGGTGGCTCAATGCCTCGGTGGCGGAGCAGGCGACCTATAGAAGCCGGTGCGTTCGGTGCCACTTACTTCGGAGCATTGGTCATGGAAGTGCTTTTTGGCGGCCTGATTATCCTGATCGGCTTCGGGTCGGCACTCGCATATATAGCGCTGCAACTCTATACCGGCATCAGATGGCGAGGTGGCTGGCGGATCGTGGCGCTCCTGCCTCTTTTGCTGATGATCCCAGTTTTCGTCATCACTGCGCTTGCCTACGCACAGCAGAGCAATCTGTGGCCGATCCTATTGATCTTTGCTGCGCCACTCGGCACGGGTTACCTGGTTATCCTCATGGTCATTCGGCGCTCGGTGACTCAGCCGCCTTACAAATGACCCTGCCTTTCGCTTTGTTGAGCAAATCGGCTAACTCAACGTGCTCGGCCTCAGTCATTTCGGTCGTGCATGCGTCCTTCACCTGTCGAGTGAGGGCAAAGCGAGGCAGGTCGAGATACGACAACGTTCGTCTGATGGTGCGCCAACGCTGCCATTCGCCAACGTCTCGACAAAACCAACCCACAAACGGCGATGCCCCCCAGAAACCCAACCCCATAAGCAGCCAGATGCGCCCATAGGTCAGCGAGGAATACCACGTGCTTCGACGCAGGAACTTGTGACCGGAGTGGGTCAACCAGCCATGCCCCACCTGCGTTCGCCACAAAGTAGCCAGTAAAACCAGCTAGAAGTGAGGCACATCCCGTGACCACCAACAAGCCACACACTGGACGGGTCAGGCGGGCTGCATCGTACTTCGGCCACGGACCAAGCCTTGACACAGGGCGGCAGGAATGCCCAGCAGAAGGCCGACCCACCAGGTTGCGATCACGCCCCACCCCAGAGCAAGTAGTGTCGGGGAATCGGTCTTGAACACGGGTGGATGGCCGATGGTGAAATACTCGACGCACGCCCTCGCCGTCACTTGGTCGTGCAAGATACCGTACACCACTGCTGACACGATGCACAGCAACACGATCTTCACCATCTCCATGAAGGCCATCTCCTCTCGTTCGATCCCTGTGCAGACGGCTGAACCAAACTCGCCGGTCGCCGCTTGCACCTCACAAATGGGACTTTTACCAGTTTGGTTTCTGCTCTGTTCAGTCTTCCAGCATCCCGCTTTGTCCCGATCAAGGCCATTTTGGACTCTACTCATCTTGCCCGGTAGCTGCCAGCGTAGCATTTATCCCAATTGTCTATCTTCTGTGGAGCAAGTTCTGCAAAGAGGAGATCACTGGCCATTCGAGGCACTGAGGCGACCTCCCGTTTTCGTCATGTCGTTGTTTTATTTTTCGGGAAACGGGGCAGAGAAGGGGATCAAATGGGCTGAAGATTTCTGCCAAAGGCTTGCTCGAAAATGGCGGCGGAAGGCATTTCTATCCACGGCAGGGGTTCGACACTGCACTGTCTCGACTGACAGGCAACCCAGATCCAGGGTTCTTGGAGGGCCTGGGTCCACAGCAGTATCAGTCAATGCGCAAAAGTCCTCGCCAAACGAAAACCATCACTATTGTAACGGTTCGTTGGCACGGCCTTGAAGTTACGGTCGGCAGAGCGCACGTGCGACGGTTGAACCTCAAACGAGCCGCCACGCAAAGCACGGTTAACTGTACTGGCGACCGCTAGCTCGTCTTCTTGGTCCTCAGTCAGTTCCCCGGCATTCCCGGTGGAGTACGCCTTGTAGCTTTCCTGACACCAGGAAAACACATTTCCTTGCACGTCGAATAACCCAAAATCGTTCGGCTTCAGGCTCCCCACCGGCCACGTCTGCTCCTGCGAGTTCTTCTGATACCACGCATACTTAGGAAGCAACTCGTCCGCTTCCCCGAAGTATCGGCTCGTTACCACACCCGCACGGGTCGCATATTCCATCTCCGCTTCCGTGGGAAGACGATAGCCCGCCAAACTCAAGTAATTCGCCCTCAACTTCGTCACTTGTCCCTTGATCTCGTAGCACCACTGGTCTTCACGGATGCCCTCTTCCTTGCTCAACCAGTTGCAATACGCCGCCGCTTGATACCACGACGTTCCCACCAGCGGCAATTCCGCCGTGCGGGTGTACTTCGCAGGTAGTGAGTAGCCCTTGTCAAATTGCCGATACTGTTCCACCGTCACCGCCTTGGCAGCAATGGCGAACGTCCGACCGATCCGCTTCTTGTGCTGAATCTCAACGTCCTGCCTGCCCGCTTCCGTGGGCGGCGACCCCATGACAAACTGCACCGGGCCGGGGATCACCACCATCGTCTGACCCTGACCGTTGACGTACCACTGCGGCGGCGTCTTCTCTTTGTCGTTCGTGACTAACTGCTTGATGCTGTCCAGCCGCTTTTCTCGCTGCTCTTTGTCCTTCGCCCACTCCTCATTGATCTGCTTGAGCCACCCATCCTGCTTCCACTGCCGTAGCAGCCATTCCGCCGACCCATGAAGGCCCGGATCGGTGGCGGTGCGATATATGTACTGCAACTTAGGCAACACAGCCTTGCGAGCCTCTGGCGATAGCTCCTTCTCGCCATACTCTCCTAAACTGAGGATTAAGGCCCGGCGTATGGTCACGTCCGGCTCCTCGTCCACACGCCTGATGATCGCCTCGGCCTCCGCACCCAGCGGACTCAGCCGATGAATCAGATGACTCCGCACCCTCGGATCGGGACTATGCTTGAGCAACGGCCAGACCTTTTCAGGCTGGTCCATCTTGAGCAGGGCTACCGCCGCATTCGCCTGCCGCTTCGCCAGCTTTTCCGTCACCTCGTCCGTGGCATCGGGCGGCAGTTTCCGGTCGATCTCGCCCGTCAACACCGACAGGCCACGCTCGCCTTGCTCCTTGAACTTCGGATAGATCACGGCGAATTGCTTCTCGTCGGCGTCCATCAACAGATCGGCCAGGACTTGCGGCTGGTCGGCGGCATAGTCGGCCAAAATGTTCGTCGCCAAGGTTCGTTCCGATTCCCGCCCACGGGTGTTTCGATGGATGCTTGCCAGTGATGCCAGCAGTTTCCGGTTGATCGGTCGAAAACCCTCCATCCAAAGTCCCAAAAACACCGGGTTCTCTGCTACCAATTGATCCACGACCGGACCACCGACTTTCGCCCAACTTTGGCCTTCCGGGTCATACTTCGCCAACGCCGAGGCCGCTCGCAGCCGTTGGTGCTCCTTGCCCTTTGCCGGCGATTCCGCCACCTTCCATAGCTTGTCCAGCAGGGCATCCTTGTGCGGGGCCAGAGCATCACGGATCACGGGCACTTCGTTCGGGGCAGCGCCGAGAAGGCGACCAAAGAGGTAATCAACCTGCATTGCATCTACGGACAGGAGAGCAAGGCTTGTGTGGAGCTTCTGACGTGAGTTCACTGTCGCCTTGTCGTTTTCCTCACGTAGCAGCGGATCGACCCATCGGCGGTATTCGGACATCTCGCCGATAATGGCTGGCACTTGAGCCGTGTCCGCATCGAGGAGCCGCTGGACCAATCCCGCAGCTTCAGTCGCCTTGTGCTGTTCAACGACCTGCTCTCGGATGGTCAGGCCCGTGAGGGTAACGACTGCAATCAGCACGGCGACGACCAACCCCCGCACCGCATAATACCGGCTCGCCTTCCGCATCATCTTGTTCTGCGGCCCGGTCCAATTCCGTTTCTGCGTCACCCCCAGAATGCTGAGCCATTGCAAGAGCGACGGCAGTTGCCGGTTCTCCGGGCGGGTGTTCCAGACACCAGCACGATCCGCCAACAGCAGTTCCGCCCGGCCTCGGCGAGTTTCCTTCTGCTTGCGAGTGAGCCAGTCTCGTAGCGATGGTACGAGGTAGTCGTGGGCGAGTTGGTAATACTTCTGACCCGCTTCGACCTTCGTGCTGGAAGCATGTTCAGAATCAACACCTTCCGGGTCGGTCGGCGTGATGAGCCGGATTTCGCCGTCCAGAATGCGGATCAGGTCATCAAAGTCTTTGGGACGACTTCCGTAACCTGACGCTCCGAGAAGTTCACCATACGACCGCATGTGGCCCTTGATGTCGGTGCCGGATTCGGGGAGCAGCCCATTGAGAACCCCCCTCGCCGCCTTTTGGTGATAGCGGTGTGCCGGGGGAGCCGTGGCAGCACTAAACGTCTCTTCAAGGAACGTGACGCCGACACCTTCCGTACCACCCACTGCTTTCAGAGACCCAGGCGTCCACGCTTTGCTCTTCATCATCTCGGCAAACAGGGCCAACCGGACTGAGATGACCTTGCCTTCCTGAGCCAAGCCAGACACGGCCTGGTTCAAGAAGTCCTTTTGCTCTTTGCTGGTTTCACTAGCACTATCGGGCAGGGCACCAAACGCCCGACCGAAAGCGGCCAGCACTTTCTCGGCGTGGCGAATCGGGAAGAGATCGACAGCCGCAGAGTTCTGGCCTTCAAGAAGCCGAATTTCCAGTTCCCGCATGAAGCGGATCACGGCCATCCAGAAGTCATCCCGCACCATCACGAGGCACTGCACCCGGCCACCATCACACTGCCGCAGAGCTTGCACCAGTTCGGTGTTCTGTTCTTCCTTCTTCGCATGGAGCCATTGCTCGAACTGGTCGAGGACGATCAACACTTTCTTGCCCGTGGGTATGCCCTGTCCCCGGCGTAGGGCAGCAAGTGTTTCTTTCAACGACAAGTTGTCGGACAAAGCAGGAAATCGCTTCCGCAGACCGTTCAGCAACCGTGACTCTGTTTCCTCGGCGGTCGCCTCGACGTAGACGGCGATCACGTCGTCAGACAGACGAGGCAACAACCCCGCCTTGACCAGCGACGATTTGCCGCACCCCGATGGCCCACAGATCAATCCCACCGAGAATGTCTTTTCGGCATCCGTTTCTTCGATGCGAGTCTTCCAGAACTGAATGCTGGCGGGCAATCCCTCCCGGTCACGAGGGCCGGGAAGGAGTTCAAGGAAAAAATCGGCATCGTGGGCGTCGAAGGACCGCAAGCCTTTCGGCACGAGCTTGATGGGCTGGCTGACGGAAGTCGGCGTTCTGGGCGTGACGGATGTACCCACCCCTCCCAAGGTCGAGGGCGGTTGCACGACCGGCGTGATCGAAGGTAAACCAATGCCCGTAGTCATGGAGTTGGGTTGCTGGTTGATGGTCTGCTCGGCCAGAAAGTGCCGCAGATCGTCAGCCATGTCCTTCGCCGTCGTGTACCGCTCCGAAGCTCGCTTGGACAACGCCTTAAGGCAGATGCGCTCCAGTTCCTTCGGAATACTATCGTCGTATTGGCGGGGCGGGCGGGCCTCGAAACTCGTGACATGCTCCATCAGTTCTGCTTGCGATTCGGCTCGGAACGGCTGGCGTCCCACCAGGAGTTCGTAGCAGACAACGCCCAGGCTGAAGATGTCACTGCGACCATCGACTCGATGCCCCTCGCCACGAGCCTGCTCCGGCGACATATATGCGGGCGTCCCGGCATACTTAGGACCGTGGCCGATGTTCTCCTCCTTGAGCGCCAATCCGAAATCGACCACGAAAGGGTTGCCGCTGGTGTCGATCAAGATGTTGCTGGGCTTGATGTCCCGGTGAATGAGTCCCTTGCGGTGAGCGTAGTGCAGCGCCTCGGCAATCATGGCGACCAGTTCCGCTGCCTTGTAGCAGGAGGGCCGATTGTCCTTGATCCTCTGAGCCAGAGTGCTACCTTCGATGAACTTCGAGACGATGAAGCAGGGACAGTCCTCAGTGCTGCCGACATCATGGACCGGCACAATGTTGGGGTGATCGAGGTTGGCGACTGTGCGGGCTTCCGTCAGATAGGCTTCGGCGTCTTCGGCAGTGGACACTCGATTACGGTGCGGCACTTTGATGGCGACAAGGCGCTGCAACTTTCCGTCGTGAGCTAAGTATACGAGGCCGAACCCGCCTTCGCCCAAGACTCGCTCCACCCGATAACGGCCAATGTGTTGCGGTATTGCGGTGGCAACCTCTTCCACGGTTGCTGGATGATACAGGCCTGTTCGGTTGAGGTCGTTCATTGGACACCTTGAAGGCCGCCGGACGCATCAATTTCTTGTTGTGAGTCAAGAAGCCGAAGCCGCCTCATCCCACCACTTCCTTTACCCGTTGTCGTCCCGATTTCCATCGCTGTAATCTTACCGAGTCGTTGGCTCGTATACTTGCCAAATTGCTGTGGAGCGGACAGCCAAACCGGGGAGCGATTGGCTGACGAAAAGACAACTCCCGCAATGTGAATGAGCGGATCAGTCGCCGTCAACCCAATTTAACCCCGCCTCTGTCGCTTTTATCTCAATAAATGATCCTCCTGGGAGGATGGTTTGCGTCGGGGAAATCATGGCCCTCCAGGAGCGCCAGAGCGACCACCCGTTCTCGTCATGTCGTTGTTTCATTTTTCGGGAAATGGGGGGCGAGAAGGGCATCTTGTGGGCTGGAGATATCCGCCCAAGGCTTGGTCGAAAAAACGGCGGCGAGAAGTTGGGTTTTATGGCAGGGGTTCGATGAGATTGTGCCGGAACCAAGCAGCTGAGGAGTCATTCTCGGAGGCTTTTCTTCCCCATAATTTACCCCAGTAAGTCGTCGTCGTAAGTTGTTGTGGCTTAAGACTTTATATTACCCCCGGCAGGATTTGAACCTGCGACCCTCGGTTTAGGAAACCGATGCTCTATCCCCTGAGCTACGGGGGCAAAATACCGATATTTTCGCTATTTCCTGCCGTTTCTGAAACTCCGACACCTTTCGCTTTACTACCGATTGTACTACCTCTAAAATACGGTCAGTAAGAGTTGCCCCGCCCGGTTAGGGCCGGAACGGGGCGACGCCACCTTACCCTTTGGCAACGGAGGTGACGCTATGTCCGGTAAGTCTACCCGAAAACCGCGCTCCCGAAAAGTCGCCGACCGCCCCGAGAAGCCGTATCCAGATTTTCCACTCACCCCTCACGCGAGCGGGGCCTGGCAGAAAAAAATCCGCGGCAAGGTCCATTACTTTGGCAGGTGGGCTCGGCGCGTCAACGGTAAGCTAGAACGGATCGAACGGGACGGGTGGGAGGATGCCCTCGAACTCTATAAGTTCCAGGCCGACGACCTGCACGCCGGCCGAACCCCGCGCACCAGGAGCGATGGCTTAACGGTCATAGAACTTTGTAATCGGTTTCTAACAGCGAAGCACCGGCAGTGGGAAGCAGGGGAGATCACGAGCAGGATGTATGAGCCTATTGGGCCAAAGGTAGAAGAACCAAAGGCGAAAGGCGAGTATCCCGCCACCACGGATCGATTGATAGCGCAATTCGGAGGCACTCGACTCGTCAACGACCTGGCAGCTGATGACTTCGAGGCTCTGCGGGACTCGCTGGCAAAGAAATACGGACCCGTAAGGCTCGGCAATGAAATCCAGAAGGTTCGCACCGTATTCAAATATGGCTACGAATCTGGGCTGATCGACAATCCCCTCCGCTATGGTCCCCAGTTCAAGAAACCGTCCGCCAGTGTCATGCGCCGGCACAGGGTAAACAACGGAGAGCGGATGCTAGAAGCGAGGGAGCTGCGCTCGCTTATCAACGCCGCCGGGTTGCCTCTCAAAGCGATGATCCTGCTAGGAGTCAATGCCGGCTTTGGGAACACGGACTGCGCGCGACTCCCGATGTCGGCGCTCAATTTGGACGCCGGATGGGTGACTTACCCTAGGCCTAAGACCGGTATCGCCCGACGTAGCCCGCTTTGGCCTGAAACCGTGGCCGCAATCCAGGGCGCGCTCGCTGCGAGGCCCGAGCCGAAAGATAAGTCCGACGCCGGGTTGGTATTTATTACCAAGTATGGAGGAGCCTGGGGGTCTGATGGGGTGGCAACGGCCGTGACGCACGAGATGACGAAACTCCTCCGCCGAGTCGGCATAAATGGTCGGAAGGGGCTGGGCTTCTACACCCTTCGCCATGTGTTCCGAACGGTCGCTGACGGAGTTCGCGATCCCGTGGCCGTAGACCTCATTATGGGCCACACCGATCCGAGCATAGGCGCACGCTACCGCGAACGGATCGACGACGGCCGGCTCCAAGCCGTCACGGAGCGTGTTCGAGCGTGGGTGTTCGGACGAGAACGGGAGCGAGACGAAAAGGCCGCAAAAGAGCCAACCTAGTTTATCGGCCGGCATCCGACCGGCACTGCGGCTCTACGTCGGTAACATCGGAAAAAATCGAGACATCGGGTAGGGGTCTTGCAAGCCCTGTAGCCCCGGGTGTTAGACTTGACGATGCGGGCGACTGCCATGCTGGCAGCAACCATGGGCGAAGCAATTAAAACCTTGTTGGAGCTCTTGAAAGGCACGTTCCCTCACACAACGCAGCTGGGGACCGCACGGTCGATTTTGGATCTAGCCACGAAGATGCGGCAGGACGTTGAGCTTGAAGAGCGGCGGGCTGCCTTGGAGCAGAGAATGGACGGGGGCAAACCGCCGGGATTCTTCGTTTGGCGAAGCGCAACAGCAGTGATCATCTGCCGATGTCGCCCCAGTTGACTATTCGAATGTGATTGTAATCTCGCTCTGCACCAAGGGTAGCAAACTAAGCGATTCGGCGAGAGTTTGTTCCACCGGTAAACCTAGCGGTGCTGTGGTTCCCCTCACTGACGGTTTGGATCTATGCGAAATCGTCGTTTTCCGCGCAGTGGCTCTTCCATTTGGCCAGCGCGCGTTCACTTGTTGTAATCCTGGTCCCGCAATTCCGACATTCCCGCCGCCGAAGAACCCCTCCGGGAGCAGGGCGCACGTAAACCACACGAAAGCTTTGATGTCCACATGCCTGACAACGCAGGCCTCGATCACCTGGTGGCTTGTCGCAATTCGCTAGCGCGGCATCCATGGGCCTTTCTCCTTCGCGATTTATCCTGATGGGCCCTATGTGCGCGCTAGAAAGTGATCACCAGGGCACACTTCACACCAGCTATCTCGCGTCTGTCCTAGTTGTCCTAACTGTCCTAGTGCCGCCATTCCCCCCATAAGAGACGTTTTTTTGCGGTTGAAAAAATCTCTCGCGTATGTGCAAGAATAGGGTTTACTAGGACAACTAGGACAAAACACCGCCAAAACTCCTCATGAACGCACTAGGACAACTAGGACAAGTCTGGCTGTGCATCTTCATCGGGTGCTGCGAGGTCTTTTCTGCCGAGTCCGAAGTAGAGCCAAGGGCGTGAAGGACGGTCCATTCCTGAGAGCATTACGGCGTGTTTAGATCGCACGCGCTCTACTTTCTTGAAGATCCTGGCGACTTCCTTCCCGAAGCCGCCATCGCCAAAGGCATGACATCCGTGTTCAAGACACCATGCTTTGTAATGGCCATAGACTTCGCGGCAGTTCAAATCTCGTTCGATGGCATCTGCGCTTGGCGGAGATTCATAGTGCTCAAGTAAGTAGCGGCGGGTCGGGTTTACGTCGCTGCGCAGCTTCGCCAGATCCCTTTTGGAAACTTCGGGCACGATAAACCGCCCTTGTGCTCTCAGTTCCGCAAGACCTGCCAGGGACCAATTGAGGATGCCAGGTAGTTCGCCGTGTTCGCGCCACCAGTTGGGTTTGTCCATGCCGGCTACTTGCTCATGCTCCGGGATCTGCACGGTGAAGGACAGCAAGAGCACACGGCGCCATATACCGTCACTCTTGTCGGAGAACTGGGGCGGGTTATTGGTGGCGAGCATGAGACGAGCGGTAGGCTTGGCCCGATAGGGCGTTTTGAATTTCTCCTCGAACGAGATTGGGTCGCCCGTCACGAAAGCCTTGATCTGCCCTTCAGCAATCTTGTCGAGTTCGCCCACCTCTGCAATTACGTTCGCCAGCTTGCCCTCGGTCGGAGCCAGTTGGAATTTCTGGCCGAACAGCTCCAGGGGCACAGCGGAAATGTTCTGCTCTCCCAAAAGTCCTTCCGTTACTCCGCAGACCACGCTTTTCCCGTTGGCGCCTTCCCCTACCATCATCAGGAATTTTTGAAACGACGTATCGGGAAGTAGTAGATAGCCGAACCAATGGCGTAGCAGTCCGATCTTTCCCAGGTCGTCAGCAAGATTGCGGTTTAGGAATCCACGCCATAGCGAACAGTCGGCGCGAGGATCGTATTCATAGGGCAGGCAGACGGGAGAGAACCAGCGCGGGCTGTGCGGCCGCAAGACCTCATCTTCTTTGCGCAGGTAGGCATCGACATCGAGAAGACCGTTCAAGACCGCGATATAGTTCCGCTTTTCTGATTGCTTCCCGTTGATCCACGCCCCGACGAACGTATCATGCGGTAAGTACACCTCGCCCGTAATGGCTTGCATCACATTGGAAACAAGTTCCTTCGTGACTTTGGGAACGTATTGCTCTTGCGATGATTCCTGTTCCGCGAAGTCTTCGTTGAGCTGCTCTTTCACGAAATGCGTCAACTCGGCCCGTAGATCGGCGTCCGGTATTGCTTTCCAATGAGTGCCGACGTAGCGGTGAAATTTTTCGCGGCAGTAGCGGAGCAAATACCCTTCCTGGTGTGCCGCTGTCTTGGCGAGATACTTCCGTGCCAGGCGGTGTGGGTCCTCAAGTTCTTCCTTGACTTCTTCTTCGGGCGGCCCTTCATCATGATCGGAATGAGGAGGCACCCCGTTTGACTGTCCATTGCCGCTTGGCTGCCCATTGCTGTGAGCTGCCTTCCGTGCGGCCTTGCGTTTCAGCCGATCGTAGATGTTGAATCGGACTTGCTTATTTGCTTCGTTCCAAGTCAGGTCGAAGTAAGGTCTGCCACGCTCTCCGAATTTGCCAACTTCGGCGACCTGTGCCCAAACCGCTTCCTGGTCCAAGCCTTCCCGTATCGCATAACACACAAGCGCCCAGTCACATCCACTTCGGTCGTCAACTCCAGGTTCAGCAAGCGCACAGCGGTTGATGAAATCATTTAGCTTGTTCAGCCGGCCGGTGCTCAGCTTCCTTTTGGGCAGTCGGATTTTCGCCGCTTCCGTTTTCCTGGCTTTCTCCGGGCTGCACTCAGCAAGAGCTTCAAAGTCCGCAAAGGGATAGACTCGGGAAGGATCACACTCGATCAGCTCACACGGCACCGGCACCTTGCCATTACGCTCGTCCTTGCGGTTCAGGGTGCCGGGAATGCGTAGGATGCGTGCGAGGTCGTGGGTATGGTCGCCGCCGATCCTGCTGGCGATCCCGCCAATCACCTCTTGAACGTGCTCGGCTTTCGGACTAAGTTTCGGCCACTCCGGGTTTTGCTTCTGCGTATCAGCTCCGGTCTTCGGATCAACGAAATACTTGTAGAGCCGCTTCCCATCCGGCAGCTCGATATAGTGGCGCGGTCTGTTTTTCTGGCCTTCAATTCTTGGCGGCCATTCGGTCAAAATTGCCGGCGGGTCGCCTGCGTCATCGATCAGGACTGGCTCCCCTAACAGCCAGTAGAGGTGCACACCGTTGCCACTCTTCACGATCGCTGTCGGCCGCGGCAGACCTGCCTTTTCGCAGCGGGATACCGCTTCCTCGACGCTGCAATGGTCGATGTCGGACCAGAGCACACGGACCGTCCGAATCTGAAACGCGCAGTCATACTTGCCGCCCGTGCCGAATCGTGGGCACACTCCAAAGAAAGCGTTTGCTCTCTCTTCCTGGAGCATGCTTTGCATGGTTTGCCACAATGCGGCATTCGTCGCCATCTCCCCGG
Organism: Gemmataceae bacterium; assembly: GCA_035296965.1. Taxonomy (GTDB): domain Bacteria; phylum Planctomycetota; class Planctomycetia; order Gemmatales; family Gemmataceae; genus DATGZX01. Next base: position 21,818 of record DATGZX010000012.1, read on the forward strand.
CCTGATAATGGCGAACTTGCTTGTAAATGACTCGGCTGCACTTTTTCTTGCCTTCATTCCACGTTTCGGTGGGGCGGGTTAGAACAAGGTCTTGCGGTTGAAAGAGGCAGTCGAAGAATCGACCGACCGATTTGGGAATAGTAGCGGGCCGGGAATCGCAGATGGTGCTCATTGCCTCCCTCCCCGCGGTCCGCGGCAGAGAAGTATTGCCCGCTCCCTCGTGAATAGCCGGGCACGTGGATTGATGCGAATCTTGGACGACGTGCAATCGCGACGCTCGTAAAGCCACGGCATCCACTGAGCACGATCCTTCAACGCCCGCAGGATGCCGTCGGACAACACGACCATGGCCTCACTTATAGAACTCGATGACTTCGACCGATCGCTTCCGTCGTGGTGCCCTGGGTGGTGGCGGCATAGGAGTTCTTAGCTGCTCGAATGCTTCCAGCGCCTCCAGGGTGACCCGCCAGCGAGGTTTCTTGTTACCCAGTCGCCTGCCGACGTTGATAGCTCGCAACTCGCCCGCGCGAATCCAGCCCAGCACGGTGTGCTCACCGACGCCGTAGCGCTCGCAGACGTCGCGGATGGAGAGCGTGCTACACATCGTGGGGGCCCTCCGCGGCGACAGACCGTTGCTCCGAACGACGGCGTACACGTTCGCGGGCGGCAAGTGAGCGGCGCAGGAGGGAGAGAGCGGCACGCTCGGCGTCAATATCGGCTAGGCGTTGCTCGATCTCGGTGAGCGTAAGCTGCCGTAGCGTGGTAAGGGCGTCAGGTTTTTCGGGCACGTTTGCCATACCCGAATCTATATCCAGGTTGGCGTGACCCAGGAACGGCTTTAGTACGGACTTTGTGCGGCCTACCCCGGCCCCTAGCCATTCCAGGAGGTGCTGGCCCAAGATGATCCGCCGGCCGCAACGACGGGCGCACCGCAATCGACCTTCACGGATTTCGCGGGCCAGTGAAGTCTTCTTCAAACTCAGGATTGGGCCGGCCGTATCCGGGAAATAAACCCCGGCGGGGTCGATCACGTGAACCTCAACCGGCAGTGCCCGAGTATTTGGCATGGCTGCATTCCAGCGGTCGAACGATCTAATTGAACCGCTGGAATGCTAGCGAGATTGGTGCGCGACAGGAGGGGACAGAAATGCGAAAAAATCGAGGGGGGATTTTTGTCCCCCCCCACCCCTATTTTTGTCCCCCCCCAAAAACACGGGGATTTTGCAAGTTTGTGGCCTTGGCCACGTTCTCGACATGGCGGTTGGAATATTTCAAAACCTCGCTTGGTTCTTTAATTACGTCGTCTTCGTAGTAGTCATTAATCATCGTCATGACCTCTGATCGCGAGTGTCTTTCCTGACGAAAGAGGCGGAAACACCTTGCATAGATGTCCTGGGTGCGCTCTTTCGTTGGTCTGCCTCTCTTTCGCTTTGTCGAGGCAGTTTTGCCAGCGTGTTGGCCCTTAGGCTGCGCGGCGGTGGCCGGAGTAGGTTCAGATGCTTCGCAGGGGCGCTCCAGATCCGCCAGAAATGTGCGGGCAACCTCAACTATCTCACGGGCCCCAAGAAGCTCGTCCAGCTTGCTCAGGTTATAGAGCCAGGGCCTACTCCATCTCCGCTTGCCGGCGCACGCGCGCAGCACTTGCCTCGCAGCGAGCACGTCTGTTCCGCGAAGGGCTTGCAAAAACAAATGAACAATCGCCCTACCATGATGACCTTCGGCGATCCCATAATGGTCGCAGATCTCGTTCCCCGTCTTTTCGTCCGGGGCGATGTAAGTTTCGTGCAGCGCCTGCTCGATTGCTTTGCGGAGAGTCTGCAGGTCCCGCTCATGAATGGAAGGCATCCAGTGATTCTTGGAGCCAGGAACCAGACGTTTGAGCAGTGGGAGCTTGTTTCCCGGAAAAACATCTTGCAGCTTAAGTTCGGGAGGTAGCCCGCCCTTGGCCCAGCGCCAAAGACGCCCCTTGCTCATGCCAGCTTCCTTCGCGGCCCTTGATATGCTGAAACGGCGCCCTGTCGATTCCTCCCAGATTCCATTGAAATCCCAGACAGGATTATTTCTGCGACTCGCCGGCGGTTCGGACTCTCGGGAGATGCGCCGGGCCCGCGCCGCAATGAGCGACGCTTTGATCCGGAGTATGTCCTCCTCGAGATACCAAAGGTCCTTCGTACCTACCGCGCTGGTCGATTGCACGTCCGTCTTAAAAACCATGCGCTTGGCAGTCAGTTTCTTCCACCCGTTGTGGCGCGTCTTGTGATTTATCCAGCAGTGCAGTGTCGGCCTGGGGTAAGGATCGCAGGCGTTCGAATCGTACCGACCAAGGCCACACAATTCGACCCGACAGAGACGATCCCGCTGCAGCCATACCCGGCCTTGATTGTCCATCCATCTGCCGCTCTGCACCTCGGCCATCTTCGCCTTGATGCGATCGACGTCCGCCCTCGAATATGTTCTGACCCGCCCCGAGGTCGCCGGGTTTTTGATGATCTTCGACGCAAGCGGCTCGTTGTCGATGTACGGACAGCGCCCGTCCTTGTTCCACCTCCAGAGCAACACGTTGCTGACGCACAACTCCGCCATAACCTGCTCGTGCGTCACCCTCAGAGTCCCGTCGGTGTCGCGCAGCCATTCATCGCCTTGTACGGGCTGCAGGGCCCGGATGACGTCGGCCTCAAGATAGGTTGGTTCCCAACCTTTCGGAACCCCGGCGAAGGGTGTTTTTTCCATGGCCAGCTTCTTCCCGCCCAGGCTCGGCCAGCCGAGTTGTTTCTGACGTTTGCGGAACGTGCCCTCCTTGATGTGATGATGCGCCACGACCGCATAGACGTTGAGGCGTCTGGCCTCCGCCGGGCCGTACCAGCGTGCGTTCTTTTCGTATAGGGCTGCTTCTTCGGGCGTGAGTAGGCAAAATGACTTCGCCATCGCCGATCCTCCTCCGGCCGCCTCAGAAATCAGAATAATGGCGGGGACAGCCGGTGAGGTGCCGGAGTTTCGGGAGCGACCCTATCCCCCGCCGTTCAAGATTACTTATCAGGCGCTTTGCGTTTTTTCCTGTTCACCAGTTTTGCAGGTTCGTTGACAGATTCGAGTGTTGTGGGCGATGGTGCCAGGAAATCCTGCTTGGCTTTCTCCATCCTTGCAAGTAGCTTCGGAGCTTTGAGCAAAGCGGCAAGCCTCCAGGAGGGGATGACAATGGCCATCCCAGTGTCCATCTGGTCCGCCTTTACCTTGCTGCTGACTGTGTCCCGCACCTGTCCCATGTGGACTCCGAGCAATCTGGGCCAAGCGCTGGGGAGGTCAGGAGGTCTGGTGCCGCTTTCGTGTTCCAGGACATTGAAGTGGCTCGTGCCAAAATGCACGGTACTAGCGGAGAGAAACACTGCCGAACCGCTATAGCCACATTTGGTGTGCAACTCCACCAAAAAGGCTTCTTGAAAACGTTCCGGTTTTTCGGAAATTCTCACCTTCTCCTGCTCATCGGCCATCATTGCTACATTGCCACAACGAACGCACGGAAGGTTTCTCTGCCTGCCCTCGTGGTTCACGAATCGGCCCACGATCGCAGCTTCGCTACCGGGCCCGATCCGTAAGTCGATCACGTCCTGCCTTGTCAGGAAGAGGTTGTCAGGTACAGCTTTGTACTTGAACTGAGAGGATGGCTCCACGAAAGCAACGGCCAAGTCGTCTTCGACAGAGCAGACCCAGCCACGGTCATCGCTGATGGGAATCACATCAAAAACGCCATCGTGAGTGTTGAGCCGAATGACCCCACACGTTCCGTCTTCAACAACGTGCCTGGCGGTAACTGCAAAAAAATGCGAGAGCCCGCGAAATCCAGAGTCCATTTTTACCAAGAAGCCACTGCCGCCAGCCTGGCTCCCCTTTTGTGCTTGGCGCGCGGAGGGATAGATGTACAGGGCGCAATCCAGCAGTTGATCATAGATCCGAGGCACTGGCGGAAAGTCCTCCCAGATCTTGTAAGCATTGCCATTGGAAGTGCGCTTTTCGACCATGCGGCCAGGAGGGAGCAAGGTAAGGCACATAGAGAACCTCGTTGTGCAGCCGGTCTGTCATGCATTCTACTCCTTGGCGGGAAACTCCGGCCGTCCCGACGCCGGTATTCTACTCTCTTTGCTGGGGCGCCGGAAAGACCCGACTTGCCGTCAGACCCGCTCTGCTTGAACGTGCGCATTTTCTTCTTGCCAGCCGGCGATCAGCGACCGAAAATGTCTAAGATCTGCTTACCACCTGAAGCAGGCCGCTCGCGACAACCCGACCCAGTAAGGTGTCACCATGCCCATCAGCCTGACCTGTTCGATCTGCAAATCCAAAATGCGGGCTCCGGATAAAGCTGCCGGTAAGCGCGTCAAGTGCCCGAAGTGCGGCAAGGCGATCAATGTCCCGGCTGCAGCCAGTCCCTCCGCCGGGTTGTCGGCGCTTCGACCAGGCCCAGCCGAGTCGAAGACTGTGAATGGAGCCGCAGCTTCCGCCGAGAGGTTCGCGGAAGGCGCCGCGAGGGAAGAGCCGGCGCCCGTGCCGCACAATCCTGCTTCTGAGGCCAAAAAGTATGGTGAGTCTGGCGCTGGGTTGATCCCGATCATTCTGGGCTCGCTTGGCGCGGCGCTGTTGCTGTTAGGAGTTTTCGCGCCAGTGATCAGCACACCTATAGGGGCACCTACATACATTGGTGCTCAGAGGTGGGCTGGAATAACGATTTTGGCCCTTGCTGGCGTAGCCTGCGTGCCGATCGTGGCCAGGTTGTACAGATGGGTGACGCTGGCCGGGCTCGCGGCTCTCGGGATCATCGGCTTTACTTTTGTCCACTTGCAGGTACAGCTTTCTAATGCCCAGGCGGAATACGCTGAGCAAATGAAGGGGAACCCTTTCTCGGGAATCGGCGAGGCAATGCTCGCATCTGTGCAATTCCAATGGGGATGGGCGGTCCTTCTGATCGGAGGCATCCTGCTAGTCGCCGCCGGAGTGGCAGCCGAAACCCGCCGCGGAGAGCGCCGAGGGAAGGTGATTATGTTTGCCGGGATGGCATCGATTCCGATGGTCCTGGCTTGCGTGGGAGGGGCTACTTACCTGCTTGAGGAGGCCTTCGGCTCCAAAGGGAATGCGGGTCCAAAGCTAACAATCTTTTCGCGCGACAGCCAACAGGCAACCCAGCCGGATGGAGGGCAGGTTGTATGGGCTGATGCTAACGCTGGTCCCGTTCAACAGGGAGATGTACGTGTCAGCGTGACGCGAGCCAGGATCAGCACTGTCGAAGTGAAAGACCTGTTCGGGAAGGGCTCTACAAGCTCAGACGAATATCTGCAAATCGGAGTGAGAGTTGAAAATCTGAGCGGCAACCAGATCGTGCACTACTTGGGCTGGGGTTCGTCCACGTTTGGCGACCATGGTTCGCTAAAGGACAATTTCGGCAACACGTATCGCCTGTATGCCGGTTATCCCACCATCCCCGGGCACCTCCCTGGGCAGGTGGAGGGCGTGAAGGATCTTTATCCGAGCAAGTCGGTGGAAGATGTGCTGTTTTTCCCACTGCCCGTGAACGGATTCCAGTATTTGCGGTTGGAACTGCCTGGCGAGAACTTCGGCGGAAAGGAACCGATCAGGATTCAGATCGCAGGGAACATGATCAAGCGCGGTCAGTCCCCGAACTAGGAATATTAGGACGTGGCAACTCTCTTTATTGCTCGTTACACAGCCATTACACAATACGGGGGTCCAGGCACACCCGCAAGGACTTCCTTAGCTCTGGCGATTGCCTGGATAATCGTAGTCCTTGCGGGTGTGCGCTGGGCTCCTTGGAAGATTTCCAATCCGTAGCTTGCGGCTTCGAGTCCTGCCGGGGGGGGGGGTAGTCGACGAACAGCGCGCCGAACGCTGGATTTAGCAAATCTATGAGTTGGATAGCGTGGCCAGAAACCCAGGCCTCGGCGCGGATGTCTTTCGCAAAAGGGTTGTTGCCGAAAGTCCACAAAGCAGCCTGTTCCCACCTGCAGATGACATCGGCAATCTGGTCAAGCCATCATGACATTGCGGATGCTCTGACGATCAATCGCCGGGCCGACATTACTTGCTTTTCTTCAAGCAGTTGACTTATAATCCCTACCAAGTCTTGGGCGACATCGGCGGCTGATCGGCCGATCGCTGCCGGTGACACCAGCCAATAAGAGGCCACGCGGGGCCGCTGTACCCGCGTGGCCTTTTTTGTTTGGCTCACCCAGGAACTCGTCACGCGGGGGCTTTTCGGAGCCCCCGATGACGTTTGTCAGAAGGAACATGGAAGCAGCATCCGAACGAAGAGGATCAAGACATGCACGTCCAAATGCGTCCAATCAGTTCACTCCGCCCCTACGAAAATAACCGCAGGCATAGCGACGAAGCCGTGGATGCCGTCGCCGCCTCGATCCGCGAATTCGGTTTTCGCCAGCCGATCGTCGTGGACGAAGATGGCGTCATCACCATCGGAAATAGTAGATACGAGGCCGCTGTCATGCTCGGACTCGAGCCAGTCCCCGTGCATGCCGCCGAGGCACCCCCGTCATGAAGGCTGGACGCAAACCCAAACTGACCAAGGACTTGCAGGATAGGCTCTGCGAGTTGATACGGGCTGGAAACTACTACAACGTGGTTTGCCGCCAATGCGGCATTTCTGTATCGACCTTCAACGAGTGGCTCCGCCGCGGTCTCAACAAGGAAACGGCCGGCCGCAAGACCCGGCCGCTATATGCAGCATTTGCGGCCGCAGTCCAGAAGGCGAAAGCAGAGGGCGAAATGCTGTCACTGGGGCGCATCCGCCAGGCCGCCCGGGGTGGCGATGTGACTGCTCGGGAAACCATCACGAGGACTGACGGCACGCAGATTCTGAGAGAGAAATTCTCCCGCCCGGATTGGCAAGCGGATGCCTGGTTCCTCGAGCGCCGACACTCTGGGCATTGGCGTCGGCGTGACGAACGCCAGATCACCGGCAAGGATGGGGAACGCGTCCTGCCGCCGGCCATAGACATTGCATCCATGAGCGACGAGGAGTTGCGAAATGCCATCGCTGATCGAGAGCGAGCCATCGCCAGTCGACCTTGATGGCTTGTATTTGGAGCTGCTGCACCGCGAAGAAGCGGTCCGGATAGCGCGCTCGTCCTTCAGCAATTTCATTTCCTACGTTCGTCCCTGGTTCTCGTTCGCGTGGTTTCATGAAGAAATAGCGGTCGCGCTTGATCGCTGGGTAACCGGGGATCTGACCCGAGTGATGATCTTCATGCCGGTGCAGCACGGCAAGTCGGAGATGGCATCCCGATTGTTGCCACCGTACGTTCTCGGCAAACACCCCGACGCGGCCCTGGTCGCGTGCTCGTACGGCGCCAACTTGGCCCAGGACCTGAATCGGGACGTGCAACTGGTGATGGACAGCGACGAATACCGGCGCGTGTTCCCCGGGTCGCCACTGCTGGGGAAGGGAGTCAGCAAGAAACACCGGGGATCCTGGAAGCGAAACAGCAAGGAGTTCAATATCGTCGGCAAACGTGGCGTGTACCGATGCGCCGGCGTCGACGGGCCGATCACCGGGAAATCGATGGACTTCGGCATCATTGATGACGTGTTCAAGAACCGGCAAGAGGCAGATAGCCCGGTTCATCGCAAGCACGTTTGGGATTGGTACACCAACGTTTTCAAACGGCGCATGCGTTCGGATCTTGGACGCATCCTGATCGTCATGACGCGCTGGCATGAGGACGACCTGGCCGGCCGACTCTTGCGCATGGCGAAGGAAAACCCGAAGGCCGAGCAATGGCACACTGTCGCGTACCAGGGCTTGTGCGACAGAGAGGAAGCTAGTGAGCACGACCCCAGGCAAGAAGGCGAAGCCCTCTGGCCCGAGCGATTCAGCCGGGAATACCTTGAGAAGGAACGCATGACTTCGGCGTATATGTTCAGCGCGATTTATCAACAAAAGCCAAGTCCCCCGGAGGGAGCCATTTTCAAGCGAGCATGCTTTCATTACTTCTACACAGACGAACGCCTGCAAGAGCACGATGGCCAGCGATTTCTCATGCGGGAGTTCGTGCTTCCCATGGGCGAAACCGGCGAAACGCGGCGCTTCCGTTTCGAGGAATGCCGATGGTTCCAGGTCATCGACACAGCTCTCAAGGCTACGGACACGGCGGCTTTTACTGCTTTGGTCACCGTCGCCGTCACTCCGAAGAATGATGTCTTGGTCTACCACGTCTGGCGGCAGCGCCTGGAGGTCCCCGAGCAATTCGGCGCTTTGATGGAGATGCGCGCCGGAGAAGCCGTGTTCGATCCGCAAACTCGTGCGTTCGTGCAACACGGGTACATGAAGCCGTGGCCCTGTCCGCTCCTGTATCAAGCTGTTGAAGAGGCGGCCAGCGGCATCGGACTGTTGCAAACAGGGGCGGCTGCGGGGCACCCGTTTCGGTCACTCAAGGCAACCGGCAGCAAAGAGCAACGGGCCGTCGCCATCGCGACCATGTACGAAAACGGCAAGGTATGGCACCGAAACGGGGCCAGTTGGGTAGCCGCGTTCGAAGATGAGTTGCTGATGTTTCCAAACGGTACGTTCCTCGACCAGGCGGATTGCATGGGGCACGTGGGCATGTTGGTTCAGGAAACCTCGGTGGCCGCCAGGCCGATCCAGGGAGAGTTGCTATGCAGCCCGAATCCATACCTCGACACCGGGGCTGGCGAAACTTACAACATCGGCGGCGTCGAGGTTTACTTCCCGCCAGATTGAGCGCTTCGCCCTGACGAGCGGTGCAGGAGGCTACGTTGTGATCGAGTGCAGTTCGAAGATACCTTACTTGGCCATCCTTCGCCCTCCGGAGCAGAGACAATGAAAATTCGTGACCGCATCATACGTTTTGACCGCGTGCTCGCCTCCGAGCTGTTGCCCCATCCCAAGAACTGGCGGACGCATCCGCAAGCCCAGAGGGACGCACTCAAAGGCGTGCTTGCCGAAATTGGCTATGCGGGCGCCTGTCTGGTCCGCGAAACCGAACACGGCCTGATGCTGATTGACGGCCACTTGCGGGCAGAGACGACGCCGGATGCCATGGTCCCGGTACTCGTGCTCAATGTGAACGAAGAGGAAGCAGAGAAACTGCTTCTGACCTACGACCCGCTCTCGGCAATGGCCCAGGCGGACAAGGAAGCGCTGGCCAAGCTGATGCGCGAGGTCGATGTCGAAAACTTGGCCGTGAAAGAGATGCTCGGCAACCTCGCTGCGGAGCACCAACTCCTTGGCCCCGATAGTGCTGGCCTGGTTGATGCCGACGACATCCCGAGCGCTCCAGACGCGGCCGCCACGCTGCCCGGGGATCTCTACATCCTGGGCAACCATCGGTTGCTTTGTGCGGACAGCAGCAAACCCGAAGATGTCGATCGGCTGTTGGACGGGGCGGAAATCCACCTGGTCAACACAGACCCGCCGTACAACGTGAAGGTCGAACCGCGGAGCAACAACGCTATCGCGGCTGGACTTAGTTCGTTCCCCTCGGCGACGGAGATGGAAAACCGGCATCACCAGGGATTCGATCTGGCCCGGCATTCGGAGAAATCCAAGCCGACGCAGAAGAAGTTGCGGGCCAAGGATCGCCCGCTCGAGAACGACTTCGTTTCCGACGAGGCTTTTGATGAGATGTTGCATGCGTGGTTCGGCAACATGTCCCGCGTGCTGGTGCCGGGCGGGTCATTCTACATCTGGGGCGGGTACGCCAACCTCGGCAATTACCCACCTGTGCTCAAGAAGTGCGGGCTGTACTTTTCGCAGGGGATCATCTGGAACAAACTGCATCCCGTGCTAACCAGGAAGGACTTCATGGGATGTTTTGAGATCGCGTATTACGGCTGGAAGGAAGGCCACGGTCACAAGTTCTACGGGCCCCCAAACGCTTACGACCTCTGGGACGTCAAGAAGGTGAACCCCCAGAATATGATCCACCTGACCGAGAAGCCCGTCGAGCTAGCCTCGCGCGCCATGCACTTCTCCTCCCGGCCCGGGCAAAACGTCCTGGATTTGTTTGGAGGGAGTGGTTCCACAATTGTGGCTGCGGAGCAAACGGGGCGGCGGGCGTTCTTGATGGAGCTCGACACGTTGTACGCCGACATCATCGTCGAGCGCTATGTGCGGTTTGTTGGCCACCCCAGCAAGGTGCGTGTCTTCCGTGATGCCAAAGAGTACACCTTTCAGGAGGTGAAGGACATCGCCGCCAAGGCCGCGCAAGCTGCCGGCGAGGCACCGCCGACGGAAGAGGAGGCCGAGGCCCCCGAATCGTAGCCTCTCCTTCGCCACGTTTGCGCACGTCGCGTTGCCGTCCGCGCGGTCGACCAAGGTGGCCAACCCCTCACTTCCACGATTCGCAGGCCATTCTGGCGTAGGTGCGGCTAACCAGCTCGGCCTAACATTCCCTTCTGCGCAAGGTCGGCTTCCATGTCGGCGCCTCCGTATCCGGTCTACCAAGTCGAGTGAGCGCGGAGGCCAGGCTTGCCGACCGTGACAATGGACTCAATTCGCACTAAATGGCTCCCTTCTTAACGCCGTCGTAGAATCGAGATCAAGAGGCGTAGGCCAAGGAGCCCTCGATTCGCGCTGGTTTGCGTCCGCAAACACTTCGGTGTGTCGGACCGAAGCGCGCATCACCAACCACAGATGATCGAGCACCCGCGGCGGTCGCGGCCACGGCAATTCACCCAGGTCGTTCCAAGCAGGCGGCCGTATAGCAACGCCAGCGCCGACCTCGCCTGTGCCAGCGCGGGCAACGGCTCCGGCGCCGTTTTGACGATACGTTCCAGAAAATGGATCGCCTCGCGCAATCCGAGCTGCGACGGCTGCTGCTTGTTGTGGAAGAGACTGAAGCGTCGCGACCGGTGCACCAGCCCATCGGCCGTCGGCGGTGAATCGCCAGGCTTCCGCGCGCGGCTTGCCCTAACCGATCAAGCAGGAGCGCTCCGGTCAACGGTTCACCGGAGTTAGGCTCGGCAACGAAGATAGAGTTCATGCTGACCTCGCGGGATGCGTGTGGCGTGGTCCTATCGGATATTGGAACATGCGCACACTTCTCGCTCGACAAGAACATCACTCCGCCGATTGACAACCATCGCCTGTACAGGTCGAATAGCCGTCATGATATTCAGGCGCGAGTGATACTGTGCCGGCGCCGGTTGTGTAAATCACCAGTTCCAGTTAGAGCGCAGAGGCGCGGGTGTGCCCGCGAATGTTTCATGTGGTTTTTTGCTTTCTTGATCCTCCTGGCCATCTCGGGATCCCAGTACGCGGCCCACGAGCGCCGGCTGCGTTTGTTGGAGCGAAAGATCGCTTTTCTGCTCGGTCGCTCGGGTGCCGACACAGCCGCCATCGAGGCTGCATTCCAAGAAGCGGAAGAGGCAACCCGTGGCAAGAGCAGAACCATCCTCCTCGTGCTCGCGGTCTCCTTGGCGTGTATGGGGGTCGTCGGTGCTCTCGTCCTTACTTGGCTGCTCCTGAGCCAGCCAATAGGGAATTAGCAATCGGCGGCGCAGCGATTGGGGGCGATTTGCTTCTTGATCGGGTGTGCGGCGCATCACCTGCTCGTAAAGAAATAAGCTGCCGGCAACTTCTGCTCCTGAATAAGATGGTCTAACCGGAATTCGGCGGGTAGTGGCTTGAGAATCGGTTGAAAGTCGGGTAGCCTGGGCGCCAGGCTGCGGGCCTGGGGGCCAGCCGGGCTCCCGGAAGGCAGGGCAACTTCTAACAAATAGGTGCAGCTGATCGGGTCAGCCGTTCCTGGTTTCAGCCAGGTCGCAGGCTCTCCGGCTGGCCCGGCAGCTGATCTTGGCGTTAGCTCGTCACAATCCCGTATTCTAAACCATTCTTGGGATTCCCTGAAATCCACCGTTTTCTTAGCTCTCGGCCGACGTTTAGAGCTGCACTCTTGCGCGCTTCGGTCCCATCGACCGACGTATCCATCCGGCACCTAAAACCGCATCGACACGCGTCATTTCGAGGAGGAGTGCTCAATGCCCAGCTAATCGAGTTCGCCTGCACCATCAGCGCGGCGAAGGCGGTGCCAGAATGGACAGATACGCTTCCCAGGGTCCGACTTCTTTCCGGTGTTGG
>DATGZX010000013.1:0-33223 GCA_035296965.1 Gemmataceae bacterium
CAACGGCCAGATCCTGCCGATCGCCCAGATGGCGATCGCTTCCTTCGCCAACGCCAATGGCTTGACGCGCGAAGGCAATAACTACTATGCCCAAAGTGCCAGTTCCGGAGATCCCTTCATCTCGACAGGGCTCTCCGGGGCCAATGGCACCGTACAGCAGGGCGCGCTGGAGTCGTCCAACGTCGATATAGCCCAAGAATTCACAAACATGATCATCGCCCAGAGAAGCTACCAGGCCAACGCCCGCACGATCACGGTGAGCAACGAAATCCTGCAAGACCTGGTCAGCATCATCCATTAGCCCAGCCGACTGGCATCCATGACCCTGGTCAACACTCGTCCTCATGGATCTCTGTGCAAATCTGCAAATGACGCGCGTCTAGCACAGACCTGACGAAAGTTTCGCAGACTCCTCGTCAGACGTGGCGAAAGGCAAGGGACCGGACCTTGAGGCGACCAAGCAATTCACGCGGAGCGCGTGGTCATCGGCTTGGCTTGGGGGGAGCGTCGGTCGTGGAACTGCATGGCTGTCCCAGGAAGCAAAGGGCGAAATACCCGTCTTCCTGTTCGCATGGGCGAGCGAAGCGCAAGGTATACGTGCAGGGATCGCATACCATAGCGCACAGCCGAACATGATCCGGACAGCCACCCTTCCGTGATGCGAGAAGGTAGTCCGGGCAAATTGGGCGCGGTTTACCGGGTAATACGCACATGAGGGCACCCGTGCAGTCGCTATCGCAAGGCACACATGAGCCATTTTCGCAGCAGAGGCATATATAACCGGGGGGACACGGGGAGGGTTTAGTAATTTCGCCTTTTTGATGAAACTGCGGATGGACCACGATGCAACGGACCCAGCAGGGAACAGTGCAACAAGACTCACAGGAGCGGCGATGCCTGCCCCGCCCACATGCCTCCACATCTGTACTAGACGTCAGGTTGAGCAGCAATGCTGCGAGGACAGCACCCGTGGTAAGCCAGCAGCGCATGGTAGTTACTCCTGGTAATCAAGACCTTGAGTAGCAATCAACTCGATAGCGTGACAGTTTACCGCCACATCAGAGTTTGTCCAGCCATTTTAGCCAATTTATCCAGGTTTCTCTAACCTCCCTATTTTCCAATGTACTGAATAGTCCGAACGGGCCGAAAACCTATGTTCGGTTGAGAAACCCTTCGCCCAAGTTGGAAGCGTCGATCGGAGCGCACCCCGCGGTAATCAGATGTGTAGTAACCGCCTCGGCCCGCTGACTCGATGTCGTTGAATGGTTTCGCCACCTGCGGCTCTGCTGATTCCATGCACCACTCCGCAAGGTTGCCGTGCATGTCAAACAGTCCCCAGTCGTTCGGCTTGAGCTGAGCGACTGGAAAGGATCTCCGTATACCCTCCGATCGAGAGTTGCCGCTCCACCAGGCATATTTCCCAGTGATTTCTTCGTCAGCTTCACCAAAGCACCACGCGGTTTGCGCGCCTGCCAAGCAAGCAAAGTTCCATTCGGCTTCGGTGGGAAGCCGGTAGCCAGTGCGCCTCTGGTAGTCAGGGACAAAATCGAGCAGCTTATCTTTGTTGGGACGGTAACAATACTCGTCTTCGAGGATGCTGTCCTGCTTGCTCAACCAATTGCAATACTCGGCCGCGTCATGCCACGACACCATATTCACCGGCGAGTTAGGGGTCGTTGCCACGTTCCGATCATATTGGTGGTTTCTCTTGAACGCCAGAAACTGCTGCACCGTCACCTCCGTAACGGCGATGGCAAAGGCATGCCTCGATCCCTGTGCATTATTCCCAGCGTTCGGCGCCACCGCTGGCGTCTCATGGATGATGGAAAATGTTTGCCGCTGCTTATTGATGAACCAGTCTCGCCTACCTTGCGCTCGGCCGGTCGCCAGATTCTTGTCGATGATCTCGAGTTGCTCATCTTGCTTCCAAATGCGCAGAACCCAACCGGCAGCGGCGTGAACGCCTGGATCGAGATCGTTTTCGTACAGGTCGAGCAATACTGGTATAAGCTCGGGCACTTGATTCGGCTCAAACCCTCCCAGCGTCAGAATGATGGCGCGGCGGGCGGAGGTGTCCCTTTCTTCGCTTAGACGGTTACTAAGCGTCTTCGGGTTGATCGCCGACGAGGCCAGGCGCTCGATCAAGAAACTGCGCACGGTCGGGTTTGGCGTGTGGACCAGCAGCGGCCATACTTTGTCGCTCTTGCCCAGGGCAAGCAAAGCAGCCGCTACGTTGGCTTTCCCTTTGGCCCGGCCAGGTCCCTTCAGACCCGTTACTTCCACACTGGATAACCTCTCTTCCAGAGGTGCATAGGCCGATGGAGCACCGGCAGAGAAGACGCGGTAGAATTCGATTATCGCGCGGCGCTGTCCGCGCTCCCACTTGTTATCCTCCAGCAAGCCCGCCAATGGCGCCAGTAGATGCTCGCCCACCGGGTGCAGGGCAGTTTGCCAGTCCCCCAATACGAGTGGATTCTCCGTGAGCAGCTTAGCCGCCACCTCTCTGCCGAGCCAATCCCAGCGAGGGTCTTCAGGTGAAAACAACGCCAGGGCACACGCCGCCCGAAAGCGTCGGTCCGCGTTGTCCTTCCCGTTCTCCAATTCGGCCCAGAGGCGGCCCGTCAGTTGTTCCCGGTAAGGCAATAAGATCTCGCGAATGACAGCGAAATCGGCGGCTTCGCAGGTAAGCAATCGCTCGGAAAGGTGATCAACTTGGCCGGCGTCCGCCGCCAAGAGTGCGAGGCGGAAGTTCAACTGTTTTTTGGAATCATCGCCTGCCTCCGCCTGTGCGAGACCATCTCGCAAGCGGGGATTGACCCAGTCCCGATACGGGCCCATTTCCCTGACGATTGTCGGCACCTCGGCGATAGTGGCGACCCAAAGGCGATCGCGAAAGCTGTTGGCCTTTAGTCGAGCCCAGAACTCCCAGGTGCCCCATGTGGCCAAGAAAAGGATGACAACCAGGGCACCCCCGCGCGCTCCGTGATACTGCCCTGCTTTCTTCATCATCTTGCGCTGGCCCGGCGTCCAATCGCGTTGCCGAGTACGCAGCCGGATGTTGAGCCATTCCCACCAGGCCGGCAGCAGCCGGTTGGACGGCTTGCCCATCCACACTGCCGCGTGTTCCGCCAGCCGCAGCCCCGCCCTGCCCTGCCTCGTCTCTTTCTGCTTGCGTGCCAGCCAGTCGCGGACCGCGGGCACGAGGTAGTCATGCGTCAGCTGATAATACTGGCCGCCTGGATCCGCTGGCTGACCTTGGCTATCCGAATTCGATCCTTCCGGGTCGGAAGGCGTAATGAGCCGAATCTCCGAATCGAGAATACGAATCAAGGCATCGAAATCCCCGGTACCGCCGGGATAGCGTGACACTTCTAGCAGTTCCGCGCAAGACCGCAGGTGGCCTTTGATGTCCGCGCCGGATTCCGGCAGCAGCGCCTTTAAGACCGCTCGCGCTGCCTTCTGGTGATAGCGGTGGGCTGGCGGAGCCGTGCTGGCGCTAAACGTTTCCTCCAGAAACGTCACGCCGACTCCCTTGGCGCCGCCCAATTCCTTGAGGCTTGCCGGTGTCCACGGCCGGCCCTTCATCATCTCGGCAAACAACGTGAGCCGCACGCAAACGACCTTCCCTTCGCGGGCCAGGTCGTGGACCGCCTGTTTCACGAATTCCCGTTGCTGCTTGTCCATCTCGGCGCGCTTCTCGGGGAGTTTGCCGAACGCCCGGCCAAACGCGGTCAGCACCTTCTTGGCATGCTCCTCATCGAAAAGATCGACGAGCGCACTGTTTTGCCCTTCGACCAAGCGAACCTCCAGTTCGCGCATGAACCGGCTGATGGCGAGCCAGAAGTCGTCGCGCACCATGAGCACGCACTGCACGCGGCCGCCGTCGCATTGTCGCAGGGCCTGCACGAGGTGCGGGTTGCGCTCTTCGCGGTGGGCGTGCAGCCATTGTTCGAACTGATCGATGACGATCAGTACCTTCTTGCTGGCCGGTAAGCCACGGCCACGGCGCAGGCTGGTCAGCGTCTCTTTCAAGTCCTGGTCCGCCGCCACTGCGGGAAAGCGCTTCCGCAGCCCGTTAAGCAGCCGGGTTTCCGTGTCGTCGGCGGTGGCCTCGCAGTACACAGCAACCACATCGGTAGACAGCCGCGGCAGCAGGCCCGCTTTCACCAGGGACGATTTGCCGCAGCCGGAGGGTCCGTAAATCAAGCCCACGCTGAACGTGTCATCGGGGTCGGTCTCCTCGATGCGGGCTTTCCAGAAACGAATGCTATCGGGCAAGCCTTCGCGATCGCGTGGGCCCGGCACAAGCTCCAGGAAGAAATCCGCATCGTGCGCATCGAAAGAGCGCAGTCCCTTAGGCACGATCCGCACCGGCGGACTCTCCGAGGCCGAACCGCCAGGCGTGCCAAAGGAGCCGGGCGTCGCGGATGTGGAAGCAGCCGGCCTCTCCGGCGGCGCCGGCGTGAGAGCTTGAGATTTGGCCGGCGGAGTCGGCGGTTGAAGGACGGTTTGCTGCGCGAAAAAAGCACGCAGCTCGTCGGCCATGTCCTTGGCTGTGGAATACCGCTCCGAGGCCCGCTTGGAGAGTGCCTTCAGGCAAATGCGTTCCAGCTCCGGAGGGATAACGTCGTCGATTTGGCGCGGCGACCGTGGCTCACAGGTCGTGATCTGCTCGAGCAGGTCGGCCCTCGATTCACCGCGAAACGGTGGTCTCTCCGTCAATAATTGGTAAAGCACCACGCCGAGACTGAATATGTCGGACCGGCCATCGACGCGATGTCCTTCGCCGCGTGCCTGCTCCGGCGACATGTAGGCCGGTGTGCCCACGTTCCTGGGTCCTTTGCCGATATCCTCTTCACGCAGGGCCAGGCCGAAATCGGCGAGATACGGCTTGACGCCCAACTCGAGCAACACGTTGCTCGGTTTGATGTCGCGGTGCACGACACCTTTTTGGTGCGCGTAGTGCAGCGCGTCGGCCACAGTTGCCACCAGGTCCACAGCATCGCTCAACGACAGCTTGCTTTCGCGAATTCTCTTCGAGAGGGTGCTGCCCTCGATGAACTTCGAGACGAAGAAAAAAGGATGCTCGTCCGTGCTGCCGACATGGTAGACGGGAACGATGTGGGGATGCTCCAGCTGGGCAACCGTGCGCGCCTCGGCCAGGTACAGTTCGACATCTTCGAGTCGCGTGACGAGATGTCGATGCGGCACCTTGATGGCCACCCGCCGGTCCAAGTGCTCGTCATAAGCCAGGTAGACTCGGCCGAACCCGCCTTGGCCGAGAAGCCTTTCAACCCGATAGGGGCCGATCTGCTCCGGCGACTGCTGTGGCGACGGCTCCTCGGCGGGAGCATCTGGCACCAACGGCTTCGTGCGCGTGTCTGAAAGATCGGGTTTTTCGTTCATTGGCGCAGGCTCAGGAGTGGTATTCTCCAGGCATCCAGTATACTCGGATGGGCGTGTCCAAAGGAATGGGGCAGACGGGATGCGCGTGCTGCCTCAGTTTGCTGGTGCTAAACCCGTTTAGTCGAAAAACCAGGCGGGGGTTGAGAAATCGGGAGGGCTATCGTCAATCTACCTGGCATGGTTCACAAGCCATGCTGCTCGGGTAGCAGAGCTTGTAGGGCAAGCTGCTAGCTTGCCGCTGATTGCGGAGGAGCAAGCTGGCAGCTTGCTCTACGAGAGTTAGGATCTGGATTTGAACCACGCCAAGATTTGGACCATGTTGCCGAGGACTCGCTGGCTGCCGCGCCCGTGTCTGGGTGAGGCGGGCCCAACGCTGGGCATTCCGTGCCGTCAGACCCAGGCAGCCGCGCAGGAACCATTTGAATACATAGAAAGCACTCCATGTACAGACGATCGCTTGGCATGATCTGGGCTATTTATTTGCTTTCCTTCCTCGTCCCCACGATGGACGGCAAACACTTCGGCTGGCATCTATTCTGCGGCGGCTTTGTTGGACTCTCCGCCCTTTGTCCGGCATGGTTAGCCAACCCAGCATTCTGGCTTGCAAGTTATTTTCTTTGGAAACGTGAGGCGAAGAAAGCCAAACGAATGGCCGCCATCAGCACTGTGCTCGGACTTGGTTTTTGGGCCTGGCTCTGGATTGTTGTACAGCCCTATGGCGACGGAGATTGGTACAAGCTGGCACGCTTGTTCTTGCCTTATTGGGTCTGGCTCGCTAGTCCGCTATTACTTGCCATTGTGAGCTCGAATGCCGAGCTAAGAAGTCCCGGACCTAAGAGCCAGGAGCCGGCCAATCCATCTACTCCTGCACAGCAAGCGGATGTTTTGAGGGATGGGTAGGTTGAATCATTCTTAGCATGTGATATCTCAGGCTACTGTCTGGACAGCTGCCACCGCGCCTGATGCCTGAGCTGGAGGCTTCGGCACCCCAGCTTTCGAATTGAACCACCGTTGGGGTCGGTCCAACCTTGGGCCGTCCGCTCCAGGCAGCCGGCCTGAACCACTAATTGCATTCAACTGAGCCCTTCCTGCCCGAACGACTCAGCAGTAATCTGGTAGACAACACTTTCCCGGCCGCTTGCGTCGGGCCTTGTTCCCATGCGAACACCGCCAATCTTTTCCATGGCCCTCTGCGAGCGCACATTTTGTGGGCCAACGAGAAAGACCACACTGTTCACGAACGGGAAAGCGTGCTTTAGCATGAGCCGTTTCATCTCCCCGTTGTAGATGCCGCCCCAGTGGGACCTGGCCAAGAACGACCAGCCGATTTCGATCTCGCTTTTTTCTTTGTCGTATCCGTGGAACCGCGACGAGCCGATGACCTGTCCATCTTTGGCATCAATGGCGATCAATGCTCCGCCGGAATCCAAGGCCTCGCGAAAAAACACCTTGAAAACCTCTTCTTGGAAACGCTCTTTGGTCGGATGTTGTTCCCAAATGAGCGGATCTGCAGCTACAGCGTAAAGGTCGTGAAAATCCTCTGGGCGAAGTGGCCTGAGTTCGAGGAGTTCGCCTTTCAAGCTGGGTTGGAGATCAAAGGCCATTCTTGATTCCATCTGCGAGCTTTGGATGGGCGGCTCCTATCCAACTGCATTGGCACGTTCAATTTGGAGCCACACTCGATTTTAGCAGGCAGCCTGACGCTCGGCCGCTAACCCGGCCGCTCACGGGGCTTGGCTTGCCGGGGGAAGAAACGGGGACGCAGATGCAACGTCGAAAACGTCAAACCTCAGGGTGCCATGCTTTCGCGACTACTGGAGATAACACGCTAAATCTGCAAAACGTCGCGAAAGCATGGCACGCAGGCGCTCCCATGCCGGATGCAGAATTCTCTCGAAGACAGCATAGTCCGCTGACTTGGCAAACAACCTGGCCCGGCCCACGGCCCGACTGAGAACGTGGTAGACATAGCCCGCATCCGCGCAACGCGTCCGACGAGCCATGCTCGGAAACTACTGGGGCCGGCCGCTCATGTCGATAAATAAACCTGACTCCTTTTATTTTCTAATCATTTTGAGAATGGGACCCCCGCGAAATACCAGGTCGAGGCCCCGGAAAGTGTCAAAAACACGGGCTTTTTGCGTGGTGGTCATTTTGGGACTAAAAAGGCCCTTGGCGCAAAATGCGTTGGGGAGGCGATTTTCACGCGATATTAGGGATTCTGTTACACTTCCTATTGGGACGGGCCGATTCTCACGACGAGCCCGATTCCCTGGAAACATCAGCAAAAACGCTCGGCTGGGGATCTCATCGATCACAAGGGGATCGATAGTCTATCCAAGACATGTCGTCTGGGGTGCGTCCGCGCAGGTGCCAATTTTGACCTTGCAAGGCAGCCAGACAGCTGCATAGTTGTCTTGGCGAAATCTGCCCAAGCAGATCGAGCCCGACCGCCGCAATCGTGTCACAGAAGTTAGGCTCAGCCTATCACCTGGCCTGGTCGCCCGCCACGCCCGAGGAGGGGCCGCACCCTGAGTCAGCGTGCGCGATCGCGCAGCAAGCTCGTGTTGCGTGCCATGCTTACACCACCGTCGATTCCATTGCCACGTGCGTCACGCCTTCCTCGGCCAGCCAGTCGGCCGGTCACAGGATGTGCTCGGCATGCTTTCCGGAGGGCGAAGTCGGCATTGCCGACCTGGGAAGAGCGGCGCGTACGTACGGATTCCTGGCCAACCAATTAGCTGACGACGAGTGCCACGTCCCTGAAAGAGTCCTGCAATCTGAGCGTTAGTCAGGCCGCTCCGGAGCTTTGGCGGCGCCTCCTCCTAGGTTGGTCACATCCCATAGCAAGACTCTCCCTTGCCCACTGGTCGCCAGCAGGCGTCCGTCCGGGCTGAAACAGGCGTCCCGGCCGAAAGTGTGTGGAGAGATCAACGTCTCGCGGACTTTGCCGGCTGCGACGTCGACAAGGTAGATCCTGGGCTGAGAAGCGTCGCGCACGTCGAGCTGGCCACCCGGCTTGGTGATTGGCACCGTAAAGCTCATGACAGCCAGCCACTTACCGTCGGCACTGAACGCTGGCTTGCCGGTGATGGACCTTTCCCCGCCCTTGGGCTTGCCCAGATCGATCGCCTTGATTTGCTTTCGATCTGCAACGCGGAACAGCAGGATCCTTTTTTCATCTCCTTGCCCATAAAACACCGCGAGCGTTTGGCCGTCTGGGGAGAATTGGGAATAGCCAAAGGTTGATTGTGGCGCCCCTGGGAACGACGCGACTTCCCGGCCCGTGACCGTGTCCCAGCATTTAAGCCAGGACCGCCAGTTGTCCCACTTCTTCGGATTCTCATACACATCATCGCAGGCCACAAGCAAGCGGCCATCCGGCGAAATGGTCAGCCCGAAAACCGAAGCAAACTTGTCTTGAATCGGAATCGACAGTTTGTCCTGCCCGGTAGCGACATCGAAGAGCTTCACCGCGTGCGCGTGACCGTTCTCGTCGTTAATTGCGCCCGCGAGTGTCTTTCCGTCAGGAGAAAAAACTAGAGACGCATTGGAGCCATCCGGCAGAGACAAGTATTGGCCGGTTTGCACGTTCCACAGGCTTGCGGCTTGCTTGGGCCGGAGCTCGTAGGTGCCCGGCACCTCCTCCCACGTTACAAACCTTGCTCCGTCCGGGGAGAGTTGCATCGAGCGAATGTTGCGCGCCGGCTGATGTTTGAAAGTTTTTTGCAATTGCCCGTTCCTCAGGTCCCAGGCTCGCACCTCGCCATCGAACTGCCAGCGGAGCAGGTCCTTGTTTGCCTCTTGCACGCGCTCGTACTTGCGTTTCTCTTTCGAGACGTACAGCGTTCGCCAATCGGACGAGACATTGAGGTATTGGGCACTGCCCCGAAAAGCATAACCGGACTCGATACTCGTCAGCAACTTGCCGCTAAGCACGTCCCAGATTTCGACCAGGCCATCAGGATAGTCGCCGGCAATAATCTGCCTGCCGTCCGGCGAGAAGCGAAGACCGACCAACCATGCGTTCCGATGGGGGTGAATCAATTCCTGCTTCAAACGTGCCGATATGGCTTCCTCTTTAGGGCCGGGCTTGGGAGCAAGGACGGTGATCTCAAGATGCGTGGGAGCGACGTTGCCTTCTTTCCAGGCGTCGAAGCTGACCGTGACTTGCGCGGTGCCTGGGCCTGCTGTCTCGGGGGCCCGAACCGGGCCGTCGAGATTGCAATATCAGCATCCCCGTTTTAGCTCGTAGCGCTCGCGAACTGGAGGATCGTGCGGGCTCTTGGCCAGATAAGTAACTTCCACGACAGGATAAGCCTTGGCGGGAATCAGCCCTTCGTAATCGATAAAAGTGGTCGTACCCGGCCCGATGCCGGGACTGCCGACGCCGAGCACGAGGTCGGCTTCTCGATCGATGGTTAGCTGCTGTCGGCCAAAGAAAGTGACCTGCAAGGGACCGTCAAAATGAATGATCGGCGCGTCCTGTGCTCGATCGGCGAACTGGAGAACGCCGTTGACATCGACATAAAAGGCGCGTTCCGGAACACGCCCTCCGATGCCTGTTCCTTTCTTGCCCGGTATTTCAAGTTCGACCAGGACCTGGTAGCCTCGTGCCCTGGGGTTCTTGTCCAAAAAAGCCTTCGCCAGGTCGTCCTGGGCGGCAATCGAGTCCAACTTCGACGCTGTGACGCTCAGCCTTTTGTGCAGCCGCTCGCCTACCTGGACATCGCCGATCTCAAATTTATACTCGCCCTCATCCGCGCCATCCCATCTCCTGGCCGCGACCTTTTTGCCGGCCTCGGTCAAGTCGCCGTTGCCGTTACGATCGACGTATAACGTATCGCCATCCTGCACGAGCCAAAGCCGGGTCGTTGCCTCGGGCCCGAAGACAAGCAGGCAATACTTGGGCTTGAATCGGTAAGGAGGTTCCTTGGCAATGACCCGCTCGATCTTCGACAAATCCACGGCGAAATGTTTTGCAGGCAAGAAGGCGACCAAGGCCAGAGCTGCAAGAAAATGTTGGAGCTTCATCGAGTACCTCCAGGTGTTGATGGCGCCCAGGATTATACATCTGCGCCATCTGCGTGACTCAGAAAAAATCGTCAGGAATAATTGCTGGCAGATCTGGTTTCTACAATTAAGTGATCTGATATGAGTTATCCGCTACTCGGCCCTTCACCCGGCCCGTGACGGGGCTCGACTCGCCGGCGAGCCGAGCCCCGTCATGGGCCGCGTTAAGAGAGAACAGAAATAGCAACTCCCAAATTCAAACTGTACACCCTCTGCCGCCGCGCTGGATGCAGGGACAGAGGTTCGCCGATCTGCGTTCGACTCAAGCCCTCAATTGGTGCCGGTCCAAAACCGGGGCTTCCGTGCCGTCAGCCCATAGGCATCACGCTTCGTCACCGTGTGGCCTGGGGTTCAGCTTCCCAGAGTGTGGCCGGGGCTGGAGGTACTCCGGAAGCCCCGGGCGAACCCTGCTGCGACTCTCTCCAACAAGAAGTCAGCCGCCGCTGCGATCGTTTCGTCGCGCACTCAGGACAGCATGGTCGCTGTCTGCTCCTCCGGGGCTTCCGGAGTACCTCCAGCCCCGGCCACACTTCCACTTAACTCGCTAAAAGGGGACGCGGACCGTTTACGCGACTGCATGCAGGCCCCCACCACTGTTACTTCTTTCGCTTTTCCCCGACCGATCCCTCCAAAGAGGTCCATCGGGCAACAATCTTGCCCATCCAGGCATTTACGCCAAACTTGTTGCCATTGCGCAGATACCAAAGAGTTACGGTTACCGATTCGAAATCCTTTTCGAACGCTTCCTTATCCCACTCGACTGGAAATCGAGCCGATTGCCCAGGTCTCAATGTTAATGATTCCCGCTCACTCTTGCTGCCAGTTGGCCAACGCGTTTGCTGGGCATTCTCTGAGACCATCTCAATTACCGACGGTTCCCGCATGAGGTCTATCGTTCTATTGGAGGAATTCGTCAGAACGGCAGTCACTTTGTCTTTATCTCGCAGCAAAACAGCCTCCACGGGGGCAGGGTCGTAGGGAAGAATCTTCGCCAGGTATTCCCTTCGCCGACGGGTGTCCGGGATCTGCCTCGTCTTCTCCCAGGCATCTTGACTCGTTTGAACGTGCAGTGGGAAAGTGTGCCCTGTCAATTCCTTCAATGCTTCCTGTGCCTCGAAGGCTGGTAGTTGGAGCGTCTGAGCACTACCGCCATCATCGTTTTGCAAGAACGAGATGAGGGTGGGGACAACTCGTTCACTCTTACAGCGGCGTAAGGCCTCGATGACCTTGGAGGCCATGAATCCATCCTCGATGCCGCGCGCCGCATTCATGAGAACCTTTTCCGAGGGGATAGCGTCGCGTTGGGCAAGAACCCCGATGGCAATGGCTCGGATGTGGGCGTCAGGGTCAGCCAAGAGCTGAGTCATCCTGTCAACCGATTTCTTACCGGCGAGTTCGGCGTAGACGCTAGCGGCCAAACGACGAACCGTCTTATCTTTGCTGGCAAGGAGCTTCTCGACGGCACCAGCCTCGCCGCGCAAAAGGAATTGGCGAGTTCGGGGCTCAACGAATCGCTGGAACTCATCCGGATCGTAAGGCCACGGCAGCACCCCGCCGCAAACAAACTTCAGCGAGCGGTCTAACACTTCCGAATCCTTGGAGTTCAAAAATTGGGGCACTGTGGCTCGAGGGTTCGCTCCCCGGAGAGCAAGGTAATAGGGCTCCAACGAGATTGGCTGAACGCCTCGGTACGTGTCCAGGGAGGGATAAATATTCGGGTCCTTTTTGTCCCAGCTACGTCGGAAGTTAAGAAACCAGATGTTCGGGCGAGTAACTTCCTTCACGTCGCCCATCATTTCGGTCGACGTGAAGCTGAAAACCTCGCCACCATTCTCTTGCCAGCCGACAAACGGACCCAAGAGGATCTTGTGCTCGCCGGGTTTGATTTTCCCCTCGATCACGCGATCAATGACAAGTTCCGTCCTGCTTTCGAGAGTTATGCAGACGTCTCCCTTGCACTGGTTGTGCGACTCCACCGCAGCCTTGTTCCATCTGCCGACAACAATAACAGGCATTTTTGCTAGTTCTTCATCCGGCACAAAAATGGGAGGAACGGCATTGGCAGCGGGCACGAGCGACAATGCCAGTGCCAACACTTGAAAGCCCAGTAGCGTGCGTGTTTCCTGTGCAATACGCAATGTCATAGCAATCCCCCGATTAGCTTGGTCGGTCGGACGTTCACCAGTCCGCGCGTTTTGCATCAAGGGATGAATATGCCGACGGCCAAGATAGCGAGCCCGACCACTGTTCGCTGTCCGAGTGCCAGCCGGCCCGCCAGCCAGCATGCGTTCGGCGGATAACGGTGCGCTTGGCGACCTGCGTTACAAAATATCCAGTGCGGCTTTCCATATCGACACTTTTAAGGAGCTTGAGTTAGGCGCCCTGCCTTCGTCGCCAAGCGCCGGAGCGAGACCCTCGCTTCCTGGGTCAGCCAGCCCTCTGCATTCCCTTGTGCGAACTTGGCCAGCAGCGCCTCTGCTTCCGGCGTGCCGATCTGCTCTAAGACGGCGACGGAGCGGCCGACTTGCAAGCGCTGGCTTCGGAGCTTATCGAGTATTAGCTGAATTCGATGGCGGCTTTCAAGGCTCGGGTTGGCCGCGAGAGCACGGCGTAACGCGGGTTCGGCACGCTCGCGTAGTTCCTCGAGTTCGCGCGTAGCCTTCGAGCGAGCTTCGAACTGGTCGCTATCGAGTGCGGCGATCAATTCGGTTAGTCGTGCGGAGACCTCTGGCTGCAATTGCTTTGCCAGGAATGACACAGTTCTATGCTTTCCGGCAACCAGTCTCCATTTCGCGCGAAAGGCAATCGGGCCTCCTGAGCCAAGCTCTGCCCAGAGCGAACTCAGTTCATTTGATTCTAACCGCAGTTCGGGCATTCTGCCGTCAACACACAACCCGGTTACATCCCAAACCAATATCGCATAATCGCCGGATGTTGCGCTCGCGATTGTGCGCCCGTCCGAAGCAAAAGCAATAGCATCGATGTGGCGAGGATGCTTGAAAGTACAGACCTTCTCACCAGACGCAACGTCCCAAAGCTCGATAGTTCCCGACTCGCTCGCCAGCGCCGCCAGACTACCGTCCGGCGACATCGCCAGGGCGGCGATGCCACAGCTCACCTCTGTGTCAAGCAATGCCATCCTTCCTCGCGGCCGCGGGAGGTCTCTACAGGAACACGCTTCAGCGCCGGAAGCTAGGTCCCAGCCACATAGTTTGCCATCGGCGGCGCCGGTATAGAGCAGCTTGCCATTTGGTGCAAAGGCCAAATGCGTCGGATTGTACCACCAGCCCGGAAAATTCAGAGACGGGCCCTTTTTCCCGGATCGGGAGTCCCAGATTTGCACTGGAATACGATCAGTGGCCAGTATCAGCGTGTCTCCAGCCGGGGATAGGAAAGCATGCTGCAACAGGCTCGCGCCATCGTTGCCGGGAATGAGGGAAAGCTGTTTGCCCGTAACCCGTTCCCAGACATGGATGGTGTCTCCACCCGCTGCGATAACTTGGCCGTCGAGTGATACGCCTGCCACGAAACGTTTGCTTTTCGACGGAGCCTGGAAAGGAAAACATCGCTCCACCTGCCCTAGGGCCAAATCCCAGGATCGCGCACCGGTTTCCTCGACAGTCAGGCCTTTGATTTGCGCCTCTTGGCCGAACCAAATCGACGAGAAGGTGGTGCACTCATACTGGCGGATGAGTTCGCCGGTTAAAGTTTTCCAAACGCATACCGTGCCGTCCGTGCTCTTTGACACCAACACCTCGGAACCCGGACTATAAGCCAGCGACAACACGGTACACTCATGTCCTTGCGTAGGATGTTTCTGCTTGGTCGCAACATCCAACAGAGTGACGACATTGCCTTCTCCAAGAGCCAGAGTCTTGCTGTCTGGTGAAAAAGTGAGGGCATTTCCCTTGGGGAGAACATTCAGACAAGCGAGCGCTCGCCCTGTGTCAATCTGCCAGAGACAGATTGCGCCTGCCCTCGTAGCCAGGAACCTGTCATTCGGTGAAAATGAGATCGCGGAAACGTAGCTTCCGTCTACGGGCCATTCGCGAACCTGCTTGCCCGTTTCCATTTCCACGAGGCAAACCGTGCTTCGCTTGCTGATGTGAGCAAGTGTGCGCCCATCTGAGGAGACAGCCAAGTGGGAACTTCCCGCAGGAAAGCGTCGAAGCTCAGATCCTCGACTAAGATCCCAGATGCAAACCAGCCCCTGTAGTGATCCCGAGACCAAGAACCTGCCGTTCATTGCGAACGCCAATGAATCTACGAATCCTCGCGGCGGCTGCAGGTTGCGCAGCTCCTTGCCGCTTTCGACATTCCAGAGACGGATAATGCCTGCACCATCGCTGGTCGAGTGCTCTGCACCTGCGACGACCTTCCCATTTGGCGAGAAAGCCAAAGAACCAATGATTCGCCCGGGCGCCAAGCGTCGAAGGCGGCGGCCGGTGACGGAGTCCCAGAGATCTAACCACTGTCCACCCGATGCGAGCAGCTTTCCATTCGGAGAGAAAGCGATGCAGTCGATGCCATTTTCCAGATCTCCAAATCGCCGCAGTTCTCTGCCGGTGACGGCATCCCAAAGGTAGATCCGGTAAGGTTTCTCGCCAACAGGGCTATTCCACGAATCAGCGCCTCCTGCCGAGGCCAGAAGTTTGCCATCGGGAGAGAACGCAAGGGCGGAGATGTGATCGTCATCCTGTCGAAAGCGCACGGTCCCCAGGCGGGCTATGGCTCCTTCGGGCAAGGTATCGCCGTACAGGTCTGTGCGCGGCGGCTTGCTCCTTGATGAGGCGCGAGTTTCTTCTTTGGCTGGAAACTGACACTTAGCTTCCTGAGGAAAGGCAAGAATCGGGCAAATTCCTAGGAAAACGCACAGACAAACCCCGCGCCTCTTCATGGCTGGGTTACTCAAGATTTGATGCGATGGATCAGATCGTACCATGCCCCCATGCTACCGCTACCCTCGCGACAGAGCGAGTCTGTTTGACATTCCGCGAAATGAGCCGACCTAATGCCGCCCGCCTGGACGGCCGAAGGTTTACTGGCGGCTGCCCGCAAGTCCGCATGAAGAACAGACTCCTTTACACCGGTTTGGGTCCATGATTTGCGCGGGCAAAGTGCTGCGCACCAAGGGCTCAAGCTCGCCTTTGCTAAAACCAATTCGCGAGGGCGTGGACGAGCCCCTCAAATATGCGACAATCAGTAATATTGTGCGGGCTAATTGGTGCCGATCGCATACGCGTCGAGATCAGCGCCCTGGCCTTCAGCCCTGATTGCGAACGATTGGCCTCTGTCAGCAACTACACCGTTCAACTCTGGGAATTGACAAAATGACACGTCCAAGTCCTCAGTGGATTAAGGAAAGGGTTTCCCAAGACTTACTCTGGGGCGGTCTGTCAGTCTTCACAGATAGAGCCCGAAAGCTTCTTGCCCATGGCCAGCGTCAAGCAACCTATGACCATTGCCATGTCATCATGCCGGAGCACCTCCTGCTGGCCCTGGCGTCCCTGGAGCCAGGCGTGGCCAGCGTCGCGCTGGAGGCGCTTGGCATGAAGCTTTCGGAACATCACCAAGCTATCGGCGGTCTGACTCCAGCTAGGAAAGTTGATGGGCCAGAAATCGAGCCTGCACCCGACGCGGACGCCAAAGCCATCGTGGTGTACGCAAAAGCGCAAGCCCGCGCACTGGGTCATAAGTACGTAGGTACCGAACATCTCGTGCTCGGTATGCTCCAATGCGAAAATTGCCCCGCCCCTCAGTACCTGCGCCGGCATGGCATCTCGATTGATGCCTTCCGCGAAGAGGTCCTGAAGTTGCTGAGTCTGAACCAATCATAGGACCCAAGCTTGGGCTCGATCGGCTTGCGTTCCGGCGCTAGTCAGATGCTCCCTGACCGTGGTGGTGCTCCCCCCCTCTTCCAGATGCTGCCCCAGCTCCGTCGTGCGGCCAAGCCCGGGGCTTCCGTGCCGTCAGCCCCGGCCATCGCTAAAAAGGGGACGCGGACCGTTTACGCGACTGTCTCGCGATTGTGCGGGCTACCGGGCGCACGCATCGTTTACTGCAAAGCTTACTCCTCCACCTTGCGAGATCGCCACTCCTGCGTGCCCATGGGCTGGCCACGGGCGACACTGCCGCGGACGGCCTCCCATTCCCCTTCTGTCTCAACCCGGTTGACATTTTGCCGCCAGCGCCGAAGGCGAGGCACCGGCCCACGATGCAACTCAATCGGCTGTTTCAGACTTCGCGGATGAAACGGTCCGCGCCCCCTTTTACGCCCCCCTTCATGCGCCCGCCCTATTATTCGGCCTACTGATGGATTGCAGTTCGCTGACGAATTCGGGCTAAGCAGGCCACGGCTTCGTTCGTTAGCCAGGACTTTCTGCTGCCAGCCGCCAGATCCTGGATCACTCGTTCCGATTCTGGAGTTGCGATCACCTCCAGAATCTGTAAGCCTAGCCACTGGCGCTTAACCTCCGGGGGCATCGGAGGCATGGCCAGTAGGCCCTGAATCCTTCGTCGAACCTCAAGGGAATCTGAGCACCTCAGAGCTGTTTTGAGTTGCGAAGTGGCAATAATGCCGAGTGCACCTAACCGATCTGTTGCTTCCTTCCGGACGTGATAATCATCGCTGTCGAGATTGCTTATCAATTCGCTAACTCGGCCAGTATCATCACACCTCAACGGCTGAATCAATCGTCGAAGAGCGGCAACACTCTCCCCCGGGGCGGATACCAATCTCCACGCACTTTCATAGACGATAGCGGCGCTCGTCGTCTCGCCCAGTTGTCGCCAGCATGAGGCTATCTCATCTGCCGACAACCGATTCTCGAGGATGCGGCCATTTCGGACACGCACCGAGGTCGGCCAGACCATGAGAACACCGTCTGCATAACCGCTCGCCAGGTATCTACCATCAGGAGAAAACTCAAGCGCAGTCGCCTTTGCGTAGGGGTATTCAAAACAGCTCACTTCTAGACCATTTTGAGCGTTCCACAGTCTCACCTTGCCATCGTACCCAGCACTTGCGACCAGTGAACCGGACGGGGCAAACGTAACCGCCGACACGCCGTCTGTTTCGCTTAAGCTGGAAGCAGCATGATTCTCATCCCAGGACTCGGGCCCAAGAGATCCTGACCACCGCGCACCTGATCGAATATCGCAAAACGTCACGCCGTCGCGCGCACCTGATCTTCCGACAACGAGAGTCCTGCCGTCCGGGGAAAATGCAGCGGATGTCACGGCACCTTCAGCAAAGTAGAATTTCTTATATGCCTTGCCGGTAGAGAGTTCGTACAAGCCGACGGCTTTTCGCTTGCGGACCGCCGTTGCGAGATGCACTCCGTCCGGAGATACTTTCAAGAAGCCTTCCGAGATGTCGTCAATGTTCAAAGTGAGATTGCTGATATGGCCGTCGCGCGTTTCCATCAATAAAATGACGCCGCCTTGAATAGATGCCACCGTCTTCCCATCCGGTGTAAATGCACATCCCGGCGACGGGAGGTCGAATCCCAATCCTTGAAGCCGTGTTTGCCCCGTTTTAAGATTCCAAAGCTGCATAAGGCCTACCCGGTCTGCAATATAGAGCTCTTCTCCGCTCGGGGAAATGGCCAGGGAGTATACAGGACAGGAGGGAAAGGGCCTTTCTATTCTCCATTGCTCTTTAACTGTGGCAAATTCGCGAATCACACAGCTGCAATCAAGGCTGCTGGTAACCAAGGCGCTTCCGTTGCTCCCGAAACCCACTCCGGTAATGACCCTGGAATGTCGACGATCCCAGGCAACGGCTGCGGTTGGGATCCGAACGGGCCAGGTTAATCCTGTCTTACCCGCCTCCGGCAGTTGATAGGACAACAGAGGCGATGCGCCGTCATTACAGGGGGCAAAGAGCAATGGGACTCCGGTAGGCAAGCTAAGTGCAAGCACGTTCGGTGGCGTCAAACAGACAAGCCAGACGGCAATGCCAAAAGGACACACAGGACTGACTAAGAGTCTTAGTTTCGCCATATGCGCGTGCCTTAGTTCACGAATCGGCAGGCAAGCTTTAGACCATACCACATTGCGTGTTGCTTGCGACGGCGCGCGTTAGACGAATATTTGGTGCAAGAGCCGTTTTCTGCAACCAATTGATCGGACATGGGTTGTTTCCTAGTCGACCCGTGACCCGGCCCCTTACGGGGCTCGGCTCGCCGGCGAGCCGAGCCCCGTAAGCGGCCGGGTTAAGAGAGAACAGAAATGGCAACTCCCAAATTCGAACGATATACCCTCTCCCGCCGCGCTGGATGCATTGGGCGGAGCCTCGACGCCCCAGTGTTTGATTTGATCCTCAATTGGCGCCGGCCCAACGCCGGGGCTTCCGTGCCGTCAGCCCCGGCCACACAGTCGTTCGGAATTCGCTGCCTATGCGGCGGTCAACCCTTGGCACAGAAGCCGGCTCAGGCACCGAGGCGATTGTAGTATTCGCCCGAGCCGACGATGTCCGCGATGATTTGTTGGTCGGGCACGCCAGCCTGGAAGGCGCCGAGGAAGGCGGCGAGACCGGCGCTGTCGACCTGGCGGCGCAAGTAGGCGACGTAGTAGCTCTTCACCAGATCCGTGCCGTACTCGGCGCTGCCCAGGATGTCGCCGGCCACCTGCGTCCGCGTGGTGCCGTTGTTGAGCAGAAAGGTGAAGCCAGCCTGGCCTGCGGCATCGATCGGCCGGCCCAGGGCGTCCTGGTAGAGGGTGCTCAAGAAACCGTTGTTCGTCGCGCCGGCGCGATTGTTGAAGTACTCGGCCGAGCCGATAATCGCCGCCGCGGCTTGTTCGAGCGTGCCGCCGTTGGCCAACAGGTTTGAGAATGCGCTCAGGCCCGACGCATCGGCCAGGCGGTGCAGGTATTTGCTATAGAGCGCTTGCACCTCGTCGACGCGGTATTCCAGGCTGCCCTCGATGTCGAGTACCACCTGAGTCGTCGTCGTCCCCTGATCGAGCAAGTTGGACCAGGCACCTAACCCCTCGGGGTCGACCGGGCGGTGGAGCAGGTCGAGATAAACCTGGGAAACGAAATGCTGATTGGCCGACAGGGCCTGCAAGGTGCCGAAGAGCCCGTGCTGCTGACCGGCGAGCCCTGCCGTGTAATAGATGGTATGGGTGCTGCCGGCCGTGCCGCCGTTGCCGGGGATCAAATCCCATAGGCCGTTGATCGAGATCGGGTTGCCGTTGCCGTCCTGAATCTGGGCGAGGAAGGTGCCGTTGCTGGGATTGAATACATTGATGCGGCCGTCGCCGAAATTGCCGACCAGCAGGTCGTTGCTGTACGATCCGAAACTCGGGGGAGCGATCGTCAGGCCCCAGGGCGAATTCAACGTGCCGCCCGAGGCGAAGCGCTTGACAAAGTTACCATTGGTGTCGAAGACATCGATGTAGCCGTTGCCTGGGCCGGGGACGGGGTCGTTTTTGGCGGCGTTCTGCTTGGCATAGGTCACGTAGAGCTGGCCGCCGATGTTCTGGATGTTGAAGGGCGCGTAGCCGGCGGGTAGGTTCGGATCGGGAAACGTGCCCGAGAGCGTCGCTGCCACGAAGGTCGAGTTGAACACGTCGATGTTGCCGGACCGGAAGTTTGCGGCGTAGATGAAGTTGCCGGTGCTATTCGAGCCGATGGTCAGGCCTGTGTAGACGGCGCCGTTGCCGGCACTCGGGTTGGCCGAGTTGTCCACCTCCAGGATGGCGCTATTGTTATTAACCGAGGCGTTCCAGCCTGAGATGGTGCCGTCCTCGGTGGCGAAGAGGAACGTGGCTGCCCCGGTGTTGGAACCGGAAGTGACGACGAAGCTGGAAGTGCTGTTGTAGATCACGCCGGTCGGCGCTGCGGTCGCCGTGCTGCCGTTAGGAGGCGGAATCGTGACCGAGCCGGGCGTGTTCGTGGTAAAGGGTTGGCCGCCGGCGTTATAGTTCGTGGCCAGGCCGGTGCCGTTGTCCGCGACCCAGAAAGCGCCGGTCGGGCTGTAGGCGATACCCCACGGGTTCACGAGATTGGCGTCGGTGTTGAGGGCCACACCGGACAGGTCGGAAATCAGGTTGGTCTGAAGGTAGGCGGTCGTCAAAAGGCAACGTTCTTCCAGAGATTCGAGAGAGAGCCGGCGTGGCGTGGGACGGTGCTTGAGCTGCGACTCGCCAAAGAGCCGTGTCAGATTGCTCCACTTCAGGCGCATGAGAATCCTCCGCTAGTGAAAATATTTCGGGCACCTGGTGCGACAGGGTCACGAGTTCAGATGGTACCCAAAGTAAACCGAAGTTCCTGGTGAAAGATCTCCTTATCTTTCCAATAGACAGGCTTCAGCATCCTGCTACTGCAAGGATGGGTTGAAAGCAAGCCTGCAAGCAATGCACTCCCAACGCGGGGCAATCAGGGAGCACGGGCGTCAATCGCGTAGAGGGTTTTATGACCCCTGAAGAACAACACTCCGTCCGAAACCGCGGGCGATGCAAGCATTTCATCATCCAATTGGTTTTCGGCCAATTTTTCGAAGCGCGGCGCCGCGGCGAGGACCGTGCAACGCCCCGACCGGTTCAAAAAATAAAGACGGCCGTCCGCGCACAGGGGAGTGGCCTTGTAATCACCGGGAAGGCGTTCTTTCCACTTGAGTGCTCCCGTCTGGGCATCACAACAATAGACAATACCATCGTCGGTGGCCCAATAGACTAAACTTTTCGATACAACGGGGCAAGAGCTATCGGGAGTTCCCTTGGCCTGCTTCCAGGCGACGGAGCTGGCGGCGAGCTGGCCGCTCGCCCCGAGGCGCACGGCCAGGAGTGGGCCGCGCATGCCTTGCGTCGCATAAACGAGGTCCTCGCCGAGCGTGGGGCCGGTGATGGTCCTGCCGCCGGTGAGACCTGGCAGGAACCAGAGTTGCTTGCCGGTGCGGGCATCGTAAGCATCGATTTGGTTGCCGCCCATGAGGATCACTTCGGTCCCGGCTGCGGTGGCGTGGAGGATGGGCGTCGTGTAGGCATCGCACTGCTCGGCCACGGCTTGCGTTTTGCGGAGTGTCTTCCATTTCTCCTGGCCGGTACGTTTATCGTGCGCAACCAGGTAGCTGGCCGAGGGTTCGCCGCCGAGATCGGCCAGGGAATCTTGCATGCACACGGAAATTACCAGATCATCGACCAGCACGGGACTGTTGGCGTGGCCCCACCAGATGGTGTACGCGCCGTACTCCTTCTGCAGGTTGTGCAGCCAGAGCTGCCGGCCGGCAAAATCGTAAGCAGCCAGGTCGCCGTTGCCGAAATGGGCGATGACCAGAGCGCCGTCGGTCACGGGCGAAGGGCTGGCCATGTTGTGGAGCTGGTGGAATTTCTGCTCGCGGCGTTCGTCGCTCTTTTTGGCGCGCAGCGGCAGGCGGCCTGGTGAGCCGGAACCGACCTGGCGCATCCATTCAATGTGGCCGGTTGCTTTGTCGATTTTCAGGAGGAGCAGCGCTTCGCCTTGCTGACTGGTGACGAAGATGGCGTTGCCCCAGATGGCGGGCGTGCTGGCGGCCTGGCCGGGGAGAGGGCATTTCCAGGCGATGTTCGTCTTTTCGCCCCAGTGCAAAGGCAGGTGCTGCTCGGCGCTGGTGCTGTTGCCGGCGGGGCCACGCCACTGCGGCCAGTTATCAGCATTAGCAGAGGGAGAAAGGGCCAGAAGAGCCCCCGCGGCCAGGAAAGACAATCGCCAAGAGGTCGTCAGCACGTCGTTCTCCCAAAATATGAACATACGTTCCGTTTAATATTCCCAAAATGATTTTCAGGGCACTGCGGCCGCCGACTCTCCTTCGACGATATCGGCGGCGTGGGCATGCTCGATCATTTCGTCGGTGCTGGTCGGATCGACGACCCGGCAGCTTGCGGTCAACTGTTCGGCGAGGTCGCGCAGATCGTCTTGCCAGGCGCTGGGAGAGACGTCTGGCGGGCTGACCATGGCCAGCTCGCCGCAGAGCAGGATCAAACGCAAAAGGTGACGGAAGACGATGCCCTCTTGCTTGACCAGATCGCGGCTCTGAACGAACTTGTTGAAATTACCGCCAAAACGAAGCAATTCCCCAGCACACCAGACAGCCTGCGTGTGCACGTCGGTCACGTCGGGATAGAGCACATCGAAGAGCAAACGCAGTTTCTCGGCGAAAGTGGGGGGATACTCTTTATCCCGTTCGTCCTGGTAGCCGTCGTCCTCATCGTCCTCCTCTTGCGGAGGGACGGGGGCGAGCATCAAGCCTCGGCGGACGAGTTCTTGATCTAGCCGTTCCATCGCCAACGGCCCCGGAGGCAGTTGGTCGGAATGGGGTACGCGCAAGTAGCGCAAGAGGGGCCGGGGCACCTCCAGCACGCTTTCAAAGGCCTGCAAACGCTCCTCGCGGTTGGCGATGCCGAGTTGTTGAATCAAGAAGGCCCCGTAGAGCGGGTGAACGCTGCGAAAGACCAGCAGCTTATCTAATTCCGGCGTCGCGTTCGCCAGGACGGGCGTATAAGGTGCCGGCGGCGGAGTGGGCGTTCCATCCTGATTTTCAGGCACCGGCGCTGGAGGCGTGGGCTCAAGCGTAACGAAGCCGCCGGTTGCGAGGGTCAGCAGCATTTGATCGAGAGCTTTCTCACTGGCGCGAATGCGCGGCTCATCCATCAAGCGTTTGCGAAGCACCGACCGGACCTTGGCCACTTCCGGGGAGAGCTTGAGCAAGTACGCCAGCAGCCGCCAAGGGATCGGGCCCTTGCTGTAGAGTTTTCCGGGGGGAGCGCCTTGCAGTTGCTTGAATTGCGGCTCGCTCCAGTACTGCACTGTCTCGCGGCGCGAGGGCTTCTTCTTTTTCAGCGCTTTCTTCGCCTTGAGAAGTCCGGGGTCCTTGGTGTTTTCGGGGATCTGGTCGTACTTCTCTTTCCAGCGCAGGATCTTGACGTCGTCCTCGTGGGCAACGGCGAATATGTAGCCACGGCTATCGAATTGCGGCCGACCCGCCCGGCCGAAGATTTGATGTGCCGTGCTGGCATCGACCAGTTTCTCCTTGCCGTACGGTCCTTTGACGAGCGAACTCAGCACCACGGAGCGTGCCGGCAAGTTAATGCCGGAAGCGAGAGTCTCCGTGCACACGGCCACCGCCAGGAGCTTGCGCTGAAAGAGCTCCTCGACGACCCGCCGGTACTTCGGCAGCATGCCGGCGTGATGGACACCGACGCCGCGGTGCAGCATCTGCCGGATTTTGGGCCCCACGCCCTGCGTCCAGTCGAGGCGGTTGACCTCGGCATGCAACTGCGTCCGCTGATCTCCCGAAAGAAGCGGCAAACCCTTGAGCTGCTCCGCGACGCTCCAGCAGCCGTCGCGATTGAAGCAGAATACGAGTGCCGGCGTCCGTCTATTTTCGGGCTCGCCCTTGGCCATGCTGACCAGAAGCTCGTTCAGAAATTGATCGGGGACCCATTCATAGGTCAGCGGCACCTTGCGATCCTTGCTCTCGACAAGTTCGATCTTCCGGCCATGGCAGCGGCCCAGCCAGCTCAGGAATTCACCGGCGTTGCCGACAGTTGCCGAGAGCAGCAGCAGACGTATGTGCGCCGGCAGCATGGCCAGTGAAAGCTCCCAAACGATGCCACGTTCGACGTCGGCGAAACTATGGAATTCGTCCATGACGACAGCCGACACCGTGCCGAAGTCGAAGGCGGTGGGATGCAGCAGACGGTTGAGGAGGATCTCCGCAACCACCACCAGCACGCGCGCGTCCGGATTGACGCGGCGATTGCCGGTCACCAGGCCCACATCTTCTGCCTTGAATCCCCAACGAATGGCGCTGGCCTGCATCTCGTGGAATTTCTGCTCCGTTAGCGCGATCAGCGGCGTCGTGTAATAAGCGATTTTCCCGGTATGCAATGCTTCGAACAGGGCTGCCTGGGCGATCAGCGTCTTGCCCATGCCCGTGGGAGCGCACACCATAACCCCTTGCTCCGCCGTGAACCAGGCCAGCAGGGCATCCTCCTGCACCGCGTACGGAGCGTATGGCAATTGCTGCAAGTATTGCTCGGCCAATTCGTCCCGGCTGGGGGGAGATGAAATCATGCGGTTCAACATCACGAAGAGGAAGGAACTCCGATCGAGCAAGCGCGCGGGTAAACTCTCTCAGATCAGGATCAGCTCCCGTTGCGACGAAGAGAGATAGGTGCAACCGTAATCGATAACCAGGACGTCCTCCTCCATGCCAATGTAGCCTGCCTCGGTGGTAACACCCAGTTCGACGGTGAACACATTGCCGGGCTCGATCACACCTTCCGGACTTTTCCCATATTTCTCCCAGCGCGGGCCCAGCATCGTGCCGCCGTCGTGCACGGCGCGGCCGAGCCCATGTCCGAAGCCATGCTTGAAATCCTCATAACCCGCATCTGCGATCACCTTGCGCGCGGCAGCATCGACCTCGAAGCCGCGCGAACCGGGCTTGAGGACGCTCGCGCC
Source organism: Gemmataceae bacterium (assembly GCA_035296965.1). Taxonomy (GTDB): domain Bacteria; phylum Planctomycetota; class Planctomycetia; order Gemmatales; family Gemmataceae; genus DATGZX01. Next base: position 24,929 of record DATGZX010000013.1, read on the forward strand.
CGCATCGATCGCTCGAATGACCGTGGCGAAGCCGCGCTGCACGTTCGGCGGGGGAGCGGTCTCGCCCGGTCTGCGAACGTACCACATGCGCTGCAGATCGGAGCAGAATCCTTCTTGCCGCACGCCCAGATCGATGTGCACGAGGTGCCCTGGCTCGACGCGCAAATCGGCGCGCGGCCTGGCATGACCCGGTTCGGAATGCGGACCGCAATTGACGATAGGGCACGCGTTCCAGTCCCAGGCGCTGGGAAGGCCGCGGCGGCGGAATTGTTCGTGAATGAATTCCGCAAGATCCTCCTCACTGACACCAGGCCGAATTTGTGCGGTGGTGAGGCGGACGATTTCTTCCGTCGTTGCGATCGCGCCACGAATGCGCTGTAGCTCCGTCGGCGATTTGCGGGCACGGAGCTTCGCCAACAGCGGAGCGGCGCTGACCAGCCGGTTGACAAAGGGAGAGCCTTGCAACGATTCATTCAGCGACAACCACATGCCGTGCGTCAAGCCATCCGCGGTCGTGTCATCCGTGCTGAAGTTCAGGCCGATTTTCCGGGGGTTAAGCCGGCCCAAGACCTCCAGGAGAGGAGCGCGTATCCCTTCGTCGTAGCCAAGCACTTCTTGAAAAACGCCTCCAGCGCGAATGTTGGAGACGTCGAACCGGCCCACGATGGCGATGCGCTTGCCGCCCGCCGCCAAGATGAAGGCCGAGCGCCAGGTGACATCGGCGCCGACGATCAATTCCATGCCCGGGTCGGGATGGGTGCCGGATTCTCTTGCAAACGTAAGCCAGCAGTCGATTCCTGTTTCCGCCAGCAGCCCTTGGGCCTGGTCTGCTTTCTCGAGAAGCAACATGGGGCCTCCTCCGCCCGAAAGGATTGATTGTGAATGATGTGGATTGTACTCGAACGATGGGATTAGTGAAATCCGGAGCGGGCTGTGCGAAGGGGTTGGCGAGCGCCTGTGGCTAAGAGAAAGAATCAGGATGAAGAGTAAGATTATGAAGAGGATTAGGAGCAGGAGAAAGAGCAAGAGAAAGAGAGCACCCAGGCAGCGCGGCAGGACATCCTACATCCTAATCTGAATCCTGCTCTTCATCCTCTTCGTAATCGTAATCTTCCTCCTAAATCTTACTCTTCTTCTCCCGCCATTCGGAGTCAGTAGGTGCGTCAAGCGTACTCGCGCCGACGCACCTACCCCTGATTGGTGCGTCGGCGCGAGTACGCTTGACGCACCGTAGGAGCGGATTCCTAGCGATTCTCCAGCACCGCCTTGATGCCGTACCTCGGGCGGAGGGTGAAATTGGGGGCGGGTACCACCGGATGGTGCGGCTGCAGCGTGAAGCGAAACTTCTGGGCCAGTGTGGCGATGATCAGGACCGCTTCCATCATGGCGAAGCCCTCGCCGATGCAGCGCCTCGGTCCGCCGCCAAAAGGGAAATAGGCGTATTTTGGTATTTCCTTCGCCCGGTCCTGTTCCCAGCGCTCCGGCTGGAATTCGTCGGGATTGTCGAAGAAGCGCGGGTCGTGGTGCACGACCCACTGACTCATGAGAAGCGTCATTCCGGGCCGGATCGAGTAGCCGCCGACTTCGCAGTCCGCAATCGCCTCGCGGCCAATGATGAACGCTGGCGGGTAGAGGCGAAGTGACTCGGTGACAACGTGCTCGGTGTAGTGCAGCCGGGGCACATCCGCAGCGGTGGCTGGTCGGCCGTCGAGCACCTTCTGCACCTCGTCCAGCATTTTCTCCTGCACTTGGGGGTTCTGAGCCAGCAATGCCCACGTCCAGGAAAGGGCCAGGGCAGTCGTTTCATGACCGGCCAGGAACAAGGTCATCACTTCGTCGCGCAGTTGATGGTCGGTCATCTGCGTGTGATCGCCTTCGTCGCGCGCGTGCAAGAGCAGCGAGAGGAGATCACCCTTCTCCACTTTGGTCGCCCGCCGCTCAGCGATAAACCGGTAGATGATGTTATCCAGGCGGCGCACGGCCCTGCGCAGGCGCAAGTTACCGGGCGTCGGTACACCCAACGGCATCGGGATCACGCTGTCGAAGCGAGCCATAAAATTGCTTTGGGCCACGCGGAGCGCACGACCAACCTCGAGGGCCTCGCCCGCCGCGTCCGCGTCGAAGAGCGTTTTGGCTGTGATTCTTAGGGTAAGCTGCCCCATTTCGCGCAAAATGTCGCGCGTTTCGCCATCCTTCCAGCCGGCAAGCATTTGCTCGGTGTAATCCACCATCGTGCCCGCATAGGCGGCGATGCGGTTGCGGTTGAACGCCGGCTGCGACAGGCGCCGCTGCCGCAGCCAAAGGTCCCCTTCGCTGGTGAGCAGGCCCTTGCCCAGGATCAACGGCGTCATGCGCAGGGCGAAATGCTTGCTGAAATGGCGGCTGCCGGTCGCGAGGATGTACTCGATCGCCTCGGGATCGCTCACCAGGATGACGCGTCGCGGGCCGAGCCGGATGGAGACGAAATCGCCGTACTCGCGGGCGCAGCGCGTCAAAAAACCAAGCCGGTTCTCCCGAAACTCCGGCAGGTTGCCACTCACGAAATGGCCCTTGGGGCCGGGAGGAGATGGTGCGGTTGCAAGCATAAGTTTTGACCCTAAATGACCGTGCAAGAATCGGCGGTGGGTCAGGTTTCCAACCTGACCGGACAGATTGGAAATCTATCCTACGCCGCTACCGATTCGCGTACGGTGACCCATTCCATGTCATGGTGCTTGCAGTGTAGGCTGGCAGGCGACCGGGTGCATACTAGCCCGAAGCGTAAGCGAGGCTACCACAAGCCTGAGCGAGGCTACCACAAGCGTAAAGCAAGGCTACCACTACCGATAATCACGGTTTCCCAAACACACTGTCGTCGAGCTTATTGAAGAGTTGCACTTCGGTCGCTTCCCAGTCGTACGTCTTCACGCCGTCCACAAACTCCTGGCCCTTCATGGGAACCTTGTAGCCGAGGGCAAGGAACTTGTAAGGGCTCTTCTTCGAGTCCTTCTGGCTCTTGCTTTCCAAAAGCGCTTTGGCAACCTCGCGGCGAATGGGATTCTTGTCTTCAAGGGCTTTCGTTAAGGCTTTGTCGGGCTTGCCTGCGCGAAACCAAACGGCTGCGATGGCCCCGCGCACTTCTTGGTCAATCTGTTCATTGGGAGCCGAGGGAAGGTAGGCCAGCAGCCCTTCCAGTGCCTCGCTCGACCGCCTTCTAGCCAAGAGCTGTACGACCGCACTGATGTTGGCGGCATCGGGAACCTTGCCAAGTCTTTCAAGACATTGCTGCGCGGCAGCGCATCTTTCCGGGTCGGCATCCTTGAGCGCCCGCGCCAACAATGGAAACGCCTGCCATCCTCGGGCGACTACTGCCGCCTTCGCCTTTTCCCTGACTTCGAAAGAGCTGTCCCCAAGGTTGCGGATCGGGACAGCTAATTTGGCTTGTTCCTCCTCAGAGACAATCCGCTTGCGGAGAAAACCGAGCAAAGACTCATCGTCCGTGCCAATCCCGGCCTTCTGGAGGCGCTCCCTCTCGGGCGTGGGGATATTGACCTCGCGGTAATCCGAGTAGAAGTCCTCGCGCAGCACCTCTTTCTTGGGGGCCCCCATGGGAGCCTCGGAATTCAATCCCATGTAGGCCGATTTCGTCAAAAGGCCGGTTTCTTTATCGAAATAGAGCGTCACGTCTGGCTTCCCCGCCGACTGTACCTTCACGCCGACAGCGCCATGGCCCTGCACTTTGGCCTCGCCCGCCAAAGAGAGAGAGAACTCCTTGTTTTCCTGGAGAAGAGGCGCCAGCGTGGTTACATATTTGACAAGGCCTTCTCGTTTGAGTCTCTCCAGGTCATCTCCCTGCAACTGCACGGCAACGTCGCCGTTGACGCGCTCCCACGCCTGCTTGCCATTGAGCACGTCAATGTAAGAAGGGCCGCCGGCCTCAATCGTTCGTTTGAACTGGAGCGGGTACTGCGAGATGAGTTCACCAGTGACCGGTGTTTCCTCTTTACCCGCGTGCATAACACCTTTGATCTTCGACTTCATGGCCCCCGGCTCCGCGTCGAAGGTTGTCCCGCCCTGGGCTTTCCATCCTCTTTCAATAACGGCGCGTGCCGCATCGTCCGCCCGAGCAAGCTTGGGACACGCGAGCACGATTCCCAGAACCAGGCAAGACGATAGAAAACGCAACATGATCACCTCCAAAGCAATCATTCCCGGCAGCGACTTGCCCTGCGACACACCAGCGTACCGGCAACGTGACGCTGGATTATAACGAGAGATCCAAAAACGCCATACCCAAACGTGCATTCCTCGTTCTCAGGCTCTGCCTGCCGTCCCGAAAACTTGCGTCCCCGAGCATAACTGCTCGCAACGAGGTGGAACTCGTGGGCATCGCAGGAAGCGCCTGGTGCAGGTTGCCGAGGCGCATTAGCGATCGAAGGGTCCAGCGGAAAAGTGCTGGACAATACTACGAGTTTCGGATAAAACGAACTTCGTTATGATAGATACTCCTTCGAAAACACGGGCCTTGGAGCAAATCAACGATGCGATCCATGTCCTGCTCCTCAAGCTGCATCTGACACGACTCGGCCACTGGTCGGACAAGCTCGAAGACATTCAATTCCTCGACTTGCACGTGCTCTCGCACGCCGAGCATCACGCAGACAACACGATCGGCGCGCTGCGAGAAGTTTTGCACATTCCCCAGAGCACGCTGACCAGCATGATCAACCGATTAGAGAAGAGGGGGTTGATTCGCCGGGCCATCAACCTTGGAGACAAGCGTTCCTATCGCATTGAGCTGACCCGCGCCGGCGCGGAGGTTCAGCGCGAACATCATCGAGTCGAGAGATTAATTGCCAGCCGCATGCTGGAAGCCCTCCCGGACGAAAGGGCTCGGCAGCAGTTCGTTCGCTTGCTTGCGGAGATGAGCCACAAGCTGCAAGAAGAGTAACATTGGGAGAAGCGCGATGAAAATGATGGGGATTGAAAAGCACTTTGTCAATGGACCCAGACGCGCGGGCGCGGCCGCCCGCGAAGCGCAAGAGTTGCTGGGCCGAATTGACGCCGTACCAGGGTGGCGCTATCTGGACGTTGGCTGCGGCGTAGGGAGCGCCGCCCGCGCAATCGCCGAAAGAGAGGACCTTGACGTTACAGGCGTCGATGTCGACCCAGCGCAGATCGCGACGGCAAATGCCGGTGCCACGCGGCCGAATCTGCGCTTCGTGACGATGGATGCAACTTCGCTGCCCTTTTGCGATGCGGAGTTTCACATCGTGTCGACCAGCATGGCGACGCATCATATACAAAAATGGGAGCTTGCTCTGTCAGAAATGGTCCGCGTATTGCGCCCGGGTGGATACCTCCTCTACGTTGATCTGATGTTCCCGGAGTGGCTGGCCCGGGCTGGCCGGCTTCTGATTCCATTCATGGGCTTTCCTTCGGCTAAGAGACTCGAGAGTTACGCTTTGCGAGCCGGCCTGGCAACGGTTTTTCAAGCGCGCAAGGGCCTGGTAATGCATGCGATCTACCGGAAGGCAGACTGAATCAACTCCTCCTGCGGCCCCTTCGTCCGACTCATGGCGACAGTCCGTAGGGTGCGTCAAGCCACCCCCTATTCAATGTCCGAAATGTTCGTCCATCCTGGACAGCGCTTCTAATGCCCTCAAGGGTAGCGAGATTCCCCCCTGGGGCGTGTCCGACTCTCGGGGGTTGATGCGGATGAGAAATTGGCCCTGATTCTCGCATTCCCACCGAACCCTCGGGATGGCCAACCCTGCCCCAAGTTCGACAGCCACTACTTGTCTGCCGTGAACGCGGTTGAGCCATTCGTCGTAGCGACGCCGTTGCTCCGCATAGCGCAATGGCAACCATTCAAAATCCTCAAACATCAATAAGTTGGGCCGGGCCACTGCGCCACAACGACGGCATTTCGGCAACGCGGAGCGGGCACGAATGGTGGCTGCATCGACCTCTACACGGACATCCTCGGCCGGCCAAATGGCTCGATGACAAACGCGCGAACACTGGAGATAGTGGAGAGAGCCATGGCATTCGATAACGCGATCTTCGCAAAAGCCCGCTCTCCGAAATTGCCCATCCACGTTGCTGGTGAAGACGAAATACTTAAGCGGCAAGCTTTCTCCCCAGCGACGAAGTATTTCAAAGCCAAGATGAGGAGTTGTTTCTCGGTAGAGGTTTAGTCGGTGGCCAAAGAAACCCCAGGCTAGCTCAGGGTCGGCGTGAAACCAATACGGGTTCGATACGTCTTCGAAGTTACGGCCTCGGAAGGGTGGGTAGGCGTTCCAAAAACCCTCGTTGCCGCGAAAGTCGGGCAGTCCGGAATCCACGCCCATGCCGGCGCCAGCGCCAACGAGCAAAGCGTCAGCCCCCTGAATGACGCGGGCCGCCCTTTCCAGCAGCGAGTCCAGCTCCATCGGCATCCTTTTGCCTCGTTTTGGAGTGGCACAACGGGCATTCAGTTTTCGGGCAGAATCCCACGGTGCCAACCCGGTATCAGTGTTCTTTTAGCTCAAGTTGGCAGCTTGAGCTACACCAGATGTACGGCCAAATTGATTGCGTGAGAATATGTCTCGTGGGGCTGTTGCAAGAACCGGACGATTCGGCGTTCGACGGCGCCGGTCATCACGTGAAGTCCGTAGGATGCGTCAAGCGTATTCGCGCCGACGCACCTTTGCCAGGACGGTGCTATCGCGTCGGTTTCAATCTTTGGCCAGAACACGATGAGCCTCTTCGAGTAGTCGATGATGTATCGTGAAGTTGCACGAGGGACACGTACCCTGCTCGTTGCTTGCGAAGGTGCGTCGGCGCGAGTACGCTTGACACACCCAACTGCTCCTCAGTGAATTCGAGATTGCATCATGACATCTGAAGACTTCCGAACACTCGCGTTGAGTTTGCCCGAGGCTTGCGAAAGCGCACACATGGGACACCCGGATTTTCGGGTGCGCGGCAAGATTTTCGCAACCTTGAGTGGGCCCGATGAGAGCTTGGGAATGGTGAAACTGACGCCCGAGCAGCAGCAGCTTTACGTTCGCGCAGAACCCAGGGTTTTTGTCCCGGTGAAAGGCGGCTGGGGTCTTAGGGGCGCCACGCATGTGCATTTAGAAGCCGCCGGCGAAGCAAGCGTGCGCAGCGCAGTCATGACGGCCTGGCGCATCGCTGCCCCGAAGAAGCTCGCTCGAGAACTGCAAAGCGAAGATCTCTAGTGGCTCTGGCCATAACTAGTCTCCTCCCGACTGCTCCAAGATCCTCCCTTCAGCTAGTGCTACTCGAACGCGCATACCAACGACTCCGCTTGGTTCAGATACAGGTTCCGTCGGGTAGGATTCGCAGTGAAGGGGCCCGGGAGCGGCGGGGTCAGAGACAGGCGCCGAGCGCGGATGGCGCGGCGAGGTCGGGAGACCTTCGCTTAGCGCTGGGTACACGTTCGCGTATCTTTATGATGAAAGACAGAAAATTCAGGATCGACGGTAAAACTCGAGAGCGCGCGATACCTCGCTTGAAGGTTCCCGAATCTGCTTGATGACTGCAGCCCCGGTCGCTTCCAGAATTACGACTACTCCTTTGATGCAGTGATTATCTTGGTGAGGAGCGCATTTTTCCAAGGCTGTTGCCGCGGGTTTAGCCTGGATTTAACCTAGAGTAGAGGTGAGACACTATCCGCGAGTCGGGCCGTGTTTTTGCGGTCCTACGGCGCGGAGGCTGTTTTGCCGGTGGGATTCGAATGCTTGGACCGCCCCGGCCTTCGTGTGGATTGCCTGTGCTGAAAAAGGGGTCAGACCCCTGGGGAATCGAAGCGCGCCGCCCATTCCTGAGCCACCGGGCTTTGCAGGTTCGAAGCGGTCAGACCCCTCTTTCAACACGCTCTTACCGTGATGTTGGCTCTCACTCGGTTCTTCGAGGTTGCGCATGGCCGGGCAGGCTTCAGCCGGATCCGAAATCATCCCGGGCTACACGCTCGTCGAGCGTGTGGGCGCGGGCGGTTTCGGTGAAGTATGGAAAGTCACCGCACCGGGCGGATTGAGCAAGGCCGTCAAACTGGTCTTCGGCCAGATTGGCGAGGCACGCGCTGAGCAAGAGTTCAAAGCTCTCAGCCGCATCAAGGAAGTGCGCCATCCCTTCTTGCTATCTCTCGAGCGATTCGAGATCGTCGATAGCCAGCTCATCATCGTTACGGAGCTGGCCGATGCCAGCCTGATGGACCGGTTCAAAGAGTGCCGCGACCAGGGCTTGCCGGGCATTCCGCGCGACGAACTGTTGGCATACCTGCGCGATGCGGCCGATGCCCTCGACTAC
>DATGZX010000014.1:0-4877 GCA_035296965.1 Gemmataceae bacterium
CGGGAGGAAGAGCGGCACGCGCTCGGGAACGCCTGTTGCCGGAAATCCAGGCTTGGCATTGTGCCTGGTCACGCATTCGCTGTAGTTCACTCCCTCGGCGAGGAAGTCATGCCGCCGGCATCGGCGGTCCACGCGGCCAAACAGTGACTTGGTGCGTTCGTCCCAGGGCAGACGCGCAATCTTGTCCACCAATGCGGCCACTGTAGGCTGGGCATGTGGCACCACGGTTCAAGTCGTCAGCAATCCCTGGCCTTGTAGAAATGCGGCCGTGGCGTCAAACGACCGCGGATCACGAGTTGGATCGCGCGGATCGCCGTGCGGCACCCAGATTATCATTCCACGTCGCGCACGCGTCAACAGCACGCGGTATTTGTTCGCAATATATCGTTTTTCCTTACCCTGTTTTACCGGTCGCCACTTAGACCCCAGAAACTTCTGGAATCGCCACTGCCCTGTATCGGGACAGATTAGGAAATCACCACCCCAGCAGATTCCCGTCCAGTCAAGTTCCAACCCCTGACACTCAAACTCAGTCGCTGCTACCTCCAGCATGGAGGAGGTTCGACTATCCTCCTTGCCTTTGAGGAACCACTCAACGTATGAGTAACCTTTGCGAAACGCTGACGACACTTCAATTCCGTGGGCCCTCAACCGTAGCGCACCTGAGCTAGCCAAAAGGCCCGATCGCTGCGAGCCGTCGGCGTGTGACCGAAGCCACCGCCGCGCTGTTTCCAGGTCGCGAGTCAAAACAACTGGAAATTCGAAAGATGGCGAGTCAGTTTCTTTTTGGCCCGCCACCTCCTGGCTTACTATTGTATTGACCCATTCGCCAATTCGTCGTGCGCGAGGGCTGCGAACGCTAACATCCAGGTGCAGGGATGGCGACTCTGCAATCGTCAGATGATGGCGAGGTGGTGCGTCAAACAACCGGTGTCCAGCAACGGCCCCCCCGCCATGAAGCGCCTCGGGTGAAACCATTACCCTCCAAGACGTTTCACGCGCGTTAAGAGCATTGCCCCAAGCCTCCAGGCCAGCCTCGCCGGTGTGAATCTCCTGTCCACCGCCAACCAGAGCGATCACCGTACACCACTTGGGCGATCTCTCCATGATTTCTAAGACCAATTCCGGTTCCGACTTTGCGATCCGGTGTTTCTTCTCCACCGCCCTCGCGTCCCACGCTCGCTGGGCCTCATCGAAGACAATTGCATTTTCATAAGGCACTTCGTCCGGCTTCTTGATTCCGTATTTTGTCAGGAAACCATGCACGTTGCTGACGAATGTCGATACCGTTCGGCTTGCTTCCTTTGAGTTCATGCCGGAGCGCCTTCGATCCATGACAAGCGCCGCGCGAATAATCTTCACGAGCGGACCGTTTCCCGAAAGAAAAACTGCCGCTGGACGGCCGTGCGAACGCAATCGAGGATCATGAACCGAGTTCAGTCCCGCGAGTGTTTTCCCGGCGCCAGGGATTCCCGTGACAAAGCAAATTGTTCGTGTGCCCGTAGCTTCCGAAAAATCAATTGCCTCTCTGATCGCATCCGTTGTCGCGGTCAGATTATGCGCAAAGGCGTGGGAGATATCATTTACCTGATGGCCAGCAAACAGTTGTTCCGCGGCCTCGATAATCCCCGGGCAGGGTCGATAGGCCGCCGAGGCCCAGGCCTCTGCATCAATCGGCCGCGCCTCGTGTTTATGAAATGTCTGGTACGAAGACGCGATGCACTTTGCAAGATCCGCTCCACCATTCCCGGCCGTCCGTTGGAGACGCACGACGCAATTGGCCGTAGCAAGTGAGTCAAGAAGAAGCGGCGAATCTTCATGCGATGCTGCGGTAGCCACAAGAACCGGCAGAATGGTCCGACTCTGGCTCGCGAGATGGAAGTCGCGGAGGTCCAATGCGTAGCTGATCACTTGCCACTCCGCATCGCCCGAAAATCCTGTTGCGCCAACCTTAAACTCGATGACAAAGATCAAGTCCTCCGCCAGCAAGACAGCGTCAGGGCGTTTGCCGCGGCGCGGTATCTCGTACTCTAGTAAGAGCCACCAGTCGCGGCTTTGCGGGATCGCAGCAAGAAGGCGGGTGGCTAACCGGCCCAATAGTTCAATTTCGGCCTGCCACGCCCCGGTTTGTTTGGTGTACTGGGTTGCGAACCCGATAGACGCGGCCGCAGTGGATAGCCAACCAAGCTTCTCGGAATCGCTTGTGCGGTTAAAGTCCCCGAGCGAGCATCGGTAACCGTATTCCATAGCTATTGTCCGTTAGGTTTACGTTGCGACTGGTGGCCCTTCGCGGCCGTCATAGAGAACTTGATGGCGGCGCTGAGGGACACCGTGGTCATGCGCCTCAACGTGTACCTCCCTGTTCGCATAAAGGTCGGAGAAGTCTTCAAGGATGTCTTTCCTTGCGCAGCCATCAGCTGCGGCGAACAATCCGGGTACATTCTCCATGACGAAAAATGGGGTGCGAAGCGACCTCACGATCTCGCGGAAAGCGACGTAAGTGGCAGGGGCAAACCGCTTCCTTTCGGCTGTCGCTGCCTTCCGTCCGGTCGTGCCGATGAGCGAAACGTTCTGACAGGGCGGGCCGCCGAAAACGAGAACAAGGTTGGGTTCATTCGCCACACCTTTCCGGACTGTCCGAACCGCGTCCTCCGCCGTCAAATCCTTCAGTAGCACGCGCTCGACCGGAATCTCGGGGTGGTTGATGGTGTAAGTCTTTTGCGCCCAGGGGTCGAGTTCGGCCGCGAGGGCAATCCGCATGGTCGGGGTTGTCCCGGCTCGTGGATCGTGGCCCCACTCAATCGGCCGCGAAATGCCGATACTGGTGCCGCCCCCTCCGCAGAATAAATCGACGCAGGAGGGCACCTCGCGATCTGCCTCCCACTGTCTGGACTCCCGCTCGCGATTGTCAGCGCAGAAGCCCCGGAGGGGACAACGGTGACATTTCGGCTTGCCTGACGTGCAGATTTCCTGGCCGTGACGAATCAGGGTAACGTGGAGGCTGAACACCATCTCTCCGGGAATCCGTCCGTCCAGAAGGAGCCGCTGGGCCTTCTTGTGCTTGTCCTGGGGGCCATATTCCGCAGGCAGCACGCCGAGCCGGGCGAGAACGCGGTTGCAGTGAACATCGGATGGGAAGATGCGACGGCCAAGCGTGTAGAGCATGACGCAAGCCGCGGTCTTCAGGCTCACTCCCGGGAGAGTGCAGAGAAACTCGATGCACCGCGTGTTGCTCCAGCGCCGGAGAGTGTCCAGCGAGAGTTGACCGAATCGCTCGTTGATCAAGTCCAGGGCAGCGTGCATTTCCCGGGCTCGGGTTCGTCCCATGCCGAGCGGCGCGAAGCAGCGGGCCATCGCCTCGACGCCTTGGTCGAGGAAGGAAGACCAGTCTGGTTTCTTGTGCCCTCGGCTGATGAGGCTTCGACGCAACGACTCGAAGAGTTGCTGAGCCTGCCGGATTTGCCCACGGCGAGTGAGCATCAGGTAAATCAGGTCGTCGAGGGGGTCTTCCGGGTTGCCGAGGCGAGGAAGGTTGCCATCAGGCTCACGCCAGAGGGTGGCCAGGATGCTGTTGATGTAGAAGAAGTCCGGCTTCCCTGGCGGGGTGTACGGAGGAACCCACTTCTTGATCCTGGCATTTTGCATGGAACGGCCATAAGTGCCAATGGCGAGACGTTTTGTGGGATTGAAGAATCGTCTGAGCACGCAAACGTCAGGCGGGCTCTCTGGTGTCAGGCGGCACAATTATTTACTGGCCGGTCCTCCGGTCTGCCAGCGGCGCCCATTTTTTCAACCTGCCGATCTACCCGACACCAATTCCGAAAGCAGCAGGCCCGGGACGATAGCTCCTAATGAAACATAGCCCCGGTGCTCAAGCGTCGCGTTGATGCATCGAATCAATCCTACCGCGCACCGATTCGAAAACCAGTGTTCAGTGATTTGGCATGCCGCAAAGAAAGGGCGGGAAGAGCGACATTTATTGCGACGTTAATTCGTCGCGGAGGACGTCTTCCACGGCTTCATCACCGTGGCCCTTTGAAGATTCACTCCGGGCCCTTGCAACCAAGACCCGGATGGGGCGGCATGGTGCAGCCTGGTGGCGAGGCCAGAAAGGAGCATTCGTCCCCGACGCTTCCGAGCCCCGGCGGGTTGACACCAAACCTCTGACGACGGAGGCTCCATTGCCTGTGTGGGGTACGAGGCAGGGGAGCTGATTGTCCGATCGTGGTGACCTGGGGCTGAAGCAAGAGATCCTTGAGCCACGGATGGAACACGGACCGGAATCCAAAGAAGTGATAGGCGGGCCCGCAGGGCAAGCACATGCAGGAACATCAAGATCCCCGTATGATAACTAGATTTATTGGTTGTGGAAGCTGTCCTACTTTCTTATCCGTGTTCCATCCGTGTTTCGTCCGTGGCTGAGAAATCCTCTTCTCGGTTCCCTGGCGCAGGCCCCTGGCTTGCCGCTCGAACTTCCAGTTGGGGCGGTGCTCCTCCGGCGGAACAATGATGCGGCGGTTCCTTGCGAGAGACAAGAGGGGCGCCTGAGCAACTGGCAGGCGACGAATTCCCAAAGAAGGTAGTCGTGCCGCCGGTCCATTGTGAACGGCTCGCCGATCCTGGAAGATACCGGAGAGAATCGCCGCGCCGCGGGCGGCGTCCAGGAGTCGGGGACGGATCTCATGGGAATCTCATCAACTCGAGTCGGCTTGACGCGCTTTGTCGGATGGCTGGTATTCCTGGTCCTGGCGTCCGGGGCCATCGCCACCGCGTCCGGGGAATCGCGGGACCTTGCCGGCACCTGGCGGTTCCGGATCGATCGCGACGATCGGGGGCTCGCGGAGAACTGGGCTAACGCTCCACTGGCCGGGGAAGAC
>DATGZX010000015.1:0-3828 GCA_035296965.1 Gemmataceae bacterium
ATTTCTGCTCCAATCTGGAGACGCCAAGATGAAGAGTCAAGGCTGGCTAGGACGAACGATGCGTCGTATTGTCGGCAGGCCCAGACGCACAGCCGCGGAGGCCAGCCGACTTCGCCCCATTGTCTTCGAGCTGGAAGACCGCCGGGGCGATCCCCGTTGCCTATTCTCCCGATGGCAAGACGCTGGCTTCCGGCGGTGTGGATTCCACGGTTCTGCTCTGGGATTTGACAGGCCGCACCCCCAATGCCTTGCCGGCCCGCCTGGCGGCGACGGACCTGGAAACGCGTTGGTCCGACCTGGCTGGCGCTGACGCTCCACGTGCTTTCCAGGCCATCTGGGATCTGACGTCCAACCCTGACGGGGCACTGCCATTGCTGAAGGCGAAGCTTCCCTCCGAGGCGGTGCTGCCCGCGGAGGTCACGCGCCTGATTGCGGACCTGGCAAGCGACCGCTTCGCCACGCGTGATCGAGCCACGCAGAAGTTGGAAAAAATGGACGATGTCGTGGAGCCTGCCCTGCGCAAGGCCTTAAAGGACAACCGGGCCCCGGAGGTGCGCAACCGGCTGGAGCAAATCCTGCAGAAGCTGGAAGGCGCGGTACCGCCTGAACGGCTGCGCACGCTGCGAGCGATTCAGGCGCTGGAGTACATGGGCACGCCAGAGGCTGTGGATCTGCTGAAGTCGCTGGTCGGCGGGGCGCCAGCCGCGCAGCAAACCCGCGAGGCCAAGGCGGCCCTGGAGCGCCTGGCCCACCGCGCCGCCGTGCCGTAACCAATCCCCAGTGGGGCTCTTCGCGCATACGAAGAGCAGCAGCTCAACGTATTCTTGGCAGAAAAACTTACGCGCTGCCGCTCGGGTGGCTGGGCACGACCGGTCCTCTCTTTGAGATTCGACCACTTCCGGAAGGAACGGTGTCCGCAGGACGGAGGCCCCTGCAGCGGCGATTGGTAAGGAAAACATCCCTATTAAACCGATTTGCGTCCATCATTCCCTTGCATTCCGGCACGGGTGAGGTACTCATGTGACCGCGTCACATGAAACGATCCCTCACCCCCGGAGAGCACAATGCCTGCACTATCGACCTGGAACCTTGACCCGACCCGGCCGCTGGTGATATTCGTCTTGGCGTAGTCGTCGGATACAAGAAGGTCGCAGTCGGAGTACCCTCGGACAAGAAGTTCGTTTTGCCCCGTCATACGGCAGTGCTTGGCACCACGGGCGGTGGCAAATCAACCACGATTGCCCGGTTCATTCAACAGGCCCAGGCCGCCAAAATGGCGGTGATCCTTCTCGATGTTGAAGGCGAATACACGCATCTGCATGAGCCGACCACGAATGCCGCTATGTTGGCGGCCCTCCAAGAGCGCGAGCTGGAGCAGAGCAATTTCTCTGTTGCCTCCGTTCTCTCCTGTTGAAATAACCGCTCCCTGATCCAGGTCGGCAGGCCTTTGGGGAGGCGCTCCGGGTGCCGTGCCTTTGCGGTCCTCCACACTGTCGTCCAATTCGTGGTAAAAAAAGGGAAGCAAAACCTGGTCGCCCCCCTCTATACAAGTGCTATGGCCGACACACCTGTAAGCGCGATGCTGCATTCTCTCCGCAGGGCCGGCACCCTTGCGGGAGCCGGACTGACTGACGCCCAACTGCTCGAGCGCTTCGTGACTGCCCGCGACGAAGCCGCCTTCGAGGTGCTGGTCTGGCGGCACTCGGCAATGGTCCTCGGCCTGTGCCGGCGTGTGCTGCGGCAGGAACAGGATGCCGAGGATGCCTTTCAGGCCGCTTTTCTTACGCTCTCGCGGCGGGCAGCCTCCATAAGCCGCGGGCAAGCCGTGGGCAGCTGGTTGTTCAAGGTTGCTTACCGCATTGCCCTGGCGGCTCGCAAGCAGTCGGCCTTTCGCGCTGTCCACGAGAGAAGGATTGGCTCGGTGCTCGCCACGCACACCCCGGCACCGCTGGACGGCCCCGATCTGCAATCTCTCCTGGATGAAGAAATCCAGTGTTTGCCGGAGAAATACCGGTCGGCAGTCTTGCTCTGCTACTTCGAAGGCAAGACCAACGAGGCCGCCGCCACGGAGATTGGCTGCCCGAAAGGGACGGTGGTGTCGCGCCTGGCCCGCGCACGCGATCGCTTGCGGCGCCGGCTGGCTGTTCGCGGCGTGGAAGCGCCGACACTGCTGCTCTCGGGCGCGAGTGGCACCTGGAGCGTCACGGTGCCGCGTACGTTGCTCACGAAAACGTGCACCGCGGCGCTGGCCGATGCGTGCTTTAACCCCGCGGCCGGACTTGTCTCCGCCCGCGTCATTACCTTGGCACAAGGAGCTATGCGAACGATGTTCTGGACCAAAATGAAACTGGTCGCGATTGGCATGGTAGCGACGGTTCTGAGCCTGGGAGGGGTGGGCCTGGCGGCCCGGGCATTCTACGGCCCCATGGAAGCCGACGGACCGCGCGACGAGCTGGCGGCTGGATTGGTCCCGGGCGCTGCACAGGCCGAGGAGCAACAAGGACGTCCTGCTCGCCCGCCGCGCCCGTCATTTGCCAGCGATGCGAGCGTGCGCAAGGTCAGCATGGATAACCTGAAGCAAATCCTTCTCGCCATGCACAATTATCACGACGCCAACAACCATTTCCCGGCTCCAGCGATCTACAGTGGCGACGGCAAGGCGCTGCTGAGTTGGCGCGTGGAGCTATTGCCCTACCTGGCCCAGAGCGACTTGTACAAGCAATTCCGGCGAAATGAGTCCTGGGACAGCCCGCATAACCGCGCGCTGCTGGACAGGATGCCCGCGGTGTTCGCCCTTCCGGGCAGGCGGACGGGTGGCTCTTCGAGTACTTCTTCCTCCGCAGGCGATACCTCCTCTTCAACTACCACGGCCTCAACTGCGGGACACTCGACGTATTACCAGGTCTTCGTGGGCCCAGGGGCGGCCTTCGAGAAACGCCTCAAGCGTCGAGTTGCAGATATCACGGATGGGCTCTCGAATACGATCATGGTTGTCGAGGCTGCTTCACCCGTGCCTTGGACCAAGCCCGAGGACTTGGTATACGACCCGGACTTGCCGCTGCCCGAGCTCGGCGGAGGTTTCAAAGGCTTTTTCAATGTGGCGATGGCCGACGGCTCCGTTCACGCCGTACGCCGCGACTTCGACAAAGCGGAATTCCGCAAAGCCATTACATGCAATGGGGGAGAAGTCTTAGACCTCGATCGACTGTTCGGCGCACAACCCTCGAGGGAAGGAAGTGTGCTCCAAGAACTGGATCTCTCCGAAAGCACAAAGGAGGGGCTCCAGGGATTGCGCGATGAGGTGCTGGCGCTGAAGATTGAGGTCAAGCGTTTGAAGGAACGCGTGGCAAAGCTCGAAGGGCGTAATTGAAAAAGCTCTCGCGCCACGATGGAAAACATAAAGCGGCTGGCTTCCCTTGACTGGTTACGGGAAGCAAGCCGCTAACTTTGGCGGGGTGAGCCCGAGAAACTGCTGGGACCAATCCGCCATCGCTGGATGAAGTCCCTGGGAAACAAGTTCGTTGAGACCCGCACTGGTTCAAACCTCCAAATCGCTGATCCTTCAGCAGCAAACGAACTGCTCGACTTGGCTTTGGAATCTTCTCGCCACAATCGACGACTTCTCTTTTTGGGTCTTCACCAGAATTCGTGGGTTCTTTCCAGGGGTGAAGCCCTGGGGGGCGGGAACCTGTCACCCGACATAAGGTTTTGCCGACTAATCCCGACGCCAGTTTTGCCGGTTAATTCGGACAGCGCTTTTGCCGCCTAATGCCGTCAGCTGGTTTTGCCGCAGCTGCACACATCGGATACAGTGCCATGGGCATCACG
>DATGZX010000016.1:0-22623 GCA_035296965.1 Gemmataceae bacterium
CGACCTTGTTTGCCTCGAAGTTGCGACCGGCAAGACGCACTGGCACAAGAACCTGCAACGTGACTTTGGCGGACGCATGATGTCCGGTTGGGGCTACAGCGAATCCCCTCTGGTGGACGGTGACAAGTTAATCGTCACGCCAGGCGGGAGCAAGGCAACGCTCGTGGCCCTCGATAAGAAGAACGGCGACGCGCTGTGGTCGGCCCATGTTCCCCAGGGGGACGGCGCCGCGTACTCCTCGGTGATTGTCGGTGCGGTCGGCAGTCAGCGCGAGTACATTCAATTCCTGGGAAAGGGCGTAGTGGGCGTGTCGGCCGAGGACGGCAAGTTCCTCTGGCGCTACGACCGGCCGGCCAATGGTACCGCCAACTGCTCGACACCCATCTTTCATGATAACGCTGTGTTTGCTGCATCGGGCTACGGCACAGGCGGCGGTTTGGCCAGGCTTTCTCTTGATGGAAGCCAGGCAAAGGCCCAACAGGTTTACTTCACCCAGCACATGAAGAATCATCACGGGGGTATGGTGCTAGTCGACGGCTACGTGTATGGCTCCGATGAAGGTCTGCTCGCCTGTATCGAATTCAAAACGGGCAAGGTGATGTGGGAAGACCGGCATCCTGGAAAAGGATCAATTGCCTACGCCGACGGCCATCTCTACTACCGCAACGAGGGCGGCCCTGTCGTCTTGATCAAGGCCGACCCGCACAAGTACGTCGAGAAGGGGCGCTTCAATCAACCTGATCGAAGCGGCAGTTCCGCCTGGCCGCATCCTGTCATTGCCAACGGCCGGCTCTATATTCACGATCAGGATGTCCTGCTCTGTTATGACGTGAAGAAACTTCCATAGGTCGAAACGGATGTCTGCATTCCACCTGGCGACGTTTGCCTGCGATGTCACACCGCCGGTCGGCCATCCGCTCTGTGGCGGCTGGATCGAGCCTGTCCGCCGGGTTGTCGATCCGCTGCGTGCCCTGGGCGTTGTGCTCCTGGGCATGGGTGAGCCGATTGTCCTCTGCGCGGTCGATTGGTGCGGCATCCGCAACGATGCCTACGCTTTCTGGCGTCAGTCCCTTGCCAAGTCAGCGCACACGGTGCCGGAGAAGGTGGCGCTCCAGTGCGTGCATCCGCACGATGCCCCATTTGCCGATCTAGCCGCCGAGCGAATGCTGGAAGCGATTCCCGGCGCACCGCCGATGCTCGATTGCCGCTTCTTCGAACGCGTCGTGCAGTCCACGAGTAAGGCCGTCCAGGATTCACTCGCGCTGACGAGGCGATTTACGCACATCGGGCTGGGCCAGTCACGTGTTGAGCGCGTAGCTTCCAATCGGCGCGTGCTTGGTGGCGACGGCAAGGTGAAATACTGGCGCGGCAGCAGCACGAAAGATGCGAAAGCCCGCGAAGAACCGGAGGGTTTAATCGATCCCTGGCTGAAGACCGTGAGCTTCTGGCAAAACGATCGGCCCCTGGCTGCGCTCAGTTACTACGCCACCCATCCCATGAGCTACTATGGCCACGGCGAAGTGAGCAGCGATTTCTGCGGCCTGGCTCGCCAAAAACGGCAGGAAGAAGATCCCAAGGTCCTGCAGATCTATTTCACGGGCTGCGCCGGCAACATCGCCGCTGGCAAATACAACGACGGCAGTCCTGCCAATCGGCCCGTCCTTAGAGACCGCATGCTGGCGGGGATGAAGGCGGCATGGAAGGCTACCGAGCGATTCCCCGTCACCGGCTGGGACTGGCGCGTCGAGCCGGTGAAACTGCCGCCGCGTACGGAGAATTCGTTCGGCGTCGCAGAAAGTCAAAGGGTGTTACGCGACCCGAAAGAGAGCAAAGCCCGCCGCGGGAATGCCGCTCTGCACCTTGCCTGGCTCGAGCGGCTCGATCGGCCCATCGATATCACGTGTCTCGATCTCGGCAAGGCGTTGATCCTGCACTTGCCAGGTGAGCCCTTCATTGAGTATCAACTGCTGGCCCAACGGCTGCGCAAGGACGCGTTTGTCTGCGTGGCCGGGTACGGCGACGATGGCCCGGGCTACATCCCCACTTCGGCCGATTACTTCCAAGGTGGTTACGAGACGACGGTCGC
Source organism: Gemmataceae bacterium (assembly GCA_035296965.1). Classification (GTDB taxonomy): domain Bacteria; phylum Planctomycetota; class Planctomycetia; order Gemmatales; family Gemmataceae; genus DATGZX01. The sequence goes on from DATGZX010000016.1 coordinate 2,087, forward strand.
GCTCGCAGGTCCCCCGAGTGAGGCCATTCTGCAACAGGCGTTCGGCAAACTGCTCAAGTCGAAGAATCCCTAAGATTCAGGTCCCTGTCCCTGATAGCGCATGCAAAACCTGGAAATCAAATGCGGCTATGCCGATCATCGATTGGCGGCACGCCTGAGCGTCGAGGAAGTCCACGCCGAATATCGTGGCCGGCTGGTCCAAACCGACACCTACTTCGACATTTATCCCGGACGGTTGAAACTCAGGCAAAACGTGCTCCATCCGCCACACCAAGAGCGCCGCCCAAAGTTCTGGGACGAACTCATCGCTTACCGTAGGCCGAACCGGCGTTCGCCGAAATCCAGCATTTTCCAGCTTTGGCCGGTCCACGACCGCTCGAAAGCACTCAAGTTTTTTTCGGATTCGTTCGGTATCAAGGTCCGCGTCTCCAAGAGCCGCAGATTCTACATCGCGGACAACCTGCGGATTCATGTCGACAGCGTGATCGGCCTCGGCAGATTCGTGGAATTCGAGCTTGCCGTCAATGCGGCTCATCCGCTGACTTCGTGCCGCAAGCAGATGCAACGGCTTCTTGTACTTTTCAAGATTCCCGCTGACAGTCTTGTCCGCTACTCTTATTCTGATCTCCTGATGGCGAAGCGGGCTTCGCGTGGGAAGTGAAACGACTCAGGAAGTCAGGAATCCAGGAGGCACAGAATCGCACATCGGGAACGCTATCGCGGCCTTTCCTCATAATGAACCTGCATCAGCGTTAGCGGACTTGTGCTTTTTCATTTGCTGAATCGTTCATGGACCCTCTCGGAATTGCCTTGATCGGCTGCGGCACGGTGGGCAGCGGCGTCGCCAGGCTGCTGTTGGAGCAACCGGAGCGGCTCGCCGAGCGGGCTGGCAGGCGGTTGGCGTTGCGGCGCGTCATCGTCCGCAACCCTGACAAGCCGCGTTTGTTCGCAGTGCCCCGTGAGCTCATTAGCACCGACCTTGGCTCGGTGTTGACCGACCCTACAATCCAGGTCGCGGTGGAGGTGGTCGGCGGCGTGGAGTGGGCGCGTCAGGCCGTGCAGGAACTACTCAAAGCCGGCAAAGACGTTGTCACCGCCAACAAAGCGCTTTTGGCCTTGCACGGCAGCGAGGTCTTCGATGCCGCGCGCCGGCATCAGCGCGTGATCGCGTTCGAGGCAAGTGTGGCCGGCGGCATCCCCATCGTCGCAGCTTTAGCGCAGAGCCTGGCGGCCAATCAGATCATCTCCTTGCAAGGGATTCTCAACGGCACCTGCAATTTCATCCTGACCAGCATGGACGAGCAAGGCAAGAGTTACGAGGATGCTCTCGCGGAAGCACAGCGGCTCGGCTACGCGGAAGCCGACCCGCAACTAGATGTGGACGGGACCGACGCGGCGCATAAGCTTGCCATTCTCTCCCAGCTTGCTTTTGGCGTGACCGCGCCGATGGGAGTCATCGATCATCGTGGCATCATGGAGGTACAACAGGTGGACCTCCGTTACGCGCGCGAGCTGGGCTATACCATCAAGCTGCTCGCCGAAGCCTGGCTGCACGAAACACAGTTGGCGTTGCACGTGTCGCCGGTGCTGCAGCGTCACCAGACGCCGTTGGCGCAGGTGCGCGGTCCCTATAACGCTATCTACGTCGTTGGCGACGCCGTGGGCGACACGCTTTTCTACGGCCAAGGGGCGGGCCAGATGCCGACCGCCAGCGCCGTCATCGCCGACCTCATCGACATCGCTGTGGGCCGATCGCAGAAAACGTTCCAGACACTGAAGCTCTGGTCGGGAAACGGCCCGGAGATCTCGCTGCAGAGTTCGGACACCGTTCGTAGCCGGTTTTACTTGCGTGCTCTGGTCCAGGACACGCCAGGCGTCCTGGCCGAAATCGCCCGCGAGTTGGCGCAGCACCACATCAGCATTTCGTCGGTGATCCAGCATGAGGCGTTCGATGGCCAGGAAGGCGCCACGGTGCCGCTCGTCATCATGACTCACACAGCATTGACGGCGCGCTTCCGCGCCGCCGTGGCCGAGATCGACAGGTTGGAATGTGTGGCGGCGCCGAGTGTTTACTACCCGGTCGCCGATTGAGGTTTTCATCGCAGAGAACATATAGTGGAAGTCAGGCGGAAAACGTCATGAAATACGCCATTGTCATCCCAGATGGCTGCGCCGACGAACCCCAAGCCTCCCTTGCTGGCAAGACGCCTCTGCAAGCTGCCCACAAGCCGAATATGGATCGCATCGCACAGATGGGGATCGTTGGCTGGTCCAACAACGTGCCCGCGTCCTTGACCCCCGCCAGCGACGTCGCCACCCTCAGCCTGTTCGGCTACGATCCTCTCGAGGTTTACACGGGGCGGGCACCGTTGGAGGCCGCCGCCATGGGAATTGCCCTCGGCGCCGACGACTGGGCCATCCGCTGCAATCTCGTGACCGTCGAGGATGAGCAGATGCGCGACTTCACTGCCGGGCATATCAGCAATGCGGATGGCAAAGCTCTGCTCGAATCCATCCAGCAATCGCTGGGTGGAACTGCACAAGTTGTCGACGCAAGCGCACCCGGCCGACTGGAGTTTCATGCGGGCGTCAGTTATCGCAACTTACTGGTGTATCGCGGCAGCGGCCCGGGGCCCTTTTCGGATCAGACCAAAACGCAACCGCCCCATGACATTCCTGACCGCCCCATTGCCGATCACTTACCACGCGGACCAGGCAGTGCCCTGCTGCAAAAGCTCATGCAAGAGAGCCGGTCTATTCTCCGCGATCATCCCGTAAACTTGGCCCGGCAGAAGCGCGGGGAGGCCCCGGCCACGCAAATCTGGCTCTGGGGGCAGGGCAGGGCCCCGCATTTGCGGCCGTTTGCCCAGGTCTATGGCAAGCGTGGCGCGATCATCAGTGCCGTGGACTTGGTGCGTGGCGTAGGTGTGCTGCTCGGGTGGACGCGCATCGACGTCGCTGGCGCGACAGGCTATCTCGACACGGACTATGCCGCCAAGGGCAGGGCCGGCGTCGCGACTTTACAAACACACGACCTCGTCTGCGTCCATGTGGAAGCCTCCGATGAAGCTTCCCACGAAGGCCGGGCGGATGCAAAGGTGAAGGCGCTCGAAGAGATCGATCGCCACATCATCGGCCCGCTGCTGACCGCATTGCCTTCTCATGGAGAATGGCGCATCCTCGTCTCACCCGATCACCGCACGCCATTGCGTACACGTGCGCATGCTCATGGCGCGGTTCCCTTTGCGCTGGCCGGCACCGGCATCAGCAGTAAAGGCCAATGCTCTTATGATGAGGTGGTGGCCGCCGAGAGCGACGTGGGCTGCGAGAAGGGGCATGAGCTAATGCGCCGCTTCCTGGGTTGACGGATCGGCGCGCGGCTATCGGGCATTTCTTGCCCTACCGCGCCGTCGTCCGCTATGATCAAGAGGGTCACCCAAAATCTCGTCGGAGCAATTTTCATGATTCGCCAACTGACAGCCCTGGCGCTGGCATGCGTGATCACGGGCAGCGCGCTGGCTGCCGATGCGCCACGGCAAGTAACCATCCACTGGCATGGCCAATCCTTCTTCGAAATTGAATCGAGCAAGGGAACCCGCATTGTCATCGATCCGCACGCCATCGAAGCCTTTGGCCGCAAGGAGGTGTCTGCGGACGTCATATTAATAAGCCATTTTCACAGCGATCACACGCAGGTCGAGGTCGTCAAGAACCAGGCACGCGCCAAAATCCTGTTGGGGCTCAAGGCCAACGGCAAGAAGACCGACTGGAACCCCATCGATGAAACTTTTCGCGACGTGCACATTCGCTCTATTGGAGTTTATCACGACACCACCGAAGGGATGGAGCGCGGCAAGAACACCATTTTCATCCTGGAGATGGACGGCCTGCACATCGTGCACCTGGGCGACCTGGGCCATTTGCTGACGCCCAAGCAGATCCAGGCGATCGGCCCGGTGGACGTGCTGATGATCCCCGTCGGCGGCGTCTACACGATCAATGGCAGCGAAGCCAAGAAAGTCGTGGAGCAGCTGAAGCCGCGCCAGTACATCCTGCCCATGCACTACGGCACCAAAGCTTTCGACGATCTGTTGCCGGCGGACGAATTCCTGGAAGATCAGAAGAGTGTCAAAAAGTTCGTGACCAACAAACTGACCGTCGCCAGCGATTTCAAGCCCGCCGAACCAATCATTGCCATTCTTGATTGGAAATGATGTTCCACGAGCAGCTGAGGAGCAGTCCATGCGGCGAGGCCTGTCGCAGAACCGAAGAACCGGAATAAGCTGACACAGCTGCCGACATCGCAAAGGGATTCGCCCGTTCTTTGCATATGTTATCTCCTGTACACTGGCAGACGAAGTGAAGCATGGCATAATCTGAGGTGTGCACCCGCTGCGGGCGGTCCATCCTGGGGACGCTCAGGTTGGACAGGACGGCGTGCCGTGCCGGGTATTTAATGGATTTGCAGAAAGGTGGTGGGAATGACATGATGTCGGTGTTACGGGAGTCTGCGGCCGAGCTTTAGGGGCGCGATGATGCGAGCCGGCCAACCTTCTGCTCAAGGTGACTCCCGGAGAGACGGCCCTCTCAGGCGATGCTCTCAACTCCGGTGCGCAAGTGGCCCGTCATGTGATGTTTTTGTTCTTTGTGGACAAGAGAGGTCACTCGGAGAAACGAGGCCACGCGATCACCGGTGCACGGGGCTGGGAAACCTCGTGTGTCGACGTCGGTAGCGCCTGCCTGCCGCCCCTTGCGGGCCGGCACTGCTGACGTCGTATTCTCTACATGATCGATCCCAAGCGTCAATCCACTCATTCCCAGGGATTTGCGTCGCTTGACCCCTCTTTGTAAACGCTTTAAGATCAAGTAGCTTAGCAATCGCGCAATTCCGCTACGGAGGATCCCGAACATGGGACGGTTGTCCCTCGGACGCCCGATCAGCTGGATGCTCATCGGATTCATCTCACTGATCACGTCACAAGCTGGACGCTCGGCAGATTTCGAACGAATCAAGTTCTTCACATTCGACAAGGTCGAAATCCACGGCACCTTTTACCCAAGCGACAAGGGCCCGAAGGCGCCCTGCGCCATCCTGCTTCACGAGATCGGCGGCAATTCCGAAAAGGAGGGCTGGAGCGACCTGGCCAGGAAACTGCAAAAGGAAAAGGGTCTGGCGGTACTAACCTTTGATTTTCGGGGACACGGGGACAGCACGAATGTGGACCCAGACAGCTTTTGGCTCGATCAGGTGAATCGAACTTTGAAGAGTTTCAGGCCGGGCAAGCTCAAGGACCAAATTAGCTACAAGGATTTCTCCAGCGCATTGCAATTCGCCACGATGGTCAATGACATCGTGGCTGCCAAACTCTATCTCGACCGGCGCAGCGAGGCCGGCGACTGCAACTCGAACAACCTTGTGGTGCTCGGGGGCGAATCAGGCGCTGCGCTGGGGGCTCTATGGGTATTCGACGCCTGGCAGCGCATTCGCCCCGTATCTGTTTTTTCCGGCGCTCCCATAACGCAGCAGCGCAGGGAAGGTGAAGACATTGCCTGCGGGGTTTGGCTCACCATCACGCCGACGCTGGGCCCGAGCGGTTCGCGCTTCACGGTGCCGGTAGACAAATGGATCGGCTCGCCCATCCGCGACAAGGTTCCCATGTATTTCCTGTACGGCGAGCAAGACACCAGGGGCGCGACCTATACGAAGCGCCTTTTGGACGTCCTGTCGCGCGGCATACAGGAAAGCAAGATCAAGCTCACCGGAAAACACGCCATCAAGGACACCAAGCTCGCGGGCAGAGAGCTTCTGGGGAAATCTTCCCTTGGTACCGAGGAAATTATCCTGAAATATGTGGCCACGGTGCTCGAAAACCGCATCCCAAATCCGCGGCCCAAGGGCGATGTCGGCATGGGTCTCGTCAGGGTTCAGGTCGAGCGCCTGCCGTTGCGTTAAGGCGAGCGGCAGCGATTGTTCTCCCCTCGCCCCCGCTTCGGGGGAGAGGGGAGATTATGACCTGCCATTGCGCAAATCGCCGCGTGTGCAAAGTGACGGGCATTGCCACGCGCTTCGCATCAACCCCGCGGATGAAAACGATGGTGGATCGCGCGCAGCCTGTCTCGGTCGACGTGCGTGTAATGCTGGGTCGTGCGAATGTTGGCGTGGCCTAGCAGCTCCTGCACGGACCGCAAGTCGGCGCCGCCGGCCAATAAGTGTGTGGCAAAACTGTGCCGGAGCGTGTGTGGGCTGACCTTGGTGCTCAAGGCTGCCCGCCGCGCGTATTTCTTGACAATGGTCCAAAGCATTTCGCGCGTCAGCACCCGGCCGCCACGGCTGACGAAGACCCAAGGCGAGTCGGGAGCCACTCGAACCAGCTCGGGACGTAGTTCACTCAGGTAGGCGCGCAATGCCTTCAGGGCCGGTCGACCCAGTGGCACGATGCGCTGTTTGCTTCCCTTGCCCGTGCATTTGCAGAATCCCGAATCAAGATGCAGGTCGGCGAGCTTGAGATCGACCACCTCGGACGCCCGGCTGCCCGTTGCATAAAGCGTTTCCAGCAGCGCCTGATCCCGCAGGTAGAATCGGTCGCCCGGTTGAGGCGCTGCCAGCAGTTTCTCCACACTTTCCGGACTAAGCACTTGCGGAATGCGCTCCCATAAAGTTGGCGAGCTCAACAGCTCGACAGCACCGAGCTCCGCGCGTTCCTCGAGGCGTAGAAAGCGATAAAACATTTTCAGCGCGACAAGGTGCCGGGCAGTGCTGGCAGGGGCCAGCCCTTCATCACGCAGATGGCTGACGTATTGACTCAGCTCACGAATTCCGGGATGGAGGTAGTCTTTCAATGCGCCGGTCGCTGCCCACTGCGCAAAGCGATCGAGGTCACGTCCATACGCCAGAACCGTGTTCGCTGCCATGCCGCGCTCTGCTTGCAGATAGTTGCGAAATGCCGCAATGTCGTCTGCGAGGGGAGCAGATTGGGCCGGCTTCTCGGGTGAGGGTCGCTTCATGGCACCTCTGGCGTTACGAGCGGCGGCACTCCGTGCACCAACCGCGTGACTATTCATTGCTGCGCGACCAGTGCCTCATGCTTCGTATGCCCCTCGCCCCCGTACTCGGAGGAGAGGGGTTTGGGGTGAGGGGGTTGAGCAAACCTTCAATAGTCTAAAACCCTCACCCCCTGCCCCTCTCCCTTAAGTACAAGGAGCCTGCTGAAAAAGGGGTCTGACCCCCTACGAAGCTTCTCTGATTTCCCGCTTTCTTGGGGATCTGTGGCCATTCGTGGAAGGGGTCAGACCCCTTTTTCAGCAGGCTCACAAGGGAGAGGGGGGTAAGCAGACTCGTTACATTGGTTGCTCAGTCCTCAATAAGATCGACTGCCTGTACGTATCTGGCGGAGAAAACTGCCCTGCTCGAGTACCATCCAACTCTTATCGGCCCGTGCCAATCACGAACTTCGGTTTATCTCCGAGTTCCCGCGCAAAGACTTGCCAGCGACAATGGGCCACCCGCAAATACCACGAAGGCGAGGGCAGGTAATAAATCTCCCCTCTCCCCGGAGTACCGGGGCGAGGGGAGAACGTTCGCTGCCGCTCGCCTAACAGGAATTCACAGCGCGGAAAGAGCCAAGCAGTGTAGAATCTCCTACGAAGGCATAGCGAAGATCCCCGGTGAGGCGCCGATCCAAAGCGCGACACGCCACCGTCGTGAGGTCAGGGTGCGTAGCAACGAACAATCGTCGACCGCGGTCACAAATAGTCCCGGAACCGGGTTGCTTCGCCGCTGGCGTCTCTTGTTGGTACTCTTCGTTCTTCTCTGCACATTTGGAATAGCAGCACGCTGGTATCTTCGCTCGCAGCAGGCAACGGACTTGGTCCGCGCGCGCTTGCAGGCTTCCTATGGCGGGCCCCTTCAAGTTGCGACCGTGGAATTGGGCCTGGGAAGTTCCTCCATCCGGGGGCTGCGACTCTTTCAGGCCGGGTCCCAACCTTCCGACGATCCCTGGTTGGTCATTGATGAAGCGCACATGGATGCTTCACTTTTGACCCTGCTGAATGGCGAGCCGGCTTCTGTCCCCGTCCTCCTCACGGGAGTCGTGCTGACTCTCCGCTATGACCAGTCCGGCCGGTTGCTGACGGAATTGCCCAAGCCGGGTGAAAAAGTGTCTCACTTCCCCAGTCTTTCCTTCAAGAGTGCGAGGGTTCGATTACTGCAAGAGGGGCATCCCGATTTTGAGATCGCGGAAATCGGCGGGCAACTCCATGCCGAGGGTGATCGCTTGGTGCTTACCGGTACCGCAACCGATCCTGCCTGGGGTGATTGGGCCGTCACCGGCTCAATGGATCCCATAACAGAAACGACCACCATGCGTATGACCGCTGCCCGCGTCCATCTCACTCAGGCCATGCTATCCAGTCTGCCCTTCGTGCCCGCGAAGGTTTGGCGACAGGTCCAGTGTGAAGGGGACACGCCGGTCGAACTCGTGGTCGGATCTGACCTGCTAGCCAAGAAAAGGCACTACCGTGTAAACCTGGAGCCGGAAAGCACCAAAGTGCACATATCATCGATCAATCTGTACGCAGACCGGGCGCACGGCAAGGTAGCGATTGAGGATGGCGTCGTGAAACTGGAGAAAGTTTCCGGTCACAGCGCAGACGGTCAGATCGGGACAAGCGGCATTCTGGATTTCCACGCCGATCCTTGCCAGCTGCGGTTTTCCGTTTCGGCTGAGCATCTCGACCTTTCGCTGCTCCCCAAGAGCTGGCATTTGCCTCCAACCTTAAAAGGACGTCTTAGCGGTCAGGCCGAGCTGCTGGTCAGTATTGCGGACGGCAAGCCGCTTACAAGCGGGGATGGCTACGGGACCGTCACGGAGACACGCATCGCCGCCGTTCCCGTGCGTAAGCCGATTCCCGTGAAGCTTCACGCCGACGGGAAACGCTTCCACTTCAGTCCCGGAAGACAGAATGATCGAAATTCATCACCTCCGTAAGGAATACGACAAGACCCTTGCCCTCGAGAATTTGCATCTGGAGATTCCCGAGGGCGAGGTTTTCGGATTGATCGGTCCCAACGGGGCAGGGAAAACGACGTTGATCCGCGTCCTGGCGACGCTCTTGGAGCCGACCTACGGCCAAGTGCGCATCGCCGGGATCGACGTGCTGGAAGACCCGCTGCGCGTGCATCCGCTCATCGGCTACATGTCCGATTTTTTCAGCGTCTACGAGAACATGCTGGTTTGGGAATATCTCGATCATTTTGCGCGCTGTTATAACGTCGAGCGGCACAAGCGGGAGCGCTTGATTGAGGAAGTGTTGCAGCTCGTAAGCCTGGAGATCCGCCGGGACGCCGAGATCCGCACCCTGTCACGCGGCATGCGCCAGCGCCTTTGCTTTGCGAAGACGCTGGTACACCAGCCAAAGGTGCTCCTGCTCGACGAACCCGCCTCCGGTCTCGACCCGGCAGGGCGGCTGGAGTTCCGCGAGATGCTCAAGCAATTGCACGCGATGGGGCGCACGGTGCTCATTTCCAGTCATATTCTTACGGAAATGGCAGACTTCTGCACGTCGATCGGCATCATGGAGGAAGGCCGGCTCCTGGCCAGCGGCCGCGTCGAAGATATCTTGCGGAAACTGCAACCAAGCTTGCGCATCGAGATCGAAGTGGCCTCCGGGGCGGACCGGCTCGTGGAATTGTTGAACCGGGAGAGCGCCAGCCAACGCGTGGATGCGGCCGATGCTGTGGTGCGCTGTCGCTGGACCGCCGGACGAGAAGCCTTGCCGGAGCTGCACCGGCGCATCGTCGCGGCCGGGATCGATTTGATCGCGTTCGCCGTCAAAACCGACAACCTGGAAGACATTTACATGCGGATCTCAGGACACAAAACGTCATGAAGCGAACGTCCGACTGCGCCGCAAAGCGCGCCGATTTATGGGCTAAATCACCGTGCGCAAATCAGCAGCAATTGATTGGCCTTGGGTGCCATGCTTTCGCGGCCCAAGCCTTGGCCGAACCCAGCTATTTCTACTTGCCGGGGCCGCGAAAGCATGTCGTGCCCCAACGCAAGGGGACAGTTTGCCGACTGCTCCATGCTTTCGGGCCTCGCCTTCTGGACGTTTGTGGCCGTGGGTTGGCCCGAAAGCATGGCACCCAACATGCATCTGCTGCAAGATCACGCACGGTCATTTAGAAGGCTAACTGCATGAAGTTCGACTTCTGGAACAATCCGATCCTTGTTACTTCGATGCGCGTGCGCTACCGGCGTGGCGGCCTCTTCAACATTACGACCGTGTACCTGCTGTTGCTGGTCGCGGGGGGCGCCGCACTGGCCTACTACAACCACGTGTTCGGAGGCCCTTGGTCGCGGAACTACTTGCTGGCAATGCTTGGCTTGCAATTCTTCGGGTTCGGGCTGATCGCAGGCGGGGCGACAGCGGCTTCGCTGCGTGCAGAAGTCGCGGAGCGCACGCTCGATTTCCAGCGGATCGCCGCTCTTAGTCCGCAGCAAATCCTTCTGGGAAAGCTGCTGGGGGAACCGGCGATCGCCTATCTGCTGCCTGTTACTTCGATTCCGCTCGGCGTTTATTGTTGGCTCCTGGGCGTGCAAGGCTTGTCGCTTCTGGTCCTGATCCTGCTTTATGTTCTCCTCTTCACGAACACCATTCTTATTGGCAGCCTGGGGCTTCTGCAACAGGTGGAGCGCCCGGCAAGCAAGGCGTCCGCAATGACGAGCGGGGGGAGCTGGGGATGGGGGTGGTTGGTTCTGGAGTTCCTCCTGGTTGCCACCGGGCAGTCGTCGCTGGCTTCGCCCACCTCGGCAGCCATCGTCGGTTTGCTGACTCCCGCTGCCGCCCTGCACGGGCTCTTTTCCGGCGATCCGTGGCGCTACGCGCTGTCCTTTTACGGCGTGCAGATTCCGTTCCTGCTGCTAACGCCGGTGGCGCAGCTCGCTTTGGCTTTCCTCTGCTTCCGATTGATGTCGCGGCGCTTGCTGAACCCACTCAATACTTCCCTGGGAAAACCAACTGCTTATCTAACGCTCCTCGCCATCGACTTGTTGGCCGCGGGTGTTCTGACGGAACCGATACCGGTTGGATTGCCAATCCTGCAGCGCTGCGTCGCTTATTCTCTGGTCCATCTCACTGCTTGCTATTTCTTGTTTGGTTCGGTCACGCCTATGCGCGACACTCTATTGAGTTGGCTTTGGCGTTTCCGCGGTCGATCCTCGCGTGCGTGGGACCTAGGAGTTGGTGATCGTTCGGAAAACGGATTGGCTTTGGTGACTTTTTGCGTGATCGGCATCTTGGGTCTTCTGTTTTTGGTCGTATGGCCCGCTGCCCGTCAAGAGGGCGTTGCCGCCGCCCAGGTGGATCGAGTCGGGATAGGTTCCATTCTTCTCGTTACGATGCTGCTGGTCCTTTCACTCGGCACCCTCTACCAATGGTTTGTCTTTATTGCCGGGAGAGTCGGACGGACAGCGTTCTTTACGTTCGTGGCAATCATCGTTGTTCCCTTCCACGTTCTGGGGAGCTATTACCAAAATGGATTCCTACTATCGCTAACGCCCAGCGCTCTATTCGGCGACTGGATTATCGGCTCACCCTCTCCATCTTTACTTCCCTTCGTCATCGAGTACGGGTTATTCCTGGTCCTGAGCTGGGTGTCTCTGCGCCGGCGGATGGGCCGCGCCCGCCGAGCTATTGATCAGAAGCTGGAAGGCATGGGCGTCAAGCAAGCGCCGGCGTAAGAGTCTCCGGAAAGGAGAACGTGCCACCGGGCTCGGACCACTCCTATCTTGATCCATGCCTCCTGACCAAATTGCCCAAACCGACCAATTGGAAGAATCGACACATCAACGTGATCCGGCCACAAGAATTACGCAGGGGCCTTGAAGCAGGCCTCACCATCTCGGGCATAGAATAGTTTGCCGCGGGCCAGCACCGAGCCGATTTCTTTTATGGCCCTGCCCGGTGCGCACCTTGAGTAAACCTGCCGCCAAGAATTATGCACCGACAAATCTCGATGCCGACACGCTCCACTGCATGGGCAATTGCCGTTGCTTTAATCTTCTCCCAGGCATTCACGCCAGCGGGCTTCGGCTCCGAACGCGGGAACATCGTCAACAGGCGCTCGGAAGGGGCGGCTGTCGAGGAGGCGTCACCTCATTCGGAACCAACGTCCGGCACGCACGCGGCGTCCCTGCTCCGAAGCCGGCACCTGGCTTTCCTGGGTGCCGACCGTTGGCATGCCGCCGGCTTTCGCGGTCAGGGAATCAAGGTCGCCATTCTCGATTCCGGCTTCCGTGGCTACCGCGCCTTTTTGGGACGGGCCTTACCCGAGCACGTGACCGTTCATTCGTGCCGGAGCGACGGCAATCTAGAGGCGAAGGACAGCATCCATGGCATCCTGTGCGGCGAAGTCGTACATGCGCTGGCGCCAGACGCCGAGCTGCTGTTCGCGAATTGGGAGCCCGACAGGCCCGATCAATTCATCGAAGCTGTTCGCTGGGCAAGAGGGCAGGGGGCCCGCGTCTTGTCCTGTTCGCTGATCATGCCCAGCTGGAGCGATGGGGAAGGTGGAGGGCCAACCCACGCTGCTCTTGTGGAACTTCTTACAAGTCATGGGGGAACTGCCGACGCTGTCTGCTTCGCCAGCGCGGGCAACACCGCCCAGCGCCATTGGAGCGGGCTATTTCACGACGGCGCCGCCCATTTCCATGAATGGGAGCAAGGCCGAACGGAAAATGAGCTGAGCCCCTGGGGAAACGAACCGGTCTCGGTGGAGTTATGCTGGCAAGCGGCCGGCGATTACGACCTGATCGTGGACGATAGGACGGCGCACGAGGAAGTAGCCCGGTCGTTGGCGCAGACGGAGCGGGAGCGCGTCTGCGCCGTGGCCCGGTTCCAGCCTCGGCCTTCCCACGATTACGATGTTCGCGTCCGGCTAGCCGGCGGCACACCGGGCATGTTTCATCTGGTGGCCCTGGGCGGCTACCTGCAAAGCACCACCAGCCGAGGCAGCATACCATTTCCCGCGGACGGGCCCGAGGTAATCGCGGTGGGCGCGGTCGACGCTTACGGCCATCGGGCCCCATACAGTTCTTGTGGCCCAAACTCGCCTTGGCCGAAGCCCGACCTGGTTGCGCTGGTGCCGTTCCCGACGATTTGCAGGGCACAGTCTTTTTCGGGCACGTCGGCTGCCTCACCGCAAGCGGCCGCTACGGCCGCTCTGTGGTGGTCGAAATATCCGAACTGGGCAGCGACGCAAATTCGCCATGCCTTGCAAGCCTCCGCTCACGATCTCGGACCGCCAGGTCACGATTATGAAACCGGCTATGGCCTGATCTCGCTTCCTTAAGGCTTGCTATACCCTCGTTTCGCCAAATCAATGCGGGCGAATCAGCAGCAGTTTCTTGAACTTGGGTGCCATGCTTTCGCGGCCCAAGCCGGGACCAACCCCATCCATGCCTACCCGCCGGGGCCGCGAAAGCATGTCGTGCCCCATAGTGGAGAGCCGTTGGCTGACAGCAGCATGCTTTCGGGCCTCACCTCCTGGGAATCTTCGGCCCCAGGTTAGGCCCGAAAGCATGGCACCCAACAAGAGTCTGCTGCAAAAGCACCCGCGGCCATTTAGGCGAATGTTTCCGGTCTGTTATCCGCGTCCGGCACTTCTTTCGATGCGGCATCGAACCATTCCGGTTTGAACTCGATGCGTTGCCGTTTGTGCATCGCCTGGTTCGAGGTCAAGGCGACGATGGCATCCGCCATGGCAACCCGGCCATGACAGCGCGGCAAGGGCCGTTCCTTTTCGGTCATCCCCTGATCCCACATGCGGACGCAGTAAGCAAAATGCTCCATTTCCTCGCGATAGCCGCGGCTGACCGGGCCCGAGCCTAAAGCACACTGGCCGACGGCCAACGCTTTACCGGCATCGACAGGAGGCGCTGACGCCGAGGTATCGATGGCGGGCTTGCCGCCGCCCGCATTGGAGACGGTCATCGATACCGAGCGTGCATTGGCCACGCCTGGATAAAGCATCACGGTCTGTTCAGACTGCACGATCATGGTGCCTTGGGTACCCATCACACATTCGCCATACGACTCGAAGTCGTTCGTGCTAATCGAGGAATAGGTGACAACGACGATGTCATTCTTGTCCTGGGCGTAGTTCTTGCCCGGGAACTCGAACGTTACAAAGACATTGTCGTCGGCCTCGCGATCGTCGTGGTAGAAAAACTTGCCGCCGACGCCTGAAACGGCCAAGGGGTGGACCTTGCCCAGGAAGATGCTGCAGGCATCGAGCTGATGGCTGCCCAGTTCCGCCATCAGTCCGCCACCGGTGCGATTGTATAGTCGCCAGCGGACGAGTTCTTCCATGTTCTTGTAACCGAGCTGGCGTATGCGGCTTTCAAGCGCCTCGCGATCCACGTCTTTGATGGATGGCCGCCAGCTATCGTGGTACATGATCTCACCCGTGCGCGGGTCCGTGATGGGTTTGCCGCCGCTATCGAGTTCGGGGCGCGCGTTGTTGCGATGCCAGAGTGCGCGAATATATTTAACATTGCCTAGCTCCCCAGCGCTCATCAACTCCATGGCCTGGGCGTAGAGGAGGCTGTAGTGACGCTGGTGGCCGATCGACAGGATCCGCTTGGTCTCATCGGCCACCTTGATCATTTCCTTGCATTGCGTGATGTTCCACGCCATCAGCTTTTCGCACAAAACGTGCTTGCCCGCTTTCATGGCGTCGATGGCGACGGGAGCGTGCAAATGCAGGGGCAGGGCGATGACCACTGCTTCGATTTCCTTGTCCGCGAGCAATTCCTTGTAGTCCTGATGCAGTTTGACCTTCTTCCGCGCCTCCTTACCGTAAATGCGCTCGAAGCCTTTGCGCGGCCCGTTTGGTTCTCCCTTGAAAATCCGCTCCTGGTTCGAAGGCCGGAGGTCGCTGAAGGCGACAAAGTCGAGATAATCGGGATTGTGCTCACCCACCAGGACGCCGCCTTCGTCCCCGGCGCCGATCAGGCCCGTTTTCACCGGCTTGCCGGGCAATCTTCTATACCCGTAATAAACGGCAGCCGAGACCGGCAGCACGGCACCCGCCGCGAGCAAGCCCTTCATGAAATCGCGCCTGGTAAGGCCGTGCTGCCCCACCATGCGTTGGAAATTTGCTTTGCCGATCTCTCTTTGTTCGGGCGTCATATCCAGAGCCATTGATCTCGCTCCTTAGTCGCAAAGGGGTCGGGAGTCGTTGCGCGATCCAGTGTTAGCCACGTCGCCAGCGCCGGGGGTTAAGGAACCTGACCAGCCCATCCAGGCCCACCCAGTACCCGCTGCGCGTGGTTGCAAGGGTCAGCAAGGCGAGCAGTTCGACTAGGTTCTTGTTGACAAAGTAGTAATGGCCTTCCACACGCGTCGATTCGGGAAGCCAGGGGAAGGGTGACATCGTCAAATAGAGCATGAGCAGGAAAGCGGCTCCCGCGACGCAAGCGGTCCGCGTGAACAGGCCCAGAAGCAAGCCCAGCCCAACTGCCACAAGCCCCCACCGCGTAATCGCGTCAATCCACTGCAGGACGCTCCACTTCCAGAACGGGCGTTCCGCAGCCTCGGGCACCGGGCCCTTCGTTTTCTGCTCGGACGTCAGCATGCCATTCAACGAATCCTTCATGGGTTGGTTCAGTTCGGCAAGCAGCTCCGCGCGCATCCGAGCCGCGTCGGCCTTGACTGTGCGCAGTCGTTGTTTCTCCACATCGCGATCGAACGCGGGAAGCTCTTTATCCTGGATGTCCTGAGCACCAAGGGGCCAACGATTAGTACCGTCGGGTTCTCGCAGTTTATCCTTATAGGCCTGAATCCGCTGAGCGGTGGTCTGCTTGACCTGCGCGGTCATCGTCGGGAAATTGACCTCCACATCCTTCGAGCCTTCGAGCAGCCAGCGGACAGCCTGGTCTTTGCTCTGTTCCAGCTTCGCGGCCGCCAGCCTTCGTTGGATTTCGTCCAGATCGTAGTGGGCCGCGAATCGTTCCAGGAAATTGTCCCAGTCTTTCGCAAGGGCAGGGGAAATGCGCTCGCCCGGAGGTACATGCGCCGGATCCTGATCGGGCGCCAACGGCCGCACTGCAAGGCGATCCAGGGCCTGTGCATCCGGATCGCCGATTTGACTGCGAATCTGGTTTCCGATTGGTCCCGTTGCTTCACGCAGGTAGCTTTCGCTGCTGAAAGGCCGGCTCGATTCCGTCGGCCCCTTGTCAACGGATTCGATCTTCTCAATCCCTTCGAAGAGGAAGTGCCAGCCAATGGCTAATCGCAATAGAATGAGAAAGAAGCGGGTCATCCCGTTCATGGCATGCTCGATTTCAAACGAGGGACTTCAATCAACCTGAGGTAAGGGACTCGGAGCCTCCCGGTCGGCGCTCAATCGGGCAGAACCGAAACTTCGCCGGCGCCGAGTCCGAGAACCACTGGGGTGGGGTCACCTTCCGGCAGCACGATGGCACCGATGTCCGGGTGTCGGTCGCAGTATTCGCGAGTTCTCTCCAATCCCAGGATGAAGAACGCCGTCGCCAGGGCATCGGCCTGAGCGCCCGTGGGGGCGAGCACCGTCACGCTGGCGATCCCCTCAGCTGGCCACCCGGTTCGAGGATCCAGTATATGCCCCAGCTTGCGTCCCTGATGCTCCAGGTATTGAAACGTGGCCGCGGAAGTACCCAGTCCCCGGTCCCGCAACCAAACCAGTGCCAAGCGCCGTTCCGGATCCCAGGGGTGTCGGATGCCTATCGTCCAGCCCCGGCCGTTGCCGGGCTCTGTTCCCATAGCGTACACGCTGCTATGCCCCCCGTGCAACAGAGCAGCGGTCAAATTCCAGTCCCGGCGCAACACTTCCGCCACTCGGTCCACGGCATAGCCCTTGCCGATGCTGCCCAGGTCGATTTTGAGCCCAGGCTTTAGGTAGCGGACCGAGCACTGCTCGGGGGCTAGGATGACATGCTGCATTCCGACCTGGCTCAGCGCTTCCGTTCGTTCCTCGACAGATGGAAATCGACCTGCAGCGCGATGCTTTTGCCACGCCTTGATCAATGCCCCGGTTGTGATGTCGTAAGCCCCTAGCGTCTCCTCGGTGATGCTCCTCGCCAACGCGAGCAACTCGTAAAGCCGTCGTTCGACTGGCACAGGGGCGAGCGGAGCCACCCGGTTGAGCCGGCTCACTTCGCTCGTTTCTCGATACACCGTCAATTGCTGTTCGAGACAATCAACCTCGTTCAATGCCGACTCGGCTGCGGCCAACGCATGGGGAATGCCGTAGGGAAGAAGGACCTCGAAATCGGTGCCCATGGCCCGCCGCGAGGCATGTAAGAGCGCAAATTCATGCTGGACCGGCTCGCTTTCGAGTTGGTTCAATTCGTGCATGGCGCCGAGAAGCTGTCCAGCCGGTCGCCAGGCATGCTCAGAGCGCAGAAAATCGCGGCGGTTCATGATCTTTTACGAATCAGCGCCTTCTCGCGCAAGGCAGAAACGCCCAGTCGGGCAAAGACAAAAAGGCCCACGGTAAATCCCGTGGGCCCGATAGACAATCTGTTGGGCTGGAAGCAGCAGTGTGCTCGATTGCCGTCAAGGAGTTAGTTTTTTGTCCCCTTTTTGGTGTTCGCGATGAGTTCGTTTTGGATCTCGGCCGCCTCGAGTGGCGTGTTGTGGATGAACGTGTACCATTCGTCGGCGAGGATAGCCGCCTTGTTCTCGTCGATTTGGTTCGGATTTGTGGAATCCGTGAGATTGAACGCCCGGGCGAAACATCCCAGCAAGGTGTTGCTGTCGAACTCGATATCGCGCGGCAGGGCAGAAAGCTCCTGGTAATAGCGCAGCAACCCGTCGAGCTTCTTTTGGGCCAGGAAGTAAGTCAAGGCCCATGCCTTGGTGCGCGCCTTGGTCACCTTGTCGTCGAGGTTCAGTGATTCCTTGAGACCGTGGAAATCTTCGTCCGTGATCACAGCTTTCAATGCCCGCAACTGCGTTGCATCGTCGATCTTCTTGTCTTTCTCCCAGGCCTTGAAGATGCTCTGATAGTGCAAATTCAGACCACCCGTGGTCGTCCACAAAGAGCCCTTTGGAGTTTCGAAGAGGCTGGCCACGCCGAAATCGATCCAACGCGGAACCTCGACCGTGCGTGGGAGCAACCCGACGGCCGCTACGAGCTGGCGAGCGCCCTCATGGCTGACCGCAGCGAGGATGGCTTCTTCTTCCATCGCTACCCGCACTAATATGAGCGTCTGGGCTCGCTCGATTTCGGGATAACTCATCCCGCGCTCGACGACCTTGAACTTTCCTCTCAGAAGCTCGTCCGTTGTCCATCCTTTCGCCAGAAGGCCTTCCGTCACTTTGCACAATGCTCTGTAGCCTTCGTCCATCCGCGTGGCCGAGAAGACGGCAAGATTTTCTCTGCGTGCGAAGAAGCCGTCCGCAACCAATGGCGTGTCGTCGAAAATATCCTTGTGCTCGCGATTGAAGGAGCGTTCATCTTGCAGCGCCACGGCAACGAGGCGGTGATCCGGCACCGGAAGGATGTCGCGCCGCAGCGCGAACCAGTAAAAGAATGCAGTGAAGTTCCCCTCTAACTGCTTTAGGTACTTGTCTGCCACAAGTTCCGAAGTGTCGTAGAGGAGCGTGTAGTGGTCACTTTGCTTGGACTTGAGCTCGCCTAGCTTGTCTTTCCATTTGATTGCGGTATCGTCCTGAGTAAGCTTGCGCTCGACGGCTGCGCGGACTTTCTGAAAAGCCGCGACGGCGGGCGATTTGGGCGAAGCCTTGGCCAAATCGTCCATGATGGCCGCCGTATCCTTGTCGGAAAGCCCGTGGCTAACGGACCACTCTGCCACTTTGAGCAGTTTCTCTGGTCGTTCGGGGTCGTCGGTCTTGATTTCCTTCCTTTTCTGCTTCAGCAGATCGGCTACTGGAGGAATATGGACCGTGGCCCATTCGATTTCCTTGTCGTCATCCGGCCAAGGCATGAAGGTGTGCCCCCATTTGTGATAGAACTCACCTTCGCCATAGGGATGGATCTTTACTTTCTTTTTCGCTTCGACAGAGACCTTGACCACCAAGGGAGTCGAGCTCGCGTCTTCCAGGATGCTCATCATCCTGTTTTGGTTTTGGGCGCCGAGGGACGGATCTCCGGCGAGACCGGCAGCGCCCGGCACATTGCCTCTATTGCCTCTCATCCCGCGGCCGGCGCCCATGCCAGGAGGTTGCGCACCCGACGCGCCTTGCTCGCTGCGATTGCCTCCCAGTCCTGCGCCTAAGCCACCTGGTGCGCCGCCCGGGAAACCTGGTGCGCCCGGGGAACCGGGCCCGCCCGGCTTGCCGCCTTGCCGACCCGGGGTGCCGGGTTGCCCCGCTTCTTTCTCTTTGTCCTTCTTCTGGGATGCTGCGAGGTTGACTTGGATCACCACATAATCGGCTCGAACAAAAGCTATTGCTCCAGCCACGAACACAACCACCACGAGGGACCAGCGTTTCATGCCGCACAACCTCCGCGCTAAATTCTCGGCTTCTTGAGAGAAATGCTCAGCAACCGTAGTATCTATTGTCTTCCACCAACTGGAAGCACGCAACTACAATTTTGTCGCTGCCCAGGCATTTTTTGTTCCGTATACCGCTTCGACTTGGGTTACAGTTCCTTCTGGTAGAAGAAACGATGCTCCTGTGCCGGCACACGCTCGGTTATGCACGCTACCGCCTGAGCGTATAATTGCTGCCATGCACCTGGAAAACCATCCCCGGGAGAACGACATCATGGGCTTCAAACTCGAGCGAATCCACATCTGGTCGGGCGAGATCGCCGATAAAGCGGGCGGCATGTCCAGCATGCTGGCGCCGCTGGCGCAAGCGGGCGCGAATCTGGAATACATTGGGACTCGCCGCCAGCCGGATAGGCCGGGGACGGGAGTCATTTATGTTGCTCCGGTAACCGGACCAGCCCAGGTCCGGGCAGCCAGACTGGCGGGGCTGACCGAAACGCATGAAACGACTGTTCTGCGTGTCGAGGGTGACAATGCGGCCGGCCTGGGCTATCGCCTGACCCAGCAATGGGCCACTGCGGGCATCAATCTGCAAGGGCTCACGATGTCGGTGCTCGGCAGCAAGTTTGTCGGTTTTGCCGTCTTTGACAGCGCAATCGATGCCAATCGCGCGGCACAGATTCTGGCGGATTTGGGATCGGGCCAGTAAGCACCATCGGTATGGTTCCAGGAGGAGTCTATTCGGGTGGCGCGGTCCTGTGGCGGCAAATTTCTAATTTGCCGAAAAAATCCGGCAAGTTAAAAACTTGCCGCCACGGAAACTGTGACCCTGCTTTGAACCATGCCGCCCCATTAGCTTTGTACGGTTGCGGAATCAAGAAATCTGACGATTCTGGCGCAACAAGAGAGGCCCGCCTGTGGTTAACAGGCGGGCCTGTGGTAAGGATAAAATTCCCGGCGGTAACCTACTCTCGCGCTTTTGGCACTACCATGGGCCCCGGGTGCTTAACGGCCGTGTTCGGGATGGGAACGGGT
>DATGZX010000017.1:0-7720 GCA_035296965.1 Gemmataceae bacterium
GTGATCAGTCCGCTGCTGGCGAACATCTACCTCAATCCGCTGGATCACTTGGTGGCCGAGGCAGGCTTCGCCATGGTCCGGTATGCCGACGATTTCGTGATTCTGTGTCGTACACGCGAGGATGCGGATCGAGCCTTGGCACGGGTACGGAATTGGGTCGCGGAGAATGGCCTGACGCTGCATCCGACCAAGACGAAGATTGTGGACGCGCGTACGGACGGTTTCGACTTTCTGGGCTACACCTTTCGCGGGTCGCTGCGGCTTCCCCGAGAGAAGAGTCTGGCCAAGTTGAAGGACACGATCCGAGCGAAAACGCGCCGCACCCACGGGCACAGCCTGACCTGGACGATCCGGTCGCTGAGGGCAACGCTGC
Organism: Gemmataceae bacterium; assembly: GCA_035296965.1. Taxonomy (GTDB): domain Bacteria; phylum Planctomycetota; class Planctomycetia; order Gemmatales; family Gemmataceae; genus DATGZX01. Next base: position 374 of record DATGZX010000017.1, read on the forward strand.
AAGGATGGTTTGGGTATTTCCGACATTGTCATTGGCACGTCTACGCAAGCCTGGACGGCTGGATTCGCGGACGTTTGCGGAGCATTCTCCGCAAGCGAGCGGGCCGCCGCGGCCGGGGCCGTGGAGCGGACCATCATCGTTGGCCTAACGCTTACTTCGCCGAACAGGGGTTGTACAACCTGAGTGCGGCCCATGTTCGATTCCTTCAGTCCCTGACGGGACCCTAACGGGTAGTCACCAACCGGAGAGCCGGATGCGGGAGATCCGCCCGTCCGGTTCGGAGGGAGGGGGGACCGAACCCAATCGGTCCTCCCTACCCCTATCCTCGAACTTGATCCAATATTTTACATGTAGAAGCCAGCGTGATCGACCGCAGCCCAAGGCCTTCGCATCCGCTCTCACTTGCCCCTGAAGTCCGCGGCAAAGGCCGTTGCGTTCAGATACTCGCCGGTCGCGTGCTTCGTCAGCTCGTTCCAGCTCAGCGTTCGACCCGGCTCGAAGACGCGCTTCTTCATGAACGATCCTACCTCCTTGTTGCCCACGTAAATCACCGTGTCCGGATCTGCACCCTGATAGACGTCGCGCGCGATCGCATGATGCACTTGCGAGGCGAAGAGCTGTCCCATTTGGTAGTTGTGGTAATAGACGGGAGCGCTCACGATGTGGATCTTGCTGCCATAGTCGGGCGCCTTGCGGCCGGCCGGCCGTTTTAGCAGTTGATACTTCTCGACCAAGTCCCACCAAAGGGCGCTCAGGTCCTGGTCCGGGTTCTCGTACATGCCCTTCTCGAAGCGGAGCATCACCTGGCACCAGCGCGAGAAGATGAGGAGCTGGTTGCGCTGCATCTTGGCTGCCGTCTCGTCGAATTCCTTCGGGTTCGAAACATGCAGCCCCATTTTTTCCAACCAAGCGCGCTGCTTCGAGAGGCGTTCGAACATCATCGCCACGCCTTCGGTCGTCAAGATGTGCGATTCCAGACGCAGAGGAAACGGCAGCGAGCGCGGGATGTTCTTGCTGCTGTAAACGGAATGTCCCACTTCGTGCAACATCGTGCCCATCCAGTATTCGTTGTTGACGATGTTGGCGAGCACGCGCACGTCGCCCTCCCGGTCGATGTCCGTGCAAAAAGCGTGGGGGCTCTTCCCGGGCTTCTCGTAGAGGTCGCTGCGCGCCAGCACCTCGTCGACGGGCAGGCCGATCGAGGCGTAGAACTGCCGGCACAGACCGGGAAGATCTGCCTTCGTGTAGGGCGTATCGATATTGATCGCAAAGACCGCGGGAGATTCCTGGAAGAACGGATCGTGATAGTGCCAGGGCATCAACTGGTCGGTGCGAACCTGGTAGTCCGCGACGAGCTTGGCGTCGATCTCGGCCTTGGCGGCGCGGAACGGTTCACGCGTCAGGTCGTCCAGCTCGTCGAAGAGCTTGATAAGATCTTCGCCCTTCTGTTCGTTCAAGAAGAGCTGCAGGGCATGGTAGTTTTTGAAGCCAAGCTTGGTGGCCGCCTCATTGCGCAGCTTGACGAGTTCACGCAGGTCGGCCTCGACCACCCCGCCGACCGCCTTGCTCGACTCCCAGACCTCCTTTCTCCGCTCCGAATCCTTCGAGTTCTTCAAGATCCGCCGCACCTCGCTATCGGTCATCTCCTTGCCGTCGACCTTGGCCCGGTAGACGTTGAACGACTTTTCCACCTTGTTCGCCAGCGCCGTGATCTTTTTGAGCAGATCGGGATCGACCTGCTTTTCCAGGTAGGCGAGGTAAAGGACGTCGATTTCCCGCGCGAGGACCGGATCGTCGATGCCCCCCTGCCTTTTGATCTCCTTGAGTTCGCGGAACGCCTCGGGGTTTGCGAGGGCTTCATCGATACGGTTCTGGGTGCGCTCTTTTTCCTTGAAGTCTTCGTCCTTTCCAGAAATATTCGCGTTCCACCACGCCAGGCCGGCGGCCACCTCCAGGGGACGCAGCTTCGCTTCATGGGTCTTGACGAACTTCGCCGCCCGCGCGCTGCCCTCCGGACTCGCAGAGATAGCCACGGGACGCCACACCACAAGTACGGAGAGGATCGCCAGCGCGACCGGAAAGAGCAAGCGTAAACAAAGCATGTCTATCACCTCAATTAGATTGGACTATCTCAGCGCAGTAGCCCTGCTGAGGGGAGTGTTGTTGGATTTATGAATTTGAACCGCGGAAGGAAGAGGGACTAGGGGCGAGGGGTGAGGGGTGAGGAAGATGGCGTTCTAATTCCAAGGCTCTGCCTTGGGACTTTCTGCCCGCTCGGGCGCCAGGGCTGCGGGCTGCAGTTTGCTATCTACCACTGCTTGCGGTTGCAACACCCAGATGGTCCGGCGTTTCTCCACGACCACCAACGGGGGTAATTGAAAGTAAGCAAGCACGCGCTCCGTCTGTCCCGGTAACTGCGGATAGGAGCCGCATTGGTCGGGGGGCGGTAAGTTGAAGTAGATGGCTACTTTATCCATATCTCGGCCGGGGTCCACGGGTACGGCAATGCGCCACTCTTCCAGGGGAACCTTTTCCCAGAGCTGGCGGGTGAGTTCGGACCTTCCCGCAATACCCCAAACCATCCTGTTCTCATGGCGCTCGTGGAGGATCAAGTTAGCATGGTAAACCGCCGGCCAGACCTTCCAATAGTTGCCGGCCACGTGCGTACAACGCGCGGCCAAGATATCCTCGGTGCAACTTCCCATGTGTTCATCGAGTACGGCGTGGGATGCGCGCAAAGAGGGGTGATAAGTGGTCAGGGCGGCAAGGACCAAGCAACCAGCCGCCAGCCCGCACAGACACTTCCGCACGCGTCCCGGCAGGGCAGCTCCGAGGGGAGCCAAAGCAAGGATGACAATGGCCCCCTGGACGAGAAAGATCACGGGGTGAGAGTAACGGAAGTTGCACCCATTCAGATAGGTCCAGCGCCGCGTACCCATGAAGAGGAAATACGTAGCCGCTCCCGATATCAGCACTGCGCCAGCGCGCCAAGCTGGAGGGCCACGACGCCTTACGGCAGGCACGGCCAGCAGAAGGAACCCGGCACCCAAAACCCCGGCGAGAAACCAAGGCCAGTAGTGTGGGGCCTGGGCATTCCAGGCATTGACAGCTAGTTGTCGCCACATCTTGGGCCAATCGGCGCTGGGCTGCCGGCCGACCACCGTGCGCCCGTAGGGGTAGACAGCGCTGGCCCAATGCATGAAGGCAAGGCCCATGGCCATCCCGCCGCCCAGCAGAAGCATGGCAATGGTCATCTCCGCATTCAGCACTCGGCGTACCCAATTCAGAGAGTGCCCAATCCAGGTGGGGCTGTCGGTCCCAGATGGAGGGACGGCCGGCAACGGAGAGTCTATCCCAAAAAAGGCACTGGACCATTGACTTCCAGGGGTCGAGTTCCCTTCTTCCGAGCGACTCTTCGCTTGTCGGCACCAGAGATGGCGAAAGACAACAATCGGGCCAAGCACCAGGGCGGTCCCCGTGTACTCCCAGTGGGCCAGCACGAGCAGCCCCAAGGCCAGAAGGAGCCGCCACATGGGCGCCCTGCCGGAGGGGCCATCCTCCGCCAGCACGAGGGCCCCCAGCCCCGCGGCCAGCCAAACGCCATAGAAAGTGTTGACCGTGAAGTCGAAGCAAAACGGGAGCGGCGCCAGGGCCAGAAAGGCGGCGGCACTGACCAGGCCGACCAAGGGGTAGCAGCCGTCACGGAGCAAGTAGCGGGGTAACAGGAGCATGGCGCTCAGGGCGGCGAAGATGCAAACGGCATTTTGGTACAGCAAATTGGCAAGTGGACTGTGAAAAGGGATGGCCAACAAGGGCACGAGCATGCCCATGCGATCCAGGCCCCAATAGAAGGGAGTCCAGTGCTGAAGGCTAATCACCTCCATGAGGATCGAATCGGCCGACGAGCCGCGCTGGAAGCGACCAACGGGCACGCAGAGTGCAACCGCCGCGCAAACCAGCAAGTAAGGCCACAGCCTCGGTATGCGGGCCTCGGCCGTGCTCATGCACTTGCTTCCTTTCGTGATGAGCAAGACTCGTCACAAACAGGTCTCCTATAGAACATTTCGCCCCCGCTGGTCAATTGCGATCAGCCAAAGCCACAGGTCTGGCAGCCTTTCCGGCGGATGCTACGCTCTGGCCTGTTTGACATCCGATGGCCATTGCCCAAAAATCTGGCTGTGATTGGTCGGCAGGGAAACGCTCCGTTTTCGTGCGGTGGTGCTCCCCGAATTGAAGGTCTAACCATATAATCACAACTCCCGTCCGGCTTTCTACACCAGGGAGTTTGCCAATGTTGAAGAAAAGTCTCTTGGATCTGGCGGGTGTGCTGGCGATTGCCTTTGCGGTGGGCGCCCAAGCGCGGGCAGGCATAATCGTTTACCCAAATCGGATGGCATTCGGTGCCGCCGTGCCAGGCGCCACCGTGGAAACTTTCGACGAAGTGGCAGCCCCGACTACTATTCTCAACGGCACAGCGTTCAACGGTGTCACCTATACCTCCAGCACGGGTAATCCGCTGATCACTTCCGCCTATCTTCCGCTGAGTCCACCAAACACCCTGGGCGAAGATGTGAATGGCTTCTTCGCTTCCTCGGATACGATCACGTTCACTTTCCCCGGCCCGGTCACTGCATTCGGAATCTCCATTAGCACGTTTGACATTAGCGCCGGCGGCTACACGGCGACTGACAATCTGGGCGACATGGTTGGAAGTTTTTTTGATCCGTTCCCCGGATTCTCGAACGGTGAATTTATTGGCTACACCTCTACCGTACCCTTCAACGCGGTGACGATTGCCGCCCCCGGCGGCTTTTCATTCACCCTGGATAATCTTTCCTACGCCTCTACCGTCCCCGAGCCGGCAACGCTGTGCTTGTTGGGCATAGGCACACTCTGCCTGGTCGGCAATAAGAGCCGCCGGCGGCAGCGTCATAGGGCGTGCCTCTCAAAAGACCCAAAAAATATTGCCGGGTGAGATGCATCTGCAGAGCCCACATGATGCCCTTTTTCGTGGTCCGCTCCTCTTTTCCTAAAACTTCTCGCTTCCTCATTTTCTGGCGAAGTTCGACACGCCGCTCGCCCTGGCCGCATGATCCTGCCCCCATATAGGGGAAGAACCAGTACGCGATCCACAGGCCGTTTCCTAACCAACTCGATTGGAGATGCAGATGGGACTAACAACTTGGGCTAAAACGTTCCTAAGAAGCTCCAGGACAGCATCCAATCATGAAGGTCCACGAAGGACACTTTTACGACGAAGACCATCGTTCGAAATGTTGGAGTCACGGACGCTCCTGTCGAACTCCAACATTATTCTTTCCCTCACGCCTGTCGCACCACTTGGCAGCCTGGTCTACCAAAACTCGACTAGCCAAACGATAGCACCCCCGGGCAATACCGACACGTTCGCACTCTCGATCGCTCCCAATGAGACCCTGGCGGCCGTCGTTCAGCCTACGTCCGCTCTTTTGAAGCCGACTCTCACCTTGATTGCCCCCAGTGGCAACAGCCTCGGCACCGTCACGGCGACCGCAGGCAAAGATGCGGTAATTCCGCTGGTCCCGAGTTTAGAGGGAGGCACATACAAGTTCGTCGTCAGCGGTGCGAGCGGCTCCACCGGCGCCTTTACGATCAATACCATTCTCAACGCGCTTGCGGAGCCCGAGAGCTACGGCGGCCCAAGTGACGACACGCAGGCCACTGCCCAGCCGCTCGACAGCTCCGCCATCGTCTTCGCTGCCCAGGACAATCGCATGGCGGTGCTGGGTTCGATCCAGAGCGCAGCGGACAACGCCGACACTTATTCTTTCCAGCTCCTTGCCGGCGAGAGCGCCACGGCGGCCGTCGCCGCCCTCAACGGCAAGACTGTCCGTTTCGCGCTCGAGGACGACCAGGGCAATGTGCTGGCCCTCAGCCAAACCGGCGCGACCAACCTCAGTGCCTTCCTCAACAACTTCGTGGCACAAAGGGCCGGCACCTACTACGTCTCGGTCACGGGCGCCGTTGGAGTTACCTACAATCTTGTCGTCACACGGGGCGCAGATTTCGCGACCCAGCCCAACAACACCTTTCCTGGGGCCCAGGACATTAGCGCGACGCAGGAGGCTGGCCCCAACTTCGGCGGGGTGCTGGGGTATCTCTCCAACACGGCTCCTAACTTCGGAGCGGATTATTACGCCGTGCATGCCAATGCCGGCGACAATTTGCATTTTGCCACGAGCACCCCGGCCGGCGGGCTCAACAACTTGTACCCCGAACTCCTGCTCTTCGATGCGAACGCCAACCTGGTCGCGATCGCTGACGGCAACGCCTTCGACGGCAGAAACTCGGTGATCGACTTCTCGGTTCCGGGCGGCGATGCCGGTTCCTGGACCATCGAGGTCACGTCGGCCGACGGGTCGACTGGGGACTACGGCCTCTATGTCACCGGTGCAACCGGCGCCTTGTCCCCCTTGTTCGTTGCCGGCACCAATCCCCCCACTGGGGCGCTGGTGCAACCGCCGACGGCCATTACGATCACCTTCAATCAGCCGGTCTATGGGCCGTCGCTGACTCCTGGCGAGCTAACCGTCAACGGCGTGCCCGCCAAGGGCGTGTCCCTCAACAACGCAAACACCGTATCTTGGACACTTCCCGCCGGGGCCATTGTCGCGGGTAGTAACGTCTTCGTGCTCGCCACCGACCCGGTAACTGGACAGTCGGTGGAGGACGTCAGCGGCGCGGCCGCCATCAACTTCAACTCGAGCTTCACGAGCATTCAGGCCTCAACCGGCTCATCCAATCCACCTCCCGGTTGGCCAGGGCCCTTCAACACCAATTTTTCGGTTTCGCTCGCTCCAGTGGCACCCCTTGGCAGCCTGGTCTACCAGAGCTCGACCAGCCAAACGATTGCGGCGCCGGGGTATACGGACACATTCATACTCTCGATCGCTGCCAATGAGACGCTGTCGGCGATCGTGCACCCTACTTCCGCCCATTTTCTGCCGACTCTTACCTTGTTCGCCCCCAGTGGCAGGAGTCTCGGCAGCGTCACGGCGGCCGCAGGCAAAGATGCGGTAATTCCACTGGCCTCGAGTTCAGAGGGAGGCACATACAAGTTCGTCGTCAGTGGTGCGGGCGGCACCACCGGCGCATTCACGATCAATACCATTCTCAACGCGCTTCCGGAGCCCGAGAGCTACGGCGGCCCAAGTGACGACACGCAGGCCACTGCCCAGCCGCTCGACAGCTCCGCCATCGTCTTCGGTGCCCAGAACAGATCCCAGGACAATCGCATGGCGGTGCTGGGTACGATCCAGAGCGCAGCGGACAACGCCGACACTTACTCTTTCCAGCTCCTTACCGGCG
>DATGZX010000018.1:0-53994 GCA_035296965.1 Gemmataceae bacterium
ATGACTCCAAGTCGGTCCACGCTTCAGCTTCAAAATCTGTCCATGCTCCTTTGGTGCCCAACGCTCCGGGAAACGACGGGCCAGGAAGTCCCTGGCTCACACGATGTTGGTTGAAGAACGTCCCATCAGTTCGATTCGGCCGTATCCAGGCAACCCCCGTCTGAACGACGCCGCTGTTGATGCCGTCGCCGCGTCGATTCGTGAATTCGGTCTTCGCCAGCCGATCGTTGTCGATGAGCAGGGAGTCATCATTGTCGGGCACACGCGGTACCTGGCAGCAATCAAGCTCGGCCTCGAGACGGTCCCAGTCCACGTCGCTGTGGGGCTCTCCCCGGCACAGGCCAAGGCCTATCGCATCGCCGATAACCAAACCGCTACGCTCTCGCAGTGGGACAACGATCGCCTGCCGATTGAACTGGCAGAACTCCAGGAAATGGGATTCGACATGGATTTGACCGGCTTCTCCGCCGACGAACTGCTGCGACTCCTGGGGTCGTCCAGCAATGACGGACTTACCGATCCGGATGACATCCCCGAGCCACCCGACGAGGCGACCACCAAGCCAGGCGATCTGTGGCTACTCGGCAATCACAAGCTCCTATGTGGCGATAGCAGCAACCCGGACGAAGTGGATCGCCTCCTCGATGGTGCCCCAATCCATCTGGTAAATACCGACCCGCCGTACAACGTGAAGGTGGAACCGAGAAGCAACAATACCATCGCGGCCGGAAACAGCTCGTTCGCTGGCCCCAAGCACCATCAGGCACTCGATCTCGCCCGGCACCCGGAAAAGGCCAAGCCCACGCAGAAAAAGCTGCGGGCCAAAGATCGACCGCTCGCGAACGACTTTGTAACCGACGAGGAATTCGACCGCCTCCTGCACGCGTGGTTCGGCAACCTGGCCCGCGTGCTCGAACCCGGACGCGGATTCTATATCTGGGGAGGCTATGCCAACGTCGGCAACTATCCGCCGGTGCTCAAGGCCTCGGGGTTGTACTTCTCGCAAGCCATCATCTGGGTCAAGGAGCATCCCGTTCTCACGCGGAAGGATTTCATGGGAAATCACGAATGGTGTTTCTACGGCTGGAGAGAAGGCGCTGCTCACCAATTCTTGGGACCGAAGAACGCCACTGATGTCTGGTCGATCAAGAAGGTGAATCCGCAGTCGATGATCCATCTAACCGAGAAGCCCGTTGAGCTGGCCTCGCGGGCAATGGAGTACTCGTCGAAAGCTGGGGAAAACGTGCTCGACCTTTTCGGCGGCAGCGCCAACGAACCGCCCTACCCAGCTTGATACATGGCGGCAGCTTCCCGGCGCGATGATTGCTACCAGCGTTGATGGGCTTTCACCACTGCGCTCGCCTTGCCTCATGGTTCGATTCCAGTTTGCCGGTGGCAGTACCACCCAGATTGTCATTGGGTTGTCGGCTAATGAATAGGGCCGAAATCATTCCAACAACTGTGCCGAGGATTGCACCCGAACTCCCAACCATCCACAGAAAGAGCCCACCAAAACCTTCCTTTGTGCTGACCCCTAGCCCCCATGAGAGAAAGCATACCGGGAATAGGAAACCACTCACCAAGCCAATTAGTGCACCTTTCAAGACTCTCATTGGCGTCACCTCCACAAGGTAATCGGTAGCTGCAAATGGCCCTGTCGCATGCAATCCTCAGACTACAAATCATTGGCTGGAATCGCGCTCACGAGAAACCAGGTAGGCTACTTCGTAACAAGGCACGAAATCAGCGTTTTTTGTCACGGGTTGAATATATCGTTACCGGCTCGCATTGCAACGGCTACCTCTTCTTCCGCCTGCCCAGCAAGGAGGCCGCCTCATGAACCAGGCATCGAACGGTACGGCCAGCAAGAGCGTCCGCTGTGCCGTCTATACGAGGAAATCCACCGAAGAAGGCCTCAACCAGGCGTTCAACTCCCTGGACGCTCAACGCGAAGCGGCCGAGGCCTATATCGCCAGCCAGTGCCACGAAGGCTGGCTCTGCCTGCCCCAGCGCTACGACGATGGCGGCTTCACCGGAGCCAACATGGACCGGCCCGCCTTGGAGCGCCTGCTGGACGAGATCCAAGCCGGCAAGATCGACTGCGTCGTTGTCTACAAGGTCGACCGCCTGAGCCGATCGCTGCTCGATTTCGCCAAGATGATGGAGACCTTCGACCAGCAGCGCGTCGCCTTCGTCTCCGCGGATGCCGAGTTGCTGTCATTTCTTCTCCAGCCATGCCTATCGCCAAAAGATCAAAAGCCCGGTGGAATACGTAATCGGTGTCGTGCGAAGCCTCACCCCTGGGCCCCAGGTTCCCCCGGCCGTGCTGGCAACGAGGGACAAAGGTGAGTACACCAATTAATGATTTGCGCCTTCGGGTTCCTGTCCTGCCCCTTGCGGCGCTTGAGGTGTTTGGGTCTCCGAGCCCGCACCTCTTTTGGAGCGACCGATCCAACCGCCGGCGATGTAAAAGGCAAACAACAGCATGATCACGAAGCCAGCGATCCCGAGTCTGCCCAGGGTAACTCCCTTGTGCCGATAGGGCCTCAGCAGCCAAATCAAGGTCGCGGGAATGACCGAGGCGAGGGCAAGCAACCATAGGCCCATGAATATGTGATCGAAACCAAAAGCGTCGCCGACATGATAGCCTAGATCGACCCCGTACACGCCGACGATGAACACCTCCAGCCACTCGAGCTTGCTCTGCATTTCCCCGACCTCGTGCAGTTGCAGGTTCATCGTCGCCGTCTGGGCATGGTTCACGGCGGCAAGGTACACCTCGCGCAGAGTGCGCAGCACCTCATGAAGGCGGCCCGCCTCAAAGAATCGGCTGACCAGACGGTTGTCCGGCAAAGCCAGGGCGAGCTGGGCCACGCCCACCTCTTGCGTCAAGCGTTCGCCAAGCTCCAAGACGGACTTGTACCGTTCCCCTCTGGCCAAGCCCCCGTCTTCCACGTCATCGCCAGATGCAGGGCGGCTGTCTGTCGCGCTGGAGCTGCGCTTGTTCGCCTCATTGACGGCTTTCGTCAGTTTTTCCAGGCCTTGAGCGAGGCCTACCAACTTCGCAAACAGTTGGGCGGAGCTGGCGATATTCTCCTCGGCATCTTGCTTATACGCGACGGCGATACCGCGCACGCTCCAGACGCCGACCCAGTCTGCCGTCTTCAGCAGATGCCGCTCGGCGAAGTCCAGGGGCGGCGCGGCGGCTGCCTTGGGGTGCAAGATGCGCCACAACATATGGCTAACCTGTTCGGAGATCCCGCCTTCCTGCAGCGAAACTCCGTCATCCAGGCATACGCGGCAAAAACGATACGACTCGATGTCCTGGGCGACATCCCGTTGCCGGGGCCTGCTGTCGCGCGAGTGCGGCAACGCAAAAGGGGGAAACGTTTCTCGGCGCGGGCCGGGTCCCCCGGCGGAAGCAGAGTAGCTGACCACCTCGAACGGCGATTTGAAGATTGCCGACTCCAGCTCTTCCTGTACTGTCACGGCTACCGAATCATCGCTCAAATCACTGGCGGCGCCAGGCGCGATCACCGTGCCGGCATTGGGCGTCGCGACGATCGTGCATTTGAAGTTTTGCCCATCGAACCACGGATCGAAAAAAAACGCCTGGCTGGGGCCCTCAGCGCGCTGGGTAAACTCCTTGCGCGGCGGCTTGGCCTGGTCCTGCCAGGCCGCGCGCGTGGAGGCGTAGTCCGGGGTGTGCAGCGTCTCGATTTCCTTGGCTTGCAGCCTCGCCCAGATGTTGTAAAGGTGCATGCCGTCCTGATCGGCCCGCTCCGGATCGAGGGCGAAATAGTAGTCGGTGGTGTTGAACGGCGCTCCGCGCCGGCCATCGGAGTAGGCAACGGCGGTGAACACGAATCCCCGCCCCATGGATGAATGCTCGGTATCAGTGCGCGCCCACTCCTTGAATAGCAGCGACTCCGGATCGCGGAGGAAGATGCCATCTACCTGCTTGTAGGCGTGGCCTGGAGGATGCAGGTGGATCGGATCGATGGTGTTGGCCTGCGTGAACAGCGGCGTCGGCGCCAGCTTGTCGAACCACTCGGGGAAGTGCGTGTGCGTGCATTGCACGAAGACAATGGCTCGGCGGGCACGGCCGATGTCCCGCTCATATTTGAACCGTTCGCCATCGAGCAGGCGCAGCTCCGGCACAAACGATTTCGTCTCCTCCAGAACGGAATCGTACAACGGATGGAGATGCTTCGTCACAAGGGCTCCGCGCACCTCGTCGAAGAATTCTGTGGCGCCGCTTGCCTCGGATTCGTAGTTTCGGCCGCGCAGCATGGCAGCGTAGAGGATGGAATGCAAAGCACGTTCTTTCGGGCACGCCGACCGGCGACATTGATCGACGCTCGAGGCGTACGCCGCCAGCAGGATCGCCCAGTGGCGCTCTTGGGCAATCGCTCTCAGGTCGGGGTGATACCAGTTAATCTCCTCGCGGCCTCCGAACCAGCCGTCATTCGTCAGGCCAAGCGCTTCCCAGCCTTCGCCTGGGATCTCTCCAAGCAGCAGGCAGCGCGCCAGGTACATGGAAGAGAAAGCATCGAAATCGGGTTGCCGATGGGAAACCAACCAGAAGTCGCCAGTCGGTGTGGCGAATCTCTCGCTAATGCGCCGGGCGTTGTGCAGCACCGCCGCGCACGCCGAAGGGAACTGCCCGCGATCGGTCCGAAAGAAGTGGTGGTCGATGACGGCAAGTGGCTCGCCCCGGTAGCCCCAGGTCGTTCCACCGACGTCCACAGCCAGCTCGTTGGTATACAGCTTGGCCGGCTCGTCAGCGCGGCAGGAGCGCTCCCCATCCGCGGCGGTGAAGGGCGTTCCATAGGCGACATAGCGATAGCGGAAGTTCATGAACGACTCCTGGAGCAACGGTAGAATGCAGACGACCCGGTCGGACCGCTCTTTATGTGGATTCAGGAGATCGGCGGCCGCGCGCCTGGCGCCGGCAAGGCTTCCTGGTTTTGACCGCCGCTCGCCTTTAGTTCGGGGAAACGCCCTCGCAGGATTTCATCAATGTGCGCGCAGAGTTCTTGCCAGCTTGGCTCGGGCTCTCCGGTCCGGCGTCGCTGGCTGCACTGATTCTGACGCCAGGGACGGAGATGGCCCATCACGACCGCCCAAATCTTGTCCCAGTGCGCTGCGTCGGAGTTCAAGGCGCGGTAGTACTCGGCGAGGCGACGGTACAACTCGCCATCCGCTTGCCGGTTCTTTCTCTCTTTCTCATAGCGGGCACAGAACGCGAGGAGAGCGAGGATAACTTCCGCTGTCGGCCCGAGGCTCAGCCCGCGCCCGCCCAGGTGATCGGCGTAGCCGTGCAGCAGCAGCGCCGGGAAATCGGGCAAGAAGTCTTTACTGCTTGAATCGAGGTACTTCTCCAACCCGCCGAGTAACCGCGCCGGCACCTGGCCTTGCGCCAGGCCTCCCAGTAGCGCGTCGAAATCCTCGGGATACTCGGTGAAGCGGCTCACAAGTTGGTGCGGGAGATGATGATTGAGAATCATTCGGTCCATGCGCAGCCGCAGATCCGCCTCGGGAAAAAGGTGCGTCAGGTGCTCGCGCAGCATTTGCAGACCGTATAGCTCGTGGCCGAGAAACTGCACCTTCCCCAGGCGCAGGCCACGCGTGCCCGGCTTGCCCACATCATGCAAGACCGCCAGCCATTTCAACAGTAAGCGTCCAGTGTCGTCGAGTACGCTCGCGACAAAGTCGCCTACGGTCTTGGCCAGGTCGCGCACTTCCGCACGAGTGGGCGCAGGCGGATCGGCCGATGGTTGCGGAATGGGCGGCAGCGCAATGCCTTGCCGGCGCAAGTCGTCTGCTACCTGGCCGTCGAGCGCCGCGGGATCCAGCAGGGCCCGGATCGGGTCGACCAAGACCGCCTCGACATAGGCAAGCACAAGCACGATGTGATCGAAGACGTCGAGATGATGCGCGGGATTCTGCCAAACGCCGCGCGTGCCGGCCAGCGGGGCCAGCGCTCGTCGGCCATCCTGGCGATCCATCAAGTAACGTAACCGGGCCGGCGCGTCCGCTGCTGCCAACCAATCACGAGACAGCAGCTGGTGCGGCCGCAACGGCGCCTGGTTGCGAGCAAAGGGCGTCAGGCCCGTCAACCGGCACAGGGAATCTTCCAGCACCCAGGCCAGGCTCACCAGAACGCGCCAGTTGGCAGGCTGAGCCGCAGCCCCGTCCGCATAACGCAGCAGACTGAGCACGGTAAGGTAAAGCACCGCCAGGTAATCGCGCCGGTCGCCATACGCCTCGACACAGAAGGCCGCTGCGTGCTGGCGAACCCGGGCAACAGCCGCGGCGACCTTGAAGAGATTGCCGGGATCGGCTCCCAGGTCGGCGGCGAGTGCTGCAACCGGCTCCAGGCTGCCCGCACCCCCCTGGAAATGATCGAGCAAGTGGCGCTCGAACTGCTCCGCGGCGGTCCCGATATTCTCGCCGTCGGCCCCGAGCGTAAGACACCACAGGCGGAGGGTTGCTTCCAGGCGGGCGAAATCGGCCAGCACCGGGCCGGCTCCGGTGTGCTCGAAGTCGATCAGCCAAGCGTGATCACCCTGACACAGAATGTTGCGCGGCGTCAAGTCCCCGTGGGTCAGTCCGAAGCGGGCTTGGATCCTGCCCAGCTCGGGAAGCAACCCGGGCTGTTTCTTACCGAGCAGGTGGTGGTGCAGGTGTTCATTCTGAATGAAAGCGACATCCCAGTTTACGCCGGCGCCATAGCTTTTGCGGTCGGCCTCCTGCGCGAAGTCATAGCGGTTGAAGAGCTTCCAGCCCTTGCCGGGCTTGCCGAAGACGCGCTGCCAGTCCGACAGGGGTCGCACGACGTCCGCCGGGTGGTGCCATGGCACCAGTACCGACGCAACGCGATCGATCAGGCTGCGGGTGCGCTCAAGGTGGTCGGTGCCACGGACTACCTCTTCCAGCGTCTCGGTGCGCAGCAGGTCGCCGCCCAGGAACGAACTGATTAGCGTGGCTTGCGGCACGCCCCGCTCCGGCCTTTGCCCGGGCTGCATTGGTGCGGCTACGCACAGGTAAGCGTCGTTGCGGGCCACAAACGGATGGAGGCGGTCCCTCAGAAAAACCTCGAAGCGCACCCATTCTTGCTCAACGTCATGCCAATCTCCCGACTTGACCAGAAGCCAGGCTCCCCAGGCGCCGTCGAGGACCTCATGCGGCCCGCTGCCGGCTAGTGCCTGGCGGCCGTCTGCTAGAGGAGCCCGCAGACGAGGTCGAAGGACCAAGACCTCCTTTCCCGATCGCCCCGTGTCAAAACGCTTCACCCCGATCAGCTCGCGGAATCGGCGAAAGGCGTGCCAGAGCAAGGCGGCGCTGGTATGAACCGGCAGCTCCACGCCAAGCAGCCCGGTGCTAATGGTGCAGCGCGTACGCCGGAGCTCGACCTTGCAGGCAGGAACGCCGGCCGCTCCCTCGACAGAGATCATCACTTGATCATCGACCCCAGGGTCGGCCGGCGGATCGACGACTAGGCCATAGCGGATGCCGGCACTCGTGGCCTTGACCTCTTGCACTCTGCAATTCACCGGCTGCGAATGAACGACGAGCGCCGGTGGCGATTGTTCGCCCTCCATGCTCAGTTCAAGTTCGAGGTACACAGGCTCGGCGCTTTGCTGGGCGGCGAACTGAAACCAGGTACCTTCGCAGTCTGTGTACCGCCCCTGCTCGTCCAGAGAGGCGAGCCAACGGAACATGATCTGGTCCTTTGACAGAAACAATTACTCCTGGAGAACGAAGCGTCAGTCCGCCTTGCGTTCTCCCTGGAGTTTCGACAGCGTGCGCTCCAACTTCTCCACGTCCGGCGGCTTCATGCAGGGGCAGTCCGCGGCGCACGGCGTCTTGCCCTTGACGCCCAGCCGGCCGACCTCGGCGAGAGGGCCCGGTCCCGCCTTGAAGACGACGCCCTTGCCCTCGCTCAGCCAATGAACGATATGGCACTGGAGCGAATCGACTTCCAGCCAATCGCCTGCTTCGAGGATGCGATGGGACCAGGCAGACGTGCCGCGATCGTAGTAGGCCTTCCACCACACTTCCAGCCGCCCTTCCAGGACGCCGTAGATTTCCACCACCGGCGCTCCGTGAACGTGCAGGTCTTGCGCATCTTTGTGCGTGAAGAAGCTCCAGGTGAAGCCAACGCCTTGCAGTTGATAGCGCAAATAAGGATCGGCGACGCGCAGGTTAAAAGCCCGTCCGCCCGCCCCCAGGATGGCGTTCAACTCGCGCCCGCGCAGATGGCGAACGCCGCTGCGATTATGGCTGAGCCATTTGCGGGCCAGGGCATCCATGGTCGGGCGAGCGCCCACCTCACGCAGCAGCCGGCGCGGCCCGTCGGCCTGTTGCTCCTTCTCCGGATGCTCCCGGTAGCGTTGCTCCAGCCGCTGTTCACGGTCGAGGATTAGGCGGAACACTGCGGTCGCAGTCGGCGACAGCCGGGGTTCGGCCAAAGCGGCCTGGCCGCTCAGCCAACGTCCCTGGACAGCCGCCAACAGTTTTTCATGACGCGCCGGATCCACCCAGACATCGACCGGATAGATCGTATATTCCGTGACTGTGCCATCGCGTGGCGAGACCAATTCGGCGTGGGCGGGTTCCACTTCTTGCTCCAGAGCATAGTCGTCCGCGCCGAGTTTCAAATCCTGCTCGAGAACAGCCTCCAAAAAATGCTCCAGCGAGCTTCCCTGGAGAAAAGGCGCGAACGGCTCGACTACCGTCTTCTTCGCAGGAAGCGTCAAGTAGGGCTGTTCCGCTTCATTCTTCCATTTGTCATGGGGATATACCAAAAAACGGACTGTGCCACCCCCACTGCTGCGGACGAGCAGATGCACGACGTGCAAGTGGCGTTGCGCTTCCAAAGAGGCTCCTTCGGTGCTGGTTGGAGTTAGTTGTCTAAAGATAGATATAACCATTGGAGCACGGTTGGACACCGGAAACGCTGATTTGAGCATCCCGACGTCCTTCCGCGCCGGATTTCGGGAGCGAGCGCAAAAGACGTACGCCTTCAAATAGCCAATTGCTCCGGGGTGGGCAAGAAAAATGCGACCTGAAGGCTTCGACAGCGACGTTCATCTATCCGAGTCTTCCCCATCGCCAAACGAGTGTCTCGTTGCACGGGAATGAACCTCCCGACGGGGAATATAAATAGCAATGCTGCTTGACTCTGGATAATGTAGAACCGCTCGCATGGTCCAAAAACTACTCCTTTTGCAGCGGTTGCCTCCGCCCGGACCTGTCATGTTGCCCCTTGATGAAACCCTCCTCCACCGTCTGCCTTTGCCGCTGGCTCAGCTCTATCGCCGCGGCTGTAACGCCCGGTCGCCATTTGATCGCCACCAGGCCGCCTACTACCTCTGGGAAGCCAGCCTGAAGCTGCTGGGCTGCGTTGCGATCGTCACCTATGCGGAGCGGCATACGCCGGATGCCAAGTTGGCCGAACGCTTGGAGAAGCTGGCGCGGCCGAGCCTGGGCCACTGGTGGGAGTTCGTGCGCGGACTGCTGCCGGTGTTGGCGGAGGACGGCGACGCGGCTTTCGTGCAGCTGCGCGACCTCCTGCTGGGCAAAACCCGCGACGACCTGCCCCGTGCGGCGGGCCTGGACGCGGCCCTCATCGAACACTTCGAAGGTGCGAGCGGTGCCCGGGCGACCGTGCGCTTGACCGAGCTATTCGACCGGCTGGTGCGCTATCGTAACCAGGTCGCCGCCGGCCATGGTGCGGTTGGCCTCAAGGAGCCGGCATTCTACGACCGAATGAGTCGGGCGCTTCTCGCAGGCGTGACGGAGTTGCTGGGCAGGCTGGACCCGCTGGCAGGCCGGCGGCTCGTCTATGTCGCTGAGGTTCGCCGCCAACCCTCGCGGCGCTGGCTGGTGGAGCGCTATGAATTGGTAGGCGAGACTGCTCGCCTCCTGGAGGTGCTCGACTTGCCCGAATCGGCGTCGCCTCCCGACGCCGAGCAAGTGCACCTGGAGACTGGGCCGGCAGAGCTCCGTTCCCTGCATCCGCTGGTGGTGTACTCTGCCGAGTCCGGGGAGCTGGCGTTTCTCAATTCGCCGCGCGGCCGGCAGCGCATCGAGTTCCTCAACTATATGAGCGGCGACGTGTTCGACCGGGAAGAATGGCTTGGCGCCCAGTCGGTCTTGCTGGCCCGGCTGCTGAAAATGCCGGTCGATCCCGGCCGGGTGGCCCAGTGGCAGGCGGCCGAGGCCGCCGAGGAGACTCCTCCCGAGGAAGCCCCCGCACCCGCCTCGACGCGACGGATAGGCGAATTTGAGTTAATTAGCGAGCTGGGTCGAGGCGGCATGGGCGTGGTCTACCGCGCCTGGCAGCCCAGCCTGGGCCGGCAAGTGGCCCTCAAATGCCTGCTCAGCCCCGGCGATCACACGGCGGACGCCCGCTTCGCCCGCGAAATCCGCGCGCTGGGCCGGGTGGAGCATCCGCACCTCGTGAAGATTTTCACCTCCGGCTCCGACGGCGAGCGCTTGTTCTATGCCATGGAGCTTCTGGAAGGCGCCACACTCGCGGCCGTGTGCGACAAGCTGTCGGCGCGCAGCTCCACGGCCATGGAGCTGGATCTGCCGACCTGGAAAGAAACCGTCGAGTCGGTCTGCTCCGAAACCCGCCAGGCGGAAAAGCTGCTGAGTGATGTCCCGCTCGATGAGCAACCTCCGCACCATGCCGCGCTTCGGGAGCAACCTCCAGCCGGCAGGGATTATGTCCGTCAGGTGGTGGAACTGATGGCTCAAGTTGCCGAGGCCGCGCATGCCCTGCACGAGGCCGGCGTCATTCATCGCGACATCAAGCCCGGCAATATTCTGGTCAACGAAGATGGCACGCAAGCCGTCCTCATGGACCTGGGGCTGGCCCAGTTGGCCGACCAGCTGCAAGGCCGGCTGACGCGCACGCGCCAGTTCATCGGCACCTTGCGTTACGCCAGCCCGGAGCAGGTGCTGGCCGTGGCCCACCTCGACCGGCGTAGCGATGTCTACAGCCTGGGAGCGACGCTGTGGGAGCTTCTGAGCTTGCGGCCGATGTTCAACGCGACGGAACAGACGCCACAGCCGGAGGTGATGAAGCGGATCCAATATGAAGAGCCCGAAGGCTTGCGCCGCTATCTGCCCGGCCGCTTGGGTCGGGATCTGGAAGCCGTGGTGCAGAAATGCCTCGAGAAGGACGCCCGCAAGCGCTATGCCACCGCGTGCGATCTGGCCCTGGAGCTGGATTGCGTGCTTGCTGGTAAACCGGTCGCCGCACGCCCGGTGAGCAAGCCGGAGCGCTGGCGGCGCTGGTGTGTGCGTAATCCGCTGGCGGCAGGGCTCCTGGCGACGATTGTTCTCGCCGCCATCGGGCTTGCAGCCGGGTTGGTCATGGTCACGCAGAAGAATCGCGAACTTGACGCCAAAAACGAGGATTTGCAACAGGCCAATGAGAACTTAGTCGAAGCCAACCAGCGCACGACGGCGGCCAAGAACGTTGCCGAACAACGCCGGCAGCAAGCCAACGCGCGTTATGAATTGGCTCTAGGCGCGTACAAGGAACTTGTCTTCGGCGTGCAGCAAAAACTGCAGAACCGCCCAGGCACGAGCGATCTGCGCCGCTCCTTACTGGCGAAGGCCGCGGAAGGCTTGACCAAGCTGGCCAAAAACGCTGAAAAAACCGCCGACGCTGATCGTACGACCGCTGCCGCTCTTTTGCAACTGGGCGACGTGCTTCTTACCATCGACGGTCAGCTCAGTAAAGCCAGAGACGTGTTCCAGAAGGGCCACGCAATTCTGCAGCGTCTGGCCGACGCCGATCCCAAGGATGCGCAAGCGCAACGCGACTTGTCCATTTCGTACGGGAATCTCGGAGACCTGAGCCTGCGGGCGGGGGACACGCAGCAGGCCCAGCGTTACTACCAGGACGGCCTGGCTATCTGCAAGCGTCTGGCCGACGCCGATCCCAAGGATGCGCAAGCGCAACGCGACCTGTCCATTTCGTACGAGAATCTCGGGGATGTGAGCCGGCAGGCGGGGGACACGCCGCAGGCGCTGCGCTACTATCAGGACGGCCTGACTATCCGCAAGCGTCTGGCCAACGCCGATCCCAAGGATGCGCAAGCGCAACGCGACCTATCTGTTTCGTACAACAAGCTCGGGAACGTGGGTCTGCAGGCAGGGGATACCCAGCAGGCGCTGCGCTACTACCAGGACGACCTGGCTATCGCCAAGCGTCTGGCCGCCGCCGATCCCAAGGATGCGCAAGCGCAACGTGACCTATCCATTTCGTACAACAAGCTCGGGGACGTGAGCCAGCAGGCGGGGGACACGCCGCAGGCGTTGCGCTACTATCAGGACGGCCTGACTATCCGTAAGCGTCTCGCCGAGGCCGATGCGGCAAGCTTTGAAGCCCTAACTGACCTGGTCGTGAGTTATTACAAGATAGGCAAGGCCGCCGAGCAGGACCTGGAATTTGGGCAGGCGCGAGGCTGGTTTGAAAAGGCAAGCATGGTTCTCAAGAATCTCGAGCAACCCTGTAAGCTGAAAAATACACGGTTCGCTTCTTGGGTAAAGATGCTCAGCGATGAACGTGCTGGTTGCGCCAAAAAACTGCAGGCCGCCACCGACCTGGCTTTCGCACTTGCTCAGGCCAAAGACGAAGTCCCCGCTTTGTTGCTCGCCCGCACGCGAGTGCTGTTAAGGCAGGGTAAGCTTGCCGACGCCGCAGTCACTGCCGAGAAGCTCGCGGCATTGGAGCCCTTATCCCAGTCCAATCTTTACAATGCCGCTTGTGGCTGCGCGCTCTGCGCCGGGGCCGCAAAAGCGGACGCCAGCCAGGCTGAACGCTATGCCGCCCGTGCCCTTGAGCTTCTCGGCCAAGCAAAAGCAGCCGGCTTCTTTAAGACTCCGGCAAAAATCGCGCTTCTCAAGCGCGTCAAGGATCTGGACCCATTGCGCGAGCGTGCTGATTTCAAGGAATTCCTCGCCGAGATTGCCAACCCTTCGCCCACAAAATAGCGCTTCGCCCCGTCTTGGGCGTTACCGGCCCGCTCGCGCGCAACGTCAAGATTGGCGCCGCGCCCAGGACCGGCGCAATTGGCATGTCCCTGAAGAGAGATAGATAACAACCGAGTCGAATCTTCGAATCTGGCAATGGAAGGCCTGAGTGGGACACCGTCACCGAGGCTTCATCCCGTCCAGTCCATGTTGGCGCATGAGCATTGTCCTTTCCTGGATTCCCTTCGCCCAGTCGACCTAAATGACCGTGCGGGATTCGGCAGTAGGTCAGGTTTCCAACCTGACCGGACAGATTGGGAAATCTGTCCTACGCCGCTGCCGAATCAAGCACGGTGATATAGTACAAAAGGGTCTTAGTTTTGATCCATTTGTAAACACCGTAAATCCACAATGGAAGCGTCCCTCCGGAATTTGCCGACGCGCTATACCAACGTTGCCGAGCAGATCCGCAAGAGACATGGCGCGTGCCGGGCCGATAAGGTCGCGGAGTATTTGATCGCCGGCGATCCACCTGCCGACGATGTTCTTGCTTTGTTTTCCAAGCGCCGCCAAGAGGACGCCCAACGCCATCGGGTCGACGCTCAACGCGCACGGGCCGACGCACAAATGCTTCAGCAGGCGCTGGACCAAGGGAGCGCCGCCGTGCCTCAAGCGCCCCCGGAGGTTCGCGAACTCATCGATAGGCTCGAGCACCAACCGAAATGGCTGGACTGGAAACTACTCGAACTCGGCGCTCGGACGCACCTGCGCTGCGGGGCCGCTTGCGGTCTGGTGCTCGGCTGCTGCTCTTTGCCCCTTGCGTATCGCTCGGCGGCAGGGAACAAACCTCTGGCCTACACCGGAAAGCTCATCGACAAGCGGGCCAGCCAGCGCCTGATGGAAACGGGCCGCTTCTTCATCGAGACCTGCGCATCGGGCGGCTTGCAGCCCCACGCCCCAGGATGGAAGAGGACGGTCAAGGTTCGCATGATGCACGCCCAAATGCGCCGCAACCTGCGCACCAAGAAGTGGCAGCAAGACGACTGGGGAGCGCCCATCAATCAGCTGGATCTTGCGGGGACCGGCTTGCTTTTTTCTGCCTGTTTGCTGCACCACCTGCGCCAGATCGGCTTCCATTTCTCGGCGGCCGAGAGCGAAGGTGTCATGCATCTTTGGCGGTATTCCAGCCACTTGCTTGGCGTCGAGCCCGACCTTCTGTGCGCCTCCGAAAGCGAGGGTCGCGAACTTTTGGACCTGATCCTGGACATGAACAGTCACGCCGATGGGCACTCGCGCGACCTGACAAGTACGCTTATGGAATACGCCATGCCTAAAATGGTGTCAACCGTTCTGCCGTGGTTGGCCGGCGCTTCCCCCGAGGAGGCAAGAATGTGGCCCTGGCCGGCCCGCTTTGGCAACGCCCTGGCTCAAGTACTGGGGGTGACCGGCCGTGGGCATGGCGCCCGTGAGAAATTGGCCGTCTTTTGTTACGGCTTGTCCCACGGCCTACTCGGCGATCGCGCCAGAGGTCTGCCCAACCCGCAAACGGTCTGGCGCTACCGGGCCCCTCGACTGCTACGATCCCTCATCACGCCGCTCGAAGTGTGCCGCCGCCTTGTCCCAGGAGGCACTGGCCTGGCGTCCTCGATCGGCGCGAGACAGTTTCAGCGCATCATGCCGACCGACTCCGCCGGGCCCGCATCCTCTGCATTGCCGACCGGAGGCGCGTCCGTCGGTGCTGCCGCGGAAAATCGCGCGGAGGCAACAGCCCATGCTCGCGGAACCTGTTGAGCCCTTGCACCTCCTGACGGACGCCGATCGCCAGCTCCTTTTCGCCGGCGCCAGGCAACTCTCCTTTCAGCGGGGAGAAGTCCTTTTTCACGAGGGTGCCGTTCAGTCCAATCTTTACATTGTGCGCTACGGTCTGGTGCGCGTGGAACGGAAATACCGGGGCCATGGTATTGCCGTCGCTCGCTACGGGCCTGGAGAACTCTTGGGTGAAAGCGCCTTCCTCGAAGAGCATCCGGCCTTCGGCTCGGCGATCGCGGAGGAAGAGGTTGGCGTGGACCTCCTCGAAGGGCAGCGCATCCACGAATTGTTGGCTTCGGACGGCGGCTTCGCGTCGCGATTCTACCGCTCGCTGGCGGTTTGCCTGGGTCGGCGGTTGCGCCATCTGCCCGAGACTCTCGGATCCGCCGGCCCGCCTCCGCGCCTGCCGCGCCTGGGACAAATCTCCGAACAGCAGTTCCCCGAGGACCTGACCAAAGCGCTGGACGCCTTCCGTATGGCGATGCACGCCATCGCCGCCGAGCTTAAGCAAGAACGCCTGCCGCCGTCTCAGGCCCAAGATCGAGTCAATCGAGAATGTGACGCCGTGATCGCCACGCTCGACCAATTCACGAACGAGGACGCCCTTCTGGAAATTAGCAGGGACGATCTTCTGAATTTCCGAGATTTGCCCGATCTGGCGCGGGGCGTCGGGGGCTACGTCCAGCGCGAGACGTTCCCGTTTTTTTTCCAAAGCGCGACGATTGCGCAGGGCTTGCAGAAAGCGCGCGGTTTTGGGGAAGATCGAGAGCTGCTGGAACGGATCGAGCGTAATCAGCCGGCGGGCGAGGGCCGGCTTGGCCCCCTCATCGACCAGTGGTTTCTCGAGCGCCCGCTGTGCCGGTCGCGGCGCAACAGCCTTCGTGTCGTGACGGGCTACCTGCAGGAGGCCGTTGCGAGCATCACCGAGCCGGGCCCGGTGCGACTGACCAGCCTGTCGGCGGGCACGGCCCGCGAAGCCTTCGACTTACTCAACGCCAACAAGACGATCTCTCTCTACGTGACCTGCATTGACGGCGACGCCGATACACTTTCAATCGACGCCCATCTGGCCCAGGAATCTCACTGTGCCGACCGCATCACCTTTCTGCGGTCCGATCTTAGCGCCGTCATGCGCGGCCAAGGGTCCGTTTCGCTTGGCCTGCAACACGTGATCTATGGCCTGGGCGTCTGTGAAAACCTGGATGATGAACAGGCTGTCGTCCTTCTGAACTGGATTCACGACCTTCTGGTCCCGGGAGGTTGGGTCGTGCTAAGCAATCGCGACGCGTCCAGTCCAGATCGGGCCTTCACCGAACACATCCTCGACTGGGCGGTCAAACATCGGACGCGCGCGGAGTTCAGGAGCCTGTTTGCCGGCTCCAAATTTGGCGATCAGCCGCTGGAAATTCAAGCTGAAGACGCCGGTGTCAACCTGATATCCCGTTGCCGCAAGAGCTGATAAGACACCCTGGAAATCCGTCGCTTTACCAGCGCAAGGTTGCCATGCCTTTGTCTCGGTACGCCACCATACTAACCCGGAGCGGCAAAGAGGACGGTCCCCCTTGGGTGTCCCAAGGCCCCACTCCTTCGCGAATTGCCGCAAATCCGTTGTAATCCGCACGCCCGGTCAAGTTTATCACCGCGCTTTGCCGAAAACCAGAATGGACGATAGACCGCGACTTGCTCATTCATAACCCGTGGAACAGCTCAACATCGAGCCGGCAATTGGGTGGTTCCGGCAGGTCCGTTGGGTTTATTGGGCAAGGGGTATATAACGTGAACGCCGGCCGTCAACTTGCTCTCTTCGTTTCCGGTTGTGTGCTGTTTCTGAGTGGTTGCTCCATCGGGCCGGGCGTCATCCGCCAAAATCTCGTGCGCTACAACCAGGCCGTTACGGACACGGAGAACGAGCAGTTCTTGCTCAATCTCGTGCGCCTCAAGTATCGCGATCCGCCGAAAATCATCGCCGTTACCGGAATCACCAGCCAGTTCACTTTTGATAGCTTTGGTGGCGGTGAGTTGGTCGATTCGCACTACTCCGGCCTCGCCGCTAGTGCTGGCAAGATCACCAACGCATTCTCCACGCTCACATTTGGGCCCTTTCAGGGTCGTCTCACTGATGTGCCTTCGATCACCATGACCCCCCAGACAGGAGCCGACTTTACCAAGGGCCTCGTGGCCCCGATACCACTGGAAAGGATTGTGCTTCTGGCCAACACCGGTTGGGACCTGGACCGGCTTCTACGTTTATTTGTCCACAACATGAATGGAGTGGAAAACGCGCCGCACCTGACAGGCGGAGGGGGGGAGCATAAGCCTGATTTCGAGGAGTTCAGGTCGGTTGCCGAAACTTTGGGCCGACTGCAGCGCCAAAGTCTGCTCGAATTGACCACGAATCCCCACCCGGTGGCGCTTTCCGACCTATCCGAACCTTACAAGCTATCCAAGCCGCCGGCAGAAGGCACATCCTCGAAGGACGATAAGGGCGGTGACTTCAGGGCGGCCGACCTAATCACCGCGGCCAACAACCATTACATGTTCCACTACGACAAGAAAGACAACTCAATCGTCCTGAGCGGTACGGCTACTGCCTACGATATGATCATTCATCCCGATGCGTGGGCGCGGGATGGGGGGGAATGGGAGAGCGCCGCCGCCAAACTGAAACTCGAAAGGCCAGGAGCTTCCGACAGAGAAGTTTCTCGATATCGCCTCATCCAGGGCGACGGCGGCCATTTGAACCGAAAGCTCGGAGGCAGAAGCAATGATATCGTGGTCGGCACGCGCTCCACGCTCGCTGGGATGGTTTTCCTGTCCAAGGGAGTCGAAGCGCCGCCGGAACATTATCAACAAGGTTTGGTGGCAATGCCCTTGGATGAGCAAGGCCAGCCGTTTGACTGGACCCAGGTGACCGATAGCCTGTTCCGCGTGCACGTCCAGAAATGCAAGCCGAAGAATGCCTTCGTGGCCGTCAAATACCGCGACTACTGGTTTTATATTTGCGACAACGACCTGACTTCCAAATCGAGCTTCAACCTGTTGCTGGAGACGTTAAACGTGCAAGTCGCGCCCGGGGTGGGAGCCGCGCCGATCTTGACCTTGAGCGCCAGCGGACCCATAACTCGTTAGCCGGGTAAGCGACCCAGTTAAGCGTAAAGGCGCCTCATCACATCGTTGAAATTGCCGCTCCCACCGAGGACCAACCTGGCAGTTGCAGGGGCTGGACTCGTCCAGCTGGCCTTTTTCATGACGAAACTAGCGGATGACAACGAGCGAAACGATCATCCGCCGGAGGAAATCGCTGAGCGCCGCGGCACAGGAGGTCTGCGGCGAGCCTTCCCCTTGCGGCAGGAAGCCCACCAGGCACTCGGTTACACCAGAGAGTCGCGACAGCGGGGTTAACGCGTGGGCGATCCTCTCGAAAGATGCCCAATCATCTCTAAACCGTTCGCAGGATTTCACAATCACAAGAATTTTGTGGCAACCTCGATAAAAATTGTTCTAATGCCTATCATCAGGAAGGCTTGCCGGTTAAGGAAAAGCCCAGTCCCATTGCTCTTAATCGGTCTCCTCGCAAATGGAGATGATTGATCTCTGCGGCTGAGCCCGGCGCAATGCCAGCCCCGGAGTTGGCAATGGTGCTTTGGAGCCAAAGAGCGCCCTAAATAACAGGGACGCAACTGCCAAAAAGACCAAGAGCCACTTGCCGGTTGTTTTCAGCCGTTCTATGGAAGATAAATCCGAGTAAGGAGGTTTTGCATGGCCGAAGAACTTGGCGCAGGAACCCGCCGGCTGCCTGTGTACCTCTTGTTAGACTGCTCCGGGTCAATGCACGGCGACCCCATCGAAGCAGTTAAGATGGGCCTGCGACAACTGCGTTCCGACTTGCAGAATGACCCACAAGCGCTGGAAACGGTGTGGCTCAGCGTCATCACCTTCGATAGCAGCGCCAAACAAGTTGTGCCCCTGACCGAAATCGGCGCTTTTCAAGAGCCCAATCTGAATGCCTCGGGTACGACCAACCTGGGAGAAGCACTCCAGCTGCTCCTGACCTGTGTGGACAAGGAGGTGCGCAAGACGACCGCCACACAGAAAGGTGATTGGAAACCGCTCATTTTCCTCATGACCGACGGCCAGCCCACAGACAGCTGGGAGAAACCTGCTGAGGAGGTGCGCAAGCGTCGGCCCGGCAATATCATCGCGTGCGCCGCGGGCGGCGGGGCCGACGACAAGGTGCTGAAGAAGATTACCGAAGTCGTGGTGCGCCTCCAGGATACTTCGCCGGGCGCGCTGGGCGCCTTCATGAAGTGGGTGACTGCTTCGGTGTCCACGACCAGCTCAGGAGTCACGGCCAATCCGAACGCGCCGGTAAACCTACCGCCCCTTCCCGAAGACAAGGGGATCCAGATCGTGCCTTGAGGACGAGGCCCAAGGCGCTGCCTTCTCAGCGACTGTTGCCGGAGAGGTCAAATGTCCAACGAGCACGCTGTCGCCATGCGTCGTCTGCCGATTTATCTCCTCCTGGATTGTTCCGGGTCCATGGCTGGGGAGCCGATTGCCGCCATGGGCATGGGCCTGAAGGCCTTGCTCAGCGACCTGCGCAACGATCCTCAGGCCCTGGAGACGGTTTGGCTGAGCGTCATCGTCTTCTCGAGTACGGCTGAGCAGCTCCTGCCGCTGACCGATATTAACGAGTTCGACCCCCCCGAGCTGGTCGCCTCGGGCACCACGGCGCTGGGCGAAGCGATCGAACTGTTGGCGGAGCGCATTAGCGACGAAGTTAGGCACTCCAGCCTAGAACAAAAAGGGGATTGGCGGCCCATGGTCTTCATCCTTACTGATGGCGAGCCCACGGACGATTGGATGAAATCCGTGGAGCGCTTTCGCCTGCGCAACCAGGCAACCTTGATTGCTTGCGGGGCGGGACCGGAAGTGAACGACCGAACGCTCAAGCTCCTGGGGGACACAGTGGTGCGGTTGAGGGACACTCAACCGGGCACGCTGGGCGCGTTCATGAAGTGGGTTACGGCCTCAGTCACCACTACCAGCCAGGTCCTGGGCGCCTGCGCTCGCGCCGACGGACAACTGGCAGAGATCCCGGACGAAGAAGGGATTTCCGTACTGGTGGAGAAGGGTGTTGCCTCGGTGACCGCTGGTGAGTTCCTGGACGAGCTCCACCTGAGCGACGGCTTGCAAAAAGAACGGGGCTGCAAGGACGCTCCAAACGCTGACCCGCTAGTGGGCCCGAAAGCGATCGCAGAAGGAGATGGCCATGGCAAACAATGATCCCGCGCGCACGCCCAAATTACCTGAAAGCGACAATCGCGACCTGACGGCCGGTCATGCTTCGACTGATGGCCAGGTCGCGGACGAGTTCGGCGTACGCGATGAGCTGAATGGGCCGAATACCTTGGAGACGGCCAAGGACGCTCGCGATCTGATCTTTAGCAATAATGTGCCAGTCGCCCCGTCAGGACCGCCGACTGTCAGTCCTGAGGCGGGGCCGCCGGCGCGAGCGCCCGATCCCAAGCAGGCCAAGGAGGTGCCGGTGGCAAATGCCACATCCGATGAGACGCCAGCGGGCCAGCCCGAACCGGGGGAACAAGCGCAGGCCAGGTCGGCGGGGGAGGCGCCCAGTGAACCCGCCGCCAAACTTTCACCCGCAATTTCCTCTCATGTAGTCACTGTCAGTCGGCCGGACTGGCAAGAGCTTGGGACTCCTGCACAACGAACTCAGCGCCCTCCACTTCCTGCCGCCAAACCGCAGTCCAGGCCCGTGGAAGAGGCGCCACGCGAACCCGCCGCCAAGCCTCCACCTGTTGTTTTCTCTCATGAGGTCACGGTCAGGCCGCCGGAATTGCAAGAGCTTGGGACTCCTGCACAACGAACTCAGCGCCCTCCACCTACTGGCCCCTCGGTAGCCCCAAAGCCACACTCCGGTGCGACGACTCCAATTCCGGCCGGAGAGAAAACCCAGGTCCCACCTGCGAGCACGGCACAGGCGCCTGCCAGCTCTCGCCAGAAGGAGCCAGACCCGGCACGGACGGCCAAACGGCAGGCCGACCCGAAAACTGCCGCAACTCAGCAGTCCAGAACTCCCCCACCTCCACCGTCTCCAGGGCCCACTCCGAAATGGGAAGTGGTTGAGCCGACCGATCAAACCGAGCGCGTGGAGCATGAGGAATGTACGCTGGTGTCCTTCAAGCACTGGAACGCGATGGCGGCCAGTCTGCGCGGCAAGCTGCACGCCCATAAGGGGCTTTGGCGTGATGACGCCTACACGCTTGAAAGTGTCGACGACTGGACCATCGTGGCGGTAACTGATGGAGCCGGCAGCGCCCGGCTGGCCCGCGTCGGTGCCCGGATCGCGAGCCAGGAAGCGACGCAGAAAATGAAGGAGTTGCTCGAACACTTTTGCCTGGCGCCAGCTGAAAGTAACGGACCGGGCGAGAGTGACCTACTGCGACTCAAGACTTTCCTGGAACAGTCGGCCGGCAAGGCGCGGACGGAACTTATCCGCGAGGCCCAGAAGCGCCGGTGCCCGGCCAACGACCTGCATACGACCTGTCTGCTGCTGATCCACACGCCGTTCCAAGGCAGTGATGTGGTAGCCGCCATCCAGGTCGGGGACGGCAGTATCGGCCTCTACACCGAGGACCGAAAGCACACCGTCATAGGTGTGGCAGACCACGGCCAGTATTCCAGCGAGACTTGTTTCCTGACCACGCCGCACATCGAGCACAGCTTCGGCGCGCGCGTCCGATTTGCGATCAAGAAGGGCGTTCGCGCCATTGCCATCATGTGCGACGGAGTGTCCGACGACTTTTTCCCCGAAGACAAACGATTGATCGACATCTTTGATGGCGAGCCCATCCCAGAGCTCAAGACCAGATCCGGGGACAAGGTCTGGGGTCTGCTGCACAAGGATAAGGGCATTCTCGCCGATCCGAAAGAGGGCAAGGCCTTGCTCGACTGGCTCCGCTACGAGAAGAAAGGGTCTTCGGATGACCGGACGCTTGTTTTGCTGTACAGGAGAACCTGATCGTGAGCACACTTACAGCCGTTCTTAAAGACGGGCGCACGGTGGAATACCTGCCGGAGATGATTGGCCAGGGCGGGATGAAGAAAGCCTATTTTACGGCCGACCGCCAATCGGTGCTCCTTTTTTTCAAGAACCACGCCACTTGCAAGGATCCCAACCGGATGGCCCGCCTCGAGGCAATCCTGGGACGATTCAACCCGACCACACATCCGACGACTGGAAAGTATTTTGGGGATCTCTTTTGTTGGCTGACCGGTATTGTCGTCCAGCCCGAGCTCGGGGTCATGACGCCGGTTTACCCCAAAAACTTCTTTTTCGCAACCGGCAACTGGCAAGGGAGGGAAAAGGAGGGGAAGTGGTTTTCGAGCCCCAAATTGCGCAAGCTGCTGCCGACGGCGGAGCGGGGCACATGGCTGAGCTACTTGCAGATCAGCATTCTCATTGCTCGGGCCGTCCGCAAGATGCACCTGACCGGGCTGGCTCATTCGGATCTGTCCTGCAAGAACATCCTGATCGATCCACCGGGAGGCCGCTGCTCCGTCATCGACATCGATTCGCTGGTGGTGCCGGGCGTGTTTCCTCCGGACGTTCTGGGTACTCCGGGATATTTCGCGCCGGAGGTGCTGGCAACGCAGCACCTGCCGCTCGACGACCCCAAGCGCAAGCTGCCGTCGAACCTGACCGATTTGCACGCTCTGGCGGTCTTGGTCTACGAATACCTGCTGCGCCGGCACCCGCTCCGCGGCCCCAAGGTGAACGCCAGGACGGCTGAGGATGACGAAAGGCTGTCCATGGGAGAAAAGGCCCTGTTCGTCGAGAATCCCCACGATTCCAGCAATCGGCCGAAGAGCGGCATTACGGTTGGCTACGATCAGCTGGGACCGTATCTGCCAAAGCTGATTGAGCGCGCCTTCGTGGATGGGTTGCATAACCCCTCTGCCCGGCCCACTGCGAATGAATGGGAGAAGGCGCTGTACCGCTCGTCGGACCTGCTCATCCCTTGTGGCAACAAGGCGTGCGAGGAAAAGTGGTTTCTTTACAAGGAGGGCTTGGCGCCCAGGTGCCCCTGGTGTGGTTGGCGGCTGGAAACCTCGGTGCCGGTCCTCGAGTTTCATTTCCCGGCGCGAAGCGGGCAGTTCCGCTCCGAGGGACACGCCCTCATCGCCTGGGATGGGCGGCGACTCCACCGCTGGCACATTTACCAGCGTGTGGACCCCGTGGAAGGCGTGGACCAGGAGGTGTTGGCTTACGTGCGTTTCTATCAAAACCGCTGGATCTTGATCAACAAGGGCCTCGATTCGTTGATTGATCCGGCCGGCAATCCGGTGCCGAGGAAACAGTTCTGCGCCCTGAAATCAGGCGACGAGGTGCGCCTCTCCCGCGAGGAGCAAGGTCGCCTGGTAAGCATTCGCATGATTCCGTAACTAAGAAAGACACCATGACTGACCTCCAAGCACAACTTGACCTTGCGACAAACGGCCAGCCTCTGCAACTCGATCCGCCGGGCCGGGAATTCCAGGGGCCGATCATCATCCGCAAGGCCATTGTTCTGGACGGTCACGGGGCCACAGTCTGGGCCAAAAAAGGTCCAGTGATTTCCGTTTTGGCGAACGGGGTCGTGCTCAATAGCATCAACGTGGAGGTTACGGGCAACGATGCGAACCTCGATGGCGAGGCGAACTGCGCACTGGCCGTGGCGCCTGGATTGGGAATCACGTTCAACCAGGTTTCGGTGCGGGGCAACGTTCGCGGGCTAGACTCGGAAGAAGGAGACTGGAGCTACCCGCGCTCCATCAACTTTGGACAGCTCAAGGCGAAACGACCCCACCGTTTCAAGGTCAAGGTAAACGTGCCGGTTCCCTGCACCTTGATCTCCAAGATCGAAGGCCTTTCCGTTGAGCCGAAGCAATTATGCGGCCGAAGGTTGGAGGAGCTCACCCTCTCGCTCGATGCGCTCTCACCTGTAACCCTGCT
The DNA here is from genome assembly GCA_035296965.1 of Gemmataceae bacterium. Taxonomy (GTDB): domain Bacteria; phylum Planctomycetota; class Planctomycetia; order Gemmatales; family Gemmataceae; genus DATGZX01. The sequence goes on from DATGZX010000018.1 coordinate 23,825, forward strand.
GCGCGGCGAGCTCTGGCTTCAGACGTCGCTGCTGACGCGGCTCATCAAGGTCAACGGCTCGGTGCGAAATATTGAAGGTGCCAACGTCATTTTTGGCGATGGGCAAGTTGTCTGGGAGCCTCATGATGTCCCAGTGGACACGCGAGCACCGCACGTCGAGCCGGAGCCTCTGATAAAGGTCCCGCCGGAGCTGGAAGACGGGCCTCTGGCGCCGACAGAATCTGCGCCGATCACCCAATCGGCAGTCGTGTCCCCGCCGGTGATACCAGCGACGCCTTCGACGCAAAGAATCACCGAATCGGTGCCCATTGCCCCCTCTCCCGTGATCGTCTCCAAGCTGGGCGACGGCAATTTCACGACCATCGGCGAGGCCATCCGCAGCGCCCGCCTTGGCACGCGTATCGTGGTACGACCTGCCCTTTACTGCGAGTCGCTCATCCTGGACAAGCGGCTGGAAATCGTTGGGGAAGGCAAGATCGAAGACGTCATCGTCGAAAGCGCAGATGCCAGCTGCCTGCGCATGCAGACAGACTTTGCCCGCGTGTGCGGCATGACTCTGCGCGGTGTCTCAGGGCGAGGACGGAAAGAACAATATGCGGTGGACATCCCGCAAGGGCAGCTCGTGCTCGAAGACTGCATTATCACCTCCGAAGGACTCGCCTGCCTGGCCGTGCACGGCAGCAAAGCCATTCCCCTGCTACGGCGCTGCCGGCTGCACGGCAGCAAGTCGGCCGGCCTGCTCATCTTCGACCGCGCGGATGGCGAATTCGAGGATTGCGCGATCTTCAACAATACCCTCGCGGGGGTGGAGATCAAGCAGGGCGCCAATCCCACTCTGCGGCGCTGCCAGGTATACCATGGCCAACAGGTCGGCGTGCTCATCCACCAGATGGGCCAGGGGAAACTGGAGAGCTGTGAGATCTACGGCAATGCTCTGGCCGGTGTGGAGATTCGAGGCGGCGGGAGCCCTGTGCTGCTTCGGTGCAAGGTGCGTGATGGCAAATCAGCCGGCGTCCTGGTTCATGATTTCGGCCGAGGGAGCCTCGAGCATTGCGAGATCTTTGGCAACTCGCTGGCGGGTGTGGAAGTCAGGCAAGGCAGCGACCCGGTCCTGAAGCGCTGCACGATTCACCATGGCATGCAAGCCGGCCTCTTGTTCGGCCAGGACGCCCATGGGTCCGTGGAAGAGTGCGACATCTTCGAAAATGCCTGTGCCGGGGTCGAGATCCGGCAGTCCGGCACGCCAGTCCTCCGAAACAAGTGCAAGATTCGCAAAGGCAAGCAAGCGGGCATCTTGGTCTGGCAGGGCGGCCTGGGGACCGTGCAGGATGCCGAGATCGTCGGAAATGGCGGCGCGGGGGTGGCCATTACCGATGGCGGTAATCCTCATCTTCAAAGATGCCAGATTTCAGAGAACACGCTCTCAGGCGTCGTCGTCTGGGACAACGGCGGCGGGACGCTGGAGCATTGCCACATTACGAAGAACGCCTTAGCGGGGATCGCCATTCTCCGAAAGGGCAATCCTACGGCCCTGCATTGCAACATCCATGGCAACGGTGATGCCGGGGTTTGGGCTCACGACCAGGGAACAGGCCGGATCGAGCACTGCGACCTGACTGGGAACGCGCGCAGCTCCCTGGACATTGAAGAGGGCTGTACCGTGACCGACAAAGACAACAAAACGGGCTAGCACCTGGAATCGCAAGTCCGTCGGCTCGTTCATTCCAACTGATTCGACAATTGCCCTTGCAGGCGAGGTCTCCCTGATGTCCACACGTCGCCTTCCTGTTTACCTCCTCCTGGACTGCTCCGAGTCGATGGCGGGGGAAGCTTTCCAAGCCATGACGCGAGGTCTCACCGCGCTTTTGTCCGAGCTGCGCAGTGACCCCATGGCCCTGGAAACGGCGGCCATTAGCTTTATCACGTTCGCCAGCACGGCTCAGCAAGTCATTCCGTTGACCGAACTTTACACTTATCCTGCGAATCAGCTCCCCCGTCTGCGAATGGGGTCGGGTACTGCCCTAGGTGCCGCCCTGCAATTGCTGGAGGAATGCCTGGGACGCGAAGTTCTCAAAACGACGGCTGACCGGAAGGGCGATTACAAGCCCGTGTGTTTCCTCCTAACCGATGGCGAGCCAACCGACCAGTGGGAAAATAGCGCCGCTCGGATACGTAATAATGTCTGCGGTAAGCAGGCCAACGTCATAGCAGTTGGTTGCGGCCCCGATGCGGACCTGGAAAAGCTAAGGCAGATCACGGATGCTGTGGTCGCCATGAAGAATGCGGACGAGGCTTCTTTCCGCCAGTTCTTCAAATGGGTCTCAGCATCCGTGTCGTCGGCCAGCCAGGCCCTGGGCGGGGCGGGTGAGCATGGTGTCTCACTCCCTGGTCTCCCGGAAGAGTGCATGGAGATGGCGCGCCCCGAGAAGCGTCGGGAGTCCCCCGTGCCGGATCGGTATGTCTTTCTGCACGCGCGCTGTGTCAAGACCAGCCAGTTTTTCCTGGCGCGATTCGCCAAGCAGCCCGCCGAGAAGAAGGGGATATTCGGTGGCGGCAAGGCGATCTACAAGGGAGTCGCCGCCCACGTGGTCGAAGACTTTGACCTCGACCCCAAGGCAAAGGACCCGCGCCAAAACGTATCGACGGAATTCTTGGAGGCGCCCCCGCACTGTCCATGTTGCCAACACGAAATGCTGGCGATGTGTCGCTGCGGCAGCGTACATTGCTGCCCGCGTGTCGCGCAACCGGTCACGTTGACCTGTCCCTGGTGCCGTTCCACCAGCATATATGGTAACGTGGGTGCCTTCGACGTGGGCCGCGGCGCCGGCTAGGGTAGGCCAATGCCACTGTCTCCGGGGAGGGATTTTGATGTCCAGCTATGTCCGGCATCTACCTGTGTACCTGCTACTAGATTGTTCCGAATCGATGGCCGGCGATGCCATCGAAGACCTGGGCCGCGGCCTGGACATGATGCTCGCCACTTTACGATCCGACCCGTATGCCATTGAGACCGCGCTGATCAGCCTGATCACGTTTTCAGGCGATGCACGCCAGGATGTGGCGCTTACCGAAGTCTTGAGTTTTCCGCGGCCCAAGCTCAAGGTGCGACCGGGCACCGCGCTGGGCGCCGCGCTGCGGTTGGTGAAACGCTGCATTGAACGTGAAGTCATCACGACCTCGCAGACCACCAAGGGAGACTACAAGCCTCTTGTCTTCTTACTCACTGATGGCCAGCCCACGGATGAATGGGAAAGTGTCGCCAAAGAAATTCAGAGCACCAAGACGCCCTGGGGCGATAACCTGATCGCAATCGCCTGCGGGCCAGACGCAGATACCGATGTCTTACGGCGTTTTAGTTCCTCGGTGTTCCTGATGAAAGATATGGCGCCGGAAGCATGGCGCAAAGTCATGGTGTGGATGACGCAATCGGTGCAAGCCAGGAGCCATTCCGTCGGGCATGCGCCCGAGGGCGAGGCGGTTCAACTCCCGGATCCGCCGGCGGATGCGCTCGAAAGGGCCCCCGCCGTGGCTGGCACACGCGATCCGTCTCCCAGGCAGCTGTTCTTGCACGCCTGGTGCTCCCAGGACCAGAAGCCTTACTTGATGCGCTTCGCGCGGTCGCCGCAGTCCGAGAAATACATCGCCGTCAAGGCACACCCGCTCGAGGCTGTGGAAGTTGACCCCGGCCAAGGCCAGCCCCAAGTGAATTCATCGTTGCTGGATGGATGCCCAATTTGTCCTTATTGCGGCAACACGGCAGCAGGATCTTGCGACTGCGGAGTCTTGATGTGCATCCCCGGTTCCCCTGAACTCCGACGCGTGAAGTGTCCTCGCTGCCCCCGCACCGCGCTTTTCGCCCCCGGCGGAGGAAGTGGGGACTTAGGTGGAAGTTTTGACATAACGCAAGCGATAGGTTGAGATTGTACTGTTTCCAAACAGATGGGACCGGCCTCGCTGGTAGCGTAAAATCTTCGAGACTAAATCAAGCTCGCTGGAGTTATTCGTGTCTCAGGTTCGTGACGCTCGCTCCCCTAGTGATGTGCTTTTCGTGAGAAACTCACGCGCAGCATCGTCTCCCGCACATCATGGGGGGGCCAACAAGCAGAAAGGGATGTTTTCCATGGGAAAAGGATCCGTAATCCGTAGGTGTCTGGCTGTATTGCCGGTCGTGTTTTTCCTGGCCGCAGGAGGCGTTCTCGGCCAGGAGCCGTTTGCCAACCTGGTCAAAAACGCAAAGGTCGAGGCGGTCAAGCAAGGCGGGACCCTGGAAGTGCCGTTTATTCTCTGGGGCGGCGACATCGCCACCTTCCACGCGAATGGCGGCCTGACCACCAAGTCGGGGACGCTCTTCCAGCGGCAGGGGCTTAACCTGAAGCTCACCCCCGGCGACAATTTCCCCGAGCAGGTCAAGAATTACTTGACCGGGAAAAGTCCGTTCCTGCGCGGCACCATGAGCATGCTTGGTCAGGCCTCGGAAGTGCTCAGCGCCGATCCACGGACGCAGCCGGTCGTTTTCCTCCAGCTGACCTGGTCGGCCGGCGACCACCTCGTTGCTCGCGCCCAACTCAAAAACCTTAACGACCTCAAAGGCAAAAAAATAGCCCTTCAGAAATTCGGCCCACACGCGGGGATGCTCGATGACATTCTGCGAACGGCTCACCTCAAGTGGCAGGACGTCAGCGTGGTGTGGACCGATGATGTTACGGGAGAGAAGGGACCGCCGGCCTTGTTTCGCAAGGATCCGTCCATTGACGCCTGCTTCGCCATTACGCCCGATATGACCGACTTGACCGGCGGTCTGAACAAAACCGGCACGGGAGCGGACAAGAGCGTCAAGGACGCCCACGTTCTGGTCTCCACCGCACAGATGAAGCGCTCTATTGCCGATGTCTACGCTTGCCGAAAGGACTTTTACGATGCCAACAAGGCCCTGGTGGAGAAGTTTGTCGCCGCCTATCTGAAGGGTTGCGAGGAATTGGTGGATTTGAAAGCACAGGCAGAGAAAAAGGCTGCCGGTGCCGAGGAACATTACAATGCCGTCCTGAAGATGGCGCAGGAGATTTACGGTAAGGAGGCGCTCCCCAAAGCGGAAGACGCCGACGGCTTGATTTCCGATGCGCTCTTCGTCGGCTTGCCGGGCAACATCAGTTTCTTCACGGATAAAGGGAATCTGAGCGGCTTCGCTGTCAAGCAAGGGGCCGCTCTGAGCCTGGCTGTCGCTCTCGGCAATGCCAAAACCCGGCCCGAGTTTCAGAAGGCGGATTTTGATTACGACCGGCTCAAGGCCCAGGGCGCACTGAAGGTCCTCGAGGGCGCCGCCCCCGAGCCGATCAAATCGAGCGGTGTGGGCATCGTCAATTTTACGATCAGTTTCGAGCCCAACCAGAAGGAATTCGAGGAGCAAAAGTATGGCGACGACTTTGAGGACGCACTCAAGCAAGCGTCGCTCTTCGGTAACGCGGTCATGATGATTCGCGGCCATGCCGACCTTTCCAAGCTGCTGAGCGACTTCGTCAAGGCGGGTTTGGAAAAGGGCGATCTCAAACGCGAGGGTAACACCGGCAATTATCAGTATTTCTGGAAGGGTGAAAAACTGGACCTGACCGACACCAAGAAAGTCGTCGAGCTGATCGATAAGACCGAGTTCGACGAAACCAAGGATGACCCGCGCAAGACGCTCAAGCTCTTGGCCAAGCTCTCGCAGGACCGGGCGGATGAAGTCAAGAACGCCGTCGCGACCTACGCCAAGAATCGAGGCTTCAAGATCGACCCCAGCCAGTTTCAGACCAAGGGGGTCGGCGTTGCCGAGCCCGTGTCTAAACAGCCTCGAACCGGGGACGACATGAGACGCAACCGCCGGGTCGAGTTCCGGCTGGAGAAGCCCTTGATCGAATCCGTGGCCGGCAAAATTGATTATTAAAGGCTCCTTTTTATCCGGAGGAATTCGCCATGAACCGCCGCGACGTGCCACGTCGACCTCATTGGATTCTCGCCACCTTGTGTCTCGCCGCCGCGGCGGCTCTCGCCCTAACTCCGCTGGCGGGGGTTCGGGCTCCCGCCGCACACACCCAGGGAGCAGCCCTGGAAGTGCCCTTCATACTTTGGGGCGGGGATGTGGCGACGTTCCTGGCCAACGAGGGCCTGACCACCAAACCCGACTCGATTTTCGAAAAGCAGGGCCTCACTCTGAAGCTGACGCGGGGCGACGACTTCCAAGAGCAGGTTAAAAACTATCTGTCCGGCAAAAGCCCCTTTCTGCGCGGCACCTTCAGCATGCTCGGCCAGGCGTCCGAGTCGCTAAGCAAGGACCCGGCGGCCCGGCCGGTGATTTTTCTTCAGCTCACCTGGTCCGCCGGCGACCATCTCGTTACGCGTGCCAACTCGAAAATGCTCAGCGACATCAAGGGCAAGAAAATCGCTCTCCAAAAGGGCGGGCCGCACGTCGGCATGCTGGGCGATATTCTGCGGACGGCCCGGCTCAAGTGGGACGACATCACCACTGTCTATACCGATGACGTCACCGGCGACAAGGGACCAGCCGCTCTGTTCAAGAAAGATTCGAGCGTTGACGCCTGCTTCGCCATTACCCCGGACATGGCGGGCTTGACGGGCGGTTTCGACAAGACCGGCGACGGCGCCAGCGGAACGATCAAGGGGGCCCACGTGCTGGTATCCACTGCCCACATGAAGCGCTCGATCGCCGACGTGTATGCTTGCCGCAAGGATTTTTACGAAGCTCACAAGGATGTGATCGAAAAGTTTGTCGCCGGCTACCTGAAGGGTTGCGAGGAGCTCTTGGAATTGAAAAAGAAGTACGCCGTCAAGGATCCGGACGCCACCCCCAGGTACAAGGCTCTCCTCGGACTGACCATGCAGATCTACGGCAAGGATGTCGCCACGGAAGACGACGCCGACGGGTTAATTTCCGACGCCGTCTTTGTCGGCTTGCCCGGTAACATCAGCTTCTTCACCGACCGCGGCAATCTCAGCGGCTACGAGGGCAAGCAGAAGGCAGCCCTTGACCTGGCTGTCGCCCTCGGAGACGCGAAGGCGCGGCATGAGTTCATCAAGGCGGATCTTGATTACGAAAAAGTCAAGGGCCTGGGGCAACTGACGGGAAAGGCGCTGCCGGAAAACAGGTTCAAGGAGGACGTCAAAGTCCTGCCCGAGAACACTCTGTATTCCTTCTCGATCAGCTTCGAGCCGAACCAATCGGTCTTCCCCGAAGCGAAATACGGTGAAGACTTCCAGCGTGCCCTGGAGCAGGCGTCGCTGTTCGGCAATTCGATCGTCGTCGCGCGTGGTCACGCGGACCCCTATAGCCTTCTGGAATTATTCGAGAAACAAGGCCTCGCCAAGCAGATCCTAGTCAAGAAAGGCGACGACCTGGAGCTCAAGGACGGCACCAAGGTCGATCTCAATGATGTCAAGAAGGTGGCCGAAATCATCGAAAAAGAGGACTTCGGCAACGATGACCTCAAGAAGTCAGCGAAGTACTTGATGGGTCTGTCGAAATCGCGTGCCGATGGGGTCCGCAACGCGCTGGTCAAGTACGCGGAATCGAAGGGTTACCGCCTCGACAAAAGCCAAATTCGTGCGGCGGGAGCAGGCTGTCTGGAGCCGGTCGTTGCCATTCCGAAGCAGAGAGAGGACTACTTCAAAAACCGGCGCGTCGAGTTTCGGATCGTCAAGGTCACGATTGAGAGCAGCTCGGAGATCGATTATTGACCCACGAAAGTCTGAACGAGGAGGTGAGCGGTGAAGAGGCAAGGTTCCGTCAAGCTGCTGGGGGTCGTGGTCATTTGGATGATTATCCTGGGAGCCATTGTTGTCATTTATAAGATCCCAGGGGCGCTCGACTGGCTGAAGGATCTCGTGGGCGGCACCGAGGTCACCTCGTTGGACACCCTTGAAGTCCCGTTCATCCTTTGGGGTGGCGATGTGGCCACGTTTCATGCCAACGGCGGTTTGGAGACGAAGGAGGACACTATCTTCCAGCGCCTAGGCCTGAAAGCGAAGCTTGTCCGCTGCGACGACTTCAACGAGCAGGTGAAAAACTATCTCGCCCGCAAGAGCCATTTCCTGCGCGGGACGTTCAGCATGCTGGGACAGGCGTCCGAAAAGGTGAGCGCGGATCCAGGGGCCCGCCCCGTGGTCTTCCTCCAGCTCACCTGGTCCGCTGGCGACTACATGGTGGCCCGCAGTAACTGCAAGACGCTGGCCGATCTGAAGGGGAAGCGCATAGCGCTGCAGAAATATGGACCTCACGTCGGCATGCTCGACGACATCTTGCGGACCGCTCGGATCGGCTGGAAAGAGATTGACGTCGTATGGACCCCTGATGTGAGTGGGCCGAAGGGACCGGCGGCCGAGCTTCGTAACCAACCGAGCGTGGATGCGTGCTTTGCGATCACGCCGGAAATGGAGGAGCTGACAGGCGGTAAAGCGCTGACCGGCACGGGAGCGGGTAAATCGGTCAAGGATGCCCATGTCCTGGTCTCCACCGTCGACATGAAGCGATCAATCGCCGACGTCTATGCTTGCCGCAAGGATTTCTTCGACGCCCACCGGGAGTGGGTGGAGAAATTCGCGGCAGGCTACCTGAAGGCCTGCGAGGAACTGATGGAAATGAAGAAGGACTATTCTCCGAAGAACAAGGAGGCCACTCCCAAATACAATGCTATCCTGGCGCTGACCCAGGAGATTTACGGCAAAGAGGATATCGCCTCGGTTGACGTCACCGACGGCTTGATCTCCGACGCCGTTTTCGTGCGCCTGCCGGGTAATCGCAGTTTTTTCACGGAAAGCAGTCCCGACAACTTCGAAGGGAAGCAGAAAGCCGCTCTGGACCTTGCTATCGCGCTGGGCGACGCCAAGGAACGACATGAGTTTCTCAAGCCCGCATTCGACTACGAGCAACTGGCTAAGCTGGGCGGCTTGACTACCGACCTCCGGGCCGGACCGGGCCGGCTGGATCCAGGCCTCGTATTACCAGCGGGCAAGGATTTGGAGAGCAACACCCTGTTCGCCTTCGAGATTCGTTTCCCTAATGGCATCACCGAGTTCGACGTCGGCAGGTACGGCCTCGATTTTCAGAGGGCGGTCGAGCAGGCATCTCTATTCGGCCGGGCGATCATCGCAGTCCGCGGCCACGCCGACCTTTCGGGCGTCCTGGGTACGTTTGTCCGCGCAGGCCAGGAGAAAGGTCTTCTTAAACGCACGGCGACCCAGGGGAAATACTTGCTCCAACAAGCGGACACCGTGCTCGACCTGGGGGACACCGCCAAAATTGAAAGACTGGTAGACAGCGGCGAGTTCGAAAGCGATCAGAACCGACCGCGCGAGTTGCTCGTAAGCGTGCGGAAACTCTCCCAGCAACGCGCCGAAATGGCTCGCAGGGCGCTGCTGGAATACGCCCGGTCGAAAAATTACTCCCTGGATGAAAACCAGATCCGCGCAGTAGGTGTGGGAATCAGCGACCCGGTTGTTCCCGTACCCCGGTCAGACGAGGAATACGCAAGGAATCGGAGGGTCGAATTCCGTCTTCTCAAGACAAATGAGTCCCCCCTTCCGGGCGATAAGCCTGATTACTAAAGGAGAACGAAGTGCCCGCTTCGAAGAGCCAGCTGAAAGGGCTGCTGCATATCCTCGCCGCGCCGCGGACTCTCCTGCCATCGATGTGCGGCGTCAGCGCGGCGGTTCTTACCTGGGTTTGGGCGAAGCCGCGGGAGTACATCGTACTTTGGTCCTTGGTGACCATCGGCTGGGTCGTTACCTGCATCCTGCTGGGTAAGTCCTCCCATCCACGTGTGGACGGGCCGCGACAGCTTCTTCTGGATAGCCTGGATCCAGCTAATTCTGCAGGCTGGAGACCTTGTCCGGCCGCGGAGTTGACGGCCACGGCGGCTCAGACGGAGACCTAAGCCGCCAAGGCAGCCGGCTGGCGACTCGTCCCGCAGGACCGGGAAGGGGCCGGTTTTCTGCAATGGCTACTTCTAGCTTTGGAAAGGATGAAATATCATGAGAGCACTGGCGGTTCTGACATCACTTCTGGCGCTGGCAGCGGGCGCTGCCCTTGTGGGCTGTTCGAGCAATACCGGCACCGCCGCCAAAGGCAGTAGTTCAACGCCTTCGGCCGCGGCCGCGAGTCCCACAGCGGCGGCAGCGGGACCACCTCTAACCATCGCGTATAGCGATTGGCCCGGCTGGCTGGTCTGGGAGATCGGCATCGAAAAAGGCTTCTTCAAGGAAGCCGGCGTGGACGTCAAGTTCGAATGGTTCGAGTATCTCCCGTCCATCGATGCCTTTACGAACAAGAAGGTGGATGCGGTGAACATCGTCTGCGGCGACTCGCTCACGGCCGCCCGTGGCTCCACGGCCATCGTCCTGACCGACTACTCCAACGGCAACGACATGATCATCGCCAAGAAGGGAATCGAATCGATCAAGGGCCTTAAGGGCAAAAAGGTCGGCCTGGAGCTGAACGTTGTGGAACATATCCTGCTGGACAAGGCCCTCAGGGACAATGGCATGACCGAGGAGGAATTGAAACTGGAGAACATTGAGACGAACAAAACGCCGCAGGCACTATCCTCTGGTGGCGTGGACGCGATCGGCGCGTGGTACCCGATCTCCGGCGAGACGCTCGCGAAGATGGCCGGATCCAAACCGTTGTACACAAGCGCTCAGTCCCCAGGCTTGATTTACGACGCCTTGCAAGTCAGCCCGGAGAGCTTGCTTCTGCGGCGCGACGACTGGAAGAAGGTGGTTGGCGTCTGGTTCAGGTGCCTGGAATATCTCCACGACCCCAAGACACACGACGAGGCCGTCAAGATCATGACCAAGCGAATCGGCAGCGTCAAGCCCGAGGATCTCGAGAAAAACCTGAAAGGGACGAAGCTGCTGGACAGGGCGGGCAACCTGCGTGCGCTGGAAAAGCGCGACACGCTCGACAGCGTGTACGGTTCAATCATGAATGCCAACGCCTTCTACCTCAAGCATGTCAAGGATTACAAGTCGCAGGATGCCGACAAGTACGTGGATGCCAGTCTCGTGAAGGAAGTCGGGGAGACGAAGTGATCGGTAGGCGACAGCGCCGGCGGGGAGCCTTCCTGGCCCTCAGCCACAGGTCGGCTGTGCAGTGAGATTCTCCGGGAGGCGCCCAGTGAGCCGTCGATCAACTTGGTTTGCGATTCGCACTCCGATGCGGCCCCGCCGGGCAACAATTCTCAAATGCGGAGCGTTCGCGCTGCCGGTGGCCCTTTGGTGCCTGGTGAGTTACGTGCCTTTCATCTGGCACCCGGACGTCCGCATCACGGACCCGGGTGACCTGAATTTTAAGGAAGGTCAGACTCTGCCCTTGGCGGATTTCGAGGAGTTGAATAAGAAATTGGCGGCCGCCGGCAAGAAGCCCCTGGCGGGCGACCGCGCCAACCCCCTCTTCCTGCAGCCTCCCCATGAGGTGGCCAGAGCCTTCTACACATCGCTGACCACGGCGCCGGCCTTCAAGGACATCCCGTGGCTACATCACAGCCTTTGGCACAGCTGCCAGATCATCTTCTGGGGTTTCCTGTTGTCGGCCATCTTCGGCGTGCCGCTGGGAATCCTCTGCGGTGCCTTTGACCTGTTCTCGAAGCTCACCGAGCCATTCATTGACTTCATCCGCTACATGCCGGCGCCCGCCTTCGGGGCCTTGTGCGTGGCGATGATGGGACTCCATGATGGCCCGAAAATCGCCATCATCTGGATCGGCACCTTTTTCCAAATGGTCCTGGTGGTTGCCAACACCACGCGACAATTCGATCCTGCCCTCCTGGAGGCCGCCCAGACCCTGGGCGCCACCCGGCGCTCGTTGCTGTGGAAAGTGATCCTGCCGGGCATCCTGCCCAATCTGTACAACGACATGCGCATCCTCATCGGCTGGGCGTGGACCTACCTGATCGTGGCCGAGTTGATTGGCGCCAAGAGCGGCATCAGCGAATTCATCTATCAGAATAGTATCCACTTTCACTATGAGAACGTGTACGCCGGCATCATCATGATCGGGTTAATCGGCTTGGCTTTTGATCAGTTGCTGGCGTTCCTGGCGCGGTTTTTGTTCCCCTGGCAACCCGATAACAAGGGCAGCGTGCTGCGCAAGGTTGTGGGCTTCTTTACGTCGCTGGCGCGGCCGAAGCTCGCTGCGGCGCCTGTGCCGGAAACGGAAAGAGGAGTTTCCTGACAAGGCGTTACGCCGGAGAAAATCGTCATGGGATCGGACCAGGACACCCAACCGCGCGCCGACGCGCTGACCTCCCAGGCGCCACAAGTGCAGTTCCCCAGCTACAAGGAGCAAGAGCCGGAAGTGTTGGCGCGCTTCCGGCGCATCTATCAGCGTCCGATCGTGATGGAAGTGCGCGGCCTCGGCAAGGTCTTCGAGGGAGCCGACGGCTCGCTCGAGGTGTTAAGCGATCTGAATTTCGTCGTGCACCGCCGGGAGTTCATTTGCGTGATCGGGCAGTCCGGTTGCGGCAAGTCCACGCTCATCCGAATTCTCGCCGGGCTGGAGGAGCCGACCTCCGGCACGGTCAACGTGGACAACAAAGTCATCGACGGCCCGGGCCCGGATCGGGGGATGGTATTTCAGAGTTATACCCTGTTCCCCTGGCTGTCCGTGAAGCGCAACGTCATGTTCGGCCTGCGGCAGAAGGGCGTGTCCCGGCGGGAAGCGGAGGAGCAGGCCCGGCACTGGGTAGAAGTGGTAGGGCTGACCAAATCCCTCGATGCCTACCCCTATCAGCTTTCGGGCGGTATGAAACAGCGGGTGGCCATTGCGCGCGCGCTGGCGAATCAGCCTCGAGTGCTCTTGCTTGACGAGCCGTTCGGTGCCCTCGACGCCCAGACGCGAGCGCACATGCAAGCGTACCTCAAGCAAATCTGGATGCGCGTGGACGTCACGATCGTGTTCATCACTCACGATCTGGACGAGGCGGTCTACATGGCGGATCGAATCATTGTGCTCAGCTCCCAACCCGGCCGTATTGCCGAAACGATCGAGGTCCCACTCTTGCAACCGCGCGACGCCAACACCTACCTCCACCCACGCTTTCTCGGCACGCGACTAAGGCTGGAGGAGTGGATACGACCCAAGGGCGAGCTCGGCATGGACGTACTTCCCGTTAACCAGATGGCTGACCCCAATGACCATGTCCTTTAATGCGCGAGCCGTCCTACGGCTGATTTCCTGTCGCGCGCTTTCGGGCAGATTGTTGTCCGCTCATGAGCTGGTTTGGGGATGTACGTGATAGAGGTGCTGGCATGGTTCAAGCCCGGGTCACTTGATGCCAGCTCGGCTTGAATCAGGCCCGTGGACGTGAAAGACGAGAATTGGTCGACTCGATGCTGCAAAGCCGAAGCGCGAGGAACCTCTTGTTCGCATCCAAGCGCAGGATCATGCCGATGAATCAACCATCCAGAAATCCCACGGTGGACTTGCATCGCAAATCTCTCCCCCTCTTCAGCCGAGCGGGTTTTGATGCTGCCCCCTTTCAAAAGCTCGTCACGCCCCGCGGAGAGATCTGCCCAGCGACCCGCCACTTACCCGTTCCAGTCCGCGTCGTGCTCGATCATGCGCGCCTCAGCGCACTTTCGGGACAGGTGAGCCACTGCAACCGAAAAGGCAATCCGGACCACAACCCGCGCGAACCGATTTTCTACTGGTATCAACAAACGCCTGTAGGTCAGGAACTCTACCTGGTTCTGTATACACGCCCCTGTGAATGGGCGCGCTGCTCCTTCTGCACGCTCCCATCAGAATCTTCCCCCTTCGATGTCACGGGCGAAGACATCCACCTTCAGGCACAGAGTGCCCTGGACGCGCTGACTGCCAAGCAGCTCCACGAGGTACGGCGGCTTTTCCTGTCCAACAACGGCAGCATCCTCAACACCCGGACGATGCCCTCGGATGCACTACTGGACATTCTCCAGCTCGCACACGAGCGCTGCCCCAACCTGGCCATGGTTTGCCTGGAAACCCGGCTCGAAACTGTCACCGCCCCGAAAACCCTGCTGCTCCAGCGCTGCTTGACCGACTGGCACCGCCGCTACCGATCCATTGGCCCCGGCATCCGCCAGGCGACTGACCCCGCCGTGCTCCAAATCTCTGCCGGCTATGAGACCCAGGATCCCTATCTCAGGAATGCCATCTTGTGGAAGGGGTACTCGGAGGATAAGGTCCAGGAATTCTTCGCCATGATAGCCGATATCCAACGACAATCCGGGCAGACCGTGGCCCTGGACGAATATGTGATGCTGAAACCGGCGCTTGGCCTGACGGATGAGGAAGCTGTCGCGGAAGCGTTCGAGACGATCTGTCACCTGGATTGCCTTGGCCGGTATTTTGGCGTGCGGGTGTCGGTCCGGTTGAACCCAACATTTGCGGCAGTAGGCTCGGAGCTCTTTCTGCAATTCACCCACGGCCACTATCGTCCGCCCAGCCTGCGCGAGGTGTTTCAGGTTATCGAACGCTGCCACGAACATGGCGTGCGGCTCCCGATCTTCATCGGTCTCAACGACGAGGGGCTTACCTATGCACAAAGCTCGTTCGGCAACCAAGACGAGACAGATGTTATTTATCGAAACGCCCTGCGTGGCTACAACGCCCATCAGGATTGCGCAAGTCTCAAACAAGAAATCCACGCCGAGGCGATGATGGCACAGCCAGGCGCTGGCCGATCCCGGACCAAATTCGATCCTGGCTAGATAAGTTAGTCCACCGTAATGGCCCGCGGGCCGCCATTCAGGAGCTGCTCCAGGTGACGCGAAAAGTCGTCCTGAAACAGACTTTTCAAGCCCTCCCATTGGGATCGAAGATTCTGCTGCTTGCTGAAGATCTTGAGGTCCTCGGCCCAAGGTTTGTAACTGTGCTGATCGAGCAAGCCTTTCCGAAATTGATAATAAATGTTCTCATGAAAAACCAGCCACCAGATCAGCAGGTGCCTGTAGCGGTACTTGTCTACATTATCCATCTCCGCATAGCCCTCGCGTCCTCGCAGGAAGAGTTCGGCCATCTGTCTGTCGTGGATTAGGCCCATATAAAAAGGAGATGATAACTCGACCAGCGACTGGGTGTTGGCCGCCTTGGCGAGTTTGTTATTCTCGCGGACCTCACGAAAGAGCACCAGCACGGAAGTCGCGGCAGCAACTCCCGCGACGATTAGGGCGATATTGGCAAAATCCGCCAAGGTCATGGCAAGACTCCTTTCTTGTTTACAGACTCTCCGTCGGTAAGAATGCCGAATTCTTGGATTTTTGTCACGATCAAGACGTTGGTAATCCTTTCGTTGGCCTCCAACCTCCAGCAGCCAGTCGCTAAACTGGTCTAGTAGGGTTTTCGCTTCGAAGCTTGCTCTGCCGCCTTGCAGCACGGGAGAAAACATTATGGAGCCACAGATGATCCATTGGCTGAAGAGCCGAGCCGGTAGCGTCGCCGAGACTCCCGAGGCCCTACGGAGCGTCCGTGACGAGCTAAGCAATGTTGCCGACGTGGCGCCTCTAAACCACGAGGTCGCCGCCATGCAAGCAAGGCGGATCGTCGAGCAATTGGTATGCGAAGTGCACCGCGCCGAGCTCGGAGAGCCCAGAAGTAAACCCCTCTTCAATATGATCGAATCTCTGCGGGAGAAGGGCAAACTGCCAGCGCGGATCGTGTCCTATCTGCACACGATCCGCCGAATTGGTGATGATGCCGCTCACGGTCAGGATGCCGGGAATGCGAAGATCACCAAGATCACTGCCGAGGATTTGCTGGCGGTCCTGTGGCCTCTCGTGCTGGTTATCGAGTGGTACTTCTGTTCGTTCGAGAAAGGGCCAAGGTGCACTACCATCTACCAAATTGACCCGCCCCATGACATGCCGGTCTCGCAGTCGGAACATGCTGACCTGATTGAGCGGCTGATCGCATTGGCCGAGCAGAGTCCGCGCGATTTTGGGCTTGCGCTCTGGATCGAGCAGGCTCAGGCATCCGGCCCGGTGCGAGATTTCATCGCCGATCTGGAGGAACCGGTGGCACGGTTTCATTTGGAAGATCGAGTGGCCATCTGCGCCCGCGCAGAAGCAGACTGCCACCTGTGGATTATTGACGTGGGGACTACTGGTCGCAACGCGATCGTCTTCCCACCAAACTCGGCAGAGGACAACCGCGTGACGGCCGGACAGGTCGTCCGCATTGAAGGGACGCTCAGCGGCAAATCGGGTTTGGAGACGGTCCATGCGTTTGCATCCACGACGCGCCTCTCGACGGCGGTATCCAACCGGAAAGTCCGCGATTTCCTGGCTGATGTTGACTCCACCCTGAACGCGGTAGCCCGACCCGGATGCGCGGCGGCAATCCTTCAGTTCGGGATTGCAGACAAGCCAAAAGTGGAAGGATGAGGAGTTGCTGCGGTGCTCTCTCATAACTTCAAAAGCTTCGGAGACACGATTCTTGATTCCTGCTTTCCGCTGTCAGGCTGAATGAAGATGGAAAATGCAGAAAGGCAGCGCCGTGGCTGACCTCTCCAACGAACAACAGCTCCAGAATTTCCTCGCCGACGAACGGGCCCAGACCTGGATCGCGGCATTGACCGAGGTGTTCTTTGACCAACAGGCCAAACGGCTGCTCCTGGCCGAGATTCGCCAGACCCTTGCCGATCGCGTCCCGGCGGAAGTACACGATGCAATCATCCGGGACCTATGCTGCCGGGCCTCGCGCGCGGCCCGCCCACCTTCGCCGCCTTTTGCTCCGGTTCCGGCTACGCTCGACTGGCCCTCCTGCGAGGACCGCATTCTCGACGCCTATCCCTTCCCGGTCGCCGTGCCCTACCACGCCCTTAGCCGGCCGCAAGGCCCTGCCGGTGCGTTCGGCTGCTTGCTCGACACCTTCGAGAGCTTGGTCCACTTCCTGGCCACCGTGGCGATCAGCGCCTACCTACGCACCGGCATGGTTGAGGCCCCGCTCAACAAGGTATTGCTGGAGTTGTTATGCAAGAACCGCGGCTGGGCCACGGGCGATCTGTTCGCCCTGCTGCGGACGACGCTGCAGCACGCAGACGGCTGGCAGGAGCATCTCCCCTACCCGTTGGTCGGTCATTTCTTTACGCTCGAGCGCCGGCCCACGGCTGCCAGCGAGGTCCTGGACGCTTTCACCGACCTGGCTCACCTGCGTAATCGGCAATGGGGCCACAGTACCAGCCGATCGGATGAAGTATTCGCCGACATTTTGGAGCCCAACCGCGAGCGCTTGCAGCAACAGCTCGCCCGCATGCCCTGGCTGGCCGACTTGCAGCTCGTCCGGCCGGTGGTGATCGAAGCGGGCCAGGTGAAACGGGCCGACCTGTTAAACGGTTGCACGGAACGGGTCAAGCGGCCCTTTGCGCTGGCTTTGCAGCCTGGCGACCTGGCAGAGAATGGCGGCCCCGTCCGCGCCGACCGCGAGTCGCTGCTGTTGGTGGCGCGGGACCGGCAGACGTATTTGCCGCTCTTTCCCCTGGCCCTGGTGCCCACGCACCTGAAGCGGCAGGTGCCTTTCTTTTTGCAGGACAGCCGCTGGCGTGATGTGGACGGCTTCCTCCGTATCGATAAGGCGGTGTACGTCTCCTACAGCTCGGGCCTGGCCAGGCACGAGGAGCAGGCGGGGGATTTCCCGGCCCAATCTCTGGAGCGGCTGCTGCCCCGCCTGCGCGCCGGTCTGCCGATGGGGCAGCGCCAGGCCGTGGTCGCCGCCGCGCCCCCAGGCGATCCTGAGTTGGAGTTGCCCGAGGTTCGCCAGGAGCAGGAGTCGCACCGCCGCCACTTCGTCGGCCGAACCGAAGTGCTCAGCCGTTTGGCGGCCTGGATCGAGGGCAAGACAGAAGGCGGTTACCTTCTACTGCTGGGCCCGCCCGGGCAGGGCAAGTCGGCTCTGATGGCCGAGTTGGCCCACCGCGAGCAGGCCGGCGACGGATGCCTGCTGCACATGGTCAGGAGCCACC
Organism: Gemmataceae bacterium; assembly: GCA_035296965.1. Classification (GTDB taxonomy): domain Bacteria; phylum Planctomycetota; class Planctomycetia; order Gemmatales; family Gemmataceae; genus DATGZX01. Next base: position 41,812 of record DATGZX010000018.1, read on the forward strand.
CTCAGCCGTCGCGGTTCGTGCCGGCCCTGATCCGCCAGGCGGCCGACCTGGCCGGGACCGCCTTCGGGCCCGCAGCCTACCAGGGGGACATGGACGACCTGCGCAATGGCCTAGTCAGAGCCCTAATCTCAGTGCATGCCAAGACGGGTCGCGCAGTGGTTGTGCTCGACGCCCTTGACGAGTTGGAAGGCAGCGATGGGCTCCGGTTTCTCCCGCCGACCTTGCCCGAAGGGGTACGGGTCATCCTAAGCTGCCGGCCCGACATTCCCTTGGTGCTGGCCCTGCGGGCGCGGCTGCGCTCACTAGAAGAGCAGCAATTACTGCCGCTGACCGTGGCGGACTTCCAGACGCTGATGGAACGCCGGCTCGACGCCGGGGTGGTGACGGCGCTACGGCAGGTCATCGATTTCGAGCAAGTTTTCCACCGGCTGGGCGGCAACCCGCTCTTTCTGCATTTCTTCGTGGATGACATCGGGCAGCAATGGGCAAAGTCAGCCCAGCAGGGCGTGTTGTTCCGCATTGATCCGGAGGCCGCGCCGGCCAGCCTCGAAGCCCTCTTCCGCGCGATCTACAACAGGATCGGAGAGCGCTCGGGAACGCGCTTCGCAACAGCCGAAGGCCGGCACAAGGTCCGGCTGTTGCATTTGCTGTGCGTGGCCCGCGATCCGCTGGGCGCAGGGGAGCTGCGCGACCTGCTGACTACGGATGGCCAGGCGCTGATGCTGGACGACTGCAGGGATCGACTGGAGGAGATGAGCCAGTGGTTGCTGGATACAGGCCAGGGGCGGTTTAAACCGTGGCACCAGGGGTTGGCGGATTACGTGCGCACGCAAGTGCTGGGAACCGAGGGCTGCCTGCAGGTTGAGGAGGTCTTTTGCCGCTGGCTCGACCGGCCGGCGGGGAAGCTGGGACAATACGGTCTGCGGCACAAGGTGGTCCATCTGCTGACCGCCGGCCAGCTGGATGCCCTCGCGGCTTTATTGACTGACTGGCAGTATCTGGAAGCGAAGGCCGAGTTGGGCTTGATCTTCGACCTGGTCGGCGATTTCAATGCAGCCCTTGCGGCTCTGCCCGGAGGACATCTACAGCGGCGAATTGTGGATTTATTGGGCGAGGCTCTGGCGAGAGAGGTCCACTTTCTGGCACGACATCCGACCTGTGTGTTTCAATGTCTGTGGAACTTCGGCTGGTGGTACGACTGTTCGGTTGCAGAGAAACATTATGAGCCGAAGGACTCATCACAAAAGACGTGTGTCCCGCCTTGGCAATTTCCCGGCGCGAAAATCTCGGATTTGTTGGAGCGCTGGCGCACGAACAAAGAGCAAGAAACCCCCGATTTCCTCTGGGTGCGGTCGTTGCGGCCGCCGACGGTCCACCTGGGTACAGCCTTGCGGGCAGTGTTTCGCGCGCATCAGCACACCATCTGGAGCGTGGCGTTTGCACCGGACGGACGCATACTGGCGTCGGCATCCGTTGACCAAACGGTCCGGCTATGCGACGCGGCCACAGGGCAGGAACTAGCCTGCCTCCGCGGGCATGAAGGCGAAGTCCGGAGCGTCGCGTTCGGCCCGGACGGCCGTCATCTGGCGTCGGGATCGGAGGACGGGACCGTGCGACTGTGGGATGCAGCCACGGGGCGGGAATTGGATTGCCGGTGCCGACATGGACCCCCGGTCCGGAGCGTAGCGTTTGCGCCGGACGGCCGTCATCTGGCATCGGGGGCGCAGGACGGCACGGTGCGGCTGTGGGATGCGGTCACGGGGCGGGAATTGGCCTGCCTGCGTGGACATGAGCGCGCGGTCTGGTGCGTAGCGTTCGCGCCGGACGGCTGCCGACTGGCATCGGGGTCAGGCGACAGGACGGCGCGGCTGTGGGACGTGGCCACTGGGCGCGAGCTGGCTCGCCTGAACGGTCATGAGCGCGCAGTCTGGAGCGTAGCGTTTGCGCCCGATGGCCTCAGACTGGCGTCAGCATCGCCCGACGGAACGGTAAGGCTGTGGGAGGCGCTTACGGGGCAGGAGCTGGCCTGCTTGCGTGGACATGAACGTGCCGTCTGGAGCGTCGCGTTCGCGCCGGACGGCCACAGGCTGGCTTCCGGGTCTGCCGACGGGACGGTGCGGCTGTGGGACCCGGCTGTGGGGCAGGAGCTGGCCTGCCTGCGTGGACATGAACGCGCAGTTTGGAGCGTGGCGTTCACCCCGGACGGCCGTCGGCTGGCATCGGGCTCAGACGACAATACAGTGCGGCTATGGGAAACAGGGTCCGGACAGGAGTTGGTCTACCCGCGCGGACACGAACGCGCGGTCTGGAGCGTGGCATTCTCCCCGAATGGCAGCCGGCTGGCATCGGGCTCAGACGACAACACGGTGCGGCTGTGGGACACGGCCACCGGGCAGGAGTTGGCCTGCCTTCGCGGCCATGCAGACGCGGTCAGCTGCCTTGACTTTGCGGCGGACGGCTGCAAGCTGGCGTCGGGCTCAGGCGATAGTACGGTGCGGCTGTGGGACGTGGCCACAGGGCATCAGCTGGTCTGCCTGCACGGACATGAGGGAGAGGTCCGGTCCGTGGCATTCGCGCCGGACGGCCGTAGGTTAGCATCGGGGGCGGAGGACGGGACGGTGCGCGTGTGGGACACGGCCACGGGTGAGGAACTGGCCTGTCTGCGAAGCCACGACCCCCCGGTCCTAAGTGTGCCATTCACTGTGTACAGCCTCCGCCATCGCAAGCAGCTAATTCTGAACTTGGACGGGAGCGACGTCCAACGAGTGGCCTTCACTGCAGACGGCCGCCTGCTGGCCTCCCAGGCGTGGGACAACACGGTGCGGTTGTGGGAAACAGCTACGGGGCAGTGTCTGAAGGTTATTCAAGGCCAATCCGATGTTGAGGTCATGCTGCATGGCAAAGAATGCTTACCGTATCGTGCCGTAACTTCTGAACTAGAGACTGCCATCGAACACACGGCTAGGGGAAAGTCTATTGCCTGGTTTCCTTCGTGGCTTGACGAACTGGTCGCCTCCCCAAATGGCAGAACCTGGGTTGGCCGCCGGAATAACTACGTAGGTCTCTTCACTCTCGAAGGCACACCGCCAGACCGCTGACGGCTCTCCCTGTCCACCCAATTGCATAGCCGTTCTCTCAGCGATGGCGCGAATTCTCGAACTGCAAAGCCCGATAGCTATTGTACCCCAGCAGGCCGAAGAACAGGACAAGCCATGGGCCTTTCAGCATTTCCAGACCGGGAATTAGGGACCGTTTAGTACTGATCACGCTCAGGGCATTGACAACGAGAAGGCCGGCGGTGGCGATCGAGATGATCAAGGAGATTCGCGAGCCCCGGCGGGAATTCAACGCGATGCACACCTCCCGGCTGATCTGGCCGCCGTCTAGCGGCCAGACAGGCAGCAGATTCAGACCGCCCCAAAACAGATTGATGAAGAATAAGACCCAGAGCGTCCAGCCTAACAAGTGCGAGTCTTCCCCGGGATCGAGAGACTTGATGCCCAGCCAGGCTAGGCCGAACAAGCCTATCTCTGCCAATGGGCCGGCACTATAGACGATGATGCGCTGCCAGCGCTTGCTCAGATTGGTGCTGCCAATGGCCAACCCGCCAAACCCATAGAGCAAAACCTGCCCGTGCGCCCCGAAATACCGCCCCGCGAGCACGTGCCCAAGCTCGTGGATCAACAACGAGACGAAAAAACAAAGGACCCAGATGACGAAATAAACGGCGCCCAATTCCAGCGCGTAGAGACCCATGAGTGCGGCAGCGAGCCAGAAAAAGGGGTGCACGCGAACGGGAATCCCAAACAGGGTCCAATTCCAGTCGTAAGCGCTTCGTGGCGGGATGGCGAACACGATATCATTCCTCAGAATGGGTTTAGCCACATAGCATCATCTCAATCGCCTCGGGGCCTAGCGCGGCAAGCAAGTTCTCCGCGAGCTGCGGGTAGGGACTGTCGACGAGGATCTCCAAGCCATCCGGCTCAGGCGTCAGGCGAATGCGAACGATCTTGCGCTCGTGTGCGGCCGCGTAGTCTTTCCAGGTCATCAGGTCGGGCAGATGATTGACGAAGGTCACGCGGACTTGTGGGCTCATAGTCTCAGCTCGGTAGGATGGTTAGCGGCTCGTACACGGCCGCCGCCCCCAGGCCGATACCCGGGATGCGGCAGCCACAGGTCGCGCAGCAGCCGTCCAGCATGCGCGTGCCGACCACTCGATAGCCTTGACGGAAGACTACCGCTGTACCGCACGCGGGACAGAACGTGTGCAACATTTTACCGTGGGACAACTCTTTCGTGTAGACATGGTGCAGCCCGGCCTGCCGGGCGGCAGCGACGGCGCGCTCCAACTGCGCCTCGGAGGAGACGGGGTGTGCAGCCATCTCAAAATGGGGATAAAAGCGCAGCAAGTGCCAGGGCGTGCTGCGTCCAAGTTCTGCGGCGATGAAGTGAGCGATGCCCAGCAAATCGCCCGCAGTCTCGCAGCAACCGGGAGTCACCAGCGTGCTAACCTCAAGCCAGAGCCCGAGCCCGGCCGCTAGCCGTGCGTTGGCAAGGATCGGTTCCAGCTCACCGCCGCCGACGTCGCGGTGTCGGTCTCCTTGCCAGGCTTTGATATCAAGGTTTATGGCGTCCAGCCAGCCGGCCATGTAGCGTAACACATCGGGCGTCATGTAGCCGTTGCTCTTGACCACCACAGCCAGACCGGCACTGCGCGCTAGGTGAGCGATCGCCGCAGCATATTCGATAAAAATGGTCGGCTCGGTGTAAGTAAAGGCGATAGAGCGCACTCCACAGGCCAGCGCCTGCGCCACGATCTCCGCCGGCGCCACTTCCGGTGCCGAAAGGTCCTCGTCAATCTGCTGCGACACGCGCCAGTTGATGCAATACTTGCACCCTAGGTTGCAGCCGGCGGTCCCCAGCGATAGCGTCTGACTGCCGGGGAAGGCATGAAATAGGTACTTCTTTTCAATCGGTTCCACGGCCACGAGTACCGGCCGCCCGTAAGAGGAGGTAAACAGCGTGCCGTTTTGATTGTGGCGGACGCCACATAAACCTGTCTGGTTCGGTTCGAGCCGGCAAAAATGGGCGCACAGGCGGCACTCGACGCTGCCGTCTCCTAGGGGTTCGAAAAACTGGGCCGGGTGCATGGCGACGTTTCCTACAAATTAGTACTCCGTTAATCAATGGAACCTTGACGGACCGCTAATCCCGCTCAGGGTAGAGGGTAGTGGACGCCCGCCGGTAGCAGCGGGCGCGGTTGCCCTCATCATTCAGAAGGCTGTAGCAGACCACTGCGGCCAGGAAGTCGTCCGCCGCTTCATACGTCCTGGCCTGGCCCCGGAGCAGCGCGCCAAGATCCAAGTCACCGCCGGGAACGACGGCCGAGCGCGGGTCGGCGCTAGCCGGTTTTGTCTGCAGCTCCTCTGCCTGCACCAATGCGGGTCTGTCCGCATCCGTGCCGGCCGCGAGCGCAGGAGCGGGCCTCCAGGCGGGCTCCGGCAGAGCAGCCGGCGGAGTAATACGAATTTCGACGCGCGGTCTCTGCGGCTGGGCCAACACAGCCCGGGCCATCGGGACGAAGCCCGTCATCGGCATGTCGAGCCGGTGGTCGTCTATTAGTATCGTGTAACAGTCCTCGCGCAGACCGAACGCCCGGGCGAGAAGCTCCCAAGGCAGCAGCGGAACCAGCCGCTGGCGTAACGGGATGAACAAGTTCGTCCCGGAAACCCTGCGCAGCGGCAAACCAAAGGGGATCCCCTCGACCGCCCGATCTCCTCCTAGCAGCACTGTGCCTTTATCGACCCGGCACAGCGAGTACGCTGCAAACGCATCACCCGGCAATCGGTAAAGCAGCCGGCGCAGCCAGGACACTTCGGCAGGATCCAAAAACAACGCCGCCACAAGCGGCACAGAACCGTTATCTGGTCGAAGGAGGATAGGCACTTGCAAATCAGCGAGCACATCGACAGCTGCGCCCTGAAACCGCAACGGCGCGGGTTGGGAGACGTATCCAGTCGTAAGCAGGTCGCCGTCCACGAACACAGGTGCCGGCCGGATGCGCAGAGCCGGCTCGGGAGCGGCTGACAGTACAACCAACTCGTCGCGAGCAAATGCTCCCGCCACATGAGGGAGGGCGAGAGGATAACGATGTTGCCACTGGACCAGGAACCGCGGCGACTCGGGCGGAGATACCGCCAGGAGTGGCATCACGCGGGGCAAGCGCGATAAGTAATCGATGACGAAGCGAGGCACGGCCTGGCCTGCGGGAGCGTCGGGCCGTGGGCCAATCTGGAAGAGCAAGCGCTCCGCCGAGGAGGTCCGTACTGAAGCGACCTGGTAGTGCAGGTGGTGAGCGCGCAGGTAGCGGCCTACAATGCCGTGGAGTGCGCGAGGGGTCATGGCGTAAAGCTGCCGGGGCAGGGGGCCGGCACAGGCCGGCACCGGTCCAACCTGGAGGCAGAAGTCGGCCAGGCGGATGGGTAGGAGCTCGCTACGGCTAAGGAGACGGCTGCCCCACCGATCCACGAGCACGATCGCTTCACCGACGGCCGACTTCAGAAGCTCCGGCACGTCATAGCCGCGGGGGGCGCGGTCATCGCGATAACGGACCAGGGCGTCCCTGCGGCCAATGTAAAGCTGCCCGCCCACCAGCCGAGCCGCGGCCGCAGCCACGTCATAAAAGGCCGACAGGTGAGAAACACCTGGGCCGGGTGGCTTCAAGATGATCAGCCCCTCCTCAGACCGGAGACGGCGCCGCAGGCGGACACTAGGCGGCAGATCGATGCTTTGGCTCATGAAGCTCAGCGCGCGAACCAACCGGCTGAAGAGCGGCTCCCCTCCATTGGCGCCCGCCTGGAGCCAGATTAGGCCCCGACGTGCTACCATGCGACTGTGCTGGTCTGCGCGGAGCCCGGGAAAGACGGGTTTTTGCCCAAGGGGGCTGGGAATCGCCTTGGTAGAAAAAAGAGAGAGGTTCTCAGGAATGTGGGCCGCGCACGCGCAGCTGCCCGGCAGTGCCGCGTTACTGCAGCGTTGGCCATTCTCGAGAGTTCGCTCACACTGGCTCATTCCTGTGCCCTGCCCACAACAACCGGGTTTCCAGGACCTTCCAGTTCTCAAAGTACCCTGCCGTGGGCGGGTTTCCTACCACCGTCTGGCCCTGGCTCTCGCCGACGCGGACGTACCACGCCCGCTGGCCAGCCTCGGCTCCCAGCGCAGTATAGAGCGGACGGTGGGCGTCGGCCTCCTCGGCGTCGAAGTATTCGTCCAGAACCCATAGCACCTGTCTTCCGCGATAAGCCGGCCGCCACTGTTTGAGTCGGTGCAAAACGGTGGACAAGATCTTCCCAGGGTTCACCGGGGCCGTTTCGGTATGATAGAGGATCCGGCCTACCTCGCCCGGCTTGTCGAACGTGCGTGGCTCGTCCAGCTCAGAACCGGCGAAGCTGTAGAAGAGATCGTAGCCGCGCCGGCTCATCGCTTGACCCAGGGCGAGGAGTAAGGCACGGGCCAGCACCTGCCCGTCACCCCCCAGTCCCCAGCCCGTTTGCATGATCACGTATGCCAGCTGGCGCTGGCGTTCGCGCAAACATTCTCGGCCATAATAGAGAGCCTCGCCATTGACTAGGCGGTGCAAGAAGATCTCATCAGGATAAATGGCTTCGCTGGGCAACAAGCTGTCCAGGCTGCCGGTCCGAGCAATTCCCTCGTAACCACCCTCCGGATAACTCTGCAAGCCGCCTGTCGTTCGCGGATCGCTCACGCAGGGCAACAGGCGCAAGGAGGCCCGCTGCGCCAGGACAGCCGCGGCGGGTAGGCCGGTGAGCGCTAGCAAGTCAAGCAAGTCGCGCGGGTCGGGTGCACTGACCAGGCAGGTGCCGTAATGGACCAGAAAGCCCAGCTCGTCCCGGTCCAGCGCCCGTAAATTACGCTGAATCCGATCCATGGCAGTGTCCCACAGCAGGTGCTCCTGGCGTTCGGCCGGCGGCGTGGCCGTCCAAAGCTGGGCAGGCACTACCTCCTCCACTGCCGCCCCAAGGCTGCTGATAAAGGGCCTGGTCGCAGCGCCTGGCGGTAAGCGATAGGCGTCGGGCAAGTCCAGCCCCTCGACCAGCCGCGCCAGCAGGACAGCAATTACGGCATCGGTAAGAACAGGTCGCCAGGCAGGCAGTTCGCGTACAAGGGGGAAGTCCATGAGCCGCTGCAAGAATGCCAGGTAGGCTGTTGCCTCTGCATGGATAGGCAAATAGGCGGGTCTGCGCAGCTGAACCCGGCCAGCCGGCACGCTGAGGAGTAGCCCCAGGTCATGGGCCAGCCCAAGGGGCAACGGCCAGCCGGCAGCTGCCGCGCCCCGCAGCCATTCCGCGGCGCGAGGCGTGGGGAAGTCGGCGACGGACACGTGGCATAGCGAAAGGCTGCGCAGGTGCGCCGTGAGTCCCGTTGGCCCCAACGTCGCGGCATCAGCCTCTCTTGGTTGCTGGGTGTGCATATTGGCTCAAATGATCTGACCGAGGCGTAAGGCGCAAGGGGATTGTTCGCACGCGCTGGGATCCGCTTACTGAGTTTGAGTCTCTTTCTTCTCTTCTTCGGTCTGCGCTGGCGAGTCGATGCGCTCCACCGTTCGCGCGCGCACCAGCTCGCCGCGCGGACCGGCGTCGATGATCTCTGGGTTGCGCGTCAGCAAGCCGGCAACCGCTTGTGCCACTTGGTCGTGGTAGGCTTCGGAGCGGTCCGGAGCGTTGTCGTCGATCAGGAATTCTTCCACCTCGCCCGTGGCGAAGTTGTAGCGAAAGCGGATATTGATTCGGGGTCGACCCAAGTTGCCGGCCATTAGAATAGCTCCAGTTCAAGGTTGATGACCGATCCGGAATGGTCGTCGGCCAGGACGCGGCCGCCATTTTGCCGGACGATCTCGATCAGGCTGCGGCGATACGCTTCGCCCACCAGGCGGTTGACGGTCTGCTGGAGGCGGTTATCCGCCTGTTGGAGCGTGTTCTGCAGGCGCTCGCGCAAAGCTTGGCGTGTCGTCATGCGCCGGTCTTCGAGCTGAGCCTCGGCTAGCCGTTGCGCCTGGGCGCGGGCCTCCTGCTCGGCGGCCGCCAGCTCTGCCTGGTGCGCCTGGCGGTGCAGATTCTCCGCAGCCGCAGCCAGGCGACGCTCGGCCTCGGCCTGCGCGTCTTGGCGCGCGTGTTCTTCGGTGCGTCCGCCCCAGTTGTCGCTGTAATAGCGCCCCACCCCTTCGGCTTCTACTTCACCCTCGGTGGACCCCCTCGCCTCTGCCGCGGCTCGGGCTGCCTCGGTGATTTGCTCGACCAGGGTGGCCTCGGCGATCAGCTGCCGGCTGCCGGGCTCGTAGACAATGGTGACCTCTCCGAGGGCTTGGCGATAATTCCCCTGGGCATCGCGCTCCCAGCCATCGAAGTTCTCGAAGTCGCCGCGCAGAAGCCGCTCCAGCATTTGCAGGGGGAGTTCTCCCAGCGCGGTAGCTAGGGGGATGTCCAGCGTGACCCGTGCCTGTTCCCGGACTTCGCCACTGGCGGTGGCGGCCTGCTCCACGGTCGACCGCCAGGCTTCCTTGACGGTTCGCCGCAAATGGATCTTGACCCGGCGAGGGTTGCACATGGCCGGCCTCCATTACAAAGTTTCTTCCAGGAGCTTCATCAGGTCGTCGAGCAAAGTCGTAATCCGTTCCAGGAGCGCGTCGCGCAGGATTCGCGTCTCGGGAGGCGCGCGCTCGGTGCCGGCGCTGTGGCGCAGCAGCTCGCGGCGGTGCGTTTCGAGTTGCTGAAGGAAATCGGCGTAATCCGTGTCCGTCTTGAGGTGGGCGCGGCGGACTTCAAGCGCGTCCAGCTCGGCCTCGAGGTGGGCCAGCGTCCGCTCGGTGGTCCATGATTCCCCCTGGTAAGGCTGAACATAGTGATTGACGATGGCTTGCAGGTGCGGGATTTGCTCGGGATCGTTCCAGACGTGGCGCAACACCCAGAAGTCGCCCGGGTGAGCCTCGTCTCGGTGGTGGCGCAGGGCCGATGCGGCGATGAGCTTGAGGAGCTTGACCACGCGTCGATCGCTCAGGTAAATGCCCTCCGTGCGGATGCGGCGCACGACCTCGCGATAGTCGCGTGCCACGGTGGTCAGGTCGATGCGCTCCAGCGCCTTGTGCAGAGTGCGCAAGGCCTCGGTGGTGGTGAGATTCGCCAGTCCCAACGCCGGACCGCGCGCGATCCGCCTGCGCTCCATCTCCCAGCCGCAGCGGAACAGCTCGGGGAAGAGGGCTTCGTCGACATTGTCGGTCCAAGCACGCAGCAGGAAACGATCGTAGAGAGCTGCCAGTTCCACATCGTCGGGCACGGCATTGGTGGCACCGATGGCGCAAAGGAGCGGCACGAGCTCGCGCCGGCTGCCATTGTAGAAAATGCGTTCGTTAAGGACTGTCAGCAAGGCATTGAGGATGGCGCTATTGGCCTTGAACACTTCGTCGAGGAAGACCAGTTCGGCCTGGGGCAACATGCCGCGCGTGTCGCGCACGGCACCACGGCCCTCGCGGAAGGCGGCGACGTTCACGGCGCCGAAGAGCTCATTGGGCTCCGTAAAGCGGGTTAACAGGTATTCGAAGTAGCATATCCGGCCATTCTCCGCCATGCCGCGGTCGGGACTGCACCGCAGCGCGAATTGCTTGATAAGCTCCGACTTGGCCGTGCCCGGAGGACCGACCAGGAGCAGATGTTCCTGAGCCAGGACACACGTGACCAGGAGCTCGATCAGTTCTTCCTTGGCCACGAACGTGCCCTTGAGCAGGTTGGCCACCTGCTCCACGTCGCCCAGAGTATCGAGAATCGACTGTTCCATGCGCCGGCTTTCCCCATGATCAACGCCTGCCGCGATCGGTCCTAAGATGAACGATCCCGCGCTCGTCGCGCCGCTTTTTGAGAAGGCCAATCTTCAGGCCGAGGTAGCGGGGCGAAATCAACTGGCCTTCCATATGGTACTCGAGGCTGGCTTCCTGAAATATGGCCCGAATCTCGTCGTTGTTAAAATCCTGAGTGTATTCGGCGATCAGGTCGAGCACGCCGCTCAGGAACATTGCCGGGGACAGGTCACTCTGTTGGCGGCGTTGCTCCTGAAGCAGTGCCAGCAGGTCGACGATGTCTTGCTGGATCGAGGGAGAGCCGGCACTCGCCTCTTTCTCCGCCATCCCCGGCCTGTCCCCCGCCGTGAGATTCATGCCGTATTTGCGGGCGAGCTGGAGCAGCCGTTCTTCCATGCGCAGCTGGAACGGATTTTCCGTGCTGCCTACGTTCCGGCCGGCGCCCTCGCTTTCGCGGATCACGTGGAAGAAGGCACGGAGCTCGCGGGCGAAGCCGGCCCGCTCAATTTCCAACTCCCAGCGGTGTTTGTGCGGCGGGTGCTGCAGGAAGAGCTTGGTAAGCAGGGCGTCCGGAACGGGAGCGGCCGGCGACCAGGCGGGCAGCACCTCGAGCAGCTGTCCGCACAGGTCTGTGAGCAGATGGTCAATGCCAAAGTTGTGGGCATGGATGGCGGCCACACTGCGGCGGGCAGTATAGTCCGGCAGGCTGATCTCGATCGGCCGCAACCGCGACGGCCGCAACAGCGCCTCGTCGATGATGTCGAGGCGGTTGCTGGTGCCGATCACCAGCACGGCCTGGTCTTCGCGAAAGCCATCGAGCTCCGTCAAGAGCTGGGCGACCACCGCATTGTTGGCCCGTGCTCCGCCGTCGGAGTACGTGCTCCGCTGGCTGGCGATGCTGTCGAATTCGTCGAAGAAAATCACCGAAGGAGCGTTGCGCCGGGCAGTGGCGAAGATGTGGCGCAGGTTGCTCTCGCTCTGACCCACGTACTTGTCCATGATCTCCGGCCCGGAAACCATTTGAATCGTGGCATTCATTTCATTGGCAATCGCCTTGGCGAAGAGCGTCTTGCCCGTGCCGGGCGGACCATGAAAAAGGAAGCCGCGCGGAACGAGTTTCTGGCGCTGGCGGTCGTCAATGCCGCCCACGCGCCCGGTCACGAGGGCGATGATGCGCTGCAATTCCTGTTTGACGTGATCGTAACCGCCGATGTCCTTGAATGAGGTATTGGGGATCTCAATCTCGTTGGAGGAAGAGGTCTTGAACTGGCGGATGACGTCATAAATATCGCGTGGGTCGGTACCCGGGCAACCGT
>DATGZX010000019.1:0-5308 GCA_035296965.1 Gemmataceae bacterium
GGGCGGGTGCTGGGCAAGCCCGGGTCGCTCGAGCGGGCGATCGAACAGCTTCAGGCTCTCGCGGGACGCACCCACGAGCTGATCACCGCGCTCGTGGTACTGCGTGACGAGCAGTCATTCCGCCATACCGACGTCACCCGAATGCGCATGCGTCCGCTGACACGTCGTGAGATCGAGCGCTACGTGGAGCACGATCGGCCGGTCGACTGCGCGGGCAGCTACAAGCTCGAGCAGCGGGGAATCGTGCTGTTCGAGAGCATCGAGACCGAGGACCACACGGCGATCACGGGTCTTCCGCTGATCCGCCTGACCAGCTTCTTACGCACACTTGGGCATGCCGTGCCGTAAACTGGTCATCGGGGGCGATCGAGCCGCGGGAGACAGTCACGGACGCGGAAGGTCGTTACCGAGCGAGGGGATGGCTAATGGAAATCGGCAAATGACGAATGAAAAAAGGAGGACACGGGGTTCCGCTAGCAGCGGAGCAAAATCCAACGCCCTGGCGTCCAATTTCCTGGACAGCAGCGCATTGCGGCTGGTCGCGAGGCAGCCCGGTGTGTCTCATTTAACGTCCGTTCAATGAGACACGTCGGCTCTGCCGCAAAGGGGCGACCGTCGGATAAGGGTTCATTACGTTAAACGCAGAAAGGTGCCAGGTCCCGACCTAAGGTTTGGCGATATCCTCTGGCTTCAGCGAAGGCAATTTCGCCTTGAACTGTTTCTGCTTTTCTACGAGCTGACGTACTGGGTTCAACAACGCTATCTCGGACTTTGCTATTTCAGCAGCCGCATGTTCGGCCCGTTTCTCTTTTGCCGCAAGTGAAGGCCTAGACCCCGGCTGCTTATCATCAAAGGTGGCGATAAACTTCTTACAGTTGGAACAGACTACGGAGACCTCCAACCAGGACCGCGTGGGTTTTGGAAGTCCGCCACCACTGTAAGGGGACACCTCATGACGAGGAATAGTCATTATGGTTACATGGGCATCAATATTTGACTTCCATTCATCTATAAACTGCGTCAATGTCGTGCATGAATCTTCAATTGAATATGAAAGATTTTTCTTCTCATTCTCATCTTTAAACCATTTGTAACGCTCTTGGAGTATGGCGATGTGGTCTGAACAGGATACAGAGTAAGCGGGCAGACTCGCATACCCAATGCGTTTAAACTGAGAAATTAGATCATCTACCTTAATGTCCAACTGTGATAAATACTCCAGCCTTTTATCTGGTGCGTTATGAAATTCTTGCATGGAACGCGTTAAACCTTCTGTTGATGCCCGTAGTGTGCCCAAATCTTCATCACGAATTATGTTTCTTACGGCTTGTGATAATGCACCTGTAAAATCAGTAAGGAGGTAATTCTGAAACTGCTCCTTGCTCATCGGATGCCCTATCACGCCGAGGTCCGCCAGCTGCTGGGTGCAAATTGCGGAGCCCGCCCCGCTTAGAATCCCGTTACCAACCGTAAGCAGAATAGCGGCGAGGATTTCCATTGTAGTGCCTCATCAAATTGGAAAGCAGTTCCAGCATGCTGGGGTTACCTTGGCCTTGCTTCGCCACACCCCACGCGAGCGTGCCGGTTCACTTCCAACGATTTTATCTGTCAGTTCATTCGGAAGTAAGTGAAATCTGAAACCCCTGGCGTACTGATTTTGCCGAGATGGGATTGTCTACATTTATACACTATCGCTCTTGGTTTTGTGCAGGATAACCCCCTTCATCCTTCACAAACCTCGTCCTGAAAACGGCCCTTTATGTTGGACGTTACCCTAGGTTTTGCGGCCCCAAGTTTCTCGAGACGGCAAAGTTAGAATTGGCCCCCGTGATTGGTGACCGGGTTCCGAAGCAACGGAGCAAACAAATAAACTTGGTCATCGGAACTCGGTATTGTCCTTCGTCAAGGCGGGCTTGGGCCGGGGAGACGATCCCCGTAACCGCCGAGACGGAGAAGGACTTCGAGAGTCAGGAAGTCGAGGCCGTTATAGACGGTGTTCCCCGCACCTCTTTTCAGTCGGGCGGCCTCGATCCAGCGGCTGCGCGTTGCCCAGTCGACGGTCAACGAGCGGGTACTTGGTCCTTGGGGCGGGCAGCTCTGGTGGAGCTGTTGGAGCGCAGGGACGACTGGTGCCATCAGCTGAGGTCGGGCTAGGACGACTGCTCGCAATGCGACGGCCCAAGGATTGTTGCACATGAAAGACTGTGTTGCGCCCACTACAAACGCCGGCTCGTTGATTGCGGATTCGAAACACATGCAAGCCAGCCCCAACTGGCGCTCGTCGGCGAAGCTATTCAGCTCGATCGAAGTCACGTCGAGAAAGTGCTCCCGGTTCCAACCGACGGGGACACTTATCTTGGGCTGATTCAGCAATTTCGCTGGGTCCAGGCTCAGAACAAAGGCATGGGACACAGCCACGGGAATCTCCCACTTTCCCTTCCCACCGCAGACCGGGCATCGCTTCATTCCGGACGCCAGTAGACCCTCGTCCACGCCTTTTGTTAGCAATCGTCCAAGGGCTTCTGTACCGATGACGACTCGCCCCAGGCTGATGGCGTAGGTCTTGCCAAGTAGACTCGTCCCCAGCTTGACCTCTCCCAGGTCCAGATTGCCCGTCAGGACATGCGTGCGCACGTCGAAGTGGAAGGTGCTCGTCGGAAGGGTCTGCGAGGCGCTGATTTCGACATCTCGAGTCCTTAAGGGGTCGGTGGGTCTAGGGTCGGGGACCCGAACCGAACCCCAGAAGTGTTTCGCGAGGACCTTGATCGTGCCAGTGATCGTGCTACCGCCCCACTCCAGGCTCTCCAGAGTTGTCTTGCCTTGGTTTCCATAGGTGTACCGCGTGTCCAGTAAGCCCTGGACGGACTGGCCAAAAGCGTTTTGACGCATATCGATCGTGCGATCTGGTACGCTCAGCCCAGTTCCATTACAGAGCCGGCAGAAATTGTTCTCGGCTGTTCGAATAAAAGCCCGCTGGAAGTAATCCTTGTTGGTGATCTGGGACGCCATCCGGCAAAGGAAACCGGCGGCGGCCCGAACGTCGGATCCGCGGCGGACCAGCGTACTGGCTCCGGGCATTTCGATCATGAAACGCTTGTCGATCAGATAGTTGATCGCCGCATCCGCCTGGGAGCGAGCCAGTTGCACGTTTCCTGCATCGGTAGACCAGTGGCTGACAGCCCACCAACCCACGAACAGGTAGACCAACTGGTCTAGGCTCATTGCGGCATCGCCGTATTTATTTCGTAGTGTGTCGCTCGTGTAGTCGCTCTTGGTAATTCTGAAACCGCCGATGCTCATTCCCGGATTGGGGTCGATCAACACGTGATCGCGCAAGAAGAAGCCAGGGACGGGGGAGGCGTCGTAGAGGGTCACGACCCCAGCCTGACAACCACGCAGGTTGTTGAGAATTGTCCGGATAACGTCTTCGGATCCACGCGGGTCTCCCCCCGCGAGAGCAACAAGGCGGGCCTCGCCAGCGAAGTTTAAGAGCGCAAATCCAGCGAAGAGCGTCTGGTCCGCAAACCACCTCTCCGTTCCGGAGCCACCCTCGGCAACGTGCCCGCTCAGAAGGAACTCCTGGAGGAATCGCTGGCGAATTCTCTGATACTTGACACTGGTTGTGATCTCGACTCCACCGATCATCCGCCCCCTTGGGTTCGCAATGTTGCTCGCATCCACAGTCCAGACCCCATCGCGGAAGCCTCCGACCTCGTCAACCCTCCTGATCTGCGATTCGATCCCGTTGCCGAGAAGGGCCTGGATCCTCCAGTCACCACCGATATGGATGCGCTGATCATTAACGGCGGCGTAGCTTTGCTGCGAACCCGTCAACGACACGCTGGTAAAAATGTTCCCGAGATCCTTGGGGTGATATAGCCGTATGGTGACGGACCCGGAGTCATTGTTTCTGAACTGGATCTGGCCAGAGGTGTATTGATTCGCCGTAGCGGTCTGGGCCATCTCGTGGCGGCCAGCCAAAGGCTCCTGACCGAACGCCGAACACACGCAGCCAACAAGAGCGACAAACGCCAAGACCTTTAACGACGGACAGGCCCAGCGCATCCGTGGCGAGTTCATGACTGGTCCCTCTCGCTTGGAGAAGCCGAAATGAGCGAATTCCATTGCCTAAATGAAAGGCCCCGACCATGCGAAGTACGCACAGCGGGGCCACCATGACTGCTAACCCTAGGCTGATGCGAAGTTGCTATTGACAAGGTTTTAGAGGTCGTTTCGGGTGATCCGGTTTCGTTACGCTGGGCACAGGCATTGGGACCGGATTGCGGCAAAAAGGGCGATATTGTGATGGTGGAAGTCCTCTTTCCTCCGGTCACGCGGCGCGCCCGTAACAAAAACAAAAGCGAGATGAACCGTTGTCTGCCAACTTGGCTGTCAAGGCCAACTTCGCATCAGCCTATGCTAACCCTGCCACACCGTGAGTAGGTTCTTCTTGCATCCTGATATCCCGGTTCCCCCGATTCAAGGGGGTTCTGGCCAGATTTTTCGTTTTCTGGTTTTGTGCAGGATGACCCCCTTTACACTTACACTGCACGACCTCGTCACCAGCAAATCGGTGTCATCTGCCGTACCCGATAGCCGACGAATTGCCCCTTCATCTGGAGGATCTCGGACGACCTCGGATCATTGGGCCGCGCTAGGAACCGGACCATAACCGTCGCGGCTGTTCCGAGCGGCGTTGCACGCTCCGGTTTGATCGATCGAAGCAATTTGCTGCGATGGGCGTCACCTCGAAGCCGGTGCGTCTTTTTGTGCAATCCACGCAGCCAGGGTCCTTGCCGCTACGTTTACGAATGCGGCCCCTGCGTGGATTGCCCCCCAAAGCACAGCCGACAACCAGTCTCATAAACCGGCCCTTAAACGAGATCCGCCGGGCGGCGACGCGACGGCTAGCCCGGCAGGCCGATTCGCGTCTCGCAAACTCATCTCCATTTCAAAGTCTCACCAGTGGCCCGCTCGCCGGGAATTTGTGAGACGGCCTCGCGACCGCTGTCCAGGAAATTGGACGCCAGGGCGTTGGATTCTGCTCCACTGCTAGCGGAACCCTGACACAGCGCATTACCGAGGGCACTGCCATCCGTCACCTGCTATCTATCATCCATCCTTGCGTCGAGAATTTGCCACCCCACTCTCAGCCGACTCAGGGCTCGTCGTCGCCGGGCTCACTGCCCCGGGCTCGCAGACCCATGACCCGCTCGATGGCGCGGACAAGCTTTTCCATCGCGAAGGGCTTGCGGATGTAGTCGCGAACACCCAGCATCTCGGCATAGGCGCGGTGGCGGCTTCCTTC
>DATGZX010000020.1:0-7143 GCA_035296965.1 Gemmataceae bacterium
TCCATCGTGCTGCCGACCACGCCGTAGAGGCTTAGGGTGCCGCGGTCGACGACGATTCGGATCGGCTTGGCTGGGTCGATTGCGTATCGGCTCAGCACGGGATCGCGATAGATTGCCGGCAGGGCACGAATTCTGATGTCATCGTCGAAGTTCGATACGGGGGCGACTTTCATGTTGTTCACCACGTCCTTTACGCCGGGAGTGTTGTTGGCCAGCGCTAGAGCGGAGTCGCGGTCGACCTCCGTACGGGTTTCGCCGTTGATGGTGGCCACGCCATTGTTGACCGAGGCGGTGACGAAGTTAAACGCATTGTCGTATCCCAGGCGGTCGTAGTAGAGCTTGCGGTCGAGTTGCGCCGCGAGTTCGACGTCGGAAACGTTTTTGCCATTCACCGCGATCAGGTTCCGTACTCCCTGGACGTTTTGCGTCTTGCGGATCTTCCTGGCCGCATCCAGCTTCTGTTGATAAATCTCGACGCTGCCGGTTAGAGTGACGATGCCATCCTCAACCGCGGCTTGGACGTTGTGGAATTGACTTTTGGTTGCGAGTTGTTGTGAGACTTTGGCTTGGATGGTGGCATCGTAGCGGCTCGCGCTAGTCGTTTGCGCGACCATGCTTGCGCTTAAGACGCTCACTCCAACAAACCAACCGAAACTTCGAAGAAAAGCTTTCATAAACTGGACCCTCCGATCCCCTGCAAGGAATGAACCCAGAGTCCGACGAAAAGTTGTCATTTTTTTGTCCTCTCACCTGCTTTACTAACCGGTTAGTTAAATGATGAGATGCAACGCAGGCGCGCCAGAATGTAAAGATTTGCAGCGGCTTGAAGCTAGTCTTGGTAACGAATATAGTGCAAACGTGATGCCGGAGGGCAGTCAGGCGGAGATTCTGCGGAACAAAGGCTTGAGTCGCCTGGGAGAACAGGCGTTCGTCGCCTTATTGCGTACCGCCGACCAATTGGAGTGGCGCGCCGCCGAGATGTTCAAGCCGCACGGGCTTTCGCCCACACAGTACAACGCGCTACGGATCTTGCGGGGCGCGGGGGCGGAAGGGCTGGCGTGCAGCGAAGTCGGAGAGCGGATGATCAACCGCGATCCCGACATCACCCGCTTGCTGGCCCGGTTAGAGCGCCGGGGACTGATCCAGCGCAGCCGGGAGCAGACGGACCGCCGGGTGATCAAAGCTCGCATCACGCCGGCAGGGCTGGACCTGCTGAAGAGCCTGAACCGCAAAGTCGCGGAGTTTCATCGCCAAGTCTTGGGTCGCTTGGGCGAAGAGCGGCTGCAATCACTGATTCGGCTGTTGGAAGCGGCGCGGGAAAAGTCCTGAGTCTTTGAACATAGTCTTCGTCAACCGATTCTGTAAGGGCTTAGTGATTCCGCTTTCGGCCTGGCCTTGCGGGTGTGCGCCTCTGGTTGAAGACTCGCGCAAAAATTTTGTCGATATTGCGTAACTGGCGCTTTAGATCGAAGGCATGCTCGACCTGCTGGCGTGGTACTCGGCGCGTGATCTCTTTGTCCTGCAATACCAGGTCATGGAAATTCAGGTCTTCTTTCCAGGCACGCATGGCGTGATGTTGCACCATTCGATAAGCATCTTCCCGCGAGACGCCGTGCTCTACCAGGTCGAGCAGGAGTTGTCCACTGAAAACCAGGCCGCCCGTGCTCTCGAGGTTGCGCCTCATGCGCTCCGGATAGATGAACATTGTGTCAATAAGGTTGGACGTTTTCTGCAGCATGTAATCCACCAGGGTGGTGGAGTCAGGAATGATGACGCGCTCGACTGAGGAATGCGAGATGTCGCGCTCGTGCCAGAGGGCCACGTTCTCAAAGCCAGCTTGCGCGTTGGAGCGTACCACGCGCGCCAGGCCGCTGATCTGCTCGCACGTTACCGGATTGCGTTTGTGCGGCATGGCGGAGGATCCCTTCTGCTTCTCGCTGAAAAACTCTTCGGCTTCGCGGACTTCGGTGCGTTGCAGATGGCGGATTTCTGTGGCGATCTTGTCCAGGGTGCACGCGATCACCGCCAGCGTGGCCAGGTAGTAGGCGTGGCGATCGCGTTGGATGACCTGCGACGATACGGCGGCGGCCTTCAATCCTAACCGGGCGCAGATTTTTTCTTCCAACTCCGGGCTAAGGTGGGCCAGGGTTCCCACGGCGCCGGAAAACTTTCCCACTCGCATGTCCTCGGAGGCTCCCTGGAAGCGTTCGATATTTCGCTGCGTTTCGGAATACCAGTTGGCCAGCTTGAAGCCAAACGTAATCGGCTCGGCGTGAATGCCGTGAGTGCGGCCGACCATGGGCGTGTCCTTAAACTCCCAGGCCCGGCGCTCGAGGATCTCGGAAAGGCGCTCGAGATCGGCGGCGATGATGGCAGACGCCTGGCCGATGAGCAGGGCCTGGGCCGTGTCCACCACATCGTTGGAAGTCAGGCCATAGTGAAACCAGCGGGCCTCGGGACCAACGATCTCGGCGACGGCGGTGGTGAAGGCGATCACGTCGTGCTGCACCTCGGCTTCGATTTCGTGGATGCGCCGCAGGTCGATGTCGGCGCGCTTGCGGATGGCCTTGGCGGCATCTTTGGGGACCATGCCCGCCTGGGCCAGGGTCTCGGTGGCGGCCACTTCCACGGTCAGCCAGGTGCGGAAGCGGTTTTCGTCGCTCCAGATGCGGCCCATGTCAGGGCGGGTATAGCGTGAGATCACGGCGTCACCTTTCAGTTTTGATGGAGGACGGGCGTCCCGCCCGTCCGGCCGGGCGGGACGCCCGGCCTCCATTGTTCGTTTCCAGTCAGAATAGTAAGGACTAGGGATTTTAAACGGTGGGGAGCCTCGGTGGGAAATCACGCATCGGCACGAGGCGGATCGGCACGCGAACTTGGTCGGTCTCGGGGGTTCTTTTTTTCTCGTATATATCGTGCTACGATATATCAATATTGAGTATGCCTCTTGATACGATATAATCTGCGTCCATGGAAAAGTCATTGACGTTGGCCGACTATGAGTCCCTGGCGGAGTTGCGCTATCAAATTCGCCGTTTTCTCCACTTCAGCGAGCGGGCTGCGCGCGAAGCCGGTCTGGAACCGCGGCAGCACCAGTTGATGCTGAGCTTGAAGGGCCTGCCCACGGGAACTCACCCGCGGATTGGAGAACTGGCGGAGCGGCTGCAGATTCAGCATCACAGTGCGGTCGAACTGGTAAATCGGCTGGCTGCGGGCGGCTACGTCCGGCGGCATCGTGGTGGCGAGGACCGGCGCGAGGTCCTGCTCTCGCTGACCGCAAAAGGCGAAAAGGTATTGCGCGAGTTGTCGCTGCATCACAAGGACGAGCTTCGGATGCGAGGACCGGCGCTGGTCGCTGCTCTCAAGCAGGCCATGCAAACCGGAAGAGATTCCAAGCGAATCCCAGTCAAAACTTCGGCGACCACCGGCAGAAAGAAATAGATGTCAGAAAGCGGCACCAAGAACGGAGGTTCGCCTCCGGCGACAATTGCGGCGACGGGCGGACAAGTTGGAGACATCAGGATAGCCGAACCGGCGCAGTTTCGCATGGTGCTGATGTCATTCCTTGCGGCAGGGATTGGGCTGCTGGCGGGCCTGATCGCGTTCGTGTTGTATAAGTTGATCGGCCTGTTCACCAATATTTTCTTTTACCACCGCTTCGTCGCCGAGTTCCTCAGCGCGCGCCACAACCAGCTCGGGTTGTGGGTGATTCCGATCCCGGTGATTGGCGGAATCATCGTCGGCTTCATGGCGAAATACGGGACGTCGAAGATTAAAGGACACGGCATCCCCGAGGCCATGGAAGCGGTCATGGTGAACCGCAGCCGCATTGAGCCTCGGGTTGCGATCCTGAAACCGATTTCCGCGGCCATCGCCATCGGTACCGGCGGCCCTTTCGGCGCGGAAGGGCCGATTATTCAAACCGGGGGCGCGGTTGGTTCGCTGGTCGGACAGGCGTTTCACACTACTGCATCAGAACGCAAGGTGCTGCTGGCATGCGGCGCGGCGGCTGGCATGTCGGCGACTTTCAATACACCTATCGCGGGCGTGATCCTGGCCATCGAACTGCTGCTGTTCGAATTCAAGGCACGATCGTTTATTCCGCTGGTGATCGCGAGCACGCTGGCCACCGCGGTCCACATGCAGTTGCTGGGAGCGGGTCCGATGTTCAAGGTCACGGCCATGGACTTCGGCATCCCGCATGCGCTGCCGTTTTATTTGCTGCTGGGACTGGTCTGCGGATTGGCCGCGGTGGGGTTCAGCAAGTTGCTCTACTGGACTGAAGATCAGTTCGAGAAATTGCCGGTGGATGAACTCTGGTGGCCGGCGATCGGGGCGCTGGGCCTGGGGATCATCGGCTACTTCGTGCCCCGAATTCTGGGCGTGGGCTACGACACGATCGGTGACATCCTGAATGCGAATCTGGCGTGGAAACTGCTGCTGGTGATCATGGTGGCGAAAGCGGCGGCGCTGGTTATCTCGCTGGGATCAGGGACATCGGGCGGACTACTGGCGCCCATGTTCATGTCGAGCGCGGCGATGGGCGGTGTTTTTGCAATGGGCGTGGATCGAATCTTTCCCACGGCGAATCTGTCGGCAGGAGCTTTCGCATTGGTCGCGATGGGAGCGGTTTTCGGCGCGGCGTCTCGGGCTACGTTTTCGTTCATTATTTTTGCTTTCGAAATCACCCGCGATTACAACTCGGTGTTGCCGCTGATGCTGGTCAGCGTGATTGCCGATGGCGTTGCCATGTGGCTCATGCCGAGGGCTTCGATCATGACGGAGAAGCTGGCGCGGCGCGGGCTGCACATCCATCAGGACTACGAAGCTGATGTACTGCAGCAGGTCAGAGTTTCCGAGACCATGGATCCCGACGTGCCGGCGCTTCCCGCCGACATGAAAGTCAGCGAATTCTCGGACCTCATCGCCCGGCGCGATCCCGAGGCTTGCCGGCACCAGGGAATGTTTATCCTGGACTCCGATGGCAAGCTGGCGGGCGTGATCACCCGCGGCGATGTCATGCGGGCCCTGGAGGCGGATCCGAGTGGGGCCTCGAGCGTGTTCGACGCCGGCACACGCGAGGTTGTGGTTACATATCCGGACGAGACGTTGCACGATGCTTCCTCGAAGATGCTGCGCAATAACATCGGCCGTCTGCCAGTCGTGGACCGGAAGGATCCTCGAAGAGTGGTTGGTTATCTGGGCAGGCCTGGGATCATGGCGGCTCGTTTGCGCCGTCTGGACGAGGAGCACGTGAGGGAGCCTGGTTGGATCAAACGGTTCTAGTGGGAAAGCATGCTCCCCTTCACTTGACGTCATCCTGAGTGGCCGTCAGGCCGCGAAGGATCTGGCGCGGGTTGGCAGGGGTGCGATCGACAGGCTTGTATAGATCTTCCCAATCGGACGCCAAGTCGTGCCAGTGAGGATTCATACTCTCGATCAGCTTGATCTTCTTGCTTCGACACCAGCCTTTGATTTGCTTCTCGCGTTGAATCGCAGCGTCAGTGTTTTTGTGCTCGAATACGCGGCGGGGAAGGTCGCCGGTGATTCCCGTGTACAGCAGATGGGATCGGGGATTGTTCGTCATTACGTAGACGTAGAAGTGTTTTGGCGTTCGCATACAGTATGGCCACTACGCGCGAGATCCTTCACCCGGCTGAAGCCGTGTTCAGGATGACGTCGGTTAAGAGATTTTGTTTACGGAAACCTCTGGCGTCTGTGATCTGCGGACACGGATGTGTTAGTCACCTGTGATTCTTAGTCTTGAGAGGCTGCTGGCGTGGTTTTAGTTTTTGCTGCAATGATCAATGGTTTTAGGGCACGGACAGAGACGCCCAGGGTACCGCCGGAGAAGCCGTCGATGTACGCCGCGTTGACACCGATTACCTCGCCTTGCGAGTTGAACACCGGGCCGCCGCTGCCGCCGTGGGCGGTGGGCGCGTCGTAGATGAGTTTGTCGCCGACTATATCTCCCAAATGCCCGCAGGTCGAGGAGGGGCGGATCAGCGAGAGCGCGGCCAGTTCGTTGGCGGCGCCTTGGTCGTCGCGGCGGTAGGCCAGCCGGTCGTAGACGGCGGGGGGTGATTTCGCCACCATGCCCAGCACCCCCATGGGATATCCAACCACGGCGACCAACTCTCCGGGATTTGGGATATCGGCAGCCAGAGGTAGCGGCCGAAGCTGATGCACGGCCTGCGTGTCCTCGATGCGGAGGACGGCCAAGTCTCCCTGCGCCGACAGCACCGCTGGGGTGATGTTCACCGGCGTGGGCAGGCCGGGAAAGAAGGCCAACAGCTTTTCCAGCCGCGGCGTTGCACCTTTGCGGATCAACAGGGTCGACTGGGGATCTTCGTACCAGGGCTGGGCGACATGACGATTGGTCGCGAGCAGCCCGTCGGAGACGACGAAGCCGGTGCCAGAAATGCGCGCGCGGAATTCGGGTTGGTGGCCTGGGAATCCAACCTGGTAGATACCAAAGATGTAGCAGATGGAATTGCGGTAGCGGTGCAGGACCAGCGCGGGCATAGCTTGCTCTTGTTGGAGTTGCTGCACTTCGCGCGAGAGTTGCTGCACTTGCTTCTGGAGATCGTTCTTCCTCGGCAGATCGATGGGCCGCGCAGCGGGGTAATAGCGGACCATCAGAATCACGCCTGCTAGCAAGCACACTCCCAGCACAGTTTCGAGCATGCGCTGCCAGAGGGTGCAGACTGGTTCTTCCCGAATTTGTGGGTCGCTTTCCGCCATTGAGGACCTTGCAGGCTGCGCCGGCGGCGATTGGAGGAGAATGCTGATCCGGTTGCCTTCAGCTCTGAGGCTCTATTCTGCGCTTGAGGATGTGCAGTTCCTACGGTACGGAGGACGATGAACCAGTGGAGCAGGCATGGTTTTGCGGCTGCCATTTTTTCCCAGAATGGGACGCGAGTTTAGTGTTTAGTACCGGGCACCCCCTCACCCTGTTGCCTGCAAAATTTAGAAAACAAACGATCTAATTTGCGACTATGTGCTAGTGTAGTGTCCAGCAAATAACTTGACATATAATCTGGCCTGCCCCACAATGGGCCATGCCTCGTTCCAAACCGCCTCTTCCTTTATCCCCCGAGCAGCGACAACAGATGGAGCAGTGGCTGGCCGCGCCCGGGACGC